>NZ_JBSWXV010000002.1:0-825741 GCF_056160765.1 Microbulbifer sp. ABE4_465
GATGGTGCCCAGGAGAAGACTTGAACTTCCACGACCGTAAGGCCACTAGCACCTGAAGCTAGCGCGTCTACCAATTCCGCCACCTGGGCAAGCAGCGCAGTGCGCTGTTGAGGTTGCGCACTATAGCCATTTCCTGCGGGGTGTCAATTGTCCTGTGTGACCGGTAAATCCGCATCGGGTATTCCTGCCTCGAATTCTGTTGGCGGCCACGGAGCAGGCTTGTTTTTCAGGGGTTGATTTTGTAGTTTTTTTACAAGAATTCGATAGCGGGCATCAAAATCGGGCCGGAAATATGTGAGAATGCATCCGATAAGTAATCCGGTAGGGGAGAATAAATCCGTGGATCAAGATCAGAATGCACCCTTGAGGGAAGATGTTCGCCTGTTGGGCGAGGAGCTTGGAAGCGTGTTGCGCGGCCAGGCCGGCGATGCATTATTCGATACTGTGGAGACCATTCGCCAGGTTGCGGTCGAGAGCCGCAGTCACGGCGAGATGCCTGTAGGTAAACTACGGGAGCTGCTGGATCCTCTGGATGACGAGACTCTGCTCGAAGTGGCGCGGGCCTTCAGCCAGTTCCTAAATCTGGCCAATATTGCCGACCTACGCCACCGCGAGCGCCTGCGCCGCCAGCACGAGCGCTTTCCCGGCGACCCGGATACCGACCGCGGTCTGCGCCAGGTGTTGGAAGAGCTGAAAAAGGCCAACGTGGACCCGGAGCAGATTCGCCAGGTGTTGTCCGACCTGTCCGTGGAGCTGGTGCTCACCGCCCACCCCACAGAAGTTACCCGCCGCACCCTGATCCGCAAATACGATCAGATGGCGGACCTGCTGACCGGTCTCGACCGCCCCGACTGCACCCCGGAAGAGGCCGAGCGCCTGCGCCGCCTGCTGCGTGAGCAGATTCTGTCCGCCTGGTGCACTGATGAAATCCGCCGCGAGCGCCCGACCCCGGTCGATGAGGCCAAGTGGGGTTTCGCCACCATCGAACAGTCCCTGTGGGAAGCGGTTCCCCAGGGCATGCGCGAGATTGAAAACGAGCTGGCTCTGGCTGGCCTGGAGCCGCTGCCGGCGGACTGGGTGCCGATCCGCTTTGCCTCCTGGATGGGTGGCGACCGCGATGGCAACCCCAATGTCACTGCCAAGGTGACCCGTCAGGTGCTGACCCTGGCCCGCTGGATGGCCGCCGACCTGTATCTGCGGGATGTGGAAAACCTGCTTGCCGATCTGTCCATGCACCGCGCCAGCGACGAACTGCTGGCCCGCACCGGAGATAGCCAGGAGCCCTACCGGCTGATTCTGCGCGAGGTGCGCGACCGTCTGCGCAACACCCGCGCGCTGATGGAGGCTCGCGTAAATGGGGCATCCGAGCCGCAGGGTGAGGTCTACACCACCAGCGGCGAGTTGTATCAGGAATTGAGCCTGATCGATCGCTCCCTGCGCGAAGTCGGTCTTGCCGCCATCGCCGATGGCCAGCTGAAAGACACCCTGCGCCGCCTCAACGGCTTCGGTATTACCCTGCTCAAACTGGACGTGCGCCAGGAGTCCACCCGTCACGCCATGGTGATCGACGCCATCACCCGCTTCCTGGATCTGGGCAGCTACGCCGAATGGGGTGAGAAGGTAAAGCAGAAATTCCTGCTGGCGGAGTTGGAAAGCCGCCGCCCGCTGATCAACGGCGCCTTCTATCGCAGCGAATTCTGTACCGACGAAGTGCGCGAAGTGCTGGATACCTGCAAGGTGATCGCCGAGCAGGGTCCGGAAGGTCTCGGCGCCTATGTCATTTCCATGGCCCGCACGTCTTCAGACGTACTAGCGGTCATGCTGCTGCAGAAAATTGCCGGTGTGCAGGACCCCATGCGCGTGGTGCCGCTGTTCGAGACCCTGGATGACCTGAACAACGCCTTCGACACCATGAGCGCGCTGCTGGAGATTCCTTTCTACCGCGAGCGGGTCAAGGGTGGCCAGGAAGTGATGATCGGTTACTCCGATTCCGCCAAGGACGCCGGCTTCCTGGGTGCGGCCTGGGCACAGTTCCGTGCTCAGGAAGCGCTGACTGGAATCTTTAAAGAGCACGGTATTCCGTTGACCCTGTTCCACGGTCGCGGCGGTTCCATTTCCCGCGGTGGCTCGCCCACCCGCATGGCGCTGATGTCCCAGCCGCCGGGATCCGTGGCCGGCCGCATTCGCGTGACCGAGCAGGGTGAGATGATCCGCTTCAAATACGGCCGCCCGTCCGTGGCCGCCTACAATCTGGAGCAGTACATCGCCGCCACCCTGGAGGCGACCCTGTTGCCACCGGCGGAGCCGCGTCCGGAGTGGCGCGCGGAAATGGATCGCCTGACCCAGGCCTCCGTACGCGCCTACCGCGAAGTGGTGCGCGACGACCCGGCGCTGGTTTCCTACCTGCGCACCGTGACCCCGGAAACCGAGCTGAGCCGCCTGGCCCTCGGCAGCCGCCCCGCGCGCCGCAAGCCCGGCGGTGGTGTGGAAACCCTGCGCGCCATTCCGTGGGTATTCGCCTGGACCCAGATGCGCCTGATGCTTCCCGCCTGGCTGGGCACCGGCGCTGCATTGGAGACCGGCCTGGAAAATGCTCCCGACACTCTGCGCGCCATGAGTGAGCAGTGGCCTTTCTTCCAGACCGTGGTAGATATGCTGGAAATGGTATTGGCCAAATCCGATCCCCGCGTCGCCCTGTGGTACGAAGAGCGCCTCACCGACGATGCCGAACTGCAGCGCCTGGGCGTCGAACTGCGCAGCCGCCTCGCTCGCACCGTTGCCGCGCTGAGCGAGCTCACCGGCCGCGAAAGCTTGCTGGATAACAACCCGGTCATGCGCTGGTCCATCCGCGTGCGCGATCCTTATACCGATCCGCTGCACCTGCTGCAGGCGGAACTGATGGCGCGTCTGCGCACCCGTGAGGAAGATCCGGTGCTGGAAAGCGCTCTGATGGTGACGATTGCGGGTATTGCGGCGGGTATGCGGAATACGGGGTAAGCTTTCGGTCTTGCCTGGTGGCGGTGTCGCTACCGGGCACAGCCTTGCGAGACACGCCGTGCACCCATCCCTGGGGGCTCTGCAAAAACATCCATGTTTTTGAAGGTCTCGCAAGGCTGTGCCCGGCATCGCCACCTTCGCCCGTGCAGCAGCGTATTTCCCAACCTTAATTGGGTCGCCGTTCGTGTAGTCGGGGGGAAACAAAAAGGGGCCGACTCTTGCGAGTCGGCCCCTTTTTTAAAGATGGTGCCCAGGAGAAGACTTGAACTTCCACGACCGTAAGGCCACTAGCACCTGAAGCTAGCGCGTCTACCAATTCCGCCACCTGGGCAATTCAACGGTGTGCTCCGTTGAGGACGCGCACTATAGTGATTCCCCTCGGGGGTGTCAACGCTTTTTATGGCCTCTCTGTTGCCAAAATTTGTCAGCCAATCAACGGCTTGCGCGTCTTTTCCGCGCATTTCCTGGGTGGAAAGCACAAATCAACGCGGGAATTGGGCTTCAAATCGCTTATACTCGCGGCAATGTGCAACATTTCCAGTGGCCCACGCCACTTTTTGGCACTCGCCACTCCAATCGCCCGCCCCAGCTTTCCCCAACCCAAAGAGCTCGGGCCCGACCGTTGCACCCATTCACACCCCCTGCGCCGGATGAATCCCGGGGCTGCGCGGACCGCGCGGTCAATCGCAGAACAATGGAAGCAGTTTTGACGCAAGAAAAAGACAATCCCTCCGCAATGGAAAATGACCCTCACGCCCAGCGCGAGGCGGAGAAGTACGAAAAACCCGTTCCCAGCCGCGAGTTTCTGCTCGACGTGCTGGAGCAGCAGCCGGGCCCAGTGGCCTGGGAAGCAGTGGCGGACCTTCTGTCCATCGACGACGAAGACCGTCGCGAGGGCGTGCGCCGCCGCCTGATCGCCATGAGCCGCGACGGCCAGATTGCCAGCAATCGCGACGGCGATTTCGGCGTGCTCGACAAGATGAGCCTGGTACGCGGGCGCGTGATCGGTCACCGCGATGGCTTCGGCTTTGTATCCCCCGGCGATGGCAGCGACGACCTGTTCCTGTCCCACCGCCAGATGCGCAAGGTCTTCGACGGCGACGAGGTGCTGGTGCGGGAAACCCCCGGCGGTTTCCGCGGCAAGCGCGAAGGCGCGGTGGTGCGGGTGATCAAGCACAATACCCAGCAACTGGCCGGGCGGATTTACCGCGAAGACGGCATTTGCTTTGTGCGCCCGGACAACCCCCGCCTGACCCTCGACGTGCTTGTGCCGGAAGGCAAGTGTGCTGACGCCCAGAGCGGCCAGTATGTAGTGGTGGATATCACCACCCAGCCCGGCCGCAACAACCTGCCCCAGGGCGAAGTGGCGGAAGTGCTCGGCGACCACCTGGCGCCGGGGATGGAAATCGACGTTGCCATTCGCAATTACGGTATCCCCCACACCTGGCCCGCGGCAGTGCTCGCGCAAGTCGATGGCATTGCCGACGAGGTGCTGGAAGAAGACAAGACCGCGCGTATTGACCTGCGCCAGCTGCCGCTGGTCACCATTGATGGGGAAGATGCGCGGGACTTTGACGATGCGGTGTATTGCGAGGTGCAGCCGGATGGCAACTGGAAGCTGTTGGTAGCCATCGCCGACGTATCCCACTACGTACAGGTCAACACACCCCTGGATGTGGAAGCGCACCAGCGCGGCAATTCCGTATATTTCCCGGATTTTGTTGTGCCCATGCTGCCGGAAAAACTCTCCAATGGCCTCTGCTCCCTGAACCCGGAAGTGGATCGCCTGTGCATGGTGTGCGAAATGCACATCGACCAGTCCGGCACCATCCAGAGCTACCAGTTCCTGGAAGGCGTGATGCGCAGCCACGCGCGCTTCACCTACACCCAGGTCGGTGAAATCGTTGCGGAGCGGGACGATCGCAACAGCGGCATCCGCAAACAGTTTGCCGCGCTGACTCCGCATATCGACAATCTGCACGATCTGTACACCGCCCTGCGCGGTGCCCGCGATCGCCGCGGCGCTATCGATTTTGAGACCACCGAAACCCGAATCATTTTTGACGCCACGCGTAAGATCGAGCGCATTGTGCCGGTGCAGCGCAACGACGCGCACAAGATGATCGAGGAGTGCATGCTCGCCGCCAACGTGTGTGCGGCGGAGCTGATGGAACTGGCAGAGCTTCCGGCCCTGTACCGGGTGCACGATGTTCCCAAGACCGAGCGTTTGGAAAACCTGCGCGAATACCTGGGAGAGCTGGGGCTGCGCCTCGAAGGCGGCAGCGAACCGCAGCCGAGTGATTACCAGGTGCTGCTTTCACAGGTGGATGGACGCCCGGATTTCCACATTATCCAGACCATGCTGCTGCGTTCGATGAACCAGGCGGTGTACCAGCCGGAAAACCGCGGTCACTTCGGCCTGGATTACCGCGCCTATGCACACTTCACCTCGCCGATTCGACGTTACCCGGACCTGTTGTTGCACCGCGGCCTGCGCTGGCTGATCCGCAATGGCAGTGCCAATCCGCCGGCGGTAGTGAAAAAGGTGCGCCAGGCACCTGGCGCCCACGCGCTGGAGCGGGAAGAAATCCTGCCCTACAGCACCGTCGCCATGGTGGAGCTGGGCGAACACTGCTCCATGACCGAGCGCCGCGCCGACGACGCCACCCGCGATGTAACGAGCTGGCTCAAGTGTGAATATCTGCAGGATCACGTGGGCGAGGTCTATCGCGGCGTGATCAGCGCGGTGACCGGCTTTGGCCTTTTTGTGGAGCTGGACGACCTCTACGTGGAAGGCCTGATTCACGTCACTGCCCTGCCCAAGGATTACTACCAGTTCGAACAGGCCCAGCAGCGTCTGGTCGGCGAGCGCAGCGGCACCCGCTTCCATCTCGGTGACGGTGTTACCGTACACGTGGCGCGGGTCGATCTGGAAGAGCGCAAGGTGGATTTCTCCTTTGTGGAGTTGCACCCGCGCCCCAGTTACCAGACACCAAAGTACAGAAAGCCTAAAGCGGATAAGAAGGCCGACAAAAAGGCCGAAAAGAAATCCGCCGTCAAAGGCGACAGCAAGATTGAGAAGAAAGCAATGAGTGCCAGCAGTACCGAGCACAGCGCCCCCGCAACCAAGAAAGACAAGGTTGCGAAAAAATCCCGCGCCGGTGAGGAGTCGACCCAGGTCAGCGGTCGCGCCATGGAAATGGCGGTGGAATTCCAGCAGGAGCGCAAGCGCCGCGGCAAGTCCGATTTCAGTTCGGAAGAACAGAAGACCAATCCCTGGGGCGCCGGTCTGAAGAAAAAAGCCGCCGAAGGTGGAGCAGATGAGCCGCGCCCTATTCGCAAGCGCAAGGTCGGCAGCGATACCGCGGAAGTGGTTCCTCCGTCGGAAGAGATTGTGAGCGAAGCGGAAGGCGCAAACCCCATCACCGAAGAAGATGCGCCGAAAAAGCGCCGGCCAAAAAAGACCCCGCCGAGAAAAGGCGGCAAGCGCCCGGCAGTAGCTGCACGCAAGGCCGCGCAGAAGGCGGATAAAGCAGAAGCCAAAAACCGCGCGGCGAAAAAGGCGGCGAAGAAAAAGCTCAAGAAAAAACTGGCGAAAAAGCCCGGTGGGAAGAAATAATCGGTGACACAACAATTGGTATACGGCCTGCACGCGGTGCAGGCACTGCTGAAAAGCTCGCCCCAGCAGGTACAGGAACTGCTGTTGCTGCGCGGGCGTCGCGATCAGAAATTACAGAAGATCATCCGCCAGGCGGAGCAGAATGAAATTGTCATTCGCTACGTCGACCGCAAGGCCCTGGATGAAAAAATAGGTGACGACGGCAACCATCAGGGCGCGGTGGCCATCTGTGTGGGCGACACCAAAGTCTACGATGAGCAGTTTCTCAAATCGCTGCTGAAAGAATTGGATGAGAAAGGGGAAGCTCCGTTTCTGCTGATTCTCGACGGCGTGACCGATCCGCACAACCTTGGCGCCTGTCTGCGCTCCGCGGAAGCCGCCGGTGTACACGCAGTGATTGCTCCCAAGGACAAGGCCGCCGGCCTCACACCCATCGCACGCAAGGTCGCCTGTGGCGCCGCCGAAGTGCTGCCATTTATCACCGTTACCAATCTGGCCCGCTGCCTGCAGATGCTGCAGCAGGCCGGTGTCTGGCTTTATGGTGCGGCGGGAGAGGCAGAGCAGGACCTCTATCAAACCTCCCTCACCGGTCCGCTGGCCCTGGTAATGGGGGCCGAAGGCCCGGGTCTGCGGAGACTGACCCGGGAGAATTGCGATCACCTGATCAAAATCCCCATGGCCGGCGAAGTGAGCAGCCTAAATGTCTCGGTGGCCACCGGCGTATGTCTATTTGAAGCGGTGCGTCAGCGCACCGGTTGATCCGCTCTTAGAAATGCCAACAGCAAGCCGGCCGGAATTTCCGCCCGGCTTTTTTTGCGCCTGTATTTTCTCGCAGCCTGCTGAATTCCCGCTCTCTCCGTGCCACTTCTGTCCGCCGAAAAAAGATTGGCAGGCCACTTCCTGTATTCAGCGTTATTTGAGACCTGTGCCACGCCCAGCCAGTCATCCCGCTTGCCTGCAGCTGCTTTAATTTTTTCTGACTTTTCGTTTTTTAATTTTTTTCGTTCTGGCGGGAACCTTTTGGCTTTCCGCTTCGTGTAAGAGTGCACAAGCCGGCAAATGGCAGTCGCCGGCTCCGGGGCAAGGGAGTGCGGTAGTGAAGGCCTGGTTTCTGAATCGACAGCGCGCGCGGGAAGATCGCTTTGTCGCGCTGGTGTTTCCCCATCTGCGTCAGCTGCATCGCGTGGCGTATCGCCTGAGCGGTTGTGCGCAGGAAGCGGAAGATCTGGTGCAGGACCTGATGCTCGGGCTGTTGCCTCGGCTGGATGAATTGGACGCGGTTGAGAAGCTGGGTCCCTGGCTGGCAAAAGTACTGTACCGCAAATACGTGGATCAGTACCGCCGCCGCTGCGCGTCTCCGATCGATGAACGGGTGCGCTTGTATCAGGACGATGATGAAGGCGAGGTGCTGGGAATCCACACCGTCGCCTCTTCCGGGCCCTGCGATTTCACCCGCCTGGATTTGCAGCGCAGCCTGACTGTGGCGCTGTCCGCACTGCCGGAAGGCTGGCGGGATGTGGTGGTGCTGCACGATGTCGAGGGATATACCGCCGAAGAGGTTGCTGAAATCCTCACGCTGCAGGCCGGCACGGTGAAGTCGCGGTTGCACCGGGCGCGCAAAAAATTGCGCCTGCTGCTGGGAGACTTTTCGCCGAGTAATGAAGAAGTCGGTTTAAAGACGACGCGGGTGTAAGTCTCAGGACTCAGGAGTGAATCATGGACACAAAACTATCCAGTACAAAGCTATCCAATGAGCAATTGCGGCGTGCCCTCCGTGAATTGCCGGTTCCGGATCCCGGAAAGGATTTTGAGTCGCGGATGCTCGCTCGTGTGCAGACAGAAGATAAACCGCAGGCAGTGGCGCAAAATCGAATCATGCTGCCCGCCGCCATGGCCGCAAGCCTGCTGCTCGGCTTATGGCTGGCGCCACTACTGACCAATACTGACCGGCCTGCGGAAATAACAGCGGAAGTTTCCGAGGCTATTGAGCCCGCCGCAATCCGGCCGCTGCATGTACGCCTAGACAGCCCCGCTGCACTGGAAGGCGCAACCATCCGCGTACTGCTGCCGGCGAATACCCGTATCCAGGGATATGCCGATGTAAATCAGCTGGAGTGGCAGGCGGATATTTCTGCCGGTGCCAACCAGATTACTTTGCCACTGCAGGTAAATTCCGCACCCGGGCAGGAGCCTGTTGGGCAACTGACCGTAGAAGTGGAGTACCGCGGGGCGAGAAAAACCCTGCGCTACGCGATACCGCCGGCGACTCAGGGACCGGCCAATCAACCCATGACACAACTCTGATCTTAATTTTTCATCCATTCTCTTGTTCGATTGAGGTAAAGGACTATGTCAAAGATTCAATCTGGTGCCAGCAACCCCCTGTTCAACAAAAAGCTACTGTGCGCGGCCATTTTCACAGCTTGTCTGCCGCTCTCTTCTGTCGGCTGGGCGCAACAGGACATGGCAACCGAGGCAGATCTGCAGGCGGCTGCGGACGCCGCGGAAATGGCTGACCTGGATATCACCCTGCAGGTAGTAGAAGACGCCGAGAGCGCCCAGGATCTGCTCAACAATATCGAGCTGCCAGAAGAGGTACGTGAGATCGCCGAGCAGAAGCTGGCGGCCGCCCTGGCGGCGATAAAAGCCATGCGCGAAGCGCAGCCGGGCAGCGCCGCACTCAATGGCGAGGGCGCAGCAAGTAGCGAGGCGATGCTGGCAGAAATAGCTGAACGCCGCGGGGAGCTGATGGCCAATGCGCAGAACTCGGCGCTGGCCGCCAATGAACAGGCGCAGCAGGCGGTGGAGTCTGCCCGCGAGGCGGTGGAAGAGGCGCTGAAGAATGGGCTCACCAATGCGGAAATGCAGGGCATGATCGAGCAGATGATGCAGGATATTCTCGGCGCCCTGCCCGAGGAGGCGCGCGGCAGTATGGGAGACAGCATGGGGGATGTGGATGCCCTGCTGGACTCTCTGCGGGGCAATGTTGCCAGTGACGCGAGTGATGCCGCAGAGGGCACCGGGGGATAAAGGGTCGTTACCAAAACAGGCCCGGGCGCGCAGGATGCGACCCGGGCCGATGCTATTTGACGAGGCAAAAACTCCCCCCGCAGGGAAGTCAGGTAACGAGGCAGGGAATGCGCAACTTTATCCAACTGTTTTTTCTTATCACCGCACTGATCGCGGTTTCAATATTCGGCCCGGCGCGGCTGGCCGCCGAAGAGCTGCCGTCGGCCACCGGCGCCTTCAAGCGCGGCGATTATCCGCAGGCGCTGACGCTGTTCCGGCAGGCGGAGCGGGGTGGGGACGACAGCGCCAAGTTGAAATTCAACCTGGGTGTCACCCTGTTCAAACTGGGCCGCTATTCGGAAGCGTCTGACTATTTCTGGCAGCTGGTGCCAGAGCCGCAATGGCGCGACCTGGCGGAATACAATCTGGGGCTGGTGGCGCAGCGCCAGGGCGACCAGATGCTGGCAGCGAAGTATTTTCGCCGAGTGAGTGAGCGTGCCGGCTCGCCAAAGTTACAGCGACTGGCGGCTCTGCAGTTGGGCAGCCCGGTTGCCGAGCCCGCCGCCCAATCGCGCCCCTGGTTGGCCATGGCCAGTATCAATGGCGGTCAGGACGGTAATCCCTATGCAGTAAAAACGGAGTTACTGGGTGACGACGCGGTGGGAGAGGACAGCTTCTTCGAGCTGTTCGGCTGGGGGCAGTATCGTCTGGCCGGGACGGAGGACGATGGCTGGCGCCTGCAGGGGTACGGCTTCACCCGTCGTTACAGCGAGCTGGACAGTCTGAACCTGGGCAGTCTCAGCACCTCGTTGATTCGCGACCTGCGCCGGAATGGCTGGGGCCTGGAGGCGGGCAGTGGCGTTGAGCGGGTGACTTTGGGTGGTGAGCGGGTCAGCCAGCAGTTGCAATTGATCGCCCGCGCGAATCGGGATTTCGGCGCGACCAGCGTGCAGTTGTCGTATATCCCGGCCTACTACGCCGGTGGTGAGAACTACAGCTATCTGGACGGCTGGCGCCAGCGCTTTTCTGCCCGCGCGCGTCGCGAGATCTCTGTTGCAGGTTGGGGCGCCGATTGGGGTGCCTACTACCTGTACGACACCAACGACCGCGAGGATCTGCAGCAGGCGGCAGAGGATTACTACAGCTACTCCCCGGTACGGCACGCTTTTGGCAGCGATGTGCGCTGGCGCTTTCTGAGCCGCTGGGAACTGCGCGCGGGAATCGAGTACCGCTACAGCGTGTATGACGGGCTAAACCGCGTGGTAGACGACAGTGGCAATGTGCTGGAGTACGAGCGGGAGTCCGATCGCATCAAAACCTGGGTGTCCACCCGCTACCGCCTGACCCCGCGCTTCAGTCTCGATGGCAAGCTGATGAGTATCGACAATCAGGAAAACCGGGAACTGTACGATTACGACAAGACTGAGTTAAGCCTTGGAGTCAGTTACGTGTTCTGATCAGGCGGAAGTAGCCGCGGGCGGTTAGCGCGCTTAAAGGCGCTTAAGAGGAGTGCAAAAAAATGGAGGGGCCCTGGAGCCCCTCTACGGTGTTATCCCGTTTGTTATTCTTCGGTCCCTGGAGATTATTGTTATTGTTTCTGGGTATCAGTTCAGGGTCTGGCTTCTTAGTTGTTTTTGCGACCTATGCCTGTATGACGCCTCCGGGCACATTCCCCTCAATGTAAATTTCAAAATAATTCCGCGGCTCCAATGTGGTGACTGGCTGGTCTGCACAGCCGGGTACCCCGTGCACTGTTCAACTTGCAACCAGTTTGCGGGGCGCATAGAATACGCCGCCCGCAATAGCCCCATCCGGGCTGCTGTTGCGTACTCCTTGCCTCACTGGGCGGCGGCGGTTGTTTTACCGCGGCAAGCCGGGAGGCTGTGTTAACCCGTAAGGAGCTAAAATGCGTCATTACGAAATTGTATTCCTGGTTCACCCGGACCAGAGCGAGCAGGTCGCCGGCATGGTCGAGCGTTACACTGCGACCATCAAAGAAAGCGGTGGCGACGTTCACCGTCTGGAAGACTGGGGCCGCCGCCGTCTGGCTTACCCGATCAACAAGATCCACAAGGCGCACTACATTCTGATGAATGTTGAGTGTACTGAAGAAGCGCTGGCCGAACTGACCACCAACTTCAAGTACAACGACGCCGTGCTGCGCAATCTGGTGATCCGCGAAGACGAAGCCATCACCGAAGAAAGCCCGATCATGAAGGCTGAGAAAGAGTCCCGCGAGCGCAAAGCTGCGCGCGCAGAACGCTCTGAGCGTCGCGAGCGCGCCGACCGTGAAGATTCTTCTTCCGAAGGCGCCGAGGAAGCCAAGTCTTCCGACACCACTGAAGACGAAGAGTAAGGGGATAGTCAGATGGCACGTTTTTTCCGTCGTCGTAAGTTCTGCCGTTTCACCGCCGAAGGCACCAAGCGTATCGATTACAAAGATCTCGATACCCTGAAAGCCTACGTTTCTGAAACTGGCAAAATCGTACCGAGCCGTATCACTGGCACCAAAGCCAAGTATCAGCGTCAGCTGGCCACCGCGGTCAAGCGCGCGCGTTACATTGCGCTGCTGCCGTACACGGACAGCCACGAAGCCTAAGTGCTTCGTACGGTTTGTTGTAAAAGAGAAGCTATCTAGTGCGCGCTATCGCTGAATTTGCCATGCGATCGCGCGTGCGCGCGGTGATCCTCACCCTGGTGGGTATCCCGTTGATCAGCCCCGCAGTGCTTGCGCTGGTGGGGTTACGCCGCGGCAATGGCGACGGCCTGTTTGTTCTGGCCTGGGCGCTGTTGCCGATTGTGGCCGCCGCCGGTGCCGGCTATATGTCGCCACTGATGGCCGGTATGGCCATCACCCACTTTGTGGGGGTGCTGGCCGGCGCAATGGTGTTGCGAACTGCCCGCACATGGAGTTGGGCGCTGGTGGCACTGACCGCAGTGACGGCAGCGGGCATCCTGGTTACCTCACAGGTGACCGGGGGGGTGCTGGGGAATCTGATCGCCGCGGTCAACGAGGCCGCTGGCGGCGCCAGTACCCCGGAGGCCCAGCAGCTGAGCAAAGCATTTGCCAGTGAAGCGCAGGCCACCGGATACCTGACCTGGGTATCGGTGATCAGCGCCATGCTGTCGCTGTTGCTCGGTCGCTGGTGGCAGGCGCTGCTGTACAACCCCGGCGGTTTGCGGGAAGAGATGCACGGGCTGCGAATGCCCCTGCCGATCGCCGCAGCCGGTATGCTGTTGTGGATTTACTGCCTGGTCAGCGAACACTTTGTGTTCTGGGGTGCGGTTGCTGCTTTCCCCATCATGGTGGCGGGCATCTGCCTGATCCACTGGCTGGTAGCCCAGAGAGGCTGGGGGCGCGGTCCACTGGTCGCCATGTACGTCATGTTGGTGATCGCGGCACTGCCACTGGCCGGTTTCCTGTGTGGACTGGCACTGATCGATAGCTGGATTGATATTCGCGCGCGCTCAAGCAATAAACGCTGAGCGGCGCACATGAACTGAAACTGAGGGTTCCGAGATGGAAGTTATTCTGCTCGACAAAGTAGGCAAACTGGGTAACGTGGGTGACCGCGTTGAAGTAAAAGCCGGTTTCGGCCGCAACTTCCTGCTGCCTACCGGTAAAGCGGTGCTGGCCAACGCAGCAAACGTTGCTGAGTTCGAAGCCAAGCGCGCTGAACTGGAAGCAGCGGCCGCTGCGAAAGTAAGCGAAGCTGAAAGCCGCGCGACCAAGCTGGCTGACCTGGTTGTGACCATCGCCGCCAACGCTGGCGACGAAGGCAAACTGTTCGGCTCTATCGGCACGCGCGACATCGCCGACGCGATCACCGCTGCTGGCGTTGCCGTTGAAAAAGCGGAAGTGAAGCTGCCGGAAGGCGCGCTGCGCGAAGTGGGCGAGTACGACGTAGACGTACAGCTGCACGCCGACGTGATCAGCACCGTTAAGGTTGTTGTAGAGGCCGAATAAGCTTCTGCTAACGCTGAAACGCCTAGCGCGCTGGGGTGGAAATGGGATTGCCCGTTTCCGGCCCAGGCGCGCTACAATCAGGCGCTGGATTTTCCCCGTCGATCATTCGGTCGATGCGGAGGGTCCAGCGCCTGATTTGTTTTTAGCCCGGTAAAAGGTCTTGGTCTGCGAGACCTGCCCGGGCCATCGAATATAAAGCCGAAGATGAACGAATACGCTCCCCACGAAGACGAAGCCCAGGAAACCTCTGCCAGCTCGCCACTGCCGCACTCGGTCGAGGCGGAGCAGTCGGTGCTGGGCGGCCTGATGCTGGATGCCAGCCGCCTGGATGCGGTGGCGGAGCAGCTGAGTGCGGAAGATTTCTTCGTCGCCAGCCACCGGGTCATCTTCGGTGTCATGCTGGAGACCTCCGGTGGCGAGCAGCCACTGGATATCGTCACCCTCGCCGAAGGCCTCGCCACCCGCGACCTGCTGGCGGAAGTGGGTGGCCCGGCGTATCTCGCCGAACTCGCGGAAAATACCCCCTCTGCTGCGAACATCGTCGCCTACGCCAAGATCGTGCGCGAGCGCTCCATGCTGCGCCAGTTGATCGCTGCCGCCGGCGAAATCAGTCGCACCAGCTTCAACCCTGGTGGTCTCGGCTCCGCAGACCTGCTGCAAATGGCCGAGCGCCGGGTGGCGGAAATCGCCGAGGGCCGCGCCAAAGAGGGCGGTTTTGTTGGTGTCGACACGCTGCTGAAAAAGACCGTCGAGCGCATCGATGAGCTGTTCAAGTCGGAGGGCGACCTCACCGGCCTCAGCTCCGGGCTGACCGAGCTGGATCAGCGTACCTCCGGCTGGCAGCCCGGTGAACTCATCATCCTCGCCGCCCGTCCTTCCATGGGGAAGACCGCTCTGGCGCTGAACTTCGTCGAAGCGGCCATGTTGAGCCAGGACAAACCGACCCTGGTGTTCAGTATGGAGATGCCGTCGGACAGTCTGGTGATGCGGATGCTGTCGTCCATCGGCAAGATCGATCAGGGGCGTATCCGGAACGGTAAGCTGCAGGAAGAGGACTGGCCGAAGCTGTCGAGCGCGGTACAGAAGATGAAGGGCAAGGGGCTGTATATCGACGATACCCCGGGTCTTTCGCCTTCAGAGGTGCGCGCGCGGGTTAAGCGCACGGTGCGCGACCACACCAACAAGTTGATGCAGGCGGACCCGAAGCTGTCTCGCGAGGAGGCAGAGCGCAAGGCGATGCCGGCGATGGTGATGGTGGATTACCTGCAGTTGATGCAGGTGAAGGGCAGTACTGAGGGGCGTACTCAGGAGATCTCGGAGATTTCCCGCTCTTTGAAGGCGTTGGCGAAGGAATACGAGTGCCCGGTGATTGCGCTGTCGCAGTTGAATCGTGGTGTGGAGCAGCGTCCGAACAAGCGGCCGATGAACTCGGACCTGCGGGAATCCGGGGCGATCGAGCAGGATGCGGATGTGATTCTGTTTATTTACCGGGATGAGTATTACAACGAGGACAGCCCGGATAAGGGCTTGGCGGAGCTGATTATCGGTAAGCAGCGGAACGGTGAGATCGGTACCTGCCGGGCGGCGTTCGTGGGTAAGTACACGCGCTTTGATGATCTGGCGCCGGAGTATTATCAGGAAGAGCATTGAGACTGAACATCGAGCCACAGAGGTCAAAAGTTAAAGGTGAATTGCTGGGTGCGGGTTTTCAGGATCGTCACAAACAGGATGTTTGTGCCGAAGCGCCCAGGGATGGGTTCACAGCGGTCCTGAAAACCCGCACCCAGTGATTCGCCGCCACAGTGGTGGTCCGGAGCACTGATCTCCAACGCGGTGGCGGCCGTGCGCTGGGGCAAGTTTTTCGAATCGCTGCGAGTACATCCATGTACGCTCCGGCGCCGCCATCCATGGCGACGACGGTTCGAAAAACTTGCCCCAGCCCCCGGCCTTCGATTCTGATTCTTGTACTTCGAATTTGTCGGCGCGGGCGTTACGGAAAAATCTCGATCGGCGTACCGGTATCCACCATCGCCCAGATTTCGTCCATCTGCGGGTTGGTTACCGCAATACAGCCATCGGTCCAGTTCATGCGGGTGAGGTAGTCTTCGATACCTTTCCAGTGCGGCTTCTGGCCGTGGATCATGATGGAGCCACCGGGGCTGCGGCCCAGCTTTTTCGCTCGTGCGCGGTCTTGCGCGTTGGGGTAGGACACCTGGATAGCACGGTAGTAGGTGCTGTTCTTCTTTTTCCAGTTCAGGGTGTAGCGGCCTTCCGGGGTGCGGGAGTCGCCTTCGTACTGTTTGTGCCCTACGGGGTTTTTACCAAACACCACCTTGTAGCTTTTCACAACCTTGCCGTTGCGCTTTAGCTGCATCAGGTGTTTGGACTTGTAGACCACCACTTCATCCACAGGCTTGATCTTGGCGACGGCCAGGGTGGGGATCAGGAGTAAGGCAATCAGGCTCAATTTCAGGTATCGCATGGCTCTCGTCGGTATAAATGGCATTCGTTTGTTATGTCATTCCGGGGCTGTAAATCAGCTTCCGTACTTTCGCACTTCCACATCCCTGCTGTTTGCGGGGAGACTCGGCGTGTGGGCGGGGGAATTCCGCCGCTGGCTGAGCAATGTGGTTGCGCGGTGCGACTTGGTGGCGCAATAGCGTCATGACAGCGCTGTCCTAGACTGTCACCCCATGCCAGAGGCGGGGGTCTTCGTTAGGCAATTATCCTAACCCCAACCATGTTTGGCGAAGTGGGTTGTACGATTACTGCTCTACGTGGTCAATTTATCAGCAAGTAGATCATGTTTAAAGGGGCGTCAACATAAAAGATTTCTATAAGAGAGGTAAGTTTCCGTGACCCGTACGTTTTTTGTGACTGGTACCAATACTGAAGTCGGAAAGACCTATACCTGCGCCGCGCTGCTGCACGCGGCTGCCGCACAGGGGCTGAAAACGGCAGCGGTAAAGCCGGTGGCGTCTGGCTGCGAGCAGACCACTGACGGGCTGCGCAACAGCGATGCGCTGACGCTGATGGAGGCGATGACCGAGGATTTACCCTACGAGCAGGTGAACCCCATCGCACTGGAGCCGGCAGTTGCCCCGCATATTGCGGCAATGGAAGCGGGGCGGCGCCTGGACGTGTCGCGTCTTGTGGGCATCTGTCGCGGGGTAATGAGTACTAAAACCGACCTGGTGTTGATCGAGGGCGCGGGGGGCTGGCGTGTGCCATTGGCGCCGCGCCAGTTCCTTTCCGACCTCCCGCGGGAGCTGGAGTTGCCAGTGGTCATGGTGGTCAGTATGGAGCTGGGGTGCATCAATCATGCGCTGCTGACCGCCGAAGCGATCCACCGCGACGGCCTGCAACTGGCGGGCTGGGTGGCCAATTTTGTGCGTGCTCCCAAGTCCGAAATGCCCCGGGCGGAGGAGAACCTGATGACCCTCGGCGCCATCCTGCCCGCCCCCTGCCTGGGTGTGCTCGACTATGACGAATCCGGCGACTACCGCAATGGCGCCACCCACCTCGACCTCTCTCCGCTGCTATCTTCTTCCAACTGATCCCCTGTGAGCCGCCTCCTGTTGTAGGCAGGCGGTGACCGAATGCAACAAGCCGGACCGATCGTTCGGCTTGACTTGGGGTGCGCTTGGCTCTAGATTTCAAACGCGTGTTTGAAACATGCATTTGAAACAATTGATTGATCGTATTCACCGAGTTATCTGACCAGTCATTGCTGATCCACCAATAACCGATTCTGCGAGGCGAGACCATGGCCGATTACAAGGCGCCACTGCGCGAGATGAACTTCCTGCTGCACGAGGTATTCGAGGCGGACAAGCTGTGGGCGCGCCTGCCCGCACTGGCGGAAGCCGCCGACCGTGAAACCGCCGATGCCATCCTGGAAGAGATGGGCAAGCTGGCCGCCAATACCCTGGACCCGCTCAACCGCAGCGGTGACGAGGAAGGCTGTCACTGGAACGATGGTGTGGTCTCCACCCCGAAAGGCTTCCCGGAAGCCTACGCCACCTACTGCGAAGGCGGCTGGGGTGCGCTGGTGGGCAACCCGGAATTTGGTGGTATGGGCATGCCCAAGATGCTGGGCGCCCAGGTGGAAGAGATGCTGTGTTCGGCGAATATCTCCTTCGCGCTCTACCCGATTCTCACCAACGGCGCCTGCCTGGCCATCGACGCCCACGGCAGTGACGCGCTGAAAGAGAAATACCTGCCGAATATGTACGCGGGCACCTGGGCCGGCGCCATGGATCTGACCGAGCCTCACGCCGGTACCGACCTCGGCATTATCCGCACCAAGGCGGAGCCCCAGGACGACGGCAGCTATAGCATTACCGGTAGCAAGATCTTTATCACCGGCGGTGACCACGACCTGTCGGAAAACATCATCCATCTGGTGCTGGCCAAACTGCCGGACGCGCCCAAGGGCCCGAAAGGGATCTCTCTGTTCCTGGTGCCGAAGATTCTGGTGAACGAAGACGGCAGCCTGGGCGAGCGCAATGGCGTGAGCTGTGGCTCCATCGAGCACAAAATGGGCATCAAGGCGTCTGCCACCTGCGCAATGAACTTCGACGGTGCCAAGGGCTGGCTGGTCGGTGAGTTGAACAAGGGCCTCGCCGCCATGTTCACCATGATGAACTACGAGCGCCTGGGTGTGGGTATTCAGGGCCTGGGTGCTTCCGAGCGCTCCTATCAGAGTGCCATCGAATACGCCCGCGATCGCGTGCAGAGCCGCTCCCCGGAAGGCGCCAAGCAGCCGGAGAAGGCCGCCGACCCGATCATCGTGCACCCGGATGTGCGTCGCATGCTGCTGACCCAGAAGGCGTATATCGGCGGTGCTCGTGCTCTATCTACCTATGTGGCCAAGTGGCTGGATCTGTCCAAATACGGTGAAGGGGAAGAGAAGCAGCACGCGGAAGCCATGGTGGCGCTGCTGACTCCGGTGGCCAAGGCCTTCTTTACCGACAAGGGCCTGGACTGCACCGTGCTCGGCCAGCAGGTGTTCGGTGGCCACGGCTATATTCGCGAGTGGGGTCAGGAGCAGCTGGTGCGCGACGTGCGTATCACCCAGATCTACGAGGGTACCAACGGTATTCAGGCCCTGGACCTGATCGGCCGCAAGACCGTGGCCAACGGCGGCGCCTTCTTTGAACTGTTCGCCGCCGACGTGCAGCAGTTTATCGATGCCAATGCCGCGAACGATGCTCTCTCTGAATTCATCGTGCCGCTGGCCACTGAGCTGCAACGCCTGAAAGACGTGACTGCAGCGGTGATCGAAGCCGCCAAGACCGATCCCAACGCACCGGGTGCGGCCTCGGTGGAATACCTGCACCAGTTCGGCTTCGTCGCCTACGCGTTTATGTGGGCCAAGGTGGCCAGTGTGGCCGCGGGCCAGAGCGACGATTTCTACCGCAGTCAGATCAAGACCGCGCGCTTTTACTTCGCGCGCCTGCTGCCGCAGGCCAGGGCGCTGGCAGCGAGTGTGCTGGCCGGCAGTGAGACCCTGATGGATCTGGAAGAAGACTTGTTCTGACCCCGGTTGCTGGATGCCGGATGTTTTTGTCATGCCGGACTAGATCCGGTACCGGCATGACGAGTAGTCGGCGCAACCTGCTTTGCCTCGTCATCCCAAACTCGATCCGGGATCCAGGTCCTTCGGACGATCACAGCCCCGCACCCGCGGGGCTTTTTTCATTTCGGCGAATCTCCTAAACTCGGGTCATCAAAATAAAAAGATCCCGGGTTACCTATGTCTATTCCTGATTCGTCCAGTTCCGATTCGCCCACTCCAGACTCCGAAACCACCATCCCGCCGAAAAAACTCTCCGACGAAGACCAGGCCAAGGTCGATCGCTATCTGCAACGTGGCCACAACGATGTGGAGCGCAAGCCGTTCAGACCTTTCCTGCTGCTCGGTATTATCCTCGCCGTGCTGACAGTGTTGTCCCTGCTCAGCCTGTTTATCGCGCGGACCAAAGGCGTTGTGTGATTAGGGAGTATTTGTGATTAGGGGGTATGTGTGATGGCGGATTCCGAGAAATTTCTGCCGCTGGAATTTCAATGGTTCGATGACGAAACCAAAATCGCGCGTGCGCGTTCCTTCTACCAGTGGATGAAACAGCGCCGCTCGGTGCGCGATTTTTCAGACAAGCCAGTTCCCCGCGAAGTCATCGAGCAGGCGGTGCTGACCGCGGGCAGTGCCCCCAGTGGTGCCAATATGCAGCCCTGGCACTTTAGTGTGGTGGAATCGGCAGCCGTGAAAAAAGAGATACGCCTGGCGGCGGAGGCGGAAGAGCGGGAATTCTACGAGCGGCGCGCCTCGGAGGAGTGGCTGGATGCCCTGGCGCCACTGGGCACCGATGCACAGAAACCGTTTCTGGAAACTGCGCCCTACCTGATCGTGATTTTTCTGAAAAAGTTTTCCGAAGGGGATGCGGGAGAGCAGCGCAAAAATTACTACACGTCCGAATCGGTGGGCATTGCCACCGGCATGCTATTGGCCGCCCTGCACAATGCCGGCATCGCCACACTCACTCACACCCCGAGTCCGATGAAATTCCTGAACCAGATCCTCGGTCGTCCCAGTAACGAGCGCCCCTATATGATCGTGGTAGCGGGATTGCCGGAAGAGGGTGCGCAGGTACCGGCAATTGGCAAAAAGTCGCTGGCGGAAATAGCCGAATTCATCTGATGCGGGCGGAGGGTTAATTGCCCAGGGCTTCGATCAGTTGCCACTCCGCCGCCGTCACCGGCTGAATCGACAGCCGCCCCTGCTTTACCAGCACCATTTCCGCCAGCGCCGGGTTCTGCTTGATCTCTTTCAATGGCACCGGGCGTGCAAAGGCGCTCTGCCAGCGGATATCCACACAGAACCAGCGCGGTTTGTCCTCAGTTGCCTTGGGGTCGAAGTATTTACTCTCCGGGTCGAACTGCGCCGGGTCCGGGTAGGCGGTGCGCACTACGCGGGCGGTGCCAACGATGGCGGGCACCTTGCAGGCACTGTGATAGAAGAGCACGCCGTCGCCTTCTTCCACCTGGTCGCGCAGAAAATTACGCGCCTGATAGTTGCGGATACCGTCCCAGCGCCCTATTTGACCAGATTCGCTCTTCAGGTCATTAATGCTGTATTCATCCGGCTCCGACTTGAACAGCCAGTAGTTCATCGCACTGTTTCCTCGATCTGCCTTTGCCCGCCGCACTTTCTGCGGCAGTCCGTCCGATTGCTGCGTTTGGTGGTATTTCGCCCACGGCCCGCGTCATTTAGGCTATTTTCCCAGATTGGCGCCGTGCGTGCGCGTCTTTGGAGATTTATGGGTACTACCGTTTTCAACTGGCTGTCCGACTGGCTGGCGTCCGAGCGCAACCAGTACTGGGCGCTGCAATTCAGCGGCTGGGCAGGTTATACACTGCTGACCTTTATCGGCGGCTTCTTCTGGGTGGAGAGCCACTGGCTGTACACCGGCTATCTGGCGGTGGCGACGGCATCGGGCATCGCCCTGTCCGAGGGCATGCGCCGCGGTTTCCAGCGCTTGTGGGACAAGCCGCCGGCGACCCGCCTGATCGGTACCCTGGGTGTCATCATTGTCGCGGCTGCGCTGTGGGCGGCGATCAAGTTTGGCGGATCCCTGTGGCTCTACGGCAAGGAGAGCGATGACCACCCGATGGTGCTGGCGGTCTACTGGTTCTCCTACTCCTTCCTGATCTACATGACCTGGACCGCGCTCTACTACGGCATCAAGTACTACCAGACCTCCCTGCAACAGCAGGAGAAGGCACTGAAGGCGGAGTCCATCGCCCACCAGTCGCAGCTCAAGATGCTGCGCTACCAGCTCAATCCGCACTTCCTGTTCAATACCCTGAATGCCATCTCTACCCTGATCCTGGATCAGGATGGCAAGACCGCCAACAGCATGGTCACGCGGCTGTCCCAGTTCCTGCGCCACTCCCTGGATAATGACCCCATGCAGAAGGTGACCCTGGCGAAAGAGGTGGAAGCGTTGATGCTCTACCTGGACATTGAGAAGGTGCGCTTCGCCGATCGCCTGCAGATCAATGTGGACCTGGATGGCGATGCGCCGCGGGCGCTGGTGCCGAGTCTGCTGCTGCAACCGATTGTGGAAAACGCGATCAAATACGGTATCTCCCAGCGGGAGTGGGGCGGTGAGATTACGATCAAGGCGCGGGTGTTTGCCGGCGAACTGCTGATCGAAATCAGTGACAATGGCCCGGGGGTGCGCGAGCAGGATCTCGCCGGCCTGGGGCATGGTGCCGGTGTTGGCATCCGCAATACCTGTGAGCGTTTGCGTGCACTCTACGGCGTTGAGCAGAAGACCCGCTTCTGCAATCGCCCCGAAGGCGGGTTGGCAGTGCACCTGCGTATTCCCTTCGAACAGGAATAAACTCAAGCAGGGATAAAAAAAGGATTACCCGGAGAGAAGCGACCAGTGAGTAACGAAATCCTGAAAGTCATCATTGTGGACGATGAGCCCCTGGCCCGGCGCGGTCTGCGCCTGCGCCTGGAAAATTTGGGCGGTATCGAGGTGGTTGGCGAGTGCGGCAATGGCCGCGAGGCGCGCGAGCAGATTCTGGCGCTGAAGCCGGATGTCGCATTCCTGGATATCCAGATGCCGGGCGTCAGTGGCCTGGAGCTGGTGCAGTTGCTGCCGAAGGACGATATTCCACAGATCGTGTTTGTGACGGCCTACGATCAGTACGCGGTTGAGGCCTTCGAGGTCAACGCGGTGGACTATGTACTGAAGCCGATTGAGGAAGACCGGTTGGCGGTGGCGTTGCAGCGGGTGCGCGCGAAGCTGGGTAGCGAAAACCTGGTGGCGCAGCGCGAGCAGTTACTGGAGGCGGTGGCCGATCTGACCCAGGAATCGCCGGAGGCGCTGGAAGAAAAGCTGGCGGCTGGTGAGCTGGGTGGCAGTCGCTATCCGGACAAGATCGCGATCAAGGATTCGGGAAAAATTACCCTGGTGCCGGCGCGGGAAATCGACTGGATCGATGCCGCCGGTGACTATATGTGTGTGCACGCCAATGGCGAAACCCATGTGATGCGTATCACCATGAAGGAGCTGGAACAGCAGCTGGATCCGAAGGTATTTCAGCGTATTCATCGCTCGACCATCGTCAATTTAAAGCGGGTGCGGGAGATTTGCGCGCACATCAACGGCGAGTATCACCTGGTGCTGAATAACGGCGAGCGATTGAAGATGAGCCGCAGTTATAAGAATAAGGTTCAACATTTTATTTAGGCCTTGTGGTCCTATATTTTTCCATTCCGTGGCGGCAGAGTGCTGGGTATCTATTTTCAAAACCGCTGTGAACCCATCCCTGGGCGCTGCGGCGCAAACTTCCTGTTTGCGACGCTTTTGAAAATAGATACCCAGCACTCTGCCTTCGCATCAAGGTATTGCACTTCGTAAGTCGATCGTCCTGAATCCTCTCCAGCTCGGCTGCATTTTATTTCTCTCTATCGCAACGCGATTGTTTTCCTTTCCCCTGCAGTTAACCTTCCATCAACAAGAATTTTTATAAAAACCAAACGTTGATGGGGTCGCGAGCATGTCGCTCACCAATACCGCGCTGAAAAACCCTGCAGCCACGGCGGTCGCCGTGGTGCTTGCCGTGCTGCTGGGTGCGTTTCTCGCCAGCAAGCTGCCGGTGCAATTGTTTCCCGATATCGAAAATCCGCAGATCACCATTCAGGCCGGGTGGCGCGCGGCTTCACCAAAAGAGGTGGAGGCGGAAATTGTTGAGCCGATCGAGTCGGTGCTGCAGGGAGTGACCGGGCTGGAGATGATGCAGGTGAATGCCGGCCGTGGCGGTGCCTGGGTGAACCTCGAGTTTGCCATGGGCACGGATATGGACAAGGTGCTGATCGATGTGATCAGTCGCATGAGCAGTCTGCCGCCACTGCCGCGGGATGCGGAGCCGCCGCGGGTGATGCTGGGTGGCTGGGGTGGCAATACATCGCCGCTGACCTATTTCTTTTTGCAGCTGCTGCCGGGCAATCCGAACACCATGCGCGAGTACACCGGCTTGATCGAGGATGTGTTGCGCCCGGAGCTGGAGGCGGTGCCGGGGGTGGCGAGTGTGGAGGCGCAGAATGGCGTGGCCGCGCGGGAAGAGCTACAGGTGGTGTTTGATCCGTGGAAGGCGGCGGAGCTGGGGATTCAGTTGCCACTGGTGACTCAGCAGCTGGCGTCGGCGCGGGATGTTTCCGGTGGTTTTACCGATGTGGGGCGTCGCCGCTATACCCTGCGTTTCGCCGGGGAATACCGCCCGGATGAACTCGCGCAACTGGTGCTGGAATGGCGCGATGGCCAGGCGGTACGCCTCGGGGATATCGCCAGTGTGCAGGTGGCGCCGTCGGAGTCCAATGGTACCGCCACGCAGAACGGCAACCCGGCGGTTTCCATCCGTATTAATCGCGCCAACGGTGCCAATATGCTGGCGACCCTGGAGCGGGTAAAGGCGCGGGTGGCGGAGCTGAACAACACCATGCTGGCGGATCAGAAGCTGGTGCTGGTGCAATCCTTCGATGCATCGATCTTTGTTTACCGCGCGCTGAGTTTACTCGGTGGCAACCTGCTACTGGGCATGTTGCTGGCGGTGGGGGTGCTGTGGTGGTTTATGCGGCGTATGCGCGCCACCCTGATTGTGGCGGCGGCGATCCCGATTTCCCTGCTTGCCACGTTTGTGGTGCTGTCTGCGGCGGGGCGCAGTGTGAACGTGATTTCGCTGGCGGGGCTCGCGTTCGCGACCGGTATGGTGCTGGACGCTGCCATCGTGGTGCTGGAAAACATTATTCGCCTGCGGGAAAAGGGTAAGAGTCCCGATGAGGCATCCGAGCAGGGCGCCGGGCAGGTGTGGGGCGCGTTGCTGGCGAGCACCGCGACCACCGTGGCCATTTTCCTGCCGGTGTTTTTCCTCAACAGTGTGGAAGGACAGATATTCGGCGATCTCGCGCTCACCATTGCGGTAGCGGTGGTGTTCTCACTGCTGGTTGCGGTCGCGGTGGTGCCGGTCGCGGCAAAACTCTGGTTGCCAGAAGTATCTGCGCGCGATCGCCTCGCGCCATTGTGGGAAAAAATCAGTAGCCGGGTGATGCGACTTACCGCCACCACCGCGCGGCGCTGGCGAGTGATCGGTCTGTTTCTGGTGCTGCCGCTGGCCGCGACCTGGCTGCTGTTACCCAAGCTCGACTATCTGCCGCCGGTAAAACGGGATGCGGTGGACGTGTGGCTGAATTTCCCTGCGGCCACCAACAATAAAACCATCGCCAAAGAAGTGGTGGCAGAAATCGACCGGCGTATGGGCCCGTATATGCGCGGCGAAAAAGAGCCGGCGTTGAAAAACTATTACATCCTCACCTGGCCCAATGGCGGCACCATGGGCGTGCGGGTGAAAGACATGAGCAAGGCTGCGGATATGGAGCGTATCCTGCGCCAGGAAGTGCTCAAGGATATTCCGGACTTCCAGGGCTTTGCCGCGCGCGGCAATTTGTTTGGTCAGTTCGGCGGCGATCGCCAGATCGAGCTGCACCTGCAATCCAAAGATGCGGAGGGCTTGATGAAGGCCGCCGCAGCCGGCGTGGAGATTTTCGGTGAGCAGATGCCCGGGGTGCCGGTACAGCCGAACCCGGGCCTGGCGCTGGCAGAGCCGGAGCTCACCGTGCACCCGGACGATCGCGCCATCTACGAGCAGGGGTGGAACCGTCAGGATATGGGCAGCCTGATTCGCGCGCTGGGTAACGGCCTGTATGTGGGCGAATACTTCAACGGTGAAAAACGATTGGATGTCATTTTCAAGGCGCAGGAGTGGAGTACCCCGGAGCAGCTGGAAAATACACCGCTGGTTACTCCCCGTGGCCAGATTACTTCGCTGTCGCAACTGGCCAGCGTTGAGCGCACCGTGGGGCCGGGCAGTCTTCGCCGGGTGGACGGGCGCCGCACCATCAGCTTGCGCATCGTGCCGCCGGATGATGTTTCCCTGGAGGAAGTGCGCGCACAGATCGAGGCGGACATACTACCGAAACTCCAGGCCGCGATGCCCGCCGACGGCAGTATTCTGGTGGGCGGCAATGCCAGTGATCTGGATAACGCGATCAAATCCCTTTCACAGAATTTCGTACTGGCACTGGTGATCCTGTTCCTGTTGATGAGCGCGCTGTTCCGCTCGCTGAAAGATGCGGCGCTGGTTTTACTGACGGTGCCACTGGCGACGGTGGGCGGTGTGCTGGCGCTGCGGTTGATTAACCTTTTCGGCTTCCAGCCGCTGGACCTGCTGACCATGATCGGCTTTGTGATCCTGCTCGGCCTGGTGGTGAACAACGCGATCCTGCTGGTACACCAGACCCGCGCCGCGGAGCTGGAAGGGCTCAATCGCACATCTGCGGTGGAGCAGGCCCTGAAGCTGCGCCTGCGGCCGATTTTTATGAGCACGTTGACCAGTGTATTTGGCATGTTGCCGCTGCTGGTGGCACCCGGGGAAGGCAGCGTGATTTATCGCGGGCTGGCGGCGGTGATTGTCGGCGGTATGGCGGTGAGCACCCTGTTTACCCTGATCTTGCTGCCCGCCCTGTTGCAAACCGGCAATGTTGTTCTGCCCGGTGTTCGACAAATTCAACAAAACCTCCGCGCGTCCGGCGCAGGGAGTGACTCACAATGAAAACGACCAGAACAGTAGTCAAAAAAGCGAACAAGCGATTTTCCACCTGGCTCAGCGCAGCGCTGATTGTCGGCAGTTTCTTTGCCTTGCCCTCTCTCGCGCAGGGACCCCAGGAAGGCGTTGCGGTTTCCACCAGCCGCGCACAGTTGCGCGATCTCTCGCCCAGTCAGTGGGCCGCCGGGCGTGTGGTGAGCCGGCGGGATATTCGCGTGTCCTCGCAGCTGGACGGCCTGCTGGAATATGTCGCCGAGCCGGGTACACGGGTAAAGCAGGGCCAGCGCCTTGCGGAGCTGGAGGCCACTCCGTGGAGACTGCAGCTGCGCGATGCACAAAGCCAGATCAAACAACTGCAGGCGCGCCTGACCTATATGGATGCGCAGCTGAGTCGTCTGCAATCCCTGGCTGAACGCAACAGCACGTCGCGCGCGGCGCTGGAAGAACAGCAGGCGGAGCGAGAAGCGCTGGCGCAGCAATTGGCCGCGGCAGAAATCGCCCGCGACCGCAGCCAGTACGAACTGGGAAAAACCCGTATCAATGCGCCCTTCGACACCCTGGTGGTCAGCCGTGAACTGCAGGCCGGTGAATACGTACGCACCGGTGAAGAACTGATGCGCGCGCTGGACATGGGCCAGCTGGAAGTGGAAGCGGATATTCCCCTCGGGGCACTGCCACTGCTGCAACAGGGCGACTCCCTGACCCTGCGCAGCGACCTGCTGGGCAACCGCGCGCAACGCGAGTCCGCCGCTGCAGTGGTGCAGGGGCAGGTGCGGCAACTGGTGCCGGTCGCCGATACCGGCTCCCGCCGGGTGAAATTACTGGTCAGTTTGCCGACAGAAGTGGCCGCCGGGTGGATAGCCGGTTTGCCGGTGCAGGTCGCCGTTCCCCTGCGTGCGGCAGAGCAGACCATCGCCATTCCCCGTGACGCCCTGATCCTGCGCGATGGCAATGCCTACGTATTCCGCGTGGATGACGAGGGCAAGGCGCAGCGTCTCGCGGTCACCACCGGCAGTGGCGACGGCGACTGGATCGCGATCACCGGCGATGTGCGCGATGGCGACCAGGTCATTGTGCGCGGTGCCGAGCGACTGCAGCCGGGACAGGCGGTAAAGGTTCTGCGTGAAATAGCGGTAGGCGAAGAGCCGAACAGCAGCGCAGCTACCCTCTAGGTTTTTCCTGGGTAGGTTTCTTCTGGGTAGTCTTCTACTGGGCAGGCATCTGCCCTGATGCCCACCTCTGCGGAAAATTAATCTCGTTTTCTGGGGTAGGGGAGACTAAAACTCCGGCTAGACGGTGATCCTGTGTCGGGACACCTAAGGTCAGGAGGCGCCCATGGCACCAGAAAGCGAATCTCAGGTATCCCTTTCAACCCGCCCGCTACTGCGCGCCATGGCCGAGAACTGGTGGGTGGCGCTGGTGCGCGGCCTGTTTGCCATCGTGTTCGGTGTGCTCACCTTTGTCTGGCCGGGCATATCCCTGCTCAGCCTGGTACTTCTTTTCGGCATCTACACCTTGATCGACGGTGTGGTAGCGCTGTACGGCGCGGTCAAGGGGCGTGGTCAGGTGGAGCGCTCTTCACTGTGGTGGCTGCTGTTTGTGGGAATTACCGGTATCGCCGCAGGTATCGTTACCTTCGTTTATCCACAGGTGACCGCGCTGGTGCTGGTGATCTTTATCGGTGCCTGGGCGCTGGTGCGGGGTATTTTTGAAATCATTGGCGCTGTTCGTCTGCGCAAGGAAATCGATCACGAGTGGCTGCTGATCTTCGCCGGGCTACTGTCGGTTATCTTTGGTCTTGTGTTGTTGCTGAAGCCCGGCGCTGGCGCACTGGCCCTGCTGTGGCTGATCGGCAGTTACGCGATTGTGTTCGGATTCATTCTGGTGTGGCTGGCATTCCGGCTGAAAAAGTTGGCACGCAATACGCATGCTGGCTGAGCGCACGGAATAAAGCCTGAGCGCAATCGTCCGCTAACAGGGCGTCCCCGGTACAGGGGGCACCCGTCTGTGCCGGGTCGCACTGTGCTTGAAACTGGACGGGGCGCCGTGCAAACTGCGATCAATCTCAAGGGCACCAGGCCAATACAAATATAACGAGCCGTTCATGAGCGAAGCACTGATCGTTCTCGATCCCGCTGCGGATAAAAGTCTGCAGCAGCAAATCCGTGAAAAACTGATCCAGGGTATTCTTTCTGGCAGTATTCCCGCGGGCCATAAAATGCCTTCGTCGCGCCGTATGGCCGAGCAGCTCGGCGTCGCCCGCAATACCGTGGTGCTCGCCTATCAGCAACTGGTGGATGACGGGTTTCTGGTGACCCGAGAGCGCAGTGGCTTTTTCGTCAGTGAGACCGTGTCGCAGCAGGGTGTTATCAGCCACAATGCCGGCGAGCCACAAAGGGACGAGGACGATCGGCAGTTCTGGCGCGCCCACTGCAACCCTGTATCTGTCAGTCGTCGCGCCCTGCAGAATCGTCCCGCCAACTGGTTGCAGTATCCCTATCCGTTTGTCAGCAATGAATATGATCCGCGGCTGTACCCCAGTGCGGAGTGGCGGGAGTGCACACGGGATATTTTTACCGCGCGGGAAGTCGCGCAGTGGGCAACCCTTGGCAATAACGAGGACGATCGGCACCTGGTGGAGCAGATCTGTACCCGGCTACTGCCGCGCCGCGGTATTTACGTGGACCCGGGCCAGATACTGCTGACCAGTGGTATGGAGCAGGCCTGCTATCTGCTGGGTGAATTACTGCTGGGAAATCAGCGAAAGCTTGCACTGGTGCGGCCCGCCGGTGGCGAAACCGGGGAGATATTCCGGCGCTCCGGCGCGCAAATTTTACCGCTCACACAAGATGCGGACGGGCCACTGCTGGATGACAATTGCAAAGCGGCCCACTGCATTTACCTGCAGCCCAACGTGCACAATCCCACCGCGGTGACCACCAGTCTGGAGCGACGCCGGCTGCTGTTAAGGCAGGCGCGGGAGCAGCAGGCCGTGGTTATCGAAAACGACTGCGACCACGATTTCTGCTACCACGGGAATCCGTTGCCGCCGTTGAAAAGTATGGAAGGCGGTAGTTCGGTTATCTATCTCTATCAGTTTCCAAAGATCATCGACCCCGGGATGCAGCTCGCATTTGTGGTTGCCCCGAAGCCGGTGATTCAGCGCCTGCGCGCACTGCGCTACACCCTGCGCGAACGGGTACCGGCACTCAATCAGCGCTTGCTGGCCAAATTTGTCGCGGCCGGTCACCTCGACGCAGCGCTATTTAAGATCACTCAGCAATTGAAGGACCGGTGGACCGCTCTGGGCGAAGCCCTGATGTACCACCTGCCCAAGTTGAAAGTCCGCCGCGCCAGCTGCGGCACCGCCTGTTGGCTGGAGTTGCCCTCCCATGTGGATGGCGCCCAGCTGCAAATCAGTGCTGAACAGAACGGATTATTGCTGGAAACAGTGGGGGATGGCAGCGCCGTGCGACTCGGCTTTTCTGCGATTGATGCAGACAAGATTGAGGGAGGTGTGCGGGTCCTGGCGCAATTGATCAACGGCAAATTGCAGGCGGAAGAAGAGACACTGGATGTGGCTTCTGGCCGACGCCTTAGCGCGGAAGATTTGCAGCGGGAGATGCCCGGGGCCATATTCCTCGGTACCAACACCCTGGGCGAGTCCTACCGCATCGAGTTGAAGCCGGACGGCACTATGCTCGGCTATTCCCGTAACGATGTGGAGATGGACGAGACCGACACCGGACGCTGGTGGCTCGACGGCGACCAGTGGGTGCGCCAGTGGCGCACCTGGTCCTACGGCCGCAAGGCAAGTTTCTACGTGGTGACCGATGGCCACCGCATCAAGTGGTTCAATGAAACCGGCAAACTGATTGATGCGGCGATTATTGCAAACGAGTAAATTGAACGCGCGTTAATTCGATGAGGCGCGATCGAGTCGCGCCGCGGCGGGCACCGCAACCAGGCAAATAGCCAGTACCACAACGGTAACAAGGATCAGCTGGGTATAGCTGCCTCCGCCGGTAATGAAGTAGCCCGCAAACAGTGGTCCACAGGCCAGCCCCAGCTTCGACGCGAAGCCACCAAACGCACCCATCTGCCCGGCACTGTCAAAGCGCGAAGCCATGGTCAGGAAATAGGGGACACAGAAAGCCCAGGTAATTCCGGTGACCACATTGGCCAGAATAAACAGCGGGCGAATATCACTGAATACGAACAGCAGCAGGCCCAGCAGAGTAATGATCAGTGCCGCGGCCAGGGGTTTGGCCAGTGGGTATTTCTGCCCGGTCACCGCCGCCAGCGCGGCGCCACCAATGGCGATCAGGTTTGCCCAGAACAGGGTCTGGCTAATAAAGCCCAGGGGCAACTCAAAGGTTTTGCCCAGGTCGAAAATGAAAGCGAACAGCGCCATATTTGCGAACTGGAAGCAGAACAGCGCAATCAGGGTGATGATGATGGGTGCCAGAGGCAGCGGCGCTGCGTTTTCTGCGTGTGCGCGACTCTCCTCTTCCGTTGGCAGCGGGTAGTCGGCAATCAGCGGCAGCATCAGCAGGGTGAGTGCGCTGAAGGTAATCAGCGCAAAGAAGGGCACGTAGGTGCCGTGCTCCACAACCAGCGCTGGCAGGAAACCGACCCCGATGGCCCCGCCGGTGTATTGCACCAGCAGCACCATGCTGTAACTGCGCCCGGCAATACCACTGCGGGCAATGACCGCAAAGCCCAGTCCCACCAGGGCACCACCGAGAATCCCGTGCACCAGTCGCAATGGAATCAGCAGGTCCAGGTTGGCCAGCTGAATGGTCAGCACATCCATGCCGATGGAGCAGCACAGCAGAATGGCTGCGGCTCGCTTCCAGCGCGGGATATGCCGGATCAGCCAGGAAACCGTGAAAGCACCGATCACCGCGCCCATGGTGTTGGCGAATGTGATCTGCCCCGCCTGCTCGGCGCTCAGCCCGGCACCCGCCATCAACGCGTCAACGATGACCGGAAAGATGTTTACATAGTAGAGGCCCGCGGAAGACAGGAACGCGAGAAAGATGCTCGCAATCCAGCCATTGCTGACCAAAAGACTATTTTTTCCGGCATTTTCGGGAATTTTATTTCCGGAATAGCCTGATTCAGGGGCGTCTGTCGCTGCAGACTGGACAGGATTTTTCATTGGTACTCCGGCGCTTTGGAAGAGCTTGTTATCTGTCTTATCGATTGAACCGACGTCCATTCAAGAAAAGTCGCGGTCGGTTCCTGTGCCGGACCAAAGCTAACTTATTACAGCTCGCGTAATAGTGCCAGATCCCCCCAATGATTAGGTCCAAATCCCGTATTCCGCCACCCACTCCCCGGTTGGACTCATGCCTGTTGCCCATCTGGCCCTATAGCTGAGTGCTGCTCTGGGCCAGTATTAATCCAGCTGGCCAAGGTCTACCCCGGATTGCACCGGAAAGGCTGCGGCAACAACAAAAATCAATAATCCAGAATCAGGAACCGGTGTGATGAGTAGCAACCGCAGGTCTTTTGGCATAGCAGCACTGCAATTGAAACTGGATGAAGCAGACAATCTCGAGCTGCTTCTGCAGAAAATCCAGCGCACCAAACTGCGCTACCCCTGGGTCAAGATGATCGTATTGAGCGAACTGGCCCTGCGCGGAGTCGGCGCACAACACGCCCGCGAGCTGCCCTCCGCCGAAGAGGACGCGTTTTGTCGCACCGCTCGGGAACTGGGCATCTGGTTGATCCCGGGGTCCATGTACGAAAAATGTGGCAGCGCGGTATTTAACACCACGCCGGTCATCAATCCCGCGGGGGAAGTGATCGCCCGCTATCGCAAGATATACCCCTTCCTGCCGTACGAAAAAGGCGTTACCGCCGGTGACCAGTTCGTCGTATTCGATGTGCCCGAGGTGGGTCGCTTCGGTGTCTCCATCTGCTACGACATGTGGTTCCCGGAAACTACCCGCGCCATGGCCTGGATGGGGGCAGAAGTCATTATTCACCCCACCAAGACTGACACCATCGACCGCAAAGACGAACTCTCCATGGTCCGCGCCAGCGCAGTGATGAACCAGTGTTATGTGGTCGACGTGAACGGTGCCGGCGAGCAGGGCAACGGCCGCTCGATTATCGTGGGCCCAGAAGGGGATACTCTCCACGAGGCCTCAATCGAGGAGGAAGTTGTTGCTTTGTACCTTGATGTGGAAAAAGTTACTCAGGTGCGCGAGCGCGGTATGAAAGGTCTGGGCCAGACCCTGAAGAGCTTCCGCGACGGCAAAGTGCGCTATCCGCAGTACGAGCAGGGAGCGGTATCCCCTGCGCTGGAGCAGCTCGGCGAGCTGAAAGTGCCGGAGTAAGACTGGCTAGACAAAAGTTCATTTCTCACAGGATGGCTTTTTATCACCATAACAAACTGGACCAGTCGTTGTAGACTAACTGGCACTAGGTATAGGCCAGGGTCCAGTTATACAAAAGAATCACAACAAAAAGCCGGCGCAGTTTGGCCAGCGGCGAAAATTCAAAATAAGAGATCCAAACCTAGCAGAGGGCATCATGAAACAACCAATCAAGCAGGGTTTCAGCAAAACTACATTGGCAACCGCAGTCGCGGCAGTATCTGCCGGGGCGCTGTTCAGCGTGCCGCAGATGTCGCTCGCACAAACGGAAAATGAAGGGCCGATTGAAGAAATTATTGTAACGGCAACCAGCCGTGAAGCTTCAATGCAGGATATCCCCTACAACATCTCTGCGGTTTCTGGGGATGCAGTGGCATCTGCCCAGATCACTGATCAGGCGGAGTTGATGCGCAATATTCCCGGTGTCGCTGTTGTGGACCGGGGCAGCCGCAACTCTGGTGTAATCAATGGCGTGATGATTCGTGGTCTCAACGTCGATGGTTCTGCGCTGGGTGACTATGCGCTGTCGGCATCCCCTACCGTTTCCACTTACATCAATAGCACTCCGGTATACGCAAACTTTATCCTTAAAGATCTGGAGCGCGTGGAAGTACTGCGTGGTCCGCAGGGCACCCTTTATGGCTCTGGCTCACTTGGCGGCACCGTACGATATATCACTCGCAAACCCAGTACTGAGGGTGCAGAGGTAAATCTCAATTCGGGTGTGTCATCTACTGCCGGTTCGGAAGGCTTGAATTACTACAGCGATGCAGTCATCAATTTGCCGTTGTCAGATAGTTTCGCGGTGCGAGCGGCTGCGGGCTTTGTCGATGGCGCCGGTGTGGTTGATTACGTCAATGTATATCAGCTGGACGGCGAAGGTTTGCCGACAGCTCCGAATGGCGTACTTTCTCCGGATGCAGAATTCCGCACCGTAGAGGATGCGGATACTGTCGATATCAAATATGTGAAGGTGGCGGCTCTGTGGCAGCCTACGGACAATATTGAAGCAGTATTGACCCACATGATGCAGGAAGACGACATCGGTGGTCGTCGCCAGCAGACACTGGGGACCGATGGTTTCGGCAACCCGTACGATGACTATGAGAACGGCTCTATTCAACTTGAGCCCTCCAGCCGCGAAGCTGATATGACTTCTCTGGAAGTCGATATTGACCTCGGGTTTGCTACGCTGACCTCAGCGACTTCTCAGTACGATCATGCTGGCGAATCCATTTCTGAGAATACCGGCTTTTACGCGCAGTTGGGTTGGATCGGTGGTTTCTACTACAACCACACGCGCCCAATGGCTCAGGCCGCGCGCCAGTATGAGGACAGTGCCTTTATCCAAGAAGTGCGACTGGTTTCCCAGGCCACCGATAACTTCGACTGGACCGTCGGTGTTTTCCATATTAATCAGGATACTGCGGGTGCACAGCAGAGTTACCTGCGCGGATTCGACCGCTGGGCAGAAGCTGCATGGGGTATCGATGTCGTTGCATCTGACCAGGACTGGGATTACGACCGCCAGGACAACTTTACCGAAAATGCTGTTTACGGTGAAACTACCTGGCACCTCGATCGCCTGCACTTCACCCTGGGTGCTCGTTACTTTGACAACGAGTATGAGTCCGACGTGTTTATGGATCTGCCTCTGTATGGCTCGGGTGTATTAGGTGACGTGGTCAACGAGAATCGTAGCACCGCGGACTCCGGGACCTTGTTCAAAGGTAACGTGTCTTACGATATCAGTGAAGACACCATGGCCTACGCGACCGTTTCCGAAGGCTACCGTCGCGGTGGTAATAATGCCGTCCCGCTGTCGGGTAATTTCGCAGAAAGTGATGCCTGGCTCGATTATGACTCCGATTCGGTCTTGAACACCGAAATCGGTATCAAAGGCACTTTGGGTTCTGCGCGCTATACCCTGGCCGCGTTCATGGTTGACTGGGATGATGTACAGATCAACACGTCCACCCTCAACGGTTTCTACGTGGTTGCCAACGGTGAGAGCGCCAGTACCAGCGGTATCGAATTTGAGCTGCAGGGAAGCCTGACCGATAACCTGTCTTATGGCCTCGGCTATGCTTATGTCAACGCGGAGCTGGATGAAGATCTGATCTCCCCAGTTGGAGGGCTCATCGCCGGTGCTGGCACACGCTTGCCGGGTACTCCGGAGCACACCTTGACTTCGGCGCTCGACTACAGTGCACCGATTGGCAATGGCGGTCTCAATCTGATTGCTCGCCTGGCCGGTTACTATCAGTCTTCGACTACTAACGCAGCCAGTGAAAGCCCGCGCTTTGCTGCGGAACTGGATGGCTTCGCGATTGTGGACGGGCACATCGGGCTGGCTGGAGACTGGTGGACCGCGACACTGTTTGCCAAAAACCTGACCAATGAAGCGGGAACCACTGGTGTATTCAAAGAAGAGTACATGGGAACCGACCCATCTCAGAACTATTTTGGCAATGGTTCTAAAGAGTTTCTCGCACTGCCTCGCACCATTGGCGCCAATCTGCGCTTGGTATTCTAAGCGCGGGTTTCGTGTGACGTCATTGTTGCTGATATGATTTAGGGGCGCTTAGCGCCCCTTTTTTTACGCGGGGAAAAATTTTGCTCACCGACAACGATTCCGTAATAGAGGCAATCAAGCAGGCCAATCAGCACCTGCTGAAAAACCAGTTCGCACAAGCACTCGCAGAGTTACTTGGCGCACGGCAGAAATGGCCCGATGCCATCACTCTTTTCCCCCACACTATCCGGTGCCTGATGTTCTCTGGCGAGCATGCCCAGGCGGCGGAGTTGTTGACTGAGTACCGGTTGCGTGCGGTTGGTAGTCGCCGCCAACTGGCTGAGTGTGCCCAACTGATGACCCAGTGCCAGAAAATTCCCGAAGGTGTCGAAATTTATCGTGAGCTGGCGGCAAGTGGGGACAGGGATGCTCGCTATAATCTGGCTGCGAACCTTGTTGCGGTAGGAAAAATTGCGGAGGCCGATTCTATTCTGCGGTCATTGGTAGAGCAATTTCCTGATGACGGGCAAGCACAGCAGGTGTTAAGCGGACTTGCTAAAGCAAGTCGCAACAAAAACAGTGTGGAACGGATTCTGGCAACATTATCCCGTTCGAACTTGCGGGCTTCGGAGAGGGTTCAGTTCCTTTTTGCTCTGGGTAAAGAATTGGAAGACTTGGGAGAGTACACCGAGGCTTTTTCCAGTTTTCAAAAGGGAGCGCAGATCCGCCGTCAAGGTATGCAATACAGTGTCGAAGGTGATGTGCGCGCATTGGAACTGATTGGTGACCAGCACGGCCAGCTTCCCGCGATGGGTGGTGCGGATAAAATTGATCCGGATCTCGATGGCTCGAAAATGGTATTTGTTTGTGGTTTACCGCGTTCCGGAACCACTTTGGTTGATCGTATACTTTCCAGCCATAGCGATTGCACCAGTCTGGGAGAAATCACTGATTTTCCTATGTCACTGATGGCGAGCGCCGGAAAGAAACTGAGTAAGGAAGCCCTAATTCGGGAAACTGTCGGGTGGTCCCCAGAGACAATAGCCAGGGGCTACCTAAATCGGATAAATAATTATCCGGTTAGTCGCACAAAAGTGATCGACAAAACACCGCTTAATTTTCTATATGCAGGCCTGATTGCGAGATCCATGCCGGCGGCGACTACGATCTGGATGGAGCGCCATCCGCTGGATTCCTGTTTCGGCATGTTTAAAACATTGTTTCAGATGGGATACCCATTTTCATACGACCTGGAAGAATTGGGGCGTTACTATGTCGCGTATTGGAAGCTTAAGTTGCGCTGGCAGGACTCGCTCTCTGGCCAGGTCATCTTCCAGCGGTATGAAGATCTTGTGAGTCATTTCGACCGCGATGCGAAGGCGCTTGTTAGCGGAGCCGGGTTGAGCTGGCAGGAAGCTTGTGGTCAATTCCATAAAAACCAAAGTGCCGTGGCCACAGCGAGTTCAGCACAGGTTCGCTCTCCGTTGTATAAAACGGCTTTGGCGCGCTGGCGAAATTACGAATCGGAGCTTGCGCCGCTAGCTGAGAAATTCGAGCGCGCAGGGATTCCTGTCTAGCACCGTGCCCCAAAAAAAATGGCAGCTTTCGCTGCCATTTTTTTTGGGGAGCGGAGTGAGCCCGCAAGGCTCTATTTTAAGCCCTCGACGAGGGATTGCCCCTTTTCCTTCAATGCCAAACAAAGGTTGATTCCTTCCTCCGTCTGCGCCAGTGCTCGCTCATACCCGGGAACCAGTTTTTGCTGCTGGGTAAACAGCAGCTGTATTTGTTTCAAGTACTGATGGTCGCAGAAATTTGCCCCGAAGCGCGGAGTGTTGCGCCGCCACTGCTCCGGGATTTTTGCTACCACTTTGGCAAAGTTGTCCCGCAGCCATTGCCAGTTCTGGGTCTGGAGCTCCGGTTCGATCAGGGCATTCTGGATCAGCCCAAACGCTTCCCGTGCGCCCATATCGTCACTGAGCGCCAGCTGGTGAATGGTGTCCAACTGGGATGGATCGATGACCCGGCCCATGGCATTGGCGCTGGCATTTTCGAACAGGGGGTCGTCCAGTTCACTGCGCACTTTAATCAGATGGGCGAGAAAATCCTTGCCGGAATCCTGGATGGCCACGGTAAGTGCGCTCTCGTACAGGTCGGAATCCAGTGCGGTGGGGTCGCGCTCGCTGTTGAAGCCGGTAAATTGTTCGGCCTGCTGTTGCAGTTGTTCGCGGGTGTCCTGGTCTTTGCCTTCCAGCGCGAGGAAGCCGAGCAGGCGGCTGCGCAGCAGTTTGCTTTCCGAGTCCGTATTGCCGGCGAGGTCCTGTGCTTTTTTACCGTACTGTTCTTTCAGGAATGCCTGCCAGCTGGCTGCATTGGCATCTTCGATATAGTGGTCGGCATACTTGGTCAGGTAACCCAGAGGTGCTTCCACAACCTGGCGTTTGTCTGAGGTGGCCGACAGGCGCACCACTTCCAGCAGGGTGTCTGGCTTGAGTTTGCCGCTTTCGAACGCGGCGAAGGCACTGTCGATCAGTGACAGGCGCTCGGTAGGATTGAGGTTGTCGAACTCACCGAGCAGGGCCTGCCAGTACTTTTCATCCATGTTGAAGCGGTAGTAGCCGCTACCGTTCACGTTGGGCATGACCCACTTGGGGCAGGCACCGCCGGAAACGGCGATCTCCTGCTGACTGTCACTGAGGAATTCGCACTGGGCAACGCCGGTGTTGGTGCGCATGCAGAATGGAATACTCCACTGCTGGCCGGTCTCAGAAATCGGGGAGCCGAGCGGTTTGTAGCGCTGCTGCTGAACAATTACCGAGGCTTCACCATCGGTATTGCAGTTCATGGTCAGTGACAGCAGCGGCACGCCTTTCTGTTCCACAAAGGTACGGAAGGTTTCGGTGAGCTGCGGGCTTTCGGTTTCATCACCGATGACTTTGTAAAAGTCCGGTGAATCGGCCACGCCGTCGGCAAACTTTTCTATATAGCGTCCCAGTGCCGGTCGGAAGGTATCGGCTCCAAAATATTCATCCACCATGTGGATAACACCGAGGCTTTTGGAGTAGGTGATGGCGTCGTAGGCGTTGCGGATATTGTTGTTGTCGGTGATCGGCTCGCGGATGGCGCGGGTGCTGGCGAGGGAATCCAGCTTCATCGCACTGATGGCGCGTACCGCGGCGTTCAGGTCGTGGCCGCCGTCCGGTTCCATGATGGTGAGTGCCAGAGGCGTGCCCCAGGTGGCGAAGCCCTCTTTCAGCCACAGGTCGTCCCACCAGGGCGGGGTGACCAGGTTGCCGAACCACATATGCGCAATTTCGTGGGCGTGTACGCCGAGCAGCGCCAGGCGCAGGCCGGGGGCGGGTTCGTCACCTTCCACCAGAATACGCTGTTCGCGATAGGTGATGGCAGCGGACAGTTCGGTAGCGCCACTGGGCCACTGGGGCGCGGCAATAATGTCGAGCTTGCGGAAGGGGTAGGGGCGCTGGAGTTGCTCCTCAAAAATACGCAGCATTTCCGGGGTTTTATCCAGCACGTACGCCATATCCTTGCCGCGACCTTTGCGGGCGAAGCCGCGCAAGGGCAGCGGCTCCTTGCGGTATTTGTTGGCGGGAATGTCCGGGCGCTCGACCACGTCGAAGGGACCCACGGCGAGGGACAGCAAATAGGTGGGCATGGGGCGGGTCTGGGCGAAGGTGACCTTTTCCATGCCGTTACCCGCGTCTACACGTTCGGTTTCGGGGCCGTTGCTGATGGCTTTGTAGCCCTTCGGAATGGTGAGGCTGATGTCGTAGGTGGCTTTGAGGCCGGGTTCATCGAAGCCGGGCAGGAAGCGGCGGGCCTGGATGGATTCGGATTTAGCCAGTGCGTAGGCATCGCCTTTTTCTTCGACCTTGAACAGGCCGGCGAGGTTTTTATCGAACGGGGCGCTGTATTTGGTGCGCAGGGTGATTTTGCCGGCGGGTATGCCACCGGCGAAGTCCACGCGTACCACGCCGCTGTCGAGCATCTGGCGGTAGTGGGCGGCGACTTCTTTTTCTTTCTCATTGCCCTGCGCGGGCACGATGGCTTTGATATCGGCGACGTCGATGTTGTTGCCGTGCATCCAGATGTGGTCGGTGGCCTTGTCCACTTCTATGTCAATTTCCACCTGGCCGTTGAAGGTGGCCTGGCGGGGATCGAGGGTGAGGTCGAGGCGATAGGCGGTGGGGCGGACGCCGTCGGGGAGCTTGCCGGCGGGCGGTTGTTCTTCGACGCTGGGTTTGGCCTCAGCGTTTTTTGTCTCCACTGTCTGCTCGCTGGCGGTGGTTTCCTGTGTCGCGTTTTCCCGGTTGGGGTCGCTGGTGGTTTTGTTGTCAGTTCCGCAGGCGGTGAGCAGTATCAGTCCGGCAAGCAGGGCCGGAAGAGTAAGAATTCGCATGGTAAATCTTTGCTTTGGAATGGTTGGTTCGCGGGTTGTCCTTATTGTAGCGGGTTGGGGCGGTTGGTTTGCAGGGTGGGGGGACAGGTTGAGCCTGGTGCTAGCTCAGTGGCACGGTTCCTTGGTGCTTCGTAGTGCGCATCGTGGCGGCCAGGCGCCGGGTATTGGTTTTCAAAACCGCTGTGAATACATCCCTGTACGCTGCGTCGGCGACGTCCATGTCGCCGACGCTTTTGAAAACCAATCCCCGGCACCCGGCCTTCGCTTGTTACTTTGGTGCTTTATTCGCGCGGCGGATTACAAATGCGGAATCGTCAGCACCGACTGCCGGCTGCTGCGATAGGGCACCTCAATTTCATAGTTTGTATCTTCCGGCTTTTGATAAATCGCGCCCTCGGTATCAATCGCGAGGGTCACCACATGTCCGGGGGGCACGTCGTAGGCGGTGGTGAAGAGTTCCATGGAGATCTTTTGCGCCTTGCCGACCTGTGCGTTGTGCAGGGTGAGTGGGGCGTGGGTGATGAGGCGGCCGAGGCCGAGGGGGCCGGTGTCGTAGAGGTGTACCTGCAGTTGCACTTCGGGCTTGCTGGGTTTTATCCACAGTTCGAGGCTTGGGGTGCCGCGGATTTTGAAGGTGCTCCAGTGTACCGGTGAGTTGTATTCGATGGCGTAGTAGCCGTTGATGCCGGTCATGGCGGTGTACACGGGGATGCCGAAGCCCTCTAAAGCGTCGGAGACGACGGGGATGCCGGTGCCGGCTTTGGTGTCTGAGCCGCCGTGGAAGTCGTTGCTCCAGCCCCAGCCGCTGTAGGGGCGGGTTTTCATGCTGGCGTTGTTGAAGTAGCTGAACCTGGGGTGCAGGTGGTAGCGGGTGGTTTTGTCGGTTACCGGGAAGTCGTCGAACTGCTCGAGTCTGTTGCTGATGCGCACGGTCATGTCCACTTTGGGCTCGTGATCAATGCCGTTGGGTTGGTCTTTAAGGTAGCGGTCGAACCAGCGGAAGGTGGTGGCCCAGATGTGGCCGTTGTTGCCGCCAAGGGTTTCGGTGACGGCGTGGGTGCCGGGGTTTAACAGCAGTTTCTTGGGGCCGTCCAGCAGGCTGTAGAGCTGGGTCATGCTGTTGGGTTTGAACAGGTAGTCCGCGAAGTTGTTGGACATAAGCACGGCGGTGCCGTTGCTGTTGAGTTCCGGCACGTAGGAGAGCGCGGAGCGGGGGGCGGCGAACGCCTTTACGCCGTCGATGTTCTCTGTGGCGCGGAGGTTGGCCCAGATGGTGTCCACTTCCGGGTCGAGGTTGAAGGCGGTGGTGGTGAGGATGGTGCCCCAGACCAGGTTGACGGTGTTGCCGGGGTAGAGTCCTTCGATCACGTCGGACCAGCCGGAAAGTGCCGCTACCGCATCCACGCGCGGATCCTGGGCGGCGGTGATCAGGGAGATGCCGGCGCCGTAGGAGATGCCGGCCATACCCAGTTTGCCCACCGGGTAGTTGGCTTCCAGCCAGTCGATCAGCACGCCGGCATCGCGGATGGAATTGCTGCCGGCCACATCGACCAGTCCTCCGGAGGTACCGAAGCCGCGTGTGGAGTAGCTCATCACCAGGTAGCCGTTGTCGGCGAGCTCGGCGGCCTGCAGCAGGTACTGGTGCTTGTCGAGCATCCAGCTGTTGGTGAACAGCACGGTGGGGTAGCCCCCAGCGGGGGCGGGGGTATCGGGGACGAACAGATTGGCGTCCAGTTCTGTGCCATCGAAGGTGGTGATATCCAGGTCGGCAATAAAGGTAGGGGCCGCCTCGGGGGCCGGGGTGAATGCGGTGCACAGGGCACCGGCCAGCAGTGCCGGCAGGGCGAGTGTTTTCATGCTCTTCTCTCTGTATTTATTTCTTTTGTTACAGCGTCATCGCTCCGGCCTGGGCCCCGCTATCTGTAGAGACCGCTGGCGCCATAGGGATCACTGGACCGACCGGAAACTGGAGTCTATGAGGGTGACCCGGGTTGAGAAGCGTTAATTTTTGTGACTGTGAATTACTTATCGGTCAGTGGCGCGCACCTATACGTAGAACTTCAGGGTCAGATTGTGACCACGGGCGACCGAGTGGTCTGTGACCCGCTTATACTCAGGATGAATTACAGGTTCTCGTTTAAGATTGTTCTTTTTTTAAACAGTGAAAACAGGTATTGTGGATTTTCGCGCAACATCGTTCAAAAAGTGAATAGTTGCTTCCTTCTGAGAAGATCTAGCGAAAACTCCGGGTGGTCAGAATATGTTTTCACGAATGCTCGCATACTTGGTCGTTTTTTCCGGTGCATGGCTGTTTACCAGCGATGTAATGGCGAACAACCTGGCGAAAGACACCTGGTACGAAATTGACAGCGCTAACTTTAAGATCGTCACCAACGGTGAGCCGGGCTCCGTGCGCCGTCTGGCGGAGGATCTGGAACGGTACCGCTCGGTGGCGCTGGATCTGCTCGGCGCCAAAGACGATGGCGCCAAGCTGACCATCTACGCCGCCGCTGACCGCGAGAGTTACGCCGGACTGGTGGGTGAAGACCTCTCCGAGCTGACTAACGGCCTGTTCGATACCACCGCCGAGGGCAGCTACGCCCTGGTGAACCTGGATGGCCGCACCGGTGAGCGCCAGCTGGAAGCCCGGGAGTTCCTGTTTCACGAGTACACCCACTTCCTGAGCTACAACGGCACCACCACTCACTATCCCTACTGGTATAGCGAGGGCTTCGCCGAGTTCATGTCCACCATGACCTTTGGCCCGGGTAATACCTACGATATCGGCGCCATTCCCGGCGAGCGCGCCATGACCCTGCTGTACACCGCACCGGTGCCCCTGCAGGAACTACTGCGCGCTACCGTGTACAACACGCCGGATGAAGAGAAAGGCCGCGTGTATGCCAGTGGCTGGATGCTGGCCCACTGGATCGTGATGGAAAGTGGCAAGACCGAGCAGTTCAAACAGTTCGTTGTGGATTACAACAACGGTGCAGACCCGGTCGAGGCGTTGACGAAAAACCTCGGTATGTCCATCGGTGAGATCGAAGATATCTACAACGAGAAGTTTCAGGATGGCCGCTTCAAGCTGGCGCGCGGCAAGGTACCGGCGAGCTTCAAGCCGGTGCGTCCCAAACTGACGGTGCTCAGCGGGCAGGAAACGGTGGTGGAGCTGGCGCGCTTCCTGGTGAAGTCCGGCTATAACCCCCACGGTATCCACGACCTGGTGGAGTACGCCGAGCGCGCGAACCTCTACTCGCCAGAGTTGACCGCGGTGCGCGCCGACTCGGCGACCCGCGAGGGTGATTTTGACCAGGCTGCACGTCTGCTGGCCCAGGTAGCCCCTTCGGATCGCGAACACTTCTGGTACCAGAAGGCCCAGGCCTGGTTGTGGCTGAATCGCGAGATCAGCACCCTGGGCGGCGATCGCAGCAAGGAAATGCTGAAAGGTGCCCGGGACAAGTTCGTCAAGCTGGTCAACAACCAGTCCAGTGAAGCGATGAACTGGTACGGCCTGGCGATCACCATGCAGATGATGGGGTACCCGAAAAAGCAGTATGTGGAAATGCTCGAGCAGGCTTACCTGCGCGCGCCCCGCGAGCTGCATATCGCCCAGTGGATGGCCCAGGAGCTCTATGATCGCAAAGACGCGGAGTACTTCGCCGAGGTGGCCCAGCCGCTGATGCTGGAGCTTACCAATGAGGCCGAGTACAACCAGATGAAGATGATGCTGGCAGAGCTGAAGCCCTCGACCGCGGACAAGAGCAAGGCCCAGAGCCAGATTCAGGGCAAAGCGTCGGTAAAGGACAAAACAACTACCGGTGCAAGTGGTGCCACCAAGGCGACCCCGTGATCTGATTGCTCTCTGGCAAACGTCCTTAACCGGGTACCCGATAGAAGCGTCGTGCAATTGCCGCTACTATCGGTCCCGGTTTTTTCGTTTGACCACTCTGTCGCTGCTGGCGGCGGAACTATAAGAATAATTTGCAGGGGAACGCTTTGAGCCTTTTGATATCTGTCGTCTGCCCGATGTACAACGAGAGCGCCGGACTGGAACACTATTTTCAGGAAATCACCCGGCATCTGGATGCCCTCGGGTGCCCGTATGAACTGATCTGCGTTAATGACGGCAGTAGCGACGACACCCTCGACCGTCTGCAGCAAAAGGCCGCGGACCTGGATGCGCTAAAAGTGGTTAACCTTTCGCGCAATTTCGGCAAAGAGTGCGCCTTGTCAGCGGGACTCAGTGTGGCGCAGGGCGACGTGGTCATTCCCATTGATGCGGATCTGCAGGACCCGCCTGAACTGATTGCGCAAATGCTCGAAAAATACCGGGAGGGTTTTGACGTGGTTCTGGCGCGGCGGGTTTCCCGCAGGTCCGACTCCCTTGCCAAGCGCTGGACCGCCGGTATGTTCTACCGCCTGCTCAAGCGGCTCTCCAAGGTACAGATACCGGAGAATGTTGGTGACTTTCGCCTGATTTCCCGTCGCGTAGTGACCGTGCTCAATAATCTCCCCGAATCCCAGCGCTTTATGAAAGGCCTGTTTGCCTGGTGCGGATTCCCCACCGCGTATGTGGATTACGAACGCCCGGAGCGGGTTGCCGGCGAGAGCAGCTTCAGTGGCTGGAAACTTTGGAACCTGGCCTGGGAGGGCATCACCAGCTTCAGCACAGTACCCCTGCGCATCTGGACCTACATCGGCGTGCTGGTCTCGTCCGTGTCATTTATCTACGGCGCCTGGATTATTGCGCGCACCCTGCTATGGGGTGTGGATACCCCCGGTTACGCATCCACGATTGTAGTGGTGCTGTTTCTCGGCGGTATCCAGCTGATAGGTATTGGCGTGATCGGCGAATACATTGGGCGGATTTATATGGAGTCAAAACGGCGGCCGGTGTTTGTGATCGAGAGCATCAGCAACGGAACCAAGCCTGAAAGGGTGGCTGAGAATAAACATGCGGAAAATCACTGTTCGTAAAGTTCGAGCGGTAGTCCATCCGGGTCACTGAAAAATGTGAAACGCTTGCCGGTGTGCTCGTCCACCCGTACCGGCTCTACCTCTACACCGCGCAACTCCAGCCGAGCCTTTACATCGTCTACAGATTGGACCACAAAAGCCAGGTGGCGCAATCCTCGGGCCTCCGGGTAACTTGGCCGTGCTGGTGCATCGGGAAACGAAAACAGTTCAATCTGGCCGCCGTTTGCGAGGCGCAGATCCAGCTTCCATGAATCGCGCTGTGCGCGGTAGTTTTCCGCAATGATTTCCAGCCCGAGAACTTCCGTGTAAAAGTGTTTCGATCGTGGATAATCCGAGCAGATTATTGCGGCGTGATGGATGGCGTTCAGCATGGCTTGGCTGGGGCTCCCCACTGCGCGATGGCATCGGCCATGGCGATCTCGCCCTCTGCACGCAATTCCCGAGCGACACTTTGCCTGTCTTCTAGTGGGCGGTTCTGGCTTAGTTTGTACTTGCCCTGAATCTCGGAAATTTCGATATCCACACCGCTAATCGCGCGCAGTAGTTTGGGTGAGTACTCCGGTTGCCACGGCTTTTCTGCTCCGGACTCATACTTTTGAGAAAGCTGATCAACCAGTGTCATCAGCCGCTCCGCATCATTAAATGTGCGCGCTGTTCCGTAGACATGCACGGACTGATAGTTCCAGGTCGGTACCCCGGCAGACTGGTACCAGCGCGGCGAAATGTAGGCATGGGGGCCGTTAAAAATCACAAGTACCTGCTGGCCGTCTAATTTCTCCAGTTGTGGGTTCTGGCGGGCCAGGTGGCAGGTCAGTCGCTCACCATCCGCCGATAAGAGAAAAGGCAGGTGGGAGGCTTCGGGACGGTGGTTGAGATTTGAGATCAACTGGCCGAATGCGTTGCTGTGGATAAAGTGATGAAGTTCATCACGCTCTGAAACTGCAAAGTGTTTAGGAATATACATTTTCTGTGCTACCGACTTCGCTCATATGTAGGCGTTTCATATTGGCTGTAATCGATTTCTTCAAATACACATGAGGCGGGTACTTCTGCTTTACGTTCTGCAATGGTTTTGCCAAACACATCAATATGAATGTTCTCCATAATCTGGGCTAATTCGTTCTTACTGCTGAAACCGAAAAATACGCCTGCTTGCATAAAGCCTTCCAGCCTGTGCCGCTCGACGGATGGTATCCGCATGCCGAGTTTGGAATTCGAAAAAAGCCTGTTAAGGCGGCGGGAGACTTCCTGAATAAATTCCTCTTTCATAATGATATACGCTCCCTTTTTTTAAACATTGTGAAGTTCCAGTGCCGTAGTGAACAACTGCACCGCCGGTTGTTCCGCCGCGCTGCTTTTACAGGTAATCGCATTCTGGATCTGGTAGCAGAAGCGCTCTGGCCTCAGAGCGGCCAGCTGCTCATTTCTAACATATTCCTCGGCCAGATAGGTGGGCAGGAAGCCGATAAATTTTCCCGACAGGATCATCGCCAGGCGCGCGGCCATATGGTTGGCGATGCTTTTGTTGGGGAACAGACGGTACAGGTGCGCGGCACCGGACAGCACCGCGTGGTCCGGGGCGGCGAGTTCCTGTTGGGTAATCCGCTCTTCATCGGTATCGGCGACTGTGCACGGATGACCGGCGGCTGCGTAGAGCAGGGACTGGTGACTGAAAAGGGGCTGATAGCTGAGACCGGGGCGGCGCGAGTGCAGCGGGTTGATGCCCACGTCGGCGCGGCCAGCGAGGATTTCCAGTTCCAGCTCGTGGGGGGCTGCCAGCTGGATATCCAGTTGCAATTGCGGCGCCCGCTCGCGCAGGCGCGCGATGGTGGCGGGCAGATCCAGCTGGGGCATGGCCAGGGCATCGTCCGGCAAGATCACCCGCAATTTGCCGGTGAGCTGTGACTGGATGGCGTTGACCTGACTCTTGAAGGTGGCCAGGTGCCCGTCCAGTTCGAGGATGGCCTGGTACAGGGACTCGCCCTCGGGGGTGAGCTTGAAGTCCGCGCGCCCGCGGGAGCGGATACACAACTGCATCCCGAGGCGAGTCTCCAGGTCCGACAGGTGCACACTGATGGTGGAGCGGTTGACGTTGAGCGCGACCTCCGCAGGCGCCAGGCCGCCGGCCTGCACCACTTCGCGAAAGACCCGAAGCAGCCGCAGGTCCATATCACTGAGGCGGCCGGAAAGGGCATGCTTGCTGCTGGTTGGCTTGGTTTTTGTTGCGGGTTTCGGAGTCGAATCTGGCATGGGCTCGCCTGCAGGGCAGGTTCCTACAATCGGGAATTTCACAAAGTTTGATAGATTTAAACTTTAGTTGCAAAGATCTTACTATTCGCCGTCGAAGTACCGGGCCAGAATCCATGAAAAGCATATATACCGGCTGATCAGGGAGTATTCGATGAAATTGAATAATAGCCAGCTATTGAAGACCCAGAACTACATCAATGGCCAGTGGTGCGAGGGCACCGGTGAGTTGGCGGTTACTGACCCGGCGACCGGAGATCTGCTGGCAGAGATTGCCGATGGCAGTGCCGCCGACGCCGAGCGCGCGGTGGCTGCGGCCCACGAGGCCTTCCCGGAATGGAGCCGCAGAACCGCCGCCGAACGCGCTGCGGTACTGAAGCGCTGGTACCAGCTGATTGCAGAAAACCGCGAGGACCTGGCCCGTCTGCTGACTCTGGAGCAGGGTAAGCCGCTGGCGGAGGCCATGGGTGAGATCGACTACGGCGCTTCCTATATCGAGTGGTACGCGGAGGAGTGTCGTCGCGCCTACGGTCAGACCATCCCCACCCACAACCCGGCCATGCGCCTGCACACCATCCGTCAGCCGGTGGGTGTGGTGAGCTGCATTACCCCGTGGAATTTTCCCAATGCGATGATTACCCGCAAGGCGGCGCCGGCGCTGGCGGCTGGCTGTACGGTGGTGATCAAGCCGGCGTCGGAAACGCCACTGTCGGCCCTGGCCCTGTGTGCACTGGCGGAGCAGGCCGGGTTGCCGGCGGGCACCCTGAATGTGGTGGTGGGCACCGATTCTGCGGCGATTGGCAAGGTGCTGACCCAGGACCCGAGGGTAGCGAAGTTTACTTTCACCGGTTCTACCCCGGTGGGCAAGCTGCTGATGGCCCAGTGTGCGAGCACCATCAAGAAGATGTCCATGGAACTGGGCGGCAATGCGCCGTTTATCGTGTTTGACGATGCGGATATCGATGTGGCGGTGAGTGCCTGTATGGCGACGAAGATGCGCAATGCGGGCCAGACCTGTGTGTCTACCAATCGGATTTATGTACACGAGTCGGTGCACGATGAATTTGTGGATAAGTTGCGCGGGCAGATGGAGAAGTTGCAGGTGGGCCACGGTCTGGATGCGGGCACGACGTTCGGGCCGCTGATTTTCCGCCGGGCGGTGGATCGGGTGCACGGTTTGGTGGAGGAGGCGGTGGCCAATGGCGCGCGTCTTTTGCTGGGTGGGGACTTTCTGCCGAACGGTGAGAATTTTTATGCGCCGACACTGTTGACGGAGGTGCACGATGAGATGCGTATTGCCCGTGAGGAGATTTTTGGGCCGCTGGCGGTGGTGCAGAAGTTCCGTGATGAGGATGATGTGATTCAGCGCGCCAATGATACGCCGTTCGGGTTGGCGGCCTATGTGATGAGTGAAAACATTCACCGGGCGAACCGGGTGGTTGAGGCGCTGGAGTACGGGATGGTGGCCTGCAACGCGGGTGTCTTCTCGACCACGGTGGCGCCGTTTGGTGGCTGCAAGGAATCCGGTATCGGTCGCGAGGGTGGTGTCGAAGGAATGGCCGAATTTTATGAGACCAAGTACTGCTGCTACGGGGTTTGAGCTTCGTAGCTTGTGAGGAACCTTCTTATTGGCTTTGTGGCGGCAAAGCACCGGGTATTCGTTTTCGAAACCGCTGTGAATACATCCATGTACGCTGCGTGAGCGACGTCCCTGTCGCTCACGCTTTCGAAAACGAATACCCGGCACTTTGCCTTCGCATCGGATTTTTTTACTACGTTAGAAAGACTCTAACTCTTAAGACTCGGAGAACATCATGTCCGAACTGAATACCAACGCATTCTGGATGCCGTTTACTCCCAATCGCACCTTCAAGGCGGCGCCGCGTATTGTGGAGCGCGCGGAGGGGATTTACCTGTTTGAAAAGTCTGGTCGCAAGATCATCGATGCGACCGCGGGCCTGTGGTGCTCCAATGCGGGTCACTGCCGCAGTGAGATTGCCGAGGCGATTCATCAGCAGGCGATGAAGCTGGATTACAGCTCTATTTTCAATTTCGGCCACGAGCTGAGTTTTGAGTATGCGGAGCGCCTGGTGCAGCACACGCCAGATCCGCTGAATCATGTGTTCTTCGGCAACTCCGGTTCCGAGGCGGTGGAGTCGGCGTTGAAGATTGCGCTGCAGTATCAGCGCGCACGGGGCAAGGGTTCGCGCACGATGTTTATCGGCCGTGAGAAGGGTTATCACGGGGTGAACTTTGGTGGCATTTCTGTAGGTGGTATTGCGCCGAACTATCAGAGCTTTGGTCAGCCGGTGAAGGCGAACCATATGCGCCACACGCTGGATATCGAGCGCAATGCGTTCAGCAAGGGTCTGCCCGAGCACGGTGTGGAGCTGGCGGAGGATCTGGAGCGTCTGGTGGCATTCCACGGTGCGGACCAGATTGCGGCGGTGATTGTGGAGCCGTTCTCCGGTGCCGGTGGTGTGATTCTGCCACCCAAGGGATATCTGCAGCGCTTGCGCGAGATCTGTGACAAGCACGATCTGCTGCTGATTTTTGACGAGGTGATTTCCGGCTGGGGCCGTCTGGGGTCTCCGTTTGCCTCGGAAGAGTTTGGCGTGACCCCGGATATGATCACGTCCGCGAAGGGTATTACCAACGCCGCGGTACCACTGGGTGCGGTGTTTGTGAGTGACAAGATTTACAACACGGTGATGGATGCGGCGGCGGAAGGCATGGTGGAGCTGTTCCACGGTTACACCTATTCCGCGCACCCGGTGGCCTGCGCGGCCGGTATGGCGACCCTGGATATTTACGAGCGCGAGGGCCTGCTGACCCGTGCGGCCGGGGATATCGGCAAGCACTGGGAAAATGCCCTGCACAGCCTGGCGGACCTGGACAATGTAATCGATGTGCGCAATTACGGCCTTGTCGGCGCCATCGAACTGCGTGCGCCGGAAAACCTGAAAGGCAAATTCGGGGCCAAGGCGTCGGCGCTGGCCTGGGAGGCGGGTGTGATGGCCCGAGGAATTGGCGATGCGCTGTGCATGTCTCCGCCGCTGATTATCGAGGCCCATGAGATCGACGATATTGTCGGCAAGCTGCGCGAGGTGATTTCCGGTCTGGCCTGATCGCGCGCGATCTGAACAGAACTAAATCCTCAACGTTTATCCACGGCGGGCGCGAATCTTTACGGTTCGTGCCCGTTTGTGTTTCCGTTCTGTGCACATCAAAACACGTCGTATATTTTCGACTAACCCCTGTCAACGTTTTTGTCCCGCCCCCGTTGTTATCTTCGACCCGGTCGTAAATTCAATCTGATAACCGATAACGAGGAACCAAGGATGAGGACGACTTCCCAGCCTGTGGGCCTGAAAAACCCTGTCCACCTGCTTTCAGCGCTTCTGCTCAGCGCCGCACTTTCCGCCTGTGGTGGCGGCAGTGGTGGCAGTGCTTTAGCACCGGAAGAAGAGAATACCGCGCCGCCGCCCCCGAGCAGTGCCCAATGTGAAACCTCCGATTCCGGAAGCGATTCGGATCAGTGCGGCACTCTGCTGCTGGGGCTGACCGATGCGGATGGTGATTTTTTGCAGTACGAGGTGGATGTGGTGTCGCTCACTCTGGAGCGCGCCAACGGTGCCACAGTGGATGTGCTGCCCAGTGCCAATACGGTGGACTTTGCCCAGTACGTTGATGTGACGGAGCTGGTCACCGCCGCGACGGTGCCCGCCGGCACCTATGTGCGCGGGGAAATCACTCTCGACTATCGCAACGCCAATATTCGCGTGGAAGTGGCGGGGCAGGCTCAGCCGGCAACGGTGGTGGATGAAAACGGCCAGGTGGTAGAGCAGGTGTCACTGGCGCTCACTATTGACAGTCGCAATCGCCTGGTGATCGCCCCTGGGGTGCCCGCCATGCTGACAGCGGATTTTGATCTCGCAGCTTCGCACACCGTGGATATTTCCGGTGCCGAGCCGGTGGTGGAGTTGTATCCGGTGCTGGTGGCTGAGGTCAACGCCGAGAACCAGAAAGACTTCCGCCTTCGCGGTCTTCTGGTCGCCGTGCCGGAAAGTGACAGCGACTACCGCATTGCGGTACGCCCTTTCCAGCGCAGCCAGGGGCGCTTCGGCGGTATTGATATCGAGACCGATAGCCAAACCAGCTGGGAGATTGATGGCGAGCCATTTATCGGTGCCGCCGGACTTGACCAGCTTGCGCAAATGGACGCGGGAACTGCCACTCTCGCCATGGGCGTGTTTGACCGGGGGTCAAAAACCTTTACCGCCGAGGTGGTTCTGGTGGGTACCAGTGTACCCGGAGCAACGCTGGATGCGGTGGAAGGTCACGTGGTGGCGCGCAGTGGGAATCAGTTGACGGTGCGTGGCGCCAGTCTGATTCGCGCTGACGGTGCGGTGCACTTCAACCCGCAACTCGTGGTGACGCTGGCGGATACTACCTTGGTGCGCAAACCCCGCCGTCCGCTGGAAGTGTTGTCCATCGAGCATATTTCCGTAGGGCAGCGCGTTCGCCTGCTGGGGAACTGGGATGCCGAAGAGGCGGTATTTGACGCGCGAGACGGCCGCGCGCACCTGCTGCTGACCCGTGTTTCCGCAACCGGTCTTGAAAGTTCCGAGGATGGTCTAAGCGTCAACGCCCTCGCCTTTGGCGGCCGCGATGTGTCCCTGTTCGATTTCACCGGTACCGGAAGTAGCGCGGCGCTGGATGCGGACCCAGGGGCCTATGAAGTCATGGTGAATGGCCTGAGCCCAGATACTGTGAGTGGCTCACCTTTGCAGATTCGCGGTTACGTGGCGCCATTTGGCCGCGCGCCGGCGGACTTTCACGCGCACACCGTGGTTGACTACGGCGATGCACGCGCGCGCCTGTTGCTGAGCTGGGAGGGCGACGGAGAATCCCAGGCCTTTGTCGGAGTGGATGCCACGAGCCTGCAGGTTTCCGGCGATGGTAATTTCGGCGCAATGCACCATATCCGCCGAGGTGCGCACCGCACGGACCTGTTGAACCTCTCTGCGCTGCCGCGGCTCGAGCCACAAGACGCGGTGTTCTCCGGTCGCGGTATCTACACCATTGCCCAGCGCGGGGCCGAAGATGGTGACCTGGTGTTCTTCTCGGATTTCGGCAGCTTCGCGGCAGAACTCGATCGTCGCCTGGCAGCGGGGGCCAGAGTCAAATTGCTCCACGCCGGCGGCCACTTTGATGATGGCGAGAACCGTTTTGGTGCCACCCAACTGAGCGTAGTGTTGCGCGCCTCCTCCACCGCCACCGCTGACTAGGCAGCCTCTACCCCGTGATGGGGGTTCTGCACCGGTGAAACTACACTGAATAAGTAGTCGGCGGAGTGACAGCAAGTGCAAGGTTTCATCGCTATGCACCCTGCCGCGATCGCCACTCTCCCAGGGAGGGCGGCGCCTCCGGCTACTATGCGCGCACGGTCTTCCGCCGCCGATTTTTTTCGCGGTGGTGGAGGCCGTGTGCTGCTGTTTGCCGCGGTAGTAGCGGTGTGTGGCAGTTGTAGGTTTCCCGCGAGGTAGTTGCTGGTGAGTATCCCAAAGCCGATTCATTCCGTTCTTGCGATTTCCAGGTGGCAACCGCGCCAGCCGGTGATCGCCCTGTTTGTCGCAATCAGTTTTTTTATGCTTCAGGGCGCGCAGGCACAGAGCGGCGAGCAGCTACCTCCTGCAGGTCAATCCAGTGGTGAGTCTGCCGAAGATTATGCGCGGGACCCGAATCGTCAGAAGCAGCTGCCCGCGGATGCGGTGCGGCTCACCCTGAGCGGAAACATCTATTTCTATCAGGGCGGCTATTTTTACCGCCAGGAAGATGACGGCTACCTGCGCGTGGAGCCGCCACTGGGTGCAGAACTGACCTTCCTGCCGTATGGCAGTCAGGGGTTCGAAATTGATGGCCGCCAGTTTTTTCTGAGCGGAACAGGGACCTTTTACCGGTATGAACCGCGCCGTCGCAGTTATGTGGTGACCACGCCCCCCTATGAGTGGAGAAGGTACTATAACGGTGATCTGGTGGGCGCATACGAGGACCGCCTCTATGGTTATCCCGACGCCGACCTGGAAGACCTGCGCGACCGCTCCGGTATTCCGCGCGCCTATCCGCCGCGCGCTGCCCGTCCCGATGGGCTCGGCGGTGAAGGCATTCCTCTGTCTGAAGCGGAAGGCTACCGCGACCCGCGTCGCAGTGATTCCCGACCCTACGCCAATGTGCGCCCTCCCTACGATGCCAATGGCGAGCGCTACGACAACCGCGCTCTGGCGGAGTCACTGTGTCGCCAGGATGCCACCAGTGCCGCGCGCCGCGGCAGCAGCCTCGACAGCCAGCGACTGCGTATTTACCAGCGGGAATACCGCGACTGTATTCAGCGCTACGATCGTCAGCGCTAGCCGGCGCCAGTCCCGCGGCGCGGCTCATCTACACTGAAACAGTTGCGCGGTATACGGTGTCCTGCTGTGTGCCCGCGGTTGTGGTTTCAAGCGGTACAGGGAAGTTCCGGCATGGTCGCCAGTGACGCCCATAGTAAACAATCTCCACTGACAGGTTTCTGGCGGCTGTCGCTGCTGTGCCTGTGTTTTCTCGCGCTGCTGATTCCCCCGCCGGCCAGCGCCCAGCTCCCCTCCACCAAACCCAAAGAGTTCTCACCGGTTGTTCCCGACTTCAATGCGCTCGCCGCCGACTGGTGGACCCAGTGGCCGGAGGCGACCCAGGAGCAAAAACAGCAGTGGCTTACCGATATAGAAGGTGCCTGGCAGGAGTGGAATAAAAATCTGCCAGAGGAAGCGCAGCTGGATAAGCGCGTCAAACAGGTCAATCAGCGCCTGGCCGGTATCCGCAAAACCTGGGAGAAAAGCGAAAACCTGAAGTCTGTGCAAATACTGCCGGATGTGCAGTTCCCTGCGGATCCCACGGTATTGCAATGGGCGGAATCGGATGCGGCGGTCGCGCGTGGCCAGCAGCGCTATCTCGGCCTGCAGCTTGAAAAAAAGCAGCTGGATGACGGTGTTGCACTGTCTCTCAGCCGACTGCGGGAGCGGGTAGTGGCGCTGCGGGATATTAACCGCAACGACCCCAAGTATCTGAGTGCCACCCTGAATGTATTCCTTGCCCAGATTACCCATCTCCAGGTGCTCGAAGAGCAGCGGTTGCTGAATGATCAGCTGGTGGCATGGGGGGAGGAGCTGGCGTTCGCCCGCACCGAGCTGGAGCGCATGCTCAAGCAACTGCAGTACAGTGAGGAAGCAGAGAAAAAGCTGTCCGCCGCGCGCACCGAAGAAAAAACGAATCTGCAGGAGCTGGCGCGAGAGCGGAGCGATGCTCAGCATCTTATCTTTGAAAGCTCTGACGCCGCGGACACTGTTGAACAGCAGGTCAAGATGCTGATATTCAGTGTGGGGGCGCTGGAAAACCGCCTGCAGATCCGCAAGCAGCAATTGTTGCAGGCGATCAACAGCGTGCTCGCACCGGGCGGCGAGGAGGGAGAGCTTTCAATCAGCAAGGACCTGGTGAGCAACGCGGAGAAAGCGCAGGCCAATCTCGCCCGCCAGCTCAATGTACGCCAGCGCCAGATTGTTGCTTGGGTGGGGGAAGATGCCGAGGGGATGAAGAAATGGTGGCGGCAGTTTGAAAAAATCGACAGTGCACTCGGGCGCACCCATGATCTGATCGACGATATAAAGCGCTATGAAACCGCGCAACTGTTTGTGTATCAGCGCCAGCAGGGGTGGTGGAAAACCCTGGGTGAACGCTTCGTTCATCAGTTGCAGGAAATTCGCACCGGTTGGCGCAACCTTGCCAACTACAAGTTGTTCGCCATCAGCGAGCAACCGATCACCCTGAAAGACATCGCGCAGATGGTACTGGTGATTATCGGTGCCTGGGCCTGTTCGCGTCTGCTCAATATCATCTTGCGGCGCATGGTGCACAAGAGCCGCACCACCGAGCAGTCAGCTTATACGTTGTGGCGGATTCTGAATTACTGCATCGTTCTGATTACGTTCATTATTATCCTCACCATGGTGGGGCTGGATACCTCGAAGCTCACCCTGATCGCCGGCGCGCTTTCGGTAGGTATCGGCTTTGGTATGCAGGCGATCTTTTCCAACTTTATTTCCGGTGTGATTCTGCTGTTTGAGCAGCCGCTGCGGGTCGGGGATCTGGTTGAGCTGGAATCCGGCGTGTTCGGGCGTATCCGCGATATCAATGTACGCTCCACCCGTATCACCACGCGCGACAATGTGGATATTCTGGTACCCAATTCCGAATTCGTCACCGGTCGGGTAACCAACCACACCCTGGAAGACCCGGTGCGGCGGATTCACGTGATGTTCGGCGTTGCGTATGGCACCGACCCGGAAGAAGTGCGCGAGGCGGCCATGGCCGCGGCGGAGCGGGTTCCGGTGACCTTTAGCAATTGGCAGCGTAAAACCGAGGTGTGGCTCACTGGTTTCGGTGACAGTGCGCTGGACTTCAAACTGGTGGTCTGGGTCAACAGCAATGCGGTTTCTTCTCTCGGGGATCTGAACGCCCTCTACAACATCGAGCTGTTGCGCGAGTTCAATGAGCGCGGTATCGAGATTCCTTTCCCGCAGCGGGATCTGCATGTGCGCAGCTGGGGTGAGGGGACGCCGCTTGCGGCACCGGCCGACGACGATACAACAGGCGGTCACCCGCGCGAACCGATACAGCCTGTGGAGCGCCGCGGTTCCGCGGGGGCCGAGGACTGGCCGGACTCGACTGGCGATGATAGCGCCGACGGAGGAGAGTCCGGTGATGGTGGCGATGGCGGGAGTGGCGGCACTTCGTCGAGTCACTGAGAGGGCGCCCGCCACACGACTGGCGCAAAAAGCCTTGTTTCGCTCGCGCCTGCGGCATCCGGGGCTGATCTTATTCAGCATCCCCTGTATTCTGGTGGTCCATAGCCACAACGGCCCATTGCCCAACCTGTCGCAGGCCCGCCCTTGCTGATTATCCCCATCCAGAACAAACCCGACTGGCGCCGGCCACCACTGGTATGTTTTGCACTGATTCTCGCCAATCTGCTGGTGTTCGTACTCTATCAGGGCGGTGATGAGGCGCGCTGGCGGGTGGCGGAAGAGTTCTACTTCTCCAGCGAGCTCCCTGCGCTGGACGAGGGGCGCTTCTACGAATATGTGGATGCAGAAAAGCCCGAGTGGCGCACCCAGGCCCAGGGCGCTGGCGAAGAGTTTATTTACCAGCAGCTTCTGTGGAGTCGCGAGTTCCACAACTGGCTGCTGCCCCGCCTGGAGCAGGAAGGGGCCGGGCAGTGGCTGATGCAGCGACAGCAGTACGGGGAGTTGCGCGATCGCCTGTCCAGCTTCGCTTTTGGCCTTACCCCAGCAGAGCCGACTCTCAAGGGCCTGTTCGGTCACATGTTTCTGCACGGCGGTTGGGACCACCTGCTGGGGAACATGATCTTCCTGCTACTGTTTGGCCTGTCGGTGGAGTTGGCTCTGGGGGCGACCTGGTTTATTGGCCTCTACCTGCTGGGCGGCCTCGCCGCAGCCGGGCTGCATATGGGGGTGGAAGTGGGCAGCATGATGCCAATGATCGGCGCCTCCGGGGCCGTCTCTGCAATTATGGGGATGTTTGTTGCTGTCTACGGCATCCGTCGTCTGCGCTTCTTTTATACCCTCGGTTTCGCCTTTGGCGAATTTACCGCTCCGGCACTGATGGTATTGCCGCTCTGGCTTGGCAAGGAAGTATTTGGATATTTCTTTGGCAGCGAGAATATTGCGTACTGGGCGCATTTCGGTGGTCTGATGGCGGGCTTTGTGTGCACCATGGCGCTGATCCGCGTGCGTCCCAGTCGCGAGATACATGTGGAAGAAGATCTGCCACCGACTCCAGAGCAACTGGCTCTGGCCCGCATCGAATCGCTGCACAACAATGGCAAGTTACTGGAGGCCGGACAGGCGGCGGCCAGTGCCGTGAAACAGCACCCGGATTCCCTCGCACTTATCCACAAATCCATAGAGCTCACGGCGCTGGCGCCTGAGAGTGAGGCGCATCACCGTGCATGGCTTGGTCTGTTTGCCCTGGCCAGGCTCCCCGAGCAGGACTTCGCACCGGTGGCAGAAGGCCTGGAAGCCTACCTTTCAAAAACCACAGAACCTCATGCACTAAACCCGCGTGTGTGCCTGGTACTTGCCCAGCGTGCCGCGCGGGAAAAAAACTGGGGACTGGTAGAGGTGTTGTTGCAACGCTTGCAGCAAAAGCAGCAGCGCCACCCGCTGATGGCGCGCCTGGCCAATGGCCTGGTGGAGCATTACCGCCGTTGCGGCGATGAAGAGCGGGCGCGCAAGGCGCTGGATTTTGCGCGTACCTTACAGCCTGCGGCGGTTTAGGTGGTTTGAATAAACTTGGGTGGCGGCACCGCTAGGTACTAGGCAGGCTGTGCGCTTTCTTCCGCGGCGAGAATCGCCTCCAGCTGTTTCACCTCTCCAAGCACCGCACTTTTCGGAAACTTGCCGCGCACAAACGCCAGCAGCTTGCGGCTGTTGTCCGTGCGGTTGAATCCATCCATGTAGATCTTTGCCAGCAGCAGGTATGCGCTATCCAGGCGGGTGTAGTGGGGGTCTTCTTTGTGCAGATTATTCACCAGCGCCAGCGCCGGTTTGAAGTGACGCTGGCGGTAGAGCGCCTCGGCGATCTGGTGGCGCAACAGGGACTTGTCGATGGCCGGAGCACCGTGGGACTGCAACGTGGCCATATACAACTCGGCGGCCTTGTGGGGCTGGTTCAGGGTAACGAATCGCTCCAGCAGATGTGGCCCCAGCTCTCGCAATGCTTTCTTGTCATCGGTGGCCAGTAGCAGGCGATAGTAGCGTTCGTTCAGGGCAATATCATTGGGCTGCTGACGCAATACCGTCACCAGCGTTTTGCGCGCTTCTTCATGTCGCCCTTCGCGCAGGAAGATATTTGCATCTGCAAGTCCCTTGCGCCGGTCAAACTCCCGCTCCTCGAGATAGTCCTGGTCGTCCACCTGGGAGGTGACGCCAAGCTTTTTCTGCCGGGTCAGGCAGATGTAACCCATCATCGCGCTGGTCACTACAGAGAAGTAACTGGTGACGAATGCCAGCAGCGGCAGCAGCATCCACGCCGGCAGTTTGTCCGCCACCAAGGGAAGCAGCACCGCCGGCGCTGCGGACACCGCACTGGTGGAGAGCCACAACAGCCAGTAGGGCCAGCCAATAATCAGGGTGAAGTGCAGTAGCTTCAGCGGGTTTACCGCCGCGCGCAGGCTGTGTTCCAGGGCCAGTACAATCATTGCTGCCGGCCCGAGCAGGGAAAGCGCGATGGAATACACCTGGGTCGCGCCCTCGCCAAAGGTCGACATAACCAGTGCACCGCCACCGCCAGCCACGAGAATCATCCCGATTACCCGCGCAAATACCGCTGCACTGCGCCCGTCCTGAGCATCGCCGAAAGTGGGTGCCTGCAGATCGCCACTGGCCAGTTTTTCGATCACCATCAGGTTGTAGCGGATCACTACCGCCAGCATGGCGACCAGCACGAAGATAGACAGCCAGCCAAGCCCGGTAATTGCCAGTGCTGCGATTGCGCAGATTGCGGATACCGTCAGTGGCCCGGGTGTAATGGCATAGCGAAAATAGAAGGGGGCCATCTGCCAGAATGGCTTGGCTTTGTTACTCGCCCCCACATTGTCGAGCCGGTTGTTGCACAGGACACATTTGGGGGTGGACTGGTAATAGTTATCCACCGCCCCGGGAATGCAGTCACCACAGTATTCCTTACTGCAGCCGGTACAGTGCCATACGGCATCTGCACTGGAGTGGTAGTGGCAGGTATCAGCCATAGCTCACATCCTTGTCGTTATTTTTAACCCCTGAAGTGTATCGGCAGTCTCCCCGGGCGCGCAAACCTTTGGCCCTTGCAGGCTGCTAGACTGCCCCAATAGTAAAGGTCTTCTACTTTTCAGAATTCTATAAAGGTGTACAGATGACAACGGCGATGCAGGTAAAGCTGGAAACAACGGCGGCAGCGGACCACTGGGGCAAGAATGCCCTGTTGAGCTTTGCTGAGTCGGAAGCGCGTATTCATGCCACCGATGCCACCGGAGGCACTCTGGTGGCGGTACAGCGCGCTGCCCGGCGCCTCGACGGTATGGGCATCACCGAAATCACACTCGCCGGTGATAACTGGGACCTCGAGAGCCGCTGGGCATTCTGGGCGGGGTATTACAACCCCAACCGCAAAAGTACTCTGGATTGGGGACTGGCGGAAGGCGATGAGCGCAAGGAGCTGGATGCGCGTAAGGCAGCGGGTCTGTGGGTACGTGAGATTACCAACGGCTCCCCGGAAAATATTTTTCCCCGCGCGCTGGCAGAAAGTGCTGCGGATATGTTGCAAAAGCTCGCTCCGGACGCGGTGAGTTACCGCATTGTCGACGGCGATGCACTGCTCGATGAAGGCTTTATGGGGATTTACAACGTGGGCCGCGGCAGTGTGCGTGGCGGCGCCATGTTACAGCTGGACTATAACCCCACAGGGCAGGACGATGCCAAAGTGGATATCTGCCTGGTGGGCAAGGGCATCACCTTTGATTCCGGTGGTTACAGTATCAAGCCCTCCGCCGGTATGGCGCACATGAAATCTGACATGGGCGGCGCAGCCATGGTGACCGGGGGCCTGGCGCTGGCCATCGCCCGGGGCCTGAACAAGCGTGTAAAACTGTACCTGTGTTGTGCCGAAAACCTGATTTCCGGGCACGCCTTTAAACTGGGTGATGTGATTACCTACAAGAATGGCGTGACCGCAGAGATTCTGAATACCGATGCGGAAGGTCGCCTGGTACTGGCGGACGGCCTGCTGGAGGCCAGTGACCAGGATCCGCAGTACATTCTCGATGCGGCGACCTTAACCGGTGCCGCGAAAATGGCAGTGGGCCGTGACTACAACTCGGTACTGAGCCTGGAGGATACAATGGCAGAAAAGGTATTGAGCGCGGCAAAGGCGGAAAATGAAAAAGCCTGGCGCCTGCCACTGGAGAAATTCCACCTGGAGCAGATTCCCTCGGGTTTTGCGGAAATCGCCAATGTGGGTATGGATGGCACCCCGGGTGCATCAACCGCCGCCGCGTTCCTGGCGAAATTTGTGCGCGATGACGGCCGGGGCTGGGTACACATGGATCTTTCCGGCTCCTATCTCCCGGGCGCGAATGATCAGTGGGCCCAAGGTGCCAAAGGGCATGGGTTCCGAACGATTGCTCGGTTTCTGATGGACGCCTGATAATTTCGTAACAGGAACAATTTCGTTTTCACTCGTCGCACAGGTTGGTTGCATGGAAGAGTATCAAGTGATGATCCAGTCCCGAGAGTGGCTGGTGGGTTGGGGAACCCTATCCCTCATCAATGCGGGTCTCGCGCAGGGAAAAAATCGCAGCGGGCTTTTCTGGTGGATCATCAGTTTACTGTGCGGTCCGCTGGCAACATTGATTATCGTACTGCTAAGCCGAGCGCCCGAGCGCAGTTAGACGGTATGCCGCGGCCATAGCCCACCTGAATGAATAGATTCAGGTGGCGTTGGCGTGTGTTGTTTGCTGCACCAAACCAATGCGCGGATCTCATACAATGCATTCGAGATAGTGAGAAAAACTGAGTGAATACTCGGAAAACAATATGCGAAAAAGTGCAGCATAAAATTTGAAGTCCAAAAAAAGGTACGACTTGTCGTGCCTTTTTTATTTTGTAATCGAGTCTTTTCGGTCAATGACAGCGCATGATTTTTTGATGATGGCTGGTACTGAGCTGGAATTGGCGGGATTACTGCAGGGGAATAGGTAGACCCAGTTCTCACTGTGGCGTGAGAATCAAAATTTGCTGGTGATTCCGGGGGAAATTTAATTATTATCCGGACATCCACTGGTGAAAATTTCCCGAAAGGGAAGCTTTAATAATAAATATTCGTATACATGGAGGTATAAATGCGTGTTCTGCTATTGTGCAGTGCTTTCAATGGGTTGAGTCAGCGGGTGCATCGCGAGCTATCCCTGTCCGGGTGCGAGTTATTGGTGCAGTTGGCAACCAGTGACACCGAAATGGAAGCCGCGGTCGAGCATTTCCAGCCGAACTTGGTCATCTGTCCATTTTTGAAACATAAAATTCCCGATGCCATCTGGCAGCGGCTGCCCTGCCTTGTCGTGCATCCCGGGATCGAGGGAGACCGGGGCCCGTCCTCCCTGGACTGGGCCATCTACCACGACAAGCCGAGCTGGGGCGTCACGCTGCTGCAGGCAAACGATTCCATGGATGCCGGGGATATCTGGGGGACGCAGAATTTCCCGGTGCGACCCGGCGCTTCCAAATCCAGTCTATACCGGCGCGAAGTGACCGCGACAGCGGTGTCTCTGGTCAAGCAGGCGATTCAGTCGTTTATGGAAAACGATTTTGTGCCGCGGCCACTGGATGAATCCAGTGCTCCCGGTTGCCTGCTGCCGATGATGACCCAGAGCGATCGTGCCATCGACTGGCAGCGGGACCCGACGGCGTTGGTGATTAAGAAAATGCGTGCCGCGGACAGCCTGCCCGGTGTGCGCGAGGAAATTGGCGGCAAGACCGTCAACCTGTTTGGCGCGGTGGCGGCTAGCGAATATGTCGGTGACCCGGGAAAGTTTTTGGTCAGTGCCGGCGGCCGTGTCTGCCGGGCGACGGTGGATGGCGCCGTGTGGATATCTCACGCAAAAGTTGCGGGTGAGTTCAAATTGCCGGCTGCGGACATCATTCCGCCGTTGCTGGAATATCCGGTGGACCAGCTACAGGACACTCCGGTGGCCGTCCAGGATATCTGGGTTGAGTACACAGACGGTGTGGCCTACCTCTACTGGTCATTCCACGGTGGCGCCATGTCCACGGCACAGTGCAAAGCGCTGCTGGCACAGTACCGCGAGTTGGCCGCGTCCGACGTCAAGGTGATTGTCCTTATGGGAGGGGACGAATTCTGGAGTAACGGGATTCACCTGAACACCATCGAGGCCGCGGAGGATCCCGCTCAGGAATCCTGGGAGAACATCAACGCGATCGACGATTTTGTTGCTGAGGTTATCCACACACAGGACAAGGTGACGGTCTCCGCCGTGCGCTCAAATGCGGGGGCGGGCGGAGCCATGATGGCGCTGGCAGCTGACCTGGTGATCGTGCGCGACGGTGTCGTCATCAACCCGCACTACCAGACCATGGGACTGTATGGGTCCGAGTACTGGACTTACCTGCTGCCACGGCGGATTGGCAAAGAGGCGGCGCAGCGCTATACCAGATCGTGCATGCCGGTACTCGCCATGGAAGCGCTGCGTGATGGTTATGCGGATGTGCTGTTTAAAGAGGATTCGGCAGAGTTCAATTGTCAGTTGCAGGCATACTGTGAAGCGCTCACAGAGCCGGAAAGCGTCAGTCTGCTATTGGCGGAAAAACGCGAGCGACGGGAGCAGGACGAGCGCGCAAAACCGCTGGAAGAGTATCGTCGTGAAGAGCTTGAAATAATGCACCGAACATTTTTCGATGCGGAAGCAGAGTACCATCGGGCACGGAAAGCGTTCGTCTACAAGCAGTGCCCCAAGTGCACACCCGACTACTTGCAGCGGTCACTGGCAAGCAGTGAGGCCGAGCTGGAAACCGCCTGATTTCGCTGCCCCATAAGTAACAAAAAACCGGCATAATTGCCGGTTTTTTGTTACTTGCTTGCCTTCTGCGCGCTCGCAATCAAACGACTGCGCCGATATGCCAGGGGGCAAACTCGTTGTCACCATAGTCCAGTTTTTCACTTGCGCTCTGTTCCCCAGAAGCGATTGCCAGAATGTGCTGGAAAATCATCTCGCCACATTCGGCAACGGTGTAGCGTTTGTCCAGTACACCGCCGCAGTCGATGTCCATATCTTCGCGCATACGCTCGAACAGGTTCGAGTTGCTGGCCAGTTTGATACTGGGTACCGGCTTGCCACCAAAAGCAGATCCGCGCCCGGTAGTGAAGCAGACCACGTTTGCGCCGCTCGCCACCTGACCGGTTACCGAAACCGGATCAAACCCGGGGCTGTCCATAAACACCAGCCCTTTCTTGCGCACCTGCTCGGCATAGAGGTAAACATCCTGCAGCGCGGTCGTGCCACCCTTTGCCTGGGCGCCGAGAGATTTCTCGGCAATGGTCGTCAGGCCGCCGGCTTTATTGCCCGGGGACGGGTTATTGTTCAGCTCAACGCCGTTAATCTCGGTGTAGTGTTCCCACCACTGAATACGATCAACCAGCTTTTGCGCCACTTCCGGTGAGCAGGCTCTGCGGGTCAACAAGTGCTCGGCGCCGTATATTTCCGGTGTTTCCGAGTAAATGACCGTGCCACCCTGGCGCACCAAAATGTCCGCTGCAGCGCCGAGGCCGGCGTTGGCGGTAATTCCCGAGTAGGCATCACTGCCGCCACACTGAACCGCCAGGGTCAGTTCGGATGCCGGGATCGCCTCGCGCTCGCAGGCATTGGCTGCCGGCAGCATTCCAGTCAGGCGCTCGATGCCAGACTCGATCGCCGCGCGAGTACCCCCCTGTTGCTGGATCGTCATCACCTGGAAGTTGTCGCCTTCCCGAAGACCGGTTTCCCGCATCAGACTGGAGATCTGCATCGCTTCACAGCCCAATCCAACCAGCAAAACACCGGCAAAGTTCGGGTGCGCGATATAGCCGTGGAGGGTTCGCAACAAGGTCTGGTAGCCTTCGCCGGAAGTGGACATGCCACAGCCACTGTCGTGGCCAAGTGCAACAACGCCGTCAACATTGGGGAAATCGCGTAACTTGCCACTATCGCGGAAATGCGCGGCGATCGCCCGGGAAACAGTCACCGAACAGTTTACGGTGGAAACAACGGCGAAATAATTGCGGGTGCCGGTCTTGCCATTGGGGCGGCGATAACCCATGAAAGTGGCGCGCTCCTCCGGTGCGACAAATTCTGTAGGCACATAGTCGCTACAGAAGTCGTGCACCACCTGGTGGTTGCCCGCTTCCATATTGAATTCGTGCACGTGTGTGCCGGGAGCAATATCCTCCCGCGCAAAGCCGATAACCTGGCCGTACTTGATCACTGGCTGACCGGCCGTGATCGGACGTACGCAGACCTTGTGCATGGCGGGCACGTCGGTAACCAACGGCATCATGCTGCCGTTCCAGTTCACCAGTGTGCCGGCGGGCAACGGGGCCTTGCTGACGGCGACGTTATCGTCGGTATGTATGTGAATGAGATCCATCTTGTCCTGACTCCGCTGAAAAGGACTTGCGGTCAGTTGTCGTTATGATTGGTTGCAATCTAACACTATATTGGTAAGGCCGCAATCAGTAGGGTAGACCAATTTGGTAAGACTGTAGTGGCAATTCCCGTATTGTGGTGGTTAAACCCCATCTGCTAGAATCCGTGCAATATTTCCGCAACTTATATATAAGCACCGGATCGGGCAGAAACCCGGACGTATGTGGTCTCGATAGGGTTAAACCGATGTGATTGGCGGGTTCGGATGGGTCAGGCAGGTTTGTCTGAAAGTGGCCCAATCGGGATTACCATTACATAGCGGTTGGGAGTCTGCTGGCGGCCGCGCGAGCGGAGTGCGGCATGGGCCGCGCCGGCGGTGCACCGAATTTTGTGCGCCCGGAGCGCAACACCAACAAAAACAGATGCAGCAAAAAATTGCAGGAGAGTAGTTCAATGCAGGGTGCCAGACTTTATCAACAGGTGGCCGAAAAACTGGCCGCTGCCATTGCCGCCGGTGACTACCCGGCCGGTACCCGCCTGCCCGCAGAGCGCAAACTAGCCGAGCGTTTTGAGGTCAGCCGCCCTACGGTGCGCGAGGCGATCATTGCACTGGAACTGGCAGGATGCGTAGAGGTAAAAGGCGGTTCCGGTGTTTATGTGACCGACACTGAAGCCAGTGGGTTTACCGCCGGCGAGAGCGATATCGGTGCGTTTGAGATCCTGCAGGCGCGGATGATGTTTGAGGGTGAGGCCGCCGGCCTGGCCGCCCGTGAAATGACCGATGAAGAAGTGCAGCAGCTGGAGTCCATTCTCGAAGAAATGGTCGCGGAAAATGCGACCGAATCCAGCGCCGAAGTTGCCGACGAGAAATTCCACCTGCATATCGCTCAGTGTACCCACAATGACGCCGTGGTGTCGGTTTGTGAGCACCTGTGGAAATTGCGCAACAACTCCTCTGTATCAGCGCGCATTCTCGAGAAAGTCCGCCAGGCGGGCTCCAAGCCTCGAATCGAGGAGCACCGCCGCATCCTCGAAGCGATCAAGAGTCGCGACCCGGACGGCGCGCGCAATGCCATGCGCGATCACCTCCAGCGCGTTGTTCAGCAGTTGCTGGACGCCACTGAAGCTGAGGCGCTGGAGCAGGCCCGTCGCGAAATGAGTGCTGCCCGCCAGCGATTCGCGCTGCCCTGAATAGCATCCAGATGCTGCCAAGAAGCCGGCCGTGAGCCGGCTTTTTTGTGCCCGTTAAATGCCACCCACATGATCGTGGTCATTTGTCTGTTGGCTTTCTGGGGCCAATCTCGGATCGCTGGCGTGACCGCCTGGTTATTGCCCTGGCAAAATTGGTATGACAGTATTGATCCGATTTTGATAATGGTCTTGCCATTTCGCGAGACCGACCTGTGATGAATTCCCTTTTCGCGTTAGCAAAACAATAAAGCCCGGGAGGTATTTATGACCGGACTCAATCGTCGAGTCTTCCTGCAATCACTGGCAGCCGCCGCAACGCTGCCTGCCGTCCCCGGGCTGTTGCCCCAGGCTGTTGCCATGAGCCGGCCACCGCGAGCCGAGTATTCCGGACCCTGGGCGCGCGTGCCGAAAATCCTGTCAGACATCAAATTGCCGGCAATCCCCACGCGGGAGTTCAATCTGCGGGAGCTCGGTGCCAAGGGGGAGGGTGAGGATGCCAGTGAAATCTTTGCTGCCGCGGTGGAGGCGAGTCGTAAGGCGGGTGGTGGACGCATTGTGGTACCCGCGGGCAAATACCGCACCGGCCCCATCCACCTGGTTTCCAATACCGAACTGCACCTGCAGGAGGGGGCGGAAATCCATTTCATTCCCGAGCCTGAGCGCTATCTGCCTGCAGTAAAAACCCGCTGGGAGGGCATGGAGATGATGGGGTATTCACCTCTGATCTACGCCCACAAGTGCGAAAACATTGCCCTTACCGGCAAAGGCCTGATCGACGGCGGTGCCGACTGCAACACCTGGTGGCCCTGGAAGGGGAAAAACACCAAGTGCGACAACAGCACCAATGAAGGGGACACCCAGCACGGCCCCCGTGATGCATTGATGAAAGATGTCGAGGCCGGTGTGCCGGTGGCCGAGCGCATATATGCTGAAGGTTCCTTCCTGCGTCCGCCTCTGGTGCAGTTCTACGAGTGCGACAGCGTGCTGATCGAGGGCGTCACCCTGGAGAACTCGCCGTTCTGGGTGATTCACCCGGTACTCTGCAACGGTCTTACCGTGCGCGGCGTGACCACAAGAAGCCACGGTCCCAATTCCGACGGCTGCGACCCGGAATCCTGCCGCAACGTTTTGATTGAAGAGTGCCTGTTTGATAACGGCGATGACTGTATTGCGATCAAATCGGGCCGCAATGCGGATGGACGTCGGGTCAATGTGCCGACCGAGAATGTGATTGTGCGGAACTGTCAGATGCGCGATGGGCACGGCGGCCTGGTGCTGGGTAGCGAGATCTCCGGCGGTGTGCGCAATGTCTTCCTGGAAGACTGTGTGATGAGCAGCCCGCACCTGGAGCGCGGCCTGCGTATCAAGACCAACTCGGTGCGTGGCGGCGAGATCCATGACATCTACGTGCGCAACCTGACCATCGGAGAGGTCAAGGACGTTATCGTTATCAACTTCTATTACGAAGAGGGTGATAAAGGTGATTTCGATCCCGCTGTTTACAACATCCAGGTGGAAAACCTGGTGTGCAAGGAAGCCAAGCGCGCCTTTCAGGTTCGAGGTTTTGAGCGGGCACCGATCCGCGATCTGCGAATTTCCAACAGCCGTATTGACCACGCCGACTCACTTGGTGTGATCGAAGAGGTGACTGGCCTGACCGTGAATAACGTATCGATCAATGGTCAGCCATTCCAGCCCAGCTAATTTGCCCCTCTGGCCCGTCCAGATTTTCCCTTCCTAAGACGTCCAGCGCGGCCCCTTCCGCGCTGGATCTATCGAATATGGCGCGCTATTCTACTTGTCGATCAAATAGCGAGCGAAATAAGATAAAAATTGGTCTGCCAAAAGTTGATAGTTGGTAATCCGTATGAGACTATCGACCTGCATTGATAATAAGCGGTATTACCAAAAAAGGTTTTACCAAAATAACGACGATAAGCGGAGATGAGAGTCATGAAGACCTTCGAGCTGAAACCACTCACTCTTGCGATGGCCATGATTGCGGTACCGGCCTTTGCACAGGAAGCAAACACCTCTGGCGATGCAGCCCTGGAAGAGATCACGGTAACTGGTAGTTACCGCGACAGTCTGTCCAAGGCCCTCGACCAGAAGCGCGATGCTGTCGGCTCCAAAGACGCCATCCTGGCGGAAGACATTGCCGATTTCCCCGACCTCAACCTGGCAGAATCCCTACAGCGTATTCCCGGTGTAGCTATTACCCGTGACGCCGGTGAAGGTCGTAACATTTCCGTGCGTGGTCTGGGTGCTCAGTTCACCCGTGTGCGCATCAACGGTCTGGAAGCCGTGTCGACCACTGGTGGTGCCGACTCCTCCGGCGGCGCCAACCGCGCCCGCTCTTTCGACTTCAATACCTTTGCTTCCGAGCTGTTCTCCAACCTGACCGTGCACAAGACTTCTTCTGCCGATCTGGACGAAGGCTCCCTGGGGGCCACTGTCGACCTGAACACCGGCAAGCCGCTGGATATGGATGACAGCTTCACCTTCGCTGCCAATGCGCAGATGGGTTACAACAGCGCTTCTGGTGAAGCCGACCCGCGCACCTCTTTCCTGGTTGCCGGCCAGAACGAAGCGGGCACCATCGGTTGGTTGGCCACTTACTCTCAATCCAAGCGCAACGTGCTGGAAGAAGGTTTCTCCAGCGTGCGTTGGACCGCAAGTGAAGAAATTGCAAACTGTTCCGCCTGTGCTGATGACGCTGAACTGGCTGCGCTGAACGAAGGTTTCTTCCCGCGTATTCCCCGCTACGGCAAGTTCACGCACGAACAGGATCGCCAGGGCTTTACCGGTACTTTGCAATTCCGCCCGACCGACAGCACCGAGATCCTGGTTGATTATCTGACCTCGCGCTACGACGCGACCCGTCAGGAAGAGTTTGTTTCCGTCAGCCTGAAAGACAAGGGCAACTTCCCCGAGTTCGACGTCACCGACTACACCATGGACGCAAATGGCACCATCACCGCCATGACCGTCAACAACTACGACCTGCGTGTAGAGCACCGCTTCGACGAGCTGGAAACCAAGTTCGACCAGTTCTCCATTCGCGCTTCTCACGACTTCAGCGATCGCCTGCGCGGTGACATGGTGTGGGGCGCGTCCGAGTCCAACTACAGCAATCCGATGCAGACCACTGCCATCGTGGACGCCATCGACGTACAGAACAGCTTCTCGTACAACGCGACCACTGCCGGCGGCACCATCGACTTTGCCGACTTCGACACTGCCAATGCGAACAACTACGAGTTTGTTGAGCTGCGTCACCGTCCGAACCACGTAGACAACACTTTTGAAACTGTTGCCTTCAACCTGGAATTCGACCTGACCGACGAACTGAGCGTGAAAGGTGGTGTTTCCCAGAAGAGCTTCGAGTTCGACGTGGCGGAAAACCGCGCTGGGCCGAAATTCTCCGGTATCAACGCCTCTACTCTGCAGGGTTCTACCACCAGCCTGAACGGCATCAGCTGGTTCTCTCCGGACGTGCACTCCACACTGGATACTTACGCTGCTGACGTCGCTGCCAGCATGGCACCGCGCACCGGTGACATCCGCAATGTGCAGGAAGACGATTCCGGTTACTACATTCAGCTGGGCTGGAACACCGAAGTGGCAGGCCTACCGCTACGCGGTAACCTCGGCGTGCGCCGTGTGACCACCGAAGTGGAGTCCACCGGCATGACCGACCTGAACGGTGAAATCGTACAGGTGATTGCCAACAACGAGTACACCGACACCCTGCCGTCTCTGAACCTGGCGCTGGACCTGAACGACGACATGGTTGTACGTTTCTCTGCGTCCGATGTCATGTCCCGCCCGGCTCTGGGTGACCTGACTCCTGGTGGTAAGATTGACCAGTTCAATGGCTCCGTGAGTTATGGCAACCCGCTGCTGGAGCCGTTCCGCGCGCGCGCCTATGACGTTTCCTACGAGTGGTACTTCTCCGACGATGCAGTATTCGCGGCGGCCTACTTCTACAAAGACATCGAGTCTTTCATCAAGAAAGACACCTTCTCCCAGCGCCCTTGGTCTGAGACCGGTTTCGACGCGTCTGTGCTGAGCGACGAAGGCTCCTACGATGAAGGCGACAACTGGGATATCACCCGAAACTTCAACGGCGAGGGTGGCGACGTCTCCGGTGTTGAGCTGCAGTACCAGCAGGCGTTTTTTGATAACTACGGCCTGATCCTGAACTACACCTACGTGGATTCAGAGATGAACTACGGTACCGAAGAGGCGCCCAACTACGGCCCGCTGCTAAACCAGTCTAAAAACTCCTATAACGCCACCGTGTACTACGAGAACGAAGATTGGAGCGCGCGTATCTCCTACGCGGCGCGTACTGACTACAACACCAAGGCCATGGGCCAGGGTCGTAACGGTAACGACTTCGAGTACACCGAAGGCACCAGCAATGTGGACTTCGTTGCCGGCTACAACCTGGGTGACAACTGGAAGCTGAGCCTGGAAGCGATCAACCTGACCGACGAGCCTAACCGTCAGATGATCGACAGCGCTGGCCGCATCGTGGTAGACCACACTTACGGTCGTCAGTACTACGTAGGCGCTCAGTACAAGTTCTAATCCGATCTTTTAATTAAAAGTAACGATTAAGAGCTCGATGTAGTACTGAATAGAGCGGCCGGGTGCAGGGATTCTGCCGGTGGAAACACCGGCGTAAGGATTCGAAGTCGCACCCGGCCGTTTTTCGATTTACCGCCGTTCTTTTTTGAATGGCAAATAACAGAATAAAACCCGAATTTGTGGAGATGTCTGTGAAACTGTTTGATCAGTCCAAAAGCAAGCTGGGTCTGAATGCCCTTGCATTCGCGCTCACCGCGGCGACCCTGACTGGCTGTGGCGACAAAGCCGCGCAGTCCCCGCAAGAAGCAGCGGCACCGGTTGCAGAAAAGCCCAGCGCCATCGCTAACCTGGAACTTTCCAACCCTTCAGATTTCCCGCGCCTGGACGAAGCGGTTTACCTCAGCTTCTACGAACTCGGACTGAAAGCCGGTTTTGCCTCCCCGATCGCAGTGTGGAACCAGGCGGAACAGATTCCCGTACAGACCATCGACAAAGATGCCGATGGCAGTAAAGACGGCATCCTATTCACTGTAGATGTTGCCGTTGATGAAACCCTTAAACTGCGTATCGCCGAAGCCGATGCGCCGGTAGAAGGCGAGAAACGCACCCAGGCCGAAATCTCCCACAAGGTGGGTGGCGAATGGGTTGAGCGTGAATACAAGGGTGGCAGCTTCCAGAATGTAAGCTCCCTCTCCGTGCCTGAAGAGCACACCGACCACTCCTACTTTATCCGTTACGAAGGCCCCGGTATTGAATCCGACCTGGTGGGTTACCGCGTGTACCTCGACTGGCGTAACGGCTTCGATATTTTCGGCAAAAAAGTGCAGACCCCGGTACTGCAGGGCGTAGGCCAGGACGGATTTGATTCCTACCACGAACCGGCTGACTGGGGCATGGACGTGCTGAAAGTGGGCAGCTCCGTGGGCGTCGGCGGCTACGGCTACTGGGACGGTGAAAAAGTCATTCGCGTGAGCGACGTGCAGGACTGGCAAGTAGACATCGCCGAAAACGGTGAGCTCTACTCCTCCTTCAAAGTGCAGTACCAGGGCTGGAAACCCACTGCCGACCTGCAGACCGATCTGACCGCGGTGCTGTCCATGCACGCCGGCAGCCGTCTGGTGGAAGTGAATGCAAAAACCAGTGAAGAACTGGACAACCTGGTAGCCGGTATCGTGAATCACGAAGGCACCGAGTTGATCGTGGGTGACACCGATATTACCGGCCACGCCTACACCTATATTGGCACCTACGGCCCGCAGAGCCTGGATGGCGCCAACCTGGGTATGGCGGTGATTGCCAAGAACAAGGTGATCAAGGAAGCCACCACCGACGAGCACAACCAGGTGGCGATCCTGAAACCCGCGGGCAATGAAGTGCAGTACTACTTCCTCGCTGCCTGGGCCAATGAAGCAAAAAGCGAACACGGCCCCATCACCACCAAGGCCGAGTTTGAAACCTACCTGAAGCAGGAAGCGGAAAAGCTCACCATGCCGCTGCGGCAGCGTCTGACCACTGCCGCCAGCGTTGCCGAAACGGACCAGCCGCTGACCGCGGATGTTGCGTTGGAGTGGAGCAAAAAACTGGCGGACTCCGAGCTTGAGCGCAAAACCCTGGATTACCGCTTTGGTGGTTACGACCACATCCGCAAGCGTCCGTCCTACTTCGAGTACACCACCGGTATGGTGATGCAGGCCTACGACGAGCTCAACGCAGTTGCGCCGGAAACCCGCTACGCGGACGCCGTGGAAACCGTGATGGGTTCCTTCGTCAGCGAAGATGGCAGCATCAACGGTTATGTGCAGGAAAAATACAATATCGACAGTGTACGCGCCGGCACCATGCTGCTGCGCATGTACGAGCGCAATCAGAGCCCGGTCTACAAGAAAGCCGTGGATACCCTGTTTGAGCAACTGGAACACCACCCGCGCACCAGCGCCGGTGCCTTCTGGCACAAAAAAATCTATCCACACCAGGTTTGGCTGGACGGCGTCTACATGGGCATTCCGTTCCTGGCGCACTACGAGCAGCTGATGCACGAAGAACCCAACGTGGAAGAAGTGCTGGCCGAGTTCAAACTGGTGAACGAAATCCTGAAAGACCCGGAAACCGGCCTCTTCTACCACGCCTGGGACGAAAAGCGGCAGCAGGTCTGGGCAGACAAGGAAACCGGTCTCTCCGGCTACCACTGGGCCCGCGGTATGGGCTGGCTGGCCATGGCGCTGGTGGATGTACTGGACTTTATTCCCGAAGAGAACACCGAAGAGCGTCAGTACCTGCTGAGCATGATCGCCGAAATTGCACCGGTGATCGAAAAATACCAGAACGCGGAAACCGGTACCTGGTGGCAGATCATCGACAAGCCGGGCAAGCGTGGGAACTACCTGGAATCCACCGCCAGCACCATGTTCACCTACTTCTACGCCAAAGCGCTGAACCAGGGTTACCTGCCGAAAGAGAAGTACCTGGCCACCGCGAAAAAAGCTTACCAGGGCCTGCTGGATGAGTTCGTACAGGTACACGCCGACGGCACCATCAGCATCACCGATATGTGCCAGGTGGCCGGCCTCGGCTTTGGCCGCGACGGCAGCTACGAGTACTACATGAGCGAGCCAATTTATGACGACGACCCCAAAGGCACCGCGCCGTTTATCACTTCCGGCGTCGAGATGTACAAGCTGTTGGAATCTGAATCTTAATTAACGCATAACGATTGGGTGCTATTAAATGGCACCGTGGCGGCACTGCTGTCCGGTCCCCTTTCGCGAGACACGCCGTGAACCCATCCCTGGGGGCTCTTCTAAAACGTCCCTGTTTTAGAAGGTCTCGCGAAAGGGGCCCGGCCATCAGCGCCTTCGCATTTGACTCCTGTGACCAATGGGATCGTTGAAGTACTACTGGGAATGAACATGACAACTCTATTTGAAGAGCGCTACGCCAGTCACCCGAGTGACTATGTGAAGTACGATACCGACCGCCTGCGCAAAGAGTTTCTGGTACCGAAACTTTTCGAGGCGGATACGGTTCGCCTTACCTACACCCATGTAGATCGCATGATCGTTGGCGGCATCATGCCGGTGGAGAAAACTGTACAACTGGAAACCGTCGAGGAACTGCGCTCCGAGTATTTCCTAGAGCGCCGCGAGATTGGATTCATCAATATTGGTGGAGCCGGGACCGTGGAGGTCGATGGCACGGTACACGAGATCGGTCACAAGGAAGCGCTCTACGTGGGGCGTGGTTCCGTCGAAGTGAAACTGAATAGTGCGGACAAATCCAATCCGGCCAAGTTCTACCTGAACTCCGCGCCGGCACACCGTGCCTATCCAACGGTGAAAGTCAGCAAGGCCGACGCGAATGTTATGGAGCGGGGCGCCAGTGAAACCTGCAACCAGCGGGTAATCAACCAGCTGCTGGTACACGGTGTTATCGAGACCTGCCAATTGCAGATGGGGATGACCGAGCTGGCGCCGGGCAGTGTCTGGAATACCATGCCGGCCCATACCCACAGCCGCCGCATGGAAGCCTACATGTATTTCAATGTGCCGGAAGATCAAGCGGTATGCCATTTTATGGGCCCGCCCCGGCAGACCCGTACCATCTGGATGCACAATGAGCAGGCGGTGATCTCTCCTACCTGGTCACTGCACTCCGGCGTAGGTACCGCCAACTACACCTTTATCTGGGGGATGGCGGGTGAAAACCTGGATTACGATGATATGGATTTTGTGCAGCCCCACGAGTTGCGTTGATCCATTTCCCAACTGGATCCCGGATCAAGTCCGGGATGACGAAGAATTCTTTTCGGCGTCATACCGGCGAAGGCCGGTATCCAGAAATTACCGAACATCCGTAGGGTAGATAAACGCAGCGGATCTACCAAAAGAATTGGAGTTAACAATGTCCAAGTCACTGTTTGACTTAACCGGAAAACTCGCCCTGGTCACCGGTGCCACCCACGGCCTCGGCATGGCCATGGCGGAAGGCCTCGGCAACGCGGGTGCCAAACTGGTGATCACCGGTCACTCCTCCCAGGAAAAGCTCGACGGCGCCGTAACGCAATTGCGTGAAAAAGGCTACGACGCCCACGGCTACCTGTTCAACGTCACCAATGAAGACGAAGTGAACGAAATGGTGCCGGTGATCGAGCAGGAGCAGGGCCCGATTGATGTGCTGGTCAACAACGCCGGTATTATCCGCCGCGTACCGCTGCTGGAAATGGAGCTGTCCGAGTGGAACAAGGTTCTGGAAACCAACCTGACCGGCGTGATGGTAATGAGCCGCCCGGTGGTGCGCCGTATGATCGAGCGCGGCGCGGGCAAGATCATCAACATTTGCTCGATGATGAGTGAGCTGGGTCGCGACAGCGTGTCCGCTTACGCAGCCTCCAAGGGCGGCCTGAAAATGCTGACCCAGAATATGGCGACGGAGTGGGCGCGTCACAATATCCAGGTGAACGGTATTGGCCCAGGCTACTTCGCCACCAGCCAGACCGCGCCGATACGTGTCGACGGCCACCCGTTCAACGATTTCATTATTGGCCGTACACCGGCGGGCCGCTGGGGCAACCCGGAAGACCTGCAGGGCGCCGCGGTGTTCCTGTCCAGTGACGCGAGCAATTTCGTCAACGGCCAGGTGGTTTACGTGGATGGGGGTATCCTCGCCACCATCGGCAAGCCCAGCAATGAGTAATTGAGTGATATCTGGATACCGCGGCACACGGCGAATTCTCCGGTGCCGCTGTATCCAATCTTAGATTTGTGCTTTCCGTAGCCCTACCGGGTTACCAATGTCTTTCCAAGGCTGTACCTCAGCCGATTGTTTGTTGCTTTCAGCTTTCGTTTTCGAACGAGAGAGAGGGCGGAGAGGGGCAACCCCTTTCTGTATTTGCCCTGTGAAAGCGGTATGTGCGTAGCGTTTTCTTGATCGGTACTCAGGGTTCCGGGGCGAGCCCGTGGTTTTGTTTTGGTTATCGGGTATGCGGGCCCGTCAGTTGCGTAAAGTTTTTTCAGTGTTTGTAGGTACCTGAACGGCATTCTTCCGTCTGCGGAGGTGCGTCTGTGTTCGGAGGTTTTCCGGTGTCTGGCATTTGCAGTGAAGTGGTTGAGTCGTTGCACGGTCGAGGGTGCCGGGAAAAATTTTGACGTAGAAACAAAACCCGGCAAAAGCAATAACGCTAATCCGCCGGTTTTATGAGAGAAGGGACTAGAGATGAGTAACTACACAATAAAACCACTTGTTCTGGCCATGGCCATTGCTTCCCCTGCGTATGCCCAGGAAGTAGCCGACAAAGACACACAACTGGACAACCAGGTACTGTAAGAGATCGCCGTAACCGGCTTCCGCCAGTCCTTGGAGCGCGCTGGATACCAAACGTATGAGCGCCAACAACACCGACAGCATTATCGCCGAAGATATCGGCAAAATGCCCGACCTGAACCTGGCGGAATTCCTGCAGCGGGTTCCTGGCGTGGCGATTTCCCGCGAAGGCGGTGAAGGCCGCAATATCACCGTGCGCGGTTTCGGCCCGGGCTTTTCCCGCACTACCCTGAACGGTATGGAAGTACCGGCGAGCACCGGTGGTCTGGATTCTTCCGGCGGTGAAAACCGCGGGCGGGATTTCGACTTTAACGTGTTTGCGTCCGAGCTGTTCAATCGCATCACTATCCACAAGTCACCAGTGGCATCTGTGGAAGAGGGCGGCCTGGCGTCGACGGTCGAGCTGTCTACACCGCGCGCCTTCGAAAAGCCCGGACAGAACGTTTCCTTCGGCGGCCAGCTGACCGCAGACAATTTCTCCGGAGAATCCAATCTGCGTTTTACCGGTATGTACAGCAACACCTTTATGGACGATAAAGTGGGTGTTCTGTTCAGTACAGCCTATTCCGAGCGCAATGTGCGTCAGGAAGGTTTTGGTTCCGTGCGCTGGACCGGTGCCGCCAGTAATGGCGGTCGCAGCTGGGCGAATACCGATGCGGAGACCATCATTAACGGTACCCCGAACCCCGGCGCAAACTACCCGGGTGAAGCCATTGATCAGGCGCAACAACTTGATTACATGTGGGTGCCGCGTCTGCCGCGTATGGATTCCTTCAACCGCGATCAGACCTGACCGGCTCCGTGCAGTTCCGCCCCACCGAAACTATGGAATTCACCCTGGATGTATTGAATTCCAACCTGCAGGCGGATGTGACGTCATACAACTACTTCGCGCAATTCCGCAACACCTTCGGCAGTATCTCCCCGGTGGAAGTGACCCTGGATGACAGCGGCCGCTATATCGTTGCCGGTACCTTCGATAACGTGACTCCGCGCTCCGAGAGCCGCGGCCAGTTCAGCGAATCGGATTTCACCCAGACCGTGCTGACCGGTAAATTCGATCTCGCCGACAATATGCGCTTGAACCTGATGTATGGCAATGCGGTTTCCGATCACGTTGAAGAGCAGTATCGCTACAATATCACCGCCGCCGAGGGCCACCGCTTTACCTATTCTTTCGAGGAAGATGGTGATATCGCCGAGATGTCCTATGGCTTCGATATGCTCGATCCATCCAACTACGTATGGTCTGGCCCGACCCTGCGTCACGAGGAAGTGCGTCGTGAAAACGACACCTTCCGTGCGGACTTCACCATTGAAGACGACAATTCCAATATCAAAACCGGTCTGATCTGGAACAGCCGCGAAGTGGATTCCCAGTTCTGGAATCCCACCGAGGGCACCATTACCCAGCCGGGCTCGGTGACCGCAGAACTTACCGCAAACCTGGCGGATGTGATCGACGGCTATGGCGATGGCATCAGCGCGCCGGGTGGATCCCCCACCAGCTGGCTGGTGGCGGATTTCAACCGCGCCATGGCGCGCATAAATGAGAGTGCCGCCATTGAATGCAGTTAGTTGTAATTCTCATTTCCGCATATCTTTAAGGCCGGGCTTTGCCCGGCCTCTTTTTTTCCTTTCCGAAGGCTTTCCCGCATTTTTCTTTTCATTCTTCTTATGGGATGACCAGCCCTTTCTAGACTCAAAAAAGGATGCGCAAACTGGCGCCGAGGTCTCTGTTCCTAAAGGAATATGAACAGTGCTGCAAACAGCCATTGTTTATATCCGGTGCCAGTCCATATTCATTTCGTAATGAACAGGGTGACCCCTTGGCAGAGCAAAAATCGGTAACCACCAGCGAGCAGCGCAAGCGTGAAGGGCGTTTGGTGCTGTTTATCCTTGTGTTCCTGTTTCCCATCCTCGCTGTGGCCATTGTCGGTGGTTATGGTTTTACGGTGTGGATACTGCAGATGATTTTCGGTCCGCCCGGACCGCCGACCTGACCGCCTTTCCTCAATCAACCGAATTGCCGCTTGAAAACCCGGGTCGCATCCAGTGTGAACCGGAAAATGAATACGAGAGAAAACGGATGACAGACGTCAAATCGAGTCATTGCCATGACGGTCAAAACCCTGTGGAAAGCGTGCATATCGTCAGCCTGCTGGTACATGTGCGACCGCAGTTTGTGGAATCAGTCAGTCAGTGGTTTGACTCGCAAGCCGAACTGGAAATCCACCTGGCTGACGAGGCCGGCAAGCTGGTGGTGATTGTGGAAACCCGCGACCACCACCAGATCAATCCTCTGATCGAAACCATCAAAGACCAGCAAGGCGTACTGAATGTGGTGATGGTGTATCACGAGGAGTTGTCGCTGGCGGATATCGACGACGAGCTGGCCGAGGACGCATCGACAGAAGCATCGGTAATGAACGAACGTGACGCCGCGCAACCGGTAAAAATTGTGGGAGAAATGTGACATGGCCATCACCCGACGTGAATTTACCAAAGCCAGTGCCGTGGTGGCCGCAGCAACGGCTGCAGGTTTGGCAGTACCGGCAAAAACCCAGAACCTGGTGAGCAAGGGCGGCGCCAATGAGTTGAGCTGGAACAAGGCACCCTGTCGCTTTTGCGGCACAGGTTGCAGTGTGATGGTGGCCACCAAAGACAACCGGGTTGTCGCTACCCACGGGGATATCAAGGCGGAAGTGAATCGCGGCCTCAACTGCGTGAAAGGCTACTTCCTGTCGAAAATCATGTACGGCAGTGACCGCCTGATGAAGCCACTGCTGCGCATGAAAAATGGCAAGTACGACAAGACCGGGGATTTTGCCGAGGTGTCCTGGGATCAGGCCTTCGACATCATGGAGCAGAAATACAAAGAGGCGATCAAGAATCACGGGCCAGAGTCTGTGGGCATGTTCGGTTCCGGCCAGTGGACCGTGTGGGAAGGCTACGCAGCCAGCAAGCTGATGAAAGCCGGCTTCCGCACCAACAATATCGACCCCAACGCGCGCCACTGTATGGCCTCTGCCGTTGCCGGGTTTATGCGCACTTTCGGTATCGACGAGCCCATGGGATGCTATGACGATATGGAGGCCGCTGACGCCTTTGTATTGTGGGGCTCCAATATGGCGGAGATGCACCCGATCCTCTGGTCGCGGGTGACCGATCGCCGATTGTCCCACCCCGGCTGCAAAGTCGCAGTACTTTCCACCTATGAACATCGCAGTTTCGAGCTGGCGGATATCCCCATCGTATTCAATCCGCATTCCGATCTGCATATCCTGAATTTCATTGCCAATTACATTATTGAAAATGGCAAGGTCAATCAGGAGTTTGTCAAAAAGCATACGCGTTTTGTGCGCGGTGAAACCAATATCGGCTATGGCCTGCGGGATGATGATCCGCGTGAGAAAAAGGCCACCGGGCGCGACAAGGCGAATGCGTGGGAGGATATGACCTTCGAGGAGTATGCGGATTTTCTGAAGCCCTACACGCTAGAGAAAACGGCCCAGGAAACCGGTGTTTCCAAAGAACGCCTCACCGCACTGGCTGAGCTTTACGCCGACCCGAAAACCAAAGTGATGTCTTTCTGGACCATGGGCTTCAACCAGCACACCCGCGGTGTCTGGGCCAACAATATGGTCTACAACATTCACCTGCTTACCGGCAAAATTTCCAGCCCTGGTAACAGCCCCTTCTCACTCACGGGTCAGCCTTCTGCCTGCGGTACCGCGAGGGAAGTTGGTACCTTTGCGCACCGCCTGCCTGCAGACCTGGTGGTGACCAATCCCAAGCACCGGGAGACCGCAGAAAAAATCTGGCGTCTGCCCAAGGGCACCATTCCGCCGAAGCCGGGTTTCCACGCAGTTGCCCAGAGCCGCGCACTGAAAGACGGCAAGCTAAAAGTTTACTGGACCCAGGCTTCCAACAACGCCCAGGCCGGCCCCAACCTGATGCAGGAGTTACTGCCCGGTTGGCGCAACCCCGATACCTTCGTGATTGTTTCCGACGTCTACCCAACGACATCCGCGCAGGCCGCGGACCTGATTCTCCCCACGGCCATGTGGGTAGAAAAAGAGGGTGCCTACGGCAACGCGGAGCGGCGCACACAGTTCTGGCATCAGCAGGTAAAAGCGCCGGGCGAAAGTAAGTCGGACCTGTGGCAATTGGTGGAATTCTCCAAGCGCTTCACTACTGATGAAGTCTGGCCGGAAGAATTAAGCAAAGTGCGCGGCTACAAGGGCAAGACCCTGTACGACGTGCTGTTTGCCAACGGCCATGCCAACCGTTTCCCCAACGAGCAGCGGGACAAGAGTTTTGCCAACGACGAGGCCGATGCCTTCGGGTTTTATATCCAGAAAGGCCTGTTCGAAGAGTACGCGGAATTTGGTCGCGGCCATGGTCACGATCTCGCGCCATTTGATGTTTACCACAATGTGCGCGGTTTGCGCTGGCCGGTGGTGAACGGCAAGGAAACCCGGTGGCGTTTCCGCGAAGGCTACGACCCCTATGTGAAAAAAGGTGCGGGCGTGCAGTTTTACGGTAACAAAGACGGTCGCGCACGTATTTTCGCACTGCCCTACGAGCCACCGGCGGAATCTCCGGATCAGGAATATCCCTTCTGGCTGTGTACCGGCCGCGTACTGGAGCACTGGCATACCGGCTCCATGACCCAGCGGGTGCCCGAGCTGTTCAGTGCTGTGCCCTACGCGGTGGTGTATATGCACCCGGACGACGCCCAGGCCAAGGGGTTCCGTCGCGGCAGTGATATCAAGGTCATCAGCCGGCGCGGCGAAATGATTGGGCGGGTGGAAACCCGTGGCCGCGCGCGGCCACCCAAGGGGCTGGTGTATGTGCCGTTCTTTGATGCCCAGCGGCTGATCAACAAAGTGACTCTGGATGCGACGGACCCGATTTCCAAACAGACGGATTTCAAAAAGTGCGCCGTGAAACTGGAACTGGTTTCACTGGCCTGAGTGGGCCAGCCCGAGAAGCAAACTTAGAACTGAGTAGCGATCATGAGCAGAAAGCAGGTATTTTCCATCGCCGTCGCCCTTGTCGTTTTTGTATGTGGCCTGGCAACCATCGCGGAGCAGTTTCCGGCAACGCCGGGGCCGGACGGTATTCGGAAGGGCGGCACCCTGTTTGAAGAAAATCCGGCCCCGCAGCTGGCGGATCCGGTGAATGCCGACGGTAGGCGAGTGCGCGCATACCCGGAGCAACCGCCCACGATTCCCCATACCATTCGGGACTATCAAATCAACAAGAATGTAAACCGCTGCCTGGAATGCCACAACCGTATCCAGACCGGTGTGAGCGGCGCGCCGATGATCAGTATCACCCACTTTATGGATCGCGATTTTCAGGTGCTGGCGGATGTGGCGCCGCGTCGATACTTCTGTCTGCAGTGTCATGTTCCGCAAACCAAAGCCAAATCATCCGTCGGTAACACCTTCAAGGATGTGGATATTCTGATGCGCAATCAGAAACAGCAACCTTCCCAGTAACTGATCCGGGACCTGAGCGATGATTAACTGGATTAAAGGCTATTGGCATACCCTCAGCCACCCGGCCACGGCTTTCAGCCTCGGCTTTCTGCTGTTGAGTGGTTTTATCGCCGGGATTATTTTCTGGGGCGGATTCAATACTGCGCTGGAAGTATCGAATACGGAAAAATTCTGTATCAGTTGCCACGAGATGCAGGACAACGTGTACGAAGAGCTGAAAGGTACCATTCACTGGACCAACCGTTCCGGTGTGCGCGCCACCTGTCCGGACTGCCATGTACCCCATGAGTGGACCCACAAGATCGCCCGTAAAATGCAGGCCTCAAAAGAGGTGTGGGGCAAGATTTTCGGTACCATTAATACGCGAGAGAAGTTTCTCGACAAACGCCTGGAGCTGGCGCAGCACGAGTGGGCGCGGCTGAAGGCCAACGACTCGTTGGAGTGCCGCAACTGCCACGACTTTGAGTATATGGATTTCAGTGTGCAGAGCGCCCGTGCGCGCAAGATGCATTCCACCGAGCTGGCAACCGGCAAAGCGACGTGTATCGATTGCCACCGCGGTATCGCGCACCATCTGCCGAATATGCAAAACGAAGATGCCTGGGGGCCGGATAATCCCGCCCATGATGCCAGCCGCTTCGGCGAAGACAACCCGCTGGGGCAGGACAAGGAATCGGGCGATCAGAAGCCAAAGCCGAAAGTGCATTAATGTTTGAGGCATAAAAAAATTCCGCAGCACAGGCTGCGGGATTGAAATTGACAAACTTTTGATTCCCGAAGGAAAGGCCGGCATTACTGAAGCTGGAAAGCGAACAGCCGCCGGCAGATAGATCGCAAAAAACGTACAGATCTACAAAATTACAAACTTGCAAACGCCTCTTCCACACAGGCCAGTGTGCCCTGTGCATCCAGCTTGTTCAGCCAGTTCACCACGGCCTCCTGCAGCGGTGCGCTCTGCTTCAGGTCGTCACCGAACACCGGGGTAAACGCGAGGAAGTTCGCGGCCAGCGCTTCATTTCCTTGCGGCTTGTACTGATCGCAGATGGCTTTCAGTTCCGCCGCCAGCGGATCGGAAACCTCGATGGCATTACCTTTCTCGTCCACCGCGGATACGTAACGGATCCAGTTGGCGAGTGCAAAACTCAGTACCGCGATGGGGCCGTTGTTCGCCAGCTGGTGGCGCAGGGTGCCCAGCCAGCGCTGCGGGATCTTCTGCGAACCGTCCATGGCGATCTGCCAGGTGCGGTGGCGCAGGGCACGGTTCTCGAAGCGCTCGATCAGTTCTGCCTGGTAAGCGGCAATATCGAACTCGGCGGGCACGTCGATAGAGGTAGTCGCCTCGGACTTCATGAAGTGCAGCGCCAGCTTGTTGAAGGCTGGTACCGCCATTACATCCGCCACAGTCTCACAGCCAGCCAGATAGCCGCTATAGGCCAGCATGGAGTGGCTGCCGTTCAGCAGGCGCAGTTTGATCAGCTCGTAGACTTCCACATCGTCCACAAAGGTCGCGCCGGCCTTGTCCCACTCCGGGCGGCCGCGCAGGAAATTGTCTTCTACAACCCACTGGGCGAAAGGCTCCGTCATTACCGCCGCCTCATCGCGACAGCCGATCAGTGCTTCCAGCTCTTCGCGATCCGCGTCGGTCGTCGCCGGCACAATACGGTCCACCATGGTGGATGGTGTCGTGGTGTTCTCCGCAATCCACGCCGCCAGTTCGCTGTCGACTTTCTCCGCGAACTGTCCCAGCACGTTACCCAGCAACTTGCCGTTGGACGGCAGGTTGTCGCAGGTCAGCACGGTAAAGCCCGGTAGGCCGCGCGCCTTGCGCAGAGCGAGGGCGCCGACGATGTAACCCAGAGCAGACCTGGGCGCCTGCGGGTTGGCCAGATCGTGCATCACGTCCGGGTGCTGCGGGTTCAGGTCGCCGCTCGCCGGATCGTGGCAGTAGCCTTTCTCGGTGATGGTCAGGGAAACGATACGCACGCTTTCCTGAGCCATCAGCTCCAGCAGTTGCTGTGGGCTTTCCGGGCCCACCAGCACATCGCTCACCGCACCGACGATCTGCACCTTGGTGCCCGCGTTGGATTTCTCCACCACGGAATAGAGACCGTTCTGCGGCACCAGCTGATCGCGCACACCGGCGGAGCGCAGGCTCGCGCCCACAATGCCCCAGTCCTTTTCACCGCCGGCAATGCGGTTTTCCGTGTACCACGCCTGGTGTGCGCGGTGGAATGCACCGATGCCCAGGTGCACGATGCCGGTAGTGACTTCGTTGCGGTCGTAGGCCGGCTTGATCACCTCGGCGGGGAGGTCTTCCAGAAGTTTGTTGCTGAGTCTTTCTTGGCTCATTTCTTTCTACCAATCAAAGCTTGTAGGCTTTTTTCGCCAGGTTGTAGGCGAGGTCTGCAGCCAGTTCGAAGGCCTCGTCTTCCTGCAGGCGGTGGTCGCTGACCAGTTGCGCCAGCCACACACAATCCATGCGGCGCGCCACATCGTGACGGGCGGGGATGGACAGGAACGCGCGGGTGTCATCGTTAAAGCCAACGGTATTGTAGAAACCGGCAGTCTCGGTCACCTGCTCGCGGAAACGACGCATGCCTTCCGGACTATCGTGGAACCACCAGCTCGGGCCCAGCTTCAGCGCCGGGTAGTGACCCGCCAGCGGTGCCAGTTCGCGGCTGTAGCTGGTCTCGTCCAGGGTGAACAGAATAATGCTCAGGTTCGGCTCGTTGCCCACCGCTTCCAGCAGCGGCTGCAGCGCGTGTACGTAATCGGTCTGGGAAGGAATATCGCAGCCCTTGTCGCGGCCGAAGCGCTCGAACACCACCTTGTTGTGGTTGCGGAAAGAGCCCGGGTGGATCTGCATCACCAGACCGTCCTCGATGCTCATGCGCGCCATCTCGGTCAGCATCTGGCCGCGGAACAGTTCCGCATCCTGCGCATAGCCTTTGCCGGTGCTGACTTTCAGGAACAGCGCCTCGGCTTCCGCCGCAGACAGGTTCGCGGTAGTCGCGGTGGGGTGACCGTGGTCGGTGGAGGTCGCGCCCATCTGTTTGAAGAATTCGCGACGGTTGCGCAGGGCCGCCAGATAACCGGACCAGGTGGAAGTATCTTCGCCGGTGATCTCGGCCAGCTGCGCCAGGTTATCGGTAAAGCCCTCGAAATCCGGATCCAGCACCGGGTCCGGGCGGAAGGCGGTGATCACACGGCCTTTCCAGCCGCTGTCCAGAATCTTCTGGTGGTGACGCAGATCGTCCAGCGGGGATTCGGTGGTCGCAATTACTTCGATATTGAAGCGCTCGAACAGCGCGCGCGGCAGAAACTCCGGCTTTTTCAGTTCGCTGTCGATACGCTCGTAGTAAAGCTCTGCGGTTTCACTGTTCAGCTGAACGTCCAGCCCGAACACATCGTGGAACACGGTATCCAGCCAGGTGCGCGACGGGGTGCCGCGGAACAGGTGGTAATTGTCCGCCAGCAGTTGCCAGATCTTGCGCGGGTCCTGTTCTACCGGGGTGCCGTCCTGGGTGCGGATGCCGAGGCTCTCCAGGGGAACGCCCTGGGAGTAGAGCATACGGAACACATAGTGATCCGGGCGGATCAGCAGGTTGGCCGGGTTGCCGAAGGGCTGGTTCTCGGCGAACCAGGACGGATCGGTGTGACCGTGCGGACTGATGATCGGCAGATCTTTCACGCTCTGGTAAAGATTGCGCGCGATATCCCGGCTTACTTGGTCGGCCGGAAACAGACGGTCGGGATGCAGGATCAGAGGGCGTGTCATGTGGATGCTTCCAGATTTCGGGTTTGCCATTGGGAACCGGCGGCTCGTGTGTATTGAATGGGCTGAGGCCGGGTCCGTTTATTGTTGTGTGGTTTTGCCAGCGCCGGGAATTCATCTGGGCCGGATCGGGCCCCAAAAAGAAAAGAGCCCGGCTCACCGCACAGCAATGGCTGCGGCGGGAGCGGGCGGTATGCGCGAATCAAAGGCAGAAGGGGTCCAAACCAGCCCCTTGTGCCCGGTGCGCCAGGCGATGGAGAAAACCTCGATGCTCGCTACACCTCGTGATTGCGAGTCTGTGGTGAGCAGCGATTGTTGCCATGGTGCCAAAAATTGGTTATACCAGTCAACCATTCTGGTAAGGCATTTTGATTTCGGCGAGAATATACCCACTGGGGAGGCCGTGATTGCCTGCCAAATCGTCCATGTAAGCTAACGATAAATACATGGCAATAAAACGAATATCGCGCCGCAGGGCGTATGGGAGAGTGAAGTGAAGCTGGCAGCACTGGGAGAAGTAATGGTGGAACTGGCGCCGCAGGCGTCGGTTCAGGAGCAATCCGGTGGCAGCAAGCCACTGCTGGCGCAATCGTATGCCGGCGACACCTACAACACCGCGGTGTACATCGCCCGCGGTGGTGTCAGCGTCAGCTACGTGACCCTGCTGGGGGATGATCCCTACAGTGAGGAAGTGCTCACACGCCTGGCGGGTGAGTCCATCGATGCCAGTGCTATCGCACGCCTGCCGGGCCGCTGTCCGGGCCTCTACATGATTCAGAACACCCCGGATGGTGAGCGCTACTTCACCTACTGGCGCGGCCAGGCACCGGCGCGGGAGCTGTTTGCGGATGCCGACCGCCGCGAGGCCCTGAAGGCCCATCTGCGCACCATGGATTGCCTGTACCTGTCCGGTATCACCCTCGCCATCATGAGTGCGGATGCGCGCGCCGAGCTGCTGGCATTCCTCAAGGAGTATCGCGCCGCCGGCGGCCGTGTGGCTTTCGACAGCAACTACCGCCCGCGCCTGTGGGATTCCGCCGAGGCGGCACGGGAAGTGGTGGCGGAGTTCCTGCAGCAGACCGATATGGCCCTGCTGACCTTTGAGGATGAGCAGGCCCTGTGGGGCGACAAGCGCGCCGGGCAGTGCGCCAAACGCAATTGCGGCTTCGGTGTATCCGAGCTGGTGATCAAGCGCGGTGCCGAGCCGGTGCTGCTGCAGTACGAGGGAGAGCTTACCGCCATCGATGTGCCGCCGGTCAGCAGCGTGGTGGATACCACCGGTGCCGGTGACTCATTCAATGCCGGATACCTGGCCGCGCGCCTGCAGGGTGCCAGCCCCGAGGCTTCGATTGCGGCGGGCAACCGCTGTGCGGCCAGGGTGATCGGTCACCGCGGCGCTATTATCCCGCGCACCGAATACCTGGCAGCGGACGCCGAGAGAAGCACGCCGGTTGCCGAGCTCTGCTGATTGGTCATGCGGAAATCCGCGTGCGGCCCGAATTAACGGTCAAAAAAGCGTCATTATGGCGTATTATTCGACGCCTATTTGGTTGCGCCTGCTCTGCCTGGCACAACTTTCAGCACAGGCACCCGGCGGCACCGGGTGCGCGGGAGCAAGAAGATTGCACCCGCAGACCAGTTGTTGTTACGATGGTATGACCAATCTGGTCTGCCGATGGATTCCGGGCTCCGTTGCGAGCTTTGTCCGCAACGAGCTTGCCCTCTAAATAGGCACACCGGAAAACCTGTACCCGATAAGAAATAGATCACAGGTCACAACGATGATAATGAGAAGATTCTGGCGGCAGATGCGCACTGCGGCCCTGGTCGGCACCACCCTGTTTCTGGCCAGCTGCGGCTTCCAGGACGACCAGGTGGCCCTGAAGCTGGCTCACACCCTGGACCAGCAGCATTCCGTACACCGTGCCATGGTATTTATGGATGAGCGCCTGCGTGAGCTGTCTGGCGATACCATGCGGATCGATATCTATTCCGGCGGCCAGCTGGGTAGCGAGCGCGAGCTGATCGAACTGCTGCAGATCGGCAGCCTGGCCATGACCAAGGTCTCCGCCAGCCCCATGGAGGGCTTCGTGCCGGAGATGAAGGTCTTCAACCTTCCCTACGTATTCCGCGATTCCGAACATTTCTGGAATGTGCTGCAGAGCCCGATTGGCAAAGATCTGCTGGTGGCCTGTGAGCGCGCGCGCCTGCGCGGCCTGGGTTACCTGGATGCGGGCAGCCGCTCTTTCTATATGAACGACATCGCTGTGCAGTCTCCGACAGATCTGAACGGCCAGAAGATCCGTGTTCAGAACAGCCAGACCGCAATCAAGATGGTCAACACCCTGGGCGGCGCCGCTACCCCGGTGAGCTGGGGCGAGCTGTACACCGCGCTGCAGCAGGGTGTGGTCAACGGTGCCGAGAACAACCCGCCGAGCTTTTATCTCTCCAAGCACTACGAAGTGTCCAAGTACTACACCCTGGACGAGCACACCTACGTGCCCGACCTGCTGCTGATCAGCACCGAGGTGTGGAACAAGTTGGAGCCGCAGCAGCAGGAATGGCTGAACAAGGCGGTCGATGAAGCCGTGGCCTACCAGCGCAAGTTGTGGCAGGAATCCACCGAGGAATCCCTGGCTGCAGTGAAGGCCGCCGGTGTGGAAGTGATCTACCCGGACAAGCAGCCCTTCATCGACGCGGTGAAGCCGCTGCACGATAGCTACAAGGGCACCGATGTTGGCGATCTGCTGGATCAGATAAAAGCCGTTAATTAATTCCTGAAGAAAAGCCCACTAGAAAAATAACAGTGGAAGGCAAAGATGATGCAGAAAATTGAAAAGGCCCTGGGCTTTGTGCTCGGCGCGCTACTGGCACTGATGGTGCTGGACGTGACCTGGCAGATCCTCACCCGCTTCCTGCCCATGCAGCCAAGCTCCTATACCGAAGAAGTCGCGCGCTACCTGCTGGTGTGGATTGGTCTGCTGGGCGGTGCCTACGCCTATCGCAAAAGATCCCACCTGGGAATCGACCTGCTGAGTAACGCCCTGCACGGTGCCAAGCGCCGCGCGCTGCAGATTTTTGTGGTGCTGGTGTGTTTTGCCTTCGCCGCGCTGGCGATGGTTTACGGCGGTGCCAAGCTGATGCTGCTCACCTTCGAGCTGGAGCAGTACTCCGCGGCACTGAACCTGCCCATGGGTTACGTGTACAGCGTACTGCCGCTTTCCGGTCTGCTGATCTGTCTTTTCTCCATCGATCATCTGATTGAACTGGTGACGGCGAAAGAAGAGCTGCCCAGCGACTTCGATTCCGAAGTGCATCCCTATACCGATGACGCAGAAGCCTCTTCGGCCGATGCAGAAACCAAACAAAAACAAAAGCAGCCCGAAGCTGCCGTCGAAGCCTAAGCGAGGAGAGTCATCGTGGAAGTTGCAGTTCTGGTATTGCTGGTCAGTTTTCTGATCCTTCTCGCGCTGAATGTGCCCATTTCCATCAGTATTGGTGCGGCCACTGTGCTCACCATGCTGTGCACCATCGATTTTGACCCGGCCATGATTACCATGGCCCAGCGTATGGCCAGCGGCATCGACAGTTTCGCGCTGCTCGCCATTCCGTTCTTTATTTTCTCCGGTATGTTGATGGGTAGCGGCGGTATCGCCCGGCGCATTATCGACTTCGCAAAGGTACTGGTAGGCATGCTGCCCGGCGGCCTGGCCTTTGTGAACATCATCAGCTGTACCCTGTTCGGTTCCATTTCCGGTTCTGCTGTAGCGGCGACGTCTGCTATCGGCGGTTTCATGATTCCCTCCATGACCAAGGCCGGATACGACAAGAACTTCAACACTGCGGTGACCGTGGCTTCTTCCACCACCGGCCTGTTGATTCCGCCGAGCAATATTCTCATCGTCTTCTCCCTGGCATCCGGTGGTGTTTCCATCGCCGCGCTGTTTATTGCCGGTTACCTGCCGGGCCTGTTGCTGGCGCTGGGCCTGATGATGGTGTGTGGCCTGTGGGCGAAAGCGAAGGGCTACCCGGTGGGCGAAAAGCCCACCATGAAAGAAGCTTTCCAGAAAACCGTGGATGCAGTGCCCAGCCTGTTCCTGATCTTTATCGTGATCGGCGGCATCATCAGCGGCTTCTTCACCGCGACCGAAGCCAGTGCCATTGCGGTGCTTTACTCCCTGCTGCTGTCCTGTGTGGTGTACAAGGAGGTGAAGCTGGACCAGCTGCCGGCATTGCTGACCAAGTCCGTTGAGACCACTGCGATAGTGATGTTCCTGATCGCCGCGTCTTCGGCCATGTCCTGGATCATGTCTTACCAGAATATTCCGCAGACCATCAGCCAGGCGCTGATCACCCTGAGTGACAACCCGCTGCTGATCCTGCTGACCATCAACCTGATTCTTCTCGCTGTGGGTGCCTTTATGGATATGACCCCGGCGGTACTGATCTTTACCCCCATTTTCCTGCCGGTAGTGATGGAGCTGGGTATGTCCCCGCTGCAGTTCGGTATCGTGATGATCCTGAACCTGTGTATCGGCCTGTGTACACCGCCGGTGGGCAGTGTGCTGTTTGTCGGGGCTAGTATTTCCAAAACTTCAATCACAGCGTTGATACGCCCGCTGTTGCCCATGTACCTGATGATGTTCCTGGTACTGGCGCTGGTTACTCTGGTGCCGGCAATCAGCGAGTTCCTGCCGCGCACGCTGGGATTGATCGAGTAACTTCATTGGTGCGGTTCTCCTCACCTATTACTCAATTGAAGTAGGCGGCATTTTGTTTCATTGATTTCCTCGCATCATCATCAGGATGGTATTGCCGGGCTTTTCAGCCCGGCTTTTTTTTGCCTGCCGATACCCGATGTCCCCGCTGACGACTTGCTGCAGTGCACATTTCTTGCAAATTGGTCTAACAAATCCACGAATAGGCTTTACAGGGTGGAATTGCGTGGTAACCTCGTGTTGATATTTGGTATTGCCAATTTATAAGAATATAGAGCTTTGGCTAAACAAGCCGATTTGGCCAAATATCGGGCGGACCCCGCAGTATCTGCCGCCCACAGCGATGATGATTGGTCCATCCCTCCCTGCTCGCAGTATCCCCGGGGTTCACTCTGTGACCGATCGTCTTGATCAACAGTAAAAATAACAACGGAAGGTCACATGCAAATCAAGCTGAAGAGAACAGCGATGCTGAGTGCATTGCTGGGCACCTTTGCGGCCGCGGAAGTTTCCGCGCAGGCCACGGGGTTTGCCACACAAAACGGCGGTACCACCGGCGGGGCCGGGGGCAATGTGGTGTACGCCACCACCGGTACCCAGATTCACGAAGCCCTTTGTAACCGGGCATCCGACGACACCCCCGTCATCATCCACGTCGAAGGTACCATCAATCACGGCAACACCAGCAAGGTGTCTGGTGACAGCTGTAACACCGCCGACGACAAGATTGAAATCAAGGACGTCAGTAATATCTCCATCATCGGTGTCGGCAACGGCGCGCTGTTCGATGAGCTGGGGATTCACCTGCGCAATGCATCCAACATCATTCTGCAAAATCTGCATGTGCGGAATGTGAAAAAATCCGGTTCTCCCACCTCCAATGGTGGTGATGCCATCGGTATGGAAAGTGGCGTTTACAATGTGTGGGCGGACCACCTCACCCTGGAAGCTTCCGGTGGTGAAAACGACGGTTACGATGCGCTGTTCGATATGAAGGCGGACACCAAATACGTAACCCTTTCCTACAGCATTCTGCGCAACTCCGGCCGCGGTGGTCTCGTTGGTTCGAGCGATAGCGACACCAACAATGGCCCGGTCACTTTCCACCACAATCTCTATCAGAATATTGATTCCCGCACCCCGCTGTTGCGCGGCGCTACGGCGCATGCGTTCAACAACCATTACACGGGCATCAATAAATCCGGTATGAACCCGCGTATTGGCGGGCGCATGAAGGCGGAAAACAATTACTTCGAAAACTCGAAGGATCCGCTGGGTACCTTCTACACCAACGACATGGGGTATTGGGAAGTAAGCGGCAACATCTGGTCCAACATTACCTGGACGGCGGATGACGATGACAATCACCCCGCTGGCCCCAACCCGACGTCCACCACGTCTATCAGCATTCCCTACAGCTACCAGTTGTGTAACGGCAACCTGGTACCGCAGGTGGTTGCCTCTACCGCAGGTGCGAACAAGGGCAACCTGGTAGCGGACAGCAGCTGTACGGTCAGTTCCTCCAGTTCCAGCAGTTCCAGCTCCTCCGGTGGCAGTGGCTCCGGCTCGAGTTCTGGTGCCAGCTCGTCATCATCCAGCAGCAGTTCCTCTTCGTCCGGCGGCAGCGGCAGCGGCTCCAGCGGGGGCGGGGGCGATCTGGGGCCGAACCTGGCGCTTTCCGGCGGAGCGGATGGCTCCAGTAAAGGCGGTGGCAGCAGCTACGGTAATGCCATCGATGGCGATACCAGCAGCTACTGGCAGCCGGGCTCTTCCAGCGATGAACGTATTTCCGCGAAAAACTTCGGTGGCACTTTCAACACCGTGATCATTCGTGAAATTGGCAACAATGTGCAGGCCTGGCGTCTGGTCAACAACGACAACGGCGATGAACTTGCTTCGGGTTCCGGCATTGGCTCGGCCATGCAGGTGTATCTCGGTGATGTCAGCATGGACAAGATCAATCTGATGATCGACTCCGCCTCCAGTGCACCGCAGATTGCCGAGTTTGAGATCTACAGTGCAACCGGTAGCGGCTCTTCTTCCGGCGGCAGCAGCTCGTCTTCGTCCTCCAGCTCGTCCTCTTCGGGTGGCTCGTCTGGCGGATCTTCCGGTGGCTCCTCCAGTTCCTCGTCCAGTTCTTCCGGCGGTGGCTCTGTGACCTTGAACGTGGCGACCTCCGGTACCGATGCACAACTCCTCTGGAATACCGACGGCATTGACGTTCGCACGCAGGAAATTTATCGGGATACCGATCCGGACCCTGCAGGCCGTCTGCGCATTGCCACCAGCGTTCTGGGCAACAGCTATACCGACACAGGCCTCGCGGACGGTACCTACTACTACTGGATCAAGGTCACTGACCAGAACCTTGTGGTGTACAACTCCAATGGTGACGATGCAGTAATCAGCACTGCACCGAGCACACTGGTGCTGCAGGAATCCGAAGCGGGCTACTGTTCCGTAGACGGTGCGCTGGAATCCGAGCACAGCGGTTATACCGGTAGCGGCTATGCCAACACCGACAACGAAAGCGGAATGGGTGTGGACTGGTCCGTGGTGGTGCCGGCCGCAGGTAACTACACCCTGCAGTGGCGTTACGCCAATGGCAGTAGCGACCGCCCCGGATCTGTACTGGTGAACAATGGTGCGCAGACTAACGTCAGCCTGCCGGGCACCGGTGCCTGGGGTAACTATGCCGATAGCGGTTCCGTGACCGTGTGGCTGAATGCGGGCTACAACGAAATCCGCCTTGAAGCGACTGGCGGTAGCGGTCTCGCCAATATCGACAGCCTGTCCATTACCGGGGTTGCGCCGAGTGCTGGCGACTGTAATGGCGGCGGTGGTTCCTCCTCCGGTGGCAGTAGCTCCAGCAGTTCTTCTTCGAGCTCTTCCTCCGGTGGTTCCGGCTCCGGCTCTTCCGGTGGTAGCAGCTCTTCCTCCAGCAGTTCCAGTAGCAGCTCCGGCAGTGGTTCCGGCTCAGGTTCCGGTGGTTCTTCCTCCGGTGGCGACCCGGTTGCCTGTGAGCAACTGGCGACCGACCCGAACGTAAACTGGCGCGATTCCTCTGTGCTGGATACCGACCAGAAGATCGTACAGTGTTTGTATGAAACTCTTGGCCGTCCGGTGGGTTACGGTGAAAATGCCATGGGCGGTTACGATCCCAATGGCAACAGCAAGCTGACTGTGATCACCAAAAACAGCAGCGTGCCGGTTGAGCAGCAGATCCTCGACGCCATCACCGGCGACGAACACAACTGGATCGTGTTCGACAAATTCGATTTCTCCGTTAATAGTGGAGAGGAAACCGAAATCTCCATGCACCGCAACTTCTGTAGCGACTCTTCCGTGCAGTCCGCCATCAACGGTAGCGAAGCCCAGTGTCGCGATTTCCGCGGCTGGTGTTCCAGCAACGGCCTGTCCGGGGATTCCTGTCTGTCAGAGTTCTTCAACGATCGCCTGGACGACAAGGATCTGCCGATCCGCAACGCCAAGATCGGTTCCCACAAAACCCTCGACGGACGTTTCAGTAACGGTTACTTCCGCTTCAACGGTTTTGCCATCGGTTCCGACAGCAGCGGCCAGCCGGTGGAAACCGAGCAGAGCGTGATCCTGACTCACCTGGACTTCCGCGGTGCCGGTCATGTTGAGGACCACGGCCTCGATCCGGATATGATCCGCAACACCGGTGCGTCTCACGACATCTGGATTCACAAAAACACCTTCGACACCACCGGTGACGCGGCGTTTGATGTGAAAGTGGGTGCCTACGACATCACCATTTCCTTCAACAAACTGATCAATGTGAAGCGCGCATCCCTGCACGGTTCCAGTGACTCTCGGACCATCAACGAGCAGATCACCACCACCATGCACCACAACGCGTTTATCACCACCGACGATCACTACGACAGCCTGGGTAACACCCTGCGTCGTATCCCGCTGATCCGTCGTGGCACCTCGCACATGTTCGATAACTTCTTTATGAACTATCGCAAGGACATCCTGAGTGTGCGTGTAGGTGCGACCGTACTGTGGGAAGACAACACCTTCATGATGAACCGCGACTTCCAGGAAAAGGATGACGTGGTGCAGGCGTTGAATGAGCGTGGCGAGCAGCTGGCCCGCGATGTGGACGGCGGTAACTTCCGCAGCGAAGGCAGCAAGGTGTGGTTCTCCGATGCCGCGTGCAACCTGGATTCGTCTCTGGTGTACACCATCAGCGATAGCTCCGGTTCCGTATCGGACCTTTCGCAGAACTACTCACAGGCCTCTCGCAATGTGATCGCTGCACAAGGTCGCCCGGCGGGCCAGGCGCAGGCGGATTACATTATTGCCACTGCAGGTAAAGACGGACATATTCCGTTCAACTCTCCGCTGGCCAATGATCAGAATTATGTGATTGGTCTCGGTGGCGCAAGTTGTCAGTGACGGCGCTGATGTAACTCGATCACACAGAACCCAAACCCATCCGCTCTTCAGGGCGGGTGGGTTTTTCTGTTTAGCGGTACAGAGAAGTCAGCTTCAATCAACCAAAGAATGGCAAAAGGCTACCTTGTTGGACAAGCCAATTCTCAGGTTCCAGGTCGCCATTGCGCCTATTGACCTCCCAATTTGCGGTAAGTGTGAAAACTTCCATACCCGTTAATCCGCCAGATTTGCTCAAAAAACATGCGCCATAGCGCCAAATTATTCCGGTCAGGCAGGTATGTCAATAACTGCAGCACTTAGTTGGTACAAATGGTTGTATATGCCTAACCAATCTGCTTTCATTGTCTAACCAATAAGTATCTGGCTGAGTCTGGGTGGCTACCGCGCACAACAATTCTAACGGCGCGGCATCCGACTGAAGTATCCGGACTCATAAGAATAACGACTGACAATGAGAGAGAAGGGGTGAGCATGAAACCTTTACCTTGGGCAAAGTCCGCACTCGCGCTGTGCATTATGGGGACACTGACCGCCTGTGGCGGCGGTGGTAGCAGTTCTGCAGGGGAGGGCGATATCGCCGACCTGCCTGAACCACCACCCGTGGTTGTTGTACCGCCGGAAGAGAGCGGAATCAGTAACACGCCGCTTCCGCTTGTGGAAAACTTTGGTGAATACACCGGGTTTGATCAGAGCGACACCATCGATTTCTTCAGCCCCAACTACAAGGCGTTGGCCACTGCTGACAGCAGTGAATACGAAGATGCGCGCCCCGCTCTCTACTATCCCACCTGCTGTTTCTTCGACCAGGACGATCCCAACATGGAGATCACGGTCGATAACAAAGAGCGCCTGGGCATTGTCAGCGATGCCGGCGACGCCTCCCTACTGATAAGCAACGCGCGCTTCAGTATTGGCCAGACCCAATCAGACCTCGCCGACACCGCGGCAGTAGATGCTAAGAAAGACTCTACTCCGGGCAGCGACGGCGGCTCCGGCTGGGGGGAGCTGGATCTCTCCGAGCCCTACCGCATTTCTTTCTGTGTGGCATCTGCCAGTGGTGCTGGTTCAAAAACCCAGATCTACGTGGACAACAATACCTCCGGTGAAGCCAACTCCATTCACGGTGGTGGCTCCCTTGGCTCCCGCTTGTTTGATGTTGAAACCGGCTCTCTGGTTGCCGGTGAGCGTGTGGTGATCAATATTCCAGGCGAAACTTACCTGCAAGCCGGTGGCGACGTGGTCGACATCAAGGATGCGGTAATCGGTACCCAGAATTCTTTCCTGCAGCTGCGTGTATCCAGCGGCGGTACCGCAATTATCGATGACCTGCTGATCGAGAAGCAGACCGAAGACGGTCAGGCTGATCTGCCGGCCTGTACCGTATTTGAGCCCGCCGTGGCTCCAGATGCGCCGGAAGCACCGACCACCTTCGCCACCGACGCGCAGATGGCCGTGAGCTGGGGTTCTGTACTGGGTGCGGCAAGCTATGATCTGGCTTATGGCACCACCGATGATGTGTCAGCGGCAGAAGTAATGTCTGGCCTGACAGAGACCTCGACCACTCTGACCGAGCTGGAAAACGGTACCACCTACTACGTGTGGGTGCGCGGTGTAAACAACGTTGGCCCGAGCGAATGGAGTGCCTCTGCGACCGGAACTCCGGAAGCACCGGTTGGCGACAACTGTACCCCGACCACCTCTGTTGATCCTTCCGCAACAAATGCCATTATCTGGAGTGTTTACGACGGTTGTACTCACCCGGGTGACCTTGGCGCGGTTGTAATCAACGGCAGCGAGCAGACCAATTTCTCCTTCGGCGATAATGAACTGGAATGGTTCGAGGTGAGCCCGCAGGGAATCATGGAGCTGGATACCCTCGATGGCGACGGCGATACCAAGCCGGTGGGTGACCTGGATGGCATCGTCGCCGATGGCGCCTATCCGAAGCACTTTACCTGGATTGCGCGCATCGATAATGCCAAGGCAGAAAGCCAGGGCGCACGCGGTTTCGAAATCGAGACGCATATCGACGACCGTCGCATGAAGGCGATTCTGCGTCCGGACTCTGGAAAAATTCAGATCGAGAAATTCCTGGCCGGTGAAGAAACCGCAGAAGTTGAAGATCTGGATTTCACTGACGGCTACCACACCTACCAGATCAGCTTCACGGTCAATGATCCGGCTGGAGCTGCTGACAATATCAATGCGGTTGTCTATCGCGACGGTGTTGAAGTAGGCAACTTCACTGGCCCGGGTCGCTCTGGCGGCTCTGCAAGCCTGTTCCGTATTGGTGAAGGATCCGGTAGTGCCTTCCATGCCAATCTCGACTGGCTGGTTTGGAGTGACAATGCGGCGGCGGCAGTCGCGGCGGATCAGCTGGTCGGCGAACTGCCTGGCGGAATCGGTGAGCTGGATGTGTACGCCGGTGCCGATGCTTCCGCTGCATTCGAAGAGAACTTCAACGGTGCAGGTCTGCTTGAAGACTCCGATACCGAGGACACCAACTTCTTCGACGCGGCCTATCGTGCCCAGTCTGGTGACCCCAGTAAGCCGATGTTCAACGTAACCAGTGGCAGCTCTCGGATCACTGTTGCCGGCGGCACCCTCGCGCTGCACAACGCACGCTTCTCCATTGGTGATGCCCTGCACGGTACCGATACTGCGGACACCGATACCGCAGGCCGCGGTGATCTGGATCTGAGCAAGCCTTACGTAATCAGCTTCGACGTGGTGGAAAACCCCAACGTGTCACTGGATAGCGGTAAGTGCCAGGTGTATGTGGACAACAACACCTCCAGTTCCGGCAAGTCCATGCACGGTGGTGACTCCAAGGTATTTGAAGCCTACGCGGCGGTAATGGCCGACGGCGAACAACCTATCGGCACCGTCACCATTACCAGTGATCCGGATGCACATATCGGTACAGCCAACTCCTTCCTGCAAATTCGCTGCGACAGCGGCACGGAAGACAAAGCTGTTGTCATCGATAACTTCAAGGTGAGCTACCAATAATCCAACAGGGGAACTCGCGGGTCGCAGGTTTGATGCGGCCCGCGATAAAAAACATCGAACGGCCTGAATGTAATAATCAGCAGGCCGCATAAAACCGATGGGAGAGTCAAAATGACTTATAAAAAACAGATTCTCGCCGTGGCCATCGCCATGGCAGCTTCCACCAGCCTGATGGCTCAAGAAGCAAATCAGCAAGCGGAAGATAAGAAAGCAGAAGAGTCCTCGGATTTTTCGATTGAAGAAGTCTATGTAGAAGGCGTTAAAAGCGCGGAACTCAATGCCCGTCAGGCAGAGCGCGACAAGAACGTATTCAGTTCCGTAATTACCCAGGATGATTCCGGTAACTTCGCCGACCAGAACGTGGCGGAATCTCTGCAGCGCCTGCCGGGTATTACCCTGCAGAGCTCCGAGGGTGAAGGTAAATTCATCAACCTGCGTGGTCTCGGCCCGGGCTTCGTATCCGTACAGATGAACGGCTCCGAAATGGCCAACAGTGGTGGCGGTGCAGCGGACAGCGAGAGCCGTGGCTTCTCTCTGGATGCGCTGCCAGCCGACGTTCTTTCCTCCATTGAGGTACTGAAAAGCCTTACCCCGGATATGGACCTGAACTCCATCGGCGGTAGCGTGAACGTCACCACCATTTCTGCACTGGACCGCGGCGAAGACACCATCAAGCTGCGCGCCCAGGGCGCTTTCCAGGAGCAGAGTGGTGAGTCCTCACCCAAGCTGACCCTGCAGGGCACCAATATCTTTGCCGACGAAACCATCGGCTTCAGCTACTCCCTGTCTTACGAAAACCGTGTGACCGAGGGTTATGAATCTCGCGCGCACGATAGCAGCCTGCCGCGCTACATAACCGTGGATGGCGTAGACGGCCCGATGCTGACGCCGTTTGAACTGCAGAACCGTCAGGAAAACGCCGAGCGTGAGCGTATTGCAGGTATTTTCGATCTGGAATATCGCCCCACCGACAACAGCAAGTACTACGCACGCTTCAGTAACACCGTCTACACCGACGAAGATACCGCACTGCGGGAGTACTACCGTTGGGGGCAGGCAAGTGATAACGAGGTTATTTACCTCGATCGAGCCAACAACGTATTTGGTGCCGGTGGCATAGATCTGCAGCAGCAGTTCTTTATTCAGGAGTCGGAGAGCGACACCAAAGTGTTCTCCCTCGGTGGTGAAAATCTGTTTGGTAACAACTGGACACTGGACTACGAGCTGTCCCACTCCAATGCTACCCAGGATTCTCCCGATGGCCGCCGCGTGCAGTTCCGCGCGCGTAAACTCAGTGCCCTCGGTACTACCGGTGAAGATTACCTGAACGGCCAGATCGTCCACCCGGATCAGCTGAGTGATCTCGCCGGTGGTGCGGAAGTGCCGGACGTGGGTGGTTTCGGTCCGTCTGGTTACCAGTATGGTGAAACCGTGCAGCCCTACATGCTGTACGACAACCTCTTTATGGAAGACAGCTTCCGCGAGGACACCATCGACCAGGCCATGGCTAACCTGCGCAAAGACTTTGACATGGGCCCGGTGAACTTTATCAAGACCGGTTTCCGTATCAAAAACCGCGAGCGTAACCGCGATAAAAACCGCGTAAGTATCGTACCGAACGACAAGCGTGTGGCGGGCTGTGCTAGTGATGATATGGCTCAGACTGCCACTTGCCTTGAAAACGCTGGTGCGCGTCTGGGTGACTTCGAAACCTTTATGCCGGACAACCCCCTGTTCGACCACGAGTTCATTACCGAAGCGGAAGCGGAGCGTCTGATCGCCGCCACTCGCCAGATTGCCGACAGCTACGACCCGGAACAGCGCGAGCTGGAAAGTACCCGTAACGACTACGACATTACCGAAGATACCGCAGCCGCCTACATCATGGGTGAGTTCCAGGTTACCGACACCGGTGCCCTGATTGCCGGTGTGCGTTATGAGAAAACCGATTTCAACTCCACCGGTTACCTCTCTATCCGCAACGACCGCGAAGAGAGTGCCGATCAGCTGGAATCTTTCGATATCGCCGTACCGCTGGATGATACCTCTAACTCCTACGACGGCTTCTTCCCCAGCCTGCACTACCGCGATGAGCTGCGTGAAGACCTGCTGCTGCGCGCCTCTATCTGGACCTCGTTCACTCGTCCGTCCTTCGACGAAGCGCGTGCATACGCGCAGGTTCGTGACCGCGTAATTTTCTGTAACTACGATGCGGCGGCCAACCTGGGTGACGACAACTGTTCAGACCGCCCGGCGGATCTGCAGGGTGAAATCGCCGATGCCGACTTCACCGATGCGTACAAATCCCAGAACATGACCATGTCTGCGGACAACGTACTGGAAATCGGCAACCCGAAACTGGACGCCATGACCGCGACCAACTTCGATGTGTCTCTGGGCTGGTACGCCAGTGAAAACCTGTTTATTCAGGGTGCGGCGTTCTACAAGCAGATTGATGACTTTATCGTTGAAGTTGCCGGTGCCAACCTGAACCTGGCAGACCTGCCGTACACCCTGCCGGTGGACCAGGTCACCATGTTCAACATCCCATCCGACCTGCAGCTGACCAATGCTCAGACTTACCTGAACGGTGACAGAGCAGAGGTTTACGGTCTGGAAGTGACCTACAACCAGTATTTCGTTGAAGGCCTACTTGCGAACTTCTTTATCCAGTCCAACTTTACCCTGCTGCACTCCGAGGCAGACGTGGGTGACACTGTGCGTGCAGAGAGCATCCGTATGCCGGAGCAGGCAGACGTTACCGTCAACACCACGCTGGGTTGGGAAAACAACGACTTCTCCGTGCGTTTCATTACCAACTATCGCAGCGAAATCCTCAAGCGTATCGGTTCCTGTACCGACGCGGATATCGCTGCCGACGCAGCCCTGGGTTACTCCCAGAACTGTGCGGCCTGGTCTGATGTTTATCAGGATGCCGGTGTGACTTACGACATCAAGGCAACCTACAACGTCAACGACAACGTGAAACTGTACCTCGACGCGGTGAACATTACCGACGAGAGCAACATCCAGTACTTCGAGGGTAATGAGTACTCCAACGGACACATGATGTTCCTGAGTGAGACCTACGGCCCCACTTACCAGCTGGGCGTAAACGTACAGTTCTAAAAAGCTTCTATTGAATTTGCCATTTTTGCCCCGCTTGCGGGGCTTTTTTTGCTGTGGGTATTGAAAACTTCAGTCGCCCGTCGGCTTTACAGGTGTTTCCATGCAATTCAAATTGTTTCCAGCCATAGCCGCTGTAGCGGTTTCTGTGATGTTGACTGCCTGTGGTGGCGGTAGCAGTGGGTCCGATGCTAGCCCTCCGGTGTTTGATAATTCCAGCAGTTCTTCGTCGAGCTCCAGTTCTTCCTCCAGTTCATCAAGTAGTTCTTCTTCCTCGGGTGGTTCCAGCTCGTCTTCCTCTGGCGGCGAAGCGCCAATGCTGTCGCAATCCGGCAATCCGATTTATGGTGAACTGGATAATTACAAATCCTGGCTGGGCAGCAGCCTTTCCGCGGATCAGGCCCGCGCAGACAATATGATTACCTGGCAAATGGACCACGGTGGTTTCTACAAGAATTCTGAATCCACTTACGATGCTCCCTGGAACGGTAGCAGCGCGCGCTCCGGCTGGACCGGCGCCGGCGGTGTGGAACTGGGTACCATCGATAACGATGCCACCGTGACCGAACTGATGTTCCTCGCGGATGTGTACCAGCGCAACAACGACAGCAAGTATCGCGATGCTGCTCGCGGTGCACTGGAATTCCTGCTCACCATGCAATACGAGAGTGGTGGTTGGCCGCAGGTGTATCCCGCGCGTACCGGCACCACCTATTCCAATCACGTGACCTTTAACGATGGCGCTATGGCGCGGGTGCTGATCCTGCTCGATCACGCTATTCGCCAGGAAGCCCCACTGGGCGGTGACCTGTTCACGGATGAGCAGCGCGAGCGTATGGCAGCGGCCGTTGCTAAGGGTGTCGACTTTATTCTGAAGTCGCAGATCGTGCAGGCGGATACAAAAACCGTGTGGTGCGCCCAGCACGACCCGGTGACCTTTGAGCCCCGCGGTGCACGGGATTACGAATTGCCCTCCAAGAGCGGCAAGGAGTCCATGCTGGTGACGGCCTTCCTGATGTCACAGCCGCAGACGGAAGCGGTGGAAGCGGCCGTGCGCGCAGCACTCGCCTGGTACCGCAGCCCCGTGGTGCAGGAAGCGGATACCGCTTACGTAAAACGATCCAGCGGCAGTAGCGACGATACGCACAACCCCATCCAGAGCAAAAGCGGCAGTACCATGTGGTATCGCTTCTACGACCTGGGGCAGGATGTGGGCTTCTTCGCCGACCGCTCCGGTATCAAGGAATACGACATTATGGCCATCGACCCCGAGCGCCGTTACGGTTATGAGTGGGGCGGTAACTACGGTAGTGAGTTGATCGACTACGCCGACAATGTGAATTATCACTAAATACAGTTTGTGAAGCGAGAGCCTATCCGCCTGCTACCGGCCTGATACGCTTTGACAGTAGAGGTAAATACTATGAAAGGTGCCATTTTTTTTCTTGCGCTGATGCTGCCTTTTGCCGCCAGCGCCCAGACCCTGTATATGGCTGGGGATTCCACCATGTCGGTAAAGTCTAGTGCGGACTTTCCAGAGACTGGTTGGGGAATGCCTTTTGCGCTGTTTTTTGATGAAAGTCTTAGCGTAGAAAATCACGCGATGAATGGCCGAAGTACACGAACGTTTATTGAAGAGGGGCGCTGGGACAAGATCGGGAAGGCATTGCAGGCAGGTGATTTTGTCATTATCCAGTTCGGGCATAACGACGAGTCAGAGCAGAAAAAAGACCGCTATACCACGCCGGAAAAATACAAGGCCAATCTGGCGCGCTTTATTCGTGAGGTCCGCGCAAAAGGCGCACATCCCTTGTTGATGAGTCCCATCACGCGGCGCTACTTTGACAAGGACGGGTCCATCCAGCATACCCACCCGTATGCACCCCTGAGCCGGGAAGTGGCCGAACAGGAAAAGGTGGACTTCATTGATATGGATGCAATCACTCGAGACTATTTTCAGCAGCAAGGCGATGAAAATTCCAGGCTGCGATTTCTGCATATAGAACCAGATACCCATCCAAACTACCCCAACGGCGTTCGTGACGACACCCACCTGAATCAATTGGGGGCGCGGGAAGTGGCGCAACTGGTTCTTCGGGAAATGAAAAATATACAGCATCCACTTGTGGACAGGGTGCGCGAAGCGACGCCCAAACACCTGACCTTCCGTTACGACTGATGCTCGTTCGCTCCGCCAACAACGGCGCGTTGCCGCAGCAGTTTTTCGACTAATTGGTCGTTTTAATCAGTAGTGTTGATTTGGTTGCCTTTTAAAAATAGGAATCATTCTCGATAATGTGCATAGTGGCCTGGTTGTTTTTTGATCAGGCGTGTAATCTTCACAAGCGCACGGTATACGAGGTACTCCCTATGAAACAGCAAGCCATGACCAAGACCTGTAGTTTTGCCGCGGTGCATATGGCCGTTGCATTCACGGTGGGTTGGGCGTTGACCGGTGATATCTGGGTGGGTAGTGCCCTGGCCCTGATCGAGCCCGCCTGTAATACCGTAGCGTTCTACTTCCACGAGAAATGGTGGAACCGCCGCGACGGAGGCAAGCAAGCGGAGGAAGAGGCACAGCGCGTACCTGCCTGATCAGTCATACCGGTGCCGGCCAAAAATTGTGACCGGTACCGAGTATCTATTCCTTTGCCTGGTGCGCCTCAGGTGGCTTTTCCAGCCCGCAGGCGGTGCTGCCAGGTTCCCAGTGCAGCAACCAGGTCACCGATAAACTTCCTGGTATCGTCATCTGTCAGCTTGCCGCTCTCATCAAACTTCTTGTGGGCAAAGCTGATCATCACTTCCGGTTTATTCACAAAGTGCGCATCCAGATAAATCAGGATCCGGCGCAGGTCGTACTGTGCCCGTGCACCGCCGAAGGCGCTCATACTGGCACTCATCACTGCCACGGGTTTGTCAGCAAAGGGTTGTGGGTCTACGCGGGAGAGCCAGTCGATGGCATTTTTCAGCACACCGGACACCGAGTAGTTGTATTCCGGGGTAGAGAACAGAATCGCATCGGCCGCCAGTACCTGATCGCTCAGGGTCTGTACCGCCTCCGGTACACCCAGGTCGCGCAGGTCCTGATCATAAAGGGGGATGCCAGCGAGGTTGGCAAAGGTGAACTCGGCCTGGTCGCCGGCAATCTCGGCGGCGGTTTCCAATGCGGCGCTGTTGAACGAGCTTTTGCGCAGGCTGCCGGAAATGGCGAGGATTCTCAGAGGGCTTGCGGCCATGGCTGCTTCTCGAACTTCAGAAGGTGGAAGTATCTTCAACGCAGCATTCGCGAGCGCTGGTTATCGCCGTGCGGTGCTTCAGTTGTCCCCGGGGCTCTAGTTGTTCCCAAGGACGAAGCAGCGTTCCAAATCTTTCGGGTAACGCAGACTCAGGTTGCTGGCGCTCTTGCCTATCTTGGTGTTTGAGTCCACTCGGTCTTGCTCGGGCTTGTGCTGCGTGGTGAGCATGGCGGGCTTGAGAGAGCTCTCGGGTTTGACCGGCAAATGCGTATTCATGGTGACGACCTCTACTACTTATACGCTTACGCTGCTGCTTGTTGTGCGGCTTTGGCGGATAGCACCTGTGACTGCCCCATGGCGAGATGGCTTCAATACCAAGTGCAATTGGGCTACTTGTTTTTAACTGTAGTGTAAAAATCGTTGAATTAGCCGTGATGTGTGGGAATAGCGCGTAAAAAACAGCCTGATTGAGACACAGTGCAAAATGCTCGTGACTATTGGGGGGGAGGTAGAGTCACGCTGGTACTTTTCCTGTGGATTTGCGGACGATCAGACTGTGCGGAACCATCTCGGGTGTGCTGTCCCCATCGCTCCCATCAATGGCCTGGCACAGGCGGCGCATGCTGCGCTCACCAATTTCCTCCGCCGGCTGCGCAATCGTTGTCAGGGGGGGGTCAGCGATTTCAGCGTAGCGAATATCGTCAAACCCTATGACGGAAATGTCCCTGGGGACTTTCAGCCCGGCGCTCTTGATCTCATGGATGGCGCCCAGCGCCATTTCGTCGTTGGCACAGAAGATGGCGGTGGGGCGCTGCTCGAGGTCGAGCAACCGGCGGGTAGCACGGCGGGCGCCATCGATGGATTGTTCTCCTTCCACAAACCAGTCTCCGGATATCGTTAGCTTTGCCTTGCGCATGGCCTTGCGGAAGCCCTTCTCGCGGTCTTTGGTGAGCAGGGAATCGCGTTTGCCACTGATAAATGCGATGCGCTGGTGGCCCAACTGGATCAGATACTCGGTACCGTCGGCAGCGGCGGCCACATTGTCTACCCGTACACTCGGAAATTGACTTAATTCTTCGTTAACACTTTCGAGCCCCAGTACCAGTGGTGGGTGCGCACGCCTGTCGCCTTGGTTGGCAGTGGCCTCACGAAACGGAGAGATACTGGCCAGTAGCAGGATGCCGTCGGCCTGCTTGGAGAACACTATATCGGTGTATTCATCAAAGTCGTGGGAATTGGCCTGGGTATCGCGAATAAGAATGCTGTAACCCTGTTCATCTGCTACCCGCCAGATTCCACGCATCACCCTGTCGAGGAAAGGGTCGCCGATTGCTGGTAGTACCACCACGATCAGGCTGGTCTTGCCTCGGCGGAAATTACGTGCAAGAGAATTTGGGGCATAGCCGGTTTCGTTGATAGCTGACTGCACCTTGTTGCGGGTTTTTTCCTTTACCTGTTCCGGGCTGTTGAGGTAGCGGGAGACGGTAGCGGTGGAAACACCGGCGAGTTTGGCGACTTTCTTTATGGACACCGGATTACCTGATGCTGTGTTAAATAAGGGCTGTGTCAATCAGGGGTTCAACGTGTGTCCTCCCGAATTCGCACAAGGTCTGAATGGTAACGTTTTCATCTCCATATTGGTATCGACAGGGCACCTGCTCAGGTAGAGGGTGTTTAGGTGGCGCAGCCGGCCGTGGGATTAGAGGAGCGAATACTTGAAGCGTGTTGCAGGCCCGCAAGCTCGGCGCGGAGAAGTCCGCTGTATTTAGCGGAAAGAAGCACCGCAACAGGGTTATGCAGAATGCGCTATTTGAAGTGTTTGTGTGGAAATTTTTATGGAGATTATTGCGATTCCCCGGTTTCGATGACTTTTACGCCCCGCTGTTGTAAACGTTTACATTTGCGGGTAGCTTAACTATGCCGGCGACACGCAAATGCCTGTGCGAGTTGCCCGAAGTCTCTGAAAGCGTGGTGCTTCATTCTCTCAGGATGGTTTTTCGTCGATTGCGGTATCCGGGCCAGTCCCGGGTGCCGACTTTTTTGCGATTGCCGGCCAATACAAGCAGTAAAACAATAAATATTACGGCAGGTGAGAGAAAATGATTACAGCCTTTTCCCGGGCTCGAAGCCCGGCTGCGCGTACGTCCGTGCGCGCCTCAACACAATCATGTGCCCCCAATCTGGCTCGTGGGATCCGGCAGGGTGCCCTGGCCGCGGCACTACTGTGCGGTATGCCGCTGGTTGCCAATGCCGCCTCCGGTATTCAGGCCACGGGCAGCAGCGATGGCATTATCTACTTCGACGACCAGGGCTGGACCGGCAGTTGGAACTACGTGTGTCTTGGCGGTAACTGTGTGCCCGGCACACTCGAAGATGGCCAGTGGCAGCGACCGGTGAGCGGCCTGGTGGATGGCAATCAGTACCAGATTCAGCTGAAAGTGCAGGATAATGCGACGGGCCAGTACATATCACCGATGGAAACCGTGGTGTTCTCCACGGCCGGGTCCAGCTCGTCGAGCTCCTCCAGTTCGTCCAGTTCCTCAAGCTCATCCAGTTCCTCAAGCTCATCCAGTTCCGGCGGCTCCGGAAGCGGTCCCGGCTCCAGCAGTTCCAGTTCTGGCTCCGGGGGCAATCTACCGCCGAGCGTTGCTCTGGCCGAGCCCCAGGGTCAGCTGGTGGCCGGCGAAAGCATGACCGTGTCTGCGACCGCCAGTGATAGCGATGGCAACGTCAGCTACCTGGAACTGTTTTACTCTGCGCCTGGTGCGGGCAGTGAAACCTCCGCGGGCATGGTCAGCAATACCCCGTACACCTGGACACTGAACGACCTCGCGGAGGGCAGCTATGGCCTGCGCGTGGTCGCCACCGACGACGACAATGACACTGCGCAGGACAGCCGCTTTATCGAAGTCGCCGCAGCGCCAGATGAGCCGGTCGGTGACGACTTTGCGGTGATTGCGACCGGTGCAAATTCCGCGATTTACTCCTTCAAGGCGCAGCCTGGCTGGCCGACCGGCGGCACCTTCTACAACTGTAAAGACCTGGAAAATGGCTGCTACTCGGCGAGCCTTTCCAGTGGGCGCTGGGAGCGGGAGCACACCGACCTGGTGGCGGGGCAGAGCTACACCGCGCAACTGAAGGTGCCGGGTATGTCGGCGGACGACTTTCCCCGTTATACCTTTGAGTGGGATGGTAGCGGCGCTGGAGATCCGGGTGATCCCGACGATCCTGATAACCCGGACGAACCCACGGATCCGGATTTTGCCCACCTCGACTGGACCAGTAACTCGCTGACCAATCACAAGGTTGGCCCGCCCCCGCGCGCTAATCCGCCCGCGGCACTGCGCACCCCGATCAATGGTGCCGCGCCCACTTCCCATGGCTTTGCCTTCGATATCAGTGGCGGTCAGCTCACCTGGCGCTGGGGCCCGCAGATTGTAAAAGGCAATGGGGATTCCGGTCTGGAAATGCACTGCTCCGAAGATGGCAACATGACCTTTAGCAAGGTTGCCGTTACTGGTGGTTCCGCAGCGATACCCTGTAGTGGAGATTACAACTACTTCTTCCGCTATCTGCACCCCAGCCATTCACTCAACAACAACCCGGCGCACCAGTGGATCTGGACCGGGCTGTTCACCACCGAAGGCAGTCGTGTAGACCCGCACAACTACCCGTCATTTACCGATGGATCCGCCAACTGGATGCGCTTCCGTCACCCGGTATCCCACGACGGCACCACCGCCGCAATCCTGGATGCACAGCACAATAACGACCTGCTGCGAAATCTCGACCGCTACAACATCTGGATCGATGATGCACCGGGCAATGTGCAGGTGGGTTTTGATGTGGATGGCAACGTTATCCGCAACGAGTCCATGCGCAACACCGCGGGCGGACCCAACGGGCAGCAGTTCTTCGCGCTGACCCAGAACCCGGGCTTCGGCGGTGTCTACTCCTACGGACAAGTAATTCAATTCGAGATTTCTGCGGTGGCGGGCAACACTGGTGCCCAAACCTACAATGACTTCTCCTATTACACCGTGGGCCTCGGGTGGGGAAACTATGGCGATCCCCGACTGAATCCCGCGGGCAAGGCTAGTACCTCCATGGTGCTGTCCGACAACGGCACCTATTCGCACCTGGAGTACAACGCGATTTTCACCCAACCGGTGACCACGCTGCACTCGGAAGACATAGTCGATGACTTCCTGCTGGGGCACCACCTGTTCCATGGTATTGACCCGAACAAGCAGGGCTCTACGGACTTCGACGAGGTGAAAATCGGCACTCACACTTGCGGTGGTTGCCACTTCCGCGATGGTCGCGGTTCTGAAGTTATCCAGACTGCAAAAGGCCCACGCCTGCCGCCGCCCACTTATGGTGTAAAACTGTTGGAAATGATCGAAGGCCGCGAAGCTGGGTTCGGCTGGGATGGTTCCGCCAATACCGTCGCCGCACAGGTGCGCAATGCCCTGGTGGCCGACCACGGTGTTGACCCGGATGCGCTTCCGGGCCGGGTACTGGAATTGCTCACTACCTACACAGAGGTGCTCACTGTGCCCGCGCGGAACCCCGGCAGCTATGACCTCCCGGGCGTTGCTGAAGGGGATGTGCTGTTTAACGATATCGGATGCGCCGGCTGTCACACCCCGGTACAAAAGACCCGCAGCGATGCGCCAACGCATCTGCGTGACCTCACCTTGCGGCCTTATACGGATATGAAAGTCTGGGATCTCGGTGAGGGCGATTTCCGCACGCCGGCGCTGTGGGGACTGGGGCACAATATCCGTATGCTGGAAAAGAATGGCCGTGCGCTGCTGTATATGCATGACGGTGCCTCGACCAGCATAGGGGACGCAATTCAGCGCCACGGTGGTGATGCCGCCAGCGCGCGCAGTGCCTATAACAGCCTGAGCGCTTCGCAGCAGTCAGCGGTGCGGGCATTTATCGAAACGCTATAGGTGATCACACTGGAAAAGCACGCGAGGGATTCGATGGGTATTTGTTGTTAATTTACAGAAATTGCCTGGAAACCTTGCTGCCCCTGAGTGCCCTGGATGGAAGTCCGGGGCGCTCTTGTTTTAAGGCTGCCTCCACCGGTAAACCCCTGGGAAACAGGGGTATCGCGGAGCGGTTATACATGTACTTCTGCATTGTATTTGACCCAATAATTAGTCGGTGTAGTTCGATAGGAAAATTTTCACGAAAAATATTTCCAAGGATTTTTCCTGAGCATTTGCCGCGCGAAACGGCAAAAGTATTATGTGAAGTTTGCACCCACGCCAATGCGCAGCAATATCTTTATGTTTCCTGGTGGAGCGGCACTCCGCGCCCGGGCGGACTCTCAAACAGCGTATTGTAAACGTTTACATTGTTGGGTAATCTGAATCTGTCGCTCTTCTAGGGCGCAACAAAAACAATAAGAGCTCTGGCAACTGACCAGGTGGGAGAAGATGATGCGCAATATCACCTCTGATTTCTCGCAACGAGTTTCTCTCCCAATCTGGGTCTTGAATTAGCGATCTCACCCCCGGTGTGCCGGTCATTGGCTGTACCGAACGGGTTCCCGGGAATCGGTCGCCCACAAAATGTAAACGATTTCATTTTGGCGCAGAATAACGCCCTTTCCAAAGGGTGGTACTCTCTAAACAATAAAGCCTATTCGGGAGGCATAATAACGATGAAGAAGACAACTTTGGGCCTGAAACCCCTGGTGATCTCAATTGCGATGGTGAACTCTGGTGCTGTTCTGGCACAGGGGAGTGTCGAGGCGCTGGAAGAGGTTGTAGTGACCGGCATCCGCGGTTCACTGGAAAAGGCGGCGGACATCAAGCGCGATGCCAATGGTGTTGTGGACGCGATCTCCGCGGAAGATATCGGCAAGTTCCCTGATACCAACCTGGCAGAATCCCTGCAGCGTATCAGCGGTGTTTCCATTGACCGTAAAAACGGTGAGGGTAACCAGATCACCGTGCGTGGTTTTGGTCCCAGCTTTAACCTTGTTACCCTGAACGGCCGCAATATGCCGTTTGCCGACTCGCCCAAGCAGGAAGGTGCCGGCGGTACCCAGAACCGCAGCTTCAACTTCGAGCAGATCGCGCCAGAGTCTGTGGTGGGTGTAAATGTCTACAAGACCGCGCGTGCCGAGCAGGCATCCGGCGGTATCGGTGCCACTGTTGATGTGCGCACTGCCAAGCCCTTCGATTACGACGGCTACAAATCTGCGTTTAGCGTCAAGGCCAACAGCGATACGACCAATGTACAGGGTGATGATTTCACCCCGGAAGTATCCGGTATGTTCTCTACCCAGTTGTTCGACGGCAAGCTGGGTGTCCTTGCGGCGCTGTCACACTCCCAACGCGACAGCTCACAGGAAATCATCGCGAGCGATGGTTGGCTGCGTCAGACCGCCGGCAATTGTGAGCTCGGTTTCAGCACTTCCACCGACGCATGTGGCGGCGGCGCGATTGACGACTCCGCGATCGATCGCAGCAAAAACCCCGATGGCACCATCTGGATGCCGCAAAACTACAATATGGATCAGAGCCACCACGAGCGCGTGCGTGACAATGCCCAGGTTGTGGTCCAGTACGCAATCAACGATACCGCGGTTGCCAGTGTCGATTACTTCTACTCCAAATATCAGGACGACATCGAGCGCTACCAGACGGCACACTGGTTCGGTAACTGGGTGACCGGTGCTACCGATGAAAATGGCACCATTGCCCAGATCGTCAATGGTGCTGGTGGTACCGACTTTATCGGTTACATTGATGAGCTTGAAACCGAAAACGAATCCATCGGTTTCAACCTGGAGTGGGATCTGAGCGACAACCTCACTGCCAGCTTCGATATTCATCACTCCACTTCTCATGCGCAGCCGGAAGGCAACCTGTCTGAGAAGTCCATCCTACTTAGCAACGCGGATTTCTACTGTCAGACGTATGAGCAGTGTTATGCGGGCCAGTTCACTGTGGACTACGGGCAGGGCACCGATCTGCCGATTCTCAATGACCCTGATTCCATGGCCGCAAACGGTTTTGATGGCGATGTGCACTACCTCTATGACGGTGCCACCAAGGGTGAGCAGTACGACCTCGCCAGTGTTGGCGGCAACCTGGTGATCGGTCGTGGTAACGAAGTGCTGAACACCATTGATCAGGCGAAATTTGATTTTAACTGGGTGAACAGCAATGACAGTGTGCTGACTGCCGCCCAGTTCGGTATTGGCTATGTGGACTTTGAGTACGACACCACCTGGCGCATGAATATGACCACCCTGGGGCGTGCCTGGAATCCTTCGCTCGATCAGATTTCTTTCATCAGCAGCGCCGGTACCGGCAGTGCGTTTAGTGGTAATGAAGCGCTCTTCCCGCAATTCCTCAAGTTCGACGTAAAATCGATGTACGGTCAAATCGAGGAAGAATACGGCTTTACCTTCAACCCCGAGGTGTATAACACCGTAAGCGAAAAAACGACGTCCGCATATTCCCAGTTCAATTTTGAAACTGAAATTGCAGACATGCCGGTAACCGCGGTAGCGGGGCTGCGCTATGAGGCGACGGATGTGACCGGTGAAACCCGCCAGGTTACACCTTACGCCCTCCGCTATGAAAGCCTGACCGAATTGCGCCCGCAGTATAGTGATGATGCGGAGTATGGCGTCACCCAGCTGGATGGTGACTATGCCTACTTCCTGCCGAGCCTGGATGTGCGTCTGGATATTACCGAAGAGTTGGTGGCGCGCGCCTCTGTTGGTCGCAGTCTGACCCGCACGGACCTTACGGCTTTGCGCCCGGCGGTGAACATCGCCAACAGCCGCCCGAGTGGTCCCTATCTTGCGTATCAGGGCAATGCGGATTTGAAGCCGTATCTTGCAGACAATCTCGACCTGTCGCTGGAGTGGTATTACGCCGAGGGTAGCTATGTCTCCATCGGGCACTTCCAGAAGTTCGTGGATAACTATGTTTCCAACGACACTACCTCTGGCAAGCTGTACAACGCCGATGGTGTTGCCTACACCGATCCCAGCAAGGGTGACCTCGGCAGTGGTTGTAGTGATACCGGCGAAGATGTTGCTGCCTGTGACGGAACCGTGGTTCCGAATTCTCCGGATATTAACTGGCTGATCACTACGCCGGTCAATAAAGGTGATTCACAGGTGAAAGGCATCGAAGTGGCGTTCCAGCATATGCTGGGTGAGAGCGGCTTTGGTGTACAGGCGAATGCCACCCTTGTCGATGGTGACCTCGAGTACGACCTGTTTGAAACTGAAGAGCAGCTGGCTCTAAATGGCCTGAGCGATTCGTATAACCTGGTAGGTTTTTACGATAAAAATGGCTTCCAGGCGCGTTTGGCGTACAACTGGCGCGATGACTTCCTGGCATCTACCGATCAGTTGCGTGCACCAGACGAGCCCATTTTCACGGAAGCCTATGGCCAGTGGGACCTGAGTGCCAGCTACGATATTAGCGACACCATGACCGTTTTCCTCGAAGGTCTGAATGTGACCGGCGAAGATTTCCGTCAGCATGGACGCTTCGTCAATCAGCTGTACAGTGCTCAGGAGTTCGGAGCACGTTATGCACTGGGCCTGCGCGCTAGCTTCTAATATCGGCAATGATGCGGGCGCCCGCCCCTCTCTTCGGGTGCCTGTATTCAGTCAAATGTTGTATTACGTGTTATTTCTTTAGCTTGATATTTGCGGCGGCCCAGAAATGGGCAGCCGCTTTTTTTTGAATAATAAAAACCAGAACGAGGCTGTTATGTCGCAGGCATTGCGTTACGCATTGATTGTTTCACTGGGCGGTTTTGTATTCGGCTTCGACGCCTCGGTAATTTCCGGCGTAGTCGGCTTCACGGCCATCGAATTTGGTCTGAATGAATTCCAGCAGGGCATGGTGGTGAGTGCGCCAACCCTCGGCGCCATCATCGCGTCTTTTCTCGCCGGCCCGATGGCAGATCGCTTTGGCCGACGCACTGTACTCAAGTTGATCGCCGCGCTGTATGTGGTGTCCGCAATCTGCTCTGCACTGGCGACCACCTATTTTCTACTGGTGCTTGCCCGCTTTATTGGCGGCCTGGCCTTTGCCTCGCTGCATATTGCGCCCATGTATATTGCCGAAGTCTCACCGGCCAGGTCCCGCGGGCGCATGGTGTCGATCAACCAGCTGAATATCATGCTCGGTTTTTCCGCTGCCTATTTTGCCAACTACCTTATTCTGCAGCTGAGTACGGGCAGTGCGGCCTGGGTGACATCGCTGGGCCTGGATGCGCATACCTGGCGCTGGATGCTGGGTATCGAAATTGTCCCGGCGCTGATGTATCTGGTATTGCTGCACACTATCCCGGAAAGTCCGCGCTGGTTGCTGCTGAATGGGCGCGAACAGGAAGCGCGGTCGATTTTCTCCCGCCTGATGTCCGGCACGGAAATGGAGACACAGATTGGCTGTATCCGGGAGTCGGTGGCCGGCGGGCGCGATGCGCTCTGGCAGGCGGTGCGCAAGTTGTTCAGTCGCCCGTTGCGACTGGTACTGGTACTGGGATTGATTGTCGGCATTGCCCAACAGATAACCGGTATTAACGCGGTTTACTTCTATGCGCCCACCATTTTTGAACAGAGTGGTGTGGGCACTGATGCAGCATTTGCACAGGCGGTATGGGTAGGCATCATCAATATCGTGTTTACCCTGCTGGCGATGGCGTTGATCGACCGCCTGGGCCGCAAGCCGCTGATGCTGATGGGGCTGGCCGGTGTGGTCATCAGTATGGCGATCTGCGCCGGCAGCTTCAGTCGCGCCAGCTATGAGCTGCCAAGAGAAAACGCCAGTGAGATTATCGCCCTGACCGAAAGCGACGCGCTTGCGCCGCTAATCGGTGTCCGCTATGACGACGATGTGTCTTTCAAGAATGCATTGAAATCGGTGTTGTCCCAGGAGGAATATCTCACCCACCAGAGTGCCCTCATGCAGCAGGCCATCAATGTGAATGCCAGGTTGGTTCTAATCGGCATCCTCGGCTTTGTCGCCTCTTTTGCGTTTTCTCTCGGCCCGGTTATGTGGGTACTGCTCTCGGAAATTTTCCCCAATACCATTCGCGGTGTGGCTATTTCCTGTATCGGCGTGGCCAACAGTGCAGTGAGCTATGTGGTGCAGCTGGCGTTTCCCTGGGAGCTGGCACACCTGGGAATTGTGAGTACTTTTTCCATTTACGGTGGTTTTGCCCTTCTGGGCTTCGTGCTGGTTGCCTGGCTGCTGCCGGAGACGCGGGGCAAAACCCTGGAGGATCTGGAGAAAACCCTGGGGGTAAAAAAAGGGGTGAAACAGGGGGCACGCACAACAGAGCTTGATAGCAAAGCAGGCCCCGAGGCCGGCAGCTGTGCGGTATGACATTCCCCTTAATCACAGTAGAAATTTCAAAATTATTCTGGAGGTGTGATGAGTAAAGTACGTTGGGGTATCGTCGGTGCGGGGCGCATTGCCCATCAGTTCGCCTGCGATATCCGCTATGCCGCCAACGCGGAGCTGGTCGCAGTCGGTGCGCGCAACAAGGTAAACGCCGACCAGTTTGCCGGGCAATACGGCATTGCGCACACCTTTGGTGGCTATCAGGACCTGTTCGAATCTGCGGAAGTGGATGCTGTGTACATCGCGACACCGCACAATTTCCACCTGGAGCAATCCGTTGCTGCCATGGGTGCCGGCAAGGCGGTGCTGTGTGAAAAGCCGATGGTCATCAATCCGGAGGAATGCCGGGAGCTGACCGAATTTGCCCGGCGGGAGAACCGCTATCTCATGGAAGGTATGTGGACCTGGTTCCTGCCAGCACTGCGCAAAGCCCGGCAATGGGTCGACGAAGGGCGTATTGGCAAGGTGCGTCATGTAAAAGCGGACTTTGGCTACCCGATTCCTTTCTCCAATGATCGCAGAGAATATGACAACCGTCTCGCCGGTGGCTGCTTGCTGGAAATGGGCATCTATCCGGTAGCGATCGCACAGTATTTTCTTGATGCCGAGCCTGAGGACATTGCCGTACGCGCGCATCTCGCGCCTAATGGTGTGGAGGACGATGTGGTTATCCTGGCGGAGTACGAGCAGGGTGCCATGGCCACGCTCGCGACCTCGTTCCGCTGCAAGCTTCAGAACTGGGCCTACATTATTGGCGAGGAGGGCTATATCGCCATTCCCGATTTCTGGCGAGCAGATCAATGCAGCCTGTTCCGCCTGGACAGACAGATTGATCAGTTTTTTGATACGCGGGAAGGGCAGGGTTTTGAGTTTGAAATCGAGGCGGCCAGCGCCGATATTCTGGCCGGTAAAGCCCAGTCAGAACTGGTGCCCCATGAAATGTCCCTGGCATTCCAGCGCGTGATGGCCGAGATACGCAGCCAGTTTTGAGTTTCAGGTCGTTGTACAGTTAGGCGAGATCGTGGATAGCCGTAAAATAATAAATTATTGGGCAATATCCAATGCGAGACTTCTACACGGCGCTCAGCCAGCCGGTATTCAATGGCTATGACGTATTGATATGGATTCTTTTTGTCGAATCCATTTTATTCGCGTTATTTTACCTGCTACACAGCCGCGCACTGATTCCGCTCCATGCGGAGGCGCGCGGCGAGTCGCAGGTCCAGATCCGGCTGCGCCAGCATAGCGCACGGGTCCTTGCCGGCTTTGTGCTGTTGGTGGGGCTGACTGAGTTGGCGTTTCTGCTTACCTATAATCCGGTGCTGTCCCGCTGGATTGAGACTCAAATGGGCAGCTGGGCCTTCAGTGCCCTCGCGTTGATTTTCTTCTTCCCCGGTGCGCTGCTATTTCACTACGTAAAGTCACTGATCTACCGGGGCTCCATTCGCGATACGTTGTTATTGCTTCTTCCGACGGCCTTCATTTTGTCGGTATTGGTCGAGCCGCTCGGGTTATTCGGCCAGGGGCTGCAACCTCTATTCTGGCGACCGCATATTTTTATCGCAACGGTGGCCTTTGGCCTGAATACCCTGTTTGCACTGCTCACCCTCTGGCATTTGTGCCACTATCGGCAACAGATTCAGCACTACTACGGGGATCTCGATGCGGTGAATCCCCGCTGGCTGATGGTGGTGACCAGTGGCTTTGCGCTGATCTGGGCAATGGCGCTGGTGCCGCCATTTCTCCCTCTCACGGGCTGGCCAGTACTCAGGCATACCATTATTCACTTCCCCAGCGTTCTGGAGATGTTCCTGTTGACCGCCGCGATCGTATTCGGGCTTTCCCAGGGAATGCGCATTGTGGGGATCACTACGGCCCGGCCGAAAGTGGATGATGAGCCAGAGCAAGAAGTACCGTTTAGTGATGCACTTCTGGAAAGGCTGACAGAATTGATGGAATCCGAGCACTGGTATCGGCGGACCGATGCGACGGTGGAGCAGTTTGCAGAGGCCGCGGGGCATCCTGTGCGGATGGTATCCCAGGCCATCAACCGACATTTTGAAAAAAATTTCTATGAATTTGTAAATCATTATCGGATTGAGGAAATCAAACAGCGCCTGCGCCGCGAAGATCCCGACAAGGTTCCCATTCAGAAGATCTACGAGACCGCCGGTTTCCGCAGCAAATCCTCTTTTAATACGATTTTTAAAAAACGCATGGGAATGACACCCTCAGAATATCGCCGTGAATTTGGCCCCAAAAGAGGTCAGATCCCAGCGGCTCAGTCGTAAATCTCGGATTCCGACGGGCGGATGTCCGAGTGCGGGTTCGGGTGTGCTTTTTATTATAAAAAAATGATTCGAACCATCGGGTGGGGCTTTGTCGAACGTTGAATGACCGGTACAGGCGGAATCGCTGAATCGCCCGTAACAACTGGGCTCAGCGGTGCGAGTTTTGGCCTGCAGAAGTTCGAACCCGGTATTTGGGGATACTGAGGCAGGGGGGATACGAACGCGGAATTTGTGGCGCGGTTTGCTATTGAAGCCCCTCGCCAGTGTGGTTTTCTAGGCACTGGATCTGTGCGGCAGACGCCACGGCTGAACCATCTTAAAGCGCACCTGTGAGCGTTTTATGACAGCCACATTTTTATGAATTGACCGATGGAACGGTCAACCTGTTCGCCGCCCAGATTCGCTGATGAGAAGCGATGCACCGAGTGCACGCCCGAAACCAATAGCGAAAAAAACAGGGTGTCCCATGAACAGAAAATCTTTGCGCGGTAGCCGTAATTCCACGGCTAACACAAGCGCAGCCTCTACGCCGCCACCAACCCGGCGCAATCCGTCGCCGCTGAAGCTGGCCATTGCCGCAGCCGGGCTCGCGTCCATGGGCGCAATGCCGGCCTTTGCTGCCTCTGTGTGTAGTGATGACGGCAAACTTGTGTTCCAGGACGACGCCATAACCGCCAATGGCAGTGTCTGGGTGGGTGGCTACAACAACGGCAGCTGGATGTGGACATCCGAAGTGAGCTGTAGCAGCGGTCAGTGTGCCAGTAACATCGATTACAGCGGCGGTGCCGTGGAATTCCGTCTCGAAGGGCCCGGTGTTGAGGGCTATTACTCCCCAACCCCGCAGAGCAGCATGCATCCGGCGATGGTGCCGGCGGCCTGCGATGGCTCCTCTGCGCCAAGCCCGACTCCGACTCCCACACCGACTCCGACTCCCACACCGACGCCAACACCAGCTCCGACGCCAACACCAACACCCACACCAACGCCGGCCGGTTCCCTGGTGGAAGCGGAAGCGGCGATACTGATGGGCGACGCCGAGGTCTACGATGACGGTGCGGCTTCCGGTGGCCAGGGCGTTGCCTATATCTATACCGATGGCTCCGGCTTCCGTATCAACGGCGCGCCGGCGGCGGGTGGTATTCGCGTGCACTACGCCTCGGAAAACGCAGGTACCTTGAGCGTGCGTGTTAACGGCGTTGATGCGGGCGATCTGAATTTTGCCGCAACCGGCACCTGGGTCGGTAGCTACAGCACCGCAGATCTGAGCGTTGCCATCGCCGAAGGCGACACCGTCGAGGTGCTGTTTGAGAACGGCGATGCGGCGATGAATGTGGACTTCGTTGAATTCACCGAAGACACTGGCCCGACTCCGACTCCGACTCCGACTCCGACTCCGACTCCGACTCCGACTCCGACTCCGACTCCGACTCCGACTCCGACTCCGACTCCGACTCCGACGCCAACACCCACGCCGAGCTGCGATGCCCCGGAAGGTGACCCGGCCGCAGACTTTGGCGATGGTTTTGAAGCGGGCCTCACCACCGGCGGTATCGCCTACCACTCGGAGCAGGCCGGTGCGAGCCGCGGCTTTGCCATCTGGGGCCTGCAGGGCAGCGCGCCCAATCTGGCGGGCGCTCAGGTGCTGCACACCACCGCCTCTGGTGATTCCTATTACCGCTACGAGACCGACCTCGGTGCCATAGATCCGGAAACCACCTACACCCTGGAAATGCGTTTGCAGGGCGACGAATTTGGTGGCGGCCAGTGTATTTCCCAGATCAACGTCAAGCCCGGTGAAGGGGTTACCGACGCGGTCTGCTACAACGCTGGCGGCGGCAGTGGCGAACCGGTCGCACCTCCCGCACCCAAGCCCACCGTGGGCATGGTGGTGACCAACGGTGAGGCGGGCCTCGCGCGTTTGATCGGCGGCGAAGCCACACCGTGGGAAGGCTACGCCCTGTACACCTTCCTGAACGACAGTGACAACGTCAGCAACTGCTTCGGTGGCTGTGAAGATAACTGGCCAAAAGTCATCGTGGCCAGCCCCGATGATCTTGTGGGCGCGGGCGGTGTGACCGGAAACTTCGGTACCATCGAGCGCACCTACACCACCGAAGACGACTGCGGCAATGCGGTGGAAGTGACCGATTACCACGTCACTTACAACAGCCAGCCGCTGTACTTCTATGCTGGTGACGACAGTGCCGAGGACACCAACGGCACCCAGTTCAGTACCTGGGAGCTGGCGGATGCGCAGCTGATTCCGCAACTGCCTCTGGTGAAACACCCGGCACCTGCGCTGAAAACCCCGATCAATGGACTGCAGCCCCGGATAATGGGTATGGCCATCGATATCGAAGGCCGCACCCTCACCTGGCGCCCGGGCCACACCCCGGACATGAGCGGAGGCCTGATCGCCCAGTTCTCCCCCTGGGGTGGCGACGGTTATCCGCGCTCCGCCAAGGATCCGAACCTGCAGTTGTGGTGTTCCAACAACCAGATTCAGTTCCACAAGGCAGAGCTGCCGGGAACCCTGGCGGGCCCCTACAGTGCGGAAATTCCCGGAGCCTGTTACGGCAAGTTTTACTACTTCCTGCGCTATCGCATTTACGGCACCGTGAATGCCGAGCCGGAAGATAACTGGGTGTACACCGCGCTGTTCGAGTACGACGAGAACAACCCGGAAGACCGCATCGATCCGCGCGATCGCCCGACCAGGACCTACACCAGCGCCAACTGGCAGCGTCACGGGCACCCGCACTCCCGGGACCGTCCGGAGGAATTTGTTTCCTTCGATGCGACCCCCTACAACACCTCACTGACCTCCGGTCTGGAACGCTACACCACCACCTTTATCGACGGTGAAGGGGAGTTTGCGATCCAGCCCAATGCGAATACCGGTCCGCTGCGGATCGAGGCATTCGAATGGGGTGCCGGCAACTGTCAGGGCCCGCAGTACATCGTCAACAGCTACCCGCTGCCGGCGAATGCTTTCGACTACGGGCAGATCATCAGCTGGGAGGCCACATTCCCATCGGCGCAAAATAACTTCCCCGGCGGTACCTCCATCAGTTCTCAGGTGTACAACACCATGCAGAACACCACCCTGGGGCAGGGCTTTACCACCGCAACCGGTGACCCGCGCCTGAACCTCGCCGGCCCCGCCGGTGTGCGTATGGTGCACTCCAATGGCTGTAACCCGGTGGAAGACGAAGAGCGCAACGCGCGTTTCACCCAGCAGCTGACCACGGTGCAGACTGCCAAAGATGTGGACGACTTTATCTGGGGTCACCACGCCTTCCACGGCCTGCCGCAGGTACCGGGCGGCCGTCCCAACCAGGAAGGGTTTGACGGTGGTGTAGCCATCGTCGATGTGAACGGCACTGTGATCAAAGACGCTGGCGAAGGCTCCTGTGGCGACTGTCACTTCCGCGATGGTCGTTCCAACTTTGTGGTGCAGACCGCGAAGGGACCACTTGTGGCACCGCCCACTTTCGGTGTTGGTCTGCTGCAGTGGATCGAGGGTGCCGAAGTGGGCCTGACCTGGGACGGTTCCGTAGCCACCGTGCGCGAGCAATCGGAAAACGCACTGGCCGCCGACCTGGGGCTGACGCCCGCCGACATCGGTGAAAACACCTTCGACCAGGTGGTGAAATACACCGAGACCCTGCACGTACCGGTGCGCGACTACGACACCTATGTGGACCCGCAAGTGGCCGAAGGCGAGGTGGCGTTTATGGAAGCCGGTTGTGCTGGTTGTCACCAGCCCACCCAGAAAACCCGCAGCGATGCGCCGGTGTGGGCGCGGGATCTGAGTATCCGTCCGTACACGGATATGAAGTTGTGGGATGTGGGTACCGGTGGTGACTTCCGCACCCCGGCGCTCTGGGCGATCGGCCAGAACGTCGAACTGCTGGAGCGCAACGGCAAGGCTACACTGTTTATGCACGATGGTCGCGCGACTTCCCTGGAAGCCGCCATCGATGCCCACGGCAACGGCAGTGTTCCGGCGCTCAGCGCTGAAGAGAAAGCGAACATAGCGCGCTTCCTGCGCTCACTGTAAACCTTCCCCCCAAACGCAGTGCCGGACGAGATGTTCTCGTTCGGCACTGCACTTTCCACTTTCAATAACAATAGAAATCAAGGCATAGCGATGATGCAAAAAAATAATCAACCGAAACTATTGGCAACGGCCATCGCCTGCGCGCTGGTCGGTTGCGGTTCCGGCCTCGCCAGTGAGAATGCGCAGGCCGCATCCGTGTGTAGCGACAATGGCAAACTGGTATTCAACGACAGCAATATTACCGCCGCCGGCACCGTGTGGGTTGCCGGGTACAACAACGGCCAGTGGATGTGGAACTCCGAAAGCAGCTGCGTGCCGGGACAGTGCACCAGCAATATGGATTACAGTGGCGGCCAGGTGGAATTCCGCCTCGAAGGGCCGGGTGTGGATGGCTACTATTCACCGGCGCAATACGGGGATATGCACCCGGCGGTGACACCGCAATCCTGTAGTGGTGCGCCGACGCCGACGCCGACGCCGACGCCAACTCCGACACCCACTCCAACTCCGACGCCCACACCTACACCTACGCCCACACCGAGCCCATCACCGAGCCCGTCACCGACTCCGGCGGTAACCAAGCTGGAAGCGGAAGGTGGCAGCCTGTCTGGGGTTGCGGAAATCTATAACGATGGCGCCGCGTCCGGTGGTGCCGGTGTGGCTTATATCTATCAGGATGGTGCCGGTTTCAGTTTCGAAAATGTGCCTGCCGCGGAATCTCTTAGCATCCATTTCGCGTCGCAAAACAGCGGCAAGATTTCACTGAAAATCAACGGCAACGATGCGGGTGATATCGATTTCTCCGGCAATGGCGCCTGGACAGGAAACTATCAATCCGTGACCCATGAAGTGGCCATTCCCGAAGGGGCGACGGTCGCACTGGTATTCGAGGCCGGTGATGCGGCGATGAACGTGGATTACGTAGCGTTCAATAGCAGCACTGCTGCACCGACGCCAACTCCCACTCCAACTCCCACTCCAACTCCAACTCCCACTCCTACGCCCACGCCGACACCCAGTGCCGGTAAGCCCGTCATTCCCGCAGACGGCCAGCGTTACTTTATCGTGGGGCAGGACAAAGCCTCCATTGAAGGCTATATGGCGGAGCCAGACCTGCCCCGTCCCAGTGGCTTTACCATGTACACCACTCTGTCTCGCGGTGAGCCTAGCTACGACGGCAGCTACTGCTTCAAGGGGCTGGATGGTCTGAAGAGCGTCGGTGACTACAACAGTAATTCCGCCAGTGGCTGTTTCGACAATGGTCACCGTCAGAACCACTGGGGTTCCGGCGAGATGAATATCGATTGGCTGATCGATACCTACAGCCCGGAAATTGTCGCCATTGGTTTGTGGTGTCCGAGCAATGATCGGATGCCGTCGCTGTACAACGGCGGCGCCTATGACGATCTGCTCGCAGAGCTGGCGGACTTCTTCAACGAGCACGGCGATACCCGTTTCTTCCTGCGCACCTGTTATGAGTTTAACGGTGATGCCGGAGGCTGGTCCGATGTGAACTTCCGCGAGACCTTCAAATACGTGCGCACCTTTATGGATGGCCGCGGTGTGGATAACGTGGCGCACGTGTGGCAGTCGGATTCCTACCACGGCACCGGTCGTACCACCGCCACGCTTGGCAACACCGAGCAGGGTTACTGGCCCGGCAAGCAGTATGTGGATTGGGTGGGTTCCTCCCAGTTTGACTCCGATGCCGGTGAAGAGGCCGCCATTGCCGAGTCAGAAGGGTTGCCACATTTTATTGCCGAGGCCACACCCCACGGTGCGCTCTTCCATCAGTACGACTTCAAGCTTCCGTTCAACAGCACCGGCAGCAGTCCCGATGGCAGTGTGACGCTGCATAACGATCTGCAGTGGTTTAACAACAAAAATGCAGAGATCAACCGTACTTCCACCAAGGCCTGGCATTACATCAACGCCGACTGGAGCAATCAGCCCCAGTGGGCCAATGCCCAGGATCAGGCCGGACAGAACTACTTCAAGTACTCCGATACCCGGGTGCAAATGGACTCCAATGTCAAAGAGCACTTCAAGTCGCTGGTCACCGAAGAGAACGGGTTTATCCTGTCTGAGTAAGCGGAGCCCGGAGTTCCGCTCCGGGTAATCGCACCCCGGCCCTTTTTTTAAAAAGGGTCTTCTAAAAAGGGTCTTGTAAAAAGGGCCGGGGAATTACCATAACAATAAACACAGAGGTAGCGATGGCAATCACCGAGCTGGATGCCAGCTGGCGCAAGTGGATTCAGATCAACCGGTCTCGCGGCTGTGACACGGGTGAGCTGTATCAAATTCTAGTCGGCCACAATTTCTGCCCCTCTCTGGTGTCCCGGACACTCAATTACTGGCCGGTAAACCCGGGCCCGCAGGACCACTCCCCAAGCCCGCACAGTGAGTCTGCCAAAAAAATGCACGAGCGCGCACCTGTGCCGACGAGTGCGGAAATTGAAGCCGCGCAGGCGAACCCAAAGAGGGCGACGCCTGTGGAGACCGGTGGACGCCTGCAACTTTTCCAGCTGGACCACTTTCTTAGTGCGCAGGAGTGTCATGAGATTATCGAGCAGGTGCGGCCACATCTTCGCCCCTCCACGACCACCAATGCCGCCGATCAGTATCGCGCTTTTCGTACCAGTCGCACCTGTGATCTCGGGTTGATGGGCAGCGCGCTGGCGCGAACCATCGATCAGCGCATCTGCGATACGCTCGGCATCAATCCCACCTATTCAGAATCGATCCAGGCCCAGTGGTATCTACCCGGTCAGGAATTCAAACCGCACACGGACTACTTTGAACCGGGCAGTGAAGAGTATCGACGCTTCGCCGGCGATCGGGGCCAGCGCACCTGGACCTTTATGATTTACCTAAATGGTGACTGTGAAGGTGGCGAGACCCGCTTTACCCGGCTGGAAAAGAATTTTTCACCGGGAGCCGGCCGCGCCGTCATCTGGAACAGTCTGGATAAAAACGGCAGGCCGAATGGCGAGAGTATTCACTGGGGTATGCCGGTGACCCGGGGAGAAAAAGTGATCATCACCAAGTGGTTTCGCGCCCGTGGGGAAGGGGAGCAATTCCCCGGAGTGGTTTCTCCGGGGAGATGAATGATTCAAGTTGCTGGCTGACTGTATGGTTGGCTATTGGGTAGATGGTCAGCTGGCTACCGCGCGGTCCTCAATGACCTCGCTGGTGGAAAACTGATAACGCATATTCCGGTAAACGCAGATATCGGTAATATCTTCCGGTGTGCCCTGGGATGCACAGCGATAATTGGTGGAAACGCGATACTTTCCAGCAACCGGCAACACCCGGTGCCAGGTATGGCCGTGTAGCAATACCAGTGTACCTTTGGTGGGTTTCAGCACTACCTGATCGGCAAAGTCCTCGTCTACCGGTCCAACAGAAATAGTGCCGCGTTTGTGCGAACCGGGCACCACCAGTGTCTGGCCACCGATCTCGTCGGTAATATCGGCGGTGTAGATCAGGCGATTGACATTGAACAGCGTCGGGTCGTCGGTGCGACAGTCCTGGTGCCACGCCTGCCCCTTGGTGCCCTTACGGGAAAACATCACCATGCTGTACTGGGAGTACCAGCCGGATCCCAGAATCTCTTCGGTAATTTCACGCAGGCGCTGGTCGTGTTCCGCGATATCAAAGGCGTTACAGCCTTCCCGCTGCGGGAACCAGGGGATGACCTGGGTGGCAGACTTTTCCAGGAATTCATCGTTGTGGACGAACTCCGGGTTCTCTCCAAAATGATTCAGAATCAAACCCTGGTAGCGGTCCATCAATTCCGGCGAAAAAAAATTCTCAAGAACCAGGTATCCCTGTTCCCAGAATTGTTCCGCCAATGCTTTTGTATCCATCTCGGCTAACCTCGAATTATTGCTGTACTGATTGCCGCTGGCGCTATCGCGCGGCCTGCTGATCCTTTGCCTGTGCTTTCTGTACATCTACGACTGGCGTTTTCACCAGGGCACCCGCGTGGGCCCAGTGGGGTTTGCGGATTTCCGCAAGCCAATGCCGGCGAATGGCTTCATTGGTCTCTACCCGCGTGTCGCCCCAGAAACCGTTGTCGTAAGGCTGGCCCCACATGGGCTGCTCGTCCCAATTGCAGTTGATATAGGCCACGGCACGGATGATGTCCCGGTTGCTCTGGATATAGTCGAAGAAGGGGGAAAACCACTGTTGCCAGATTAGTTCACCACTAACAGCTACCTGGTCCTGCGCCGGTGGGCCGTCGATCATCACATTGATATTCGCGTTGAACTCGCGTTTGAGGTCATAACCCTGCGGCGCCGCTTCGGCCAGGAAAACCGGCTTGCTGTGAGCGCGGGCAAAATTCAGAATCTGATCGGCCAGCTGGCGTTGGGTCGCCATCTGTTCGCGGGGGATATCCACGTGAATGCCGGATTCATCGATCAGCAAAAACCAGGAGAGGCCGATCCAGTCCACGTAGCTGTCGCCGGGATACCAGATGCCAATATCCCCCTCAAACTTACCTTCGATGGCATCGTCTGCCGGGGAGGCCGATCCTTGCCAGACAAAAGCGACGTTGTGCGGACCGGTATTTTCAGCCGGGTGTACGCGCTCATCTGGATTGCGAATGCGCTCGACGATATGTCGCCACGCTGCCACATATTCGTCGGCTTTCTCGTACCCCTGATTCCACACACCGTCAAATTCATAGCCGATGCGCAGAAACACCGGTGATTCGACCAGGCGAATAAACTCTGCGAGCTTGTCGATCTCCGGGTCGAATTTTCCCGCCGCTATCTCCGCCAGGCCGTTTTCACGGAATGACTCGTTGATATCGAGCCCGATCGCCAGCGCGGAATCCGGGAAATCCTTCGCCAGCTTCCAGGCATTGGCCGGGCCGCCACCCCAGTCTGCGGCGCGGTCGGTAGGTTGCAGATCATTGTCGAGCCCCATACCGCCAAAATATTTGTCGGGATTGCGCAGTTCATAAATGGGCACGATATAGGCGGTCACCCCGCCGGGTGCGGGGAAAATCCCACTATTCACATAGCCATCGATGGACTTGCGATCCTGACCGATAAACAGCAGCTGCTGTGTGTTTTCCGGTACAAAGGGCGCGGACAATTTGCGCTGGGGTAATGATGCGGCGGCGTTTTCTGTCGAGGCCGCTTCGGCAACTTTTGCAGAATCAGGGCTTATACGGATATCGTCACTGCAGCCAGCGGCTAGCAGCAGGTTTCCCGCAAAAAGCGGGAAGATGACAAGGCGGTGTATGGCGGATGCGGTCATGACACCACTTCCAGTACCGGCGTTTCCGGCGCGCTTGTGGTCTCTTCAGACGGCACATCGGCGGACAGTTGCCGATAGGAGAAGTGGCTGAAATCCGCATGTTTACCCTGCTCATGCACATCGCAGGCAAATATCCCCACCATGGTGCCGGTGAACTTGAAGATCAGGTTGCCGTATTCATCGGACAGCGGCGTGCTGTTCAGACGCGGGCCGATACTTGCCCAGTGGCGGCCGTCGGTGGAGTAGCTGAACTGGTACCACTGGGTATCCAGGGTCACACGCAGGTACAGGGGATCGTCATTCTCTATGACCGCCTTCTCGCCTTTCTGGCCCTCGCCGCCGGGCTCGCTGTATTCGCCGGCAATGGATGCGCATAGTTGTACGATCTTGCTGCCATTATCGTCGCGGGTAATCTTGAGGAAGTAGTAATTGGTATTGTCGTAGTAGACCACCAGGCCCGCCATTTCCATGGGGGACTCCGGGTGATAGTCGATGCGGGTTTCCGCACACATGCGATGGTGTTCAATGCGGCGTGCCAGCAGGCTCTGGTCAAAACGCGAGGCGAGGTAGTGACGCCCTTTGAGGCGCAGGTGACCGGCGCGTTGGCTGAGTGAGCACCAGGATTCTTCGGCGGGCTCGCGCAGCGTCTGCCATTGGGAGGAGAGTGTCGGCTGATTGAAGTTGTCCACCGCTTCCGGTTGCGGCCAGGAGTGCTCCGCCAGTGCTGGAGCCGGCACCTTCAATTGCGGGGCATTGCCGCCGCAGGCGAGCCACGGCCAGTCATCGCGCCATTCAATTTTCTGAATCGCGGTCTCGCGGCCGAGAATGGAAAAACCGGTGGCGTATTTCGGGCCGAAACCGTAGGCATCTGGATCGTACACCGGGCGGCCGCACAAATGGGTGAGGTACCACTCGCCGTTGGGGGTATCCACAAAAAATCCGTGACCTGCACGCTGCAACGGGTTCTCTTCCTGAAAGCGGGAAGTGAGAACATATTTTTGCGGGTGCAATTCGTAGGGCCCCTGCAAATTTCGGGACCGGCAGATAGTGACCGCGTGATTCCACTCGGTGCCGCCTTCGGCGGTAATCAGATAGTAGTAGCCGTCTTTTTTGAGAATCTGCGGGCCCTCTGTGCAGCCCAACTCGGTACCGGAGAAAATCGGAATCCGCTTGCCTTTCAGCTTGCCTTCGGCCGCATCAAATTCCTGGATGGTGATATCGCCGAACTTGTCGTGACCCGAGCGACCATCCCAGGTCATGTTGACCACCCACTTGCGACCGTCGTCGTCGTGAAACAGCGAGGGGTCGAAGCCGCCACCACCAATGGCGACCGGGTCACTCCAGGGACCTTCAATATTTTCCGCGCTTACCACATAGCAGGGTGTGCTCATCCAAGCGCCGCCGCGACTGTTATGGGTGCAGGAAAATGTCAGCCAGAATTTACCGTCTGCGTGACTGAGTGCCGGTGCATAGACACCATCGGAATTATTGAAACCGCGCATGTCGAGTTGGTCGCGCCGGGTCAGTGCGTGGCCCACCAGTCGCCAGTGCATCAGGTCTTTTGAGTGGTGCAGGCGAATGCCCGGGAACCATTCAAATGTGGAGGTGGCGATATAGAAATCGTCCCCCACCCGAATGACGCTTGGGTCCGGATTAAATCCGGGAAGGATGGGGTTGTGAATAAACTGCTGCACCGCGCTCTCCGTAGACTTTATCGTTGTTTGCAGTATGATATTGATATGAATTGCGTATATATGTAATTAAATTACCAATAAATATAAAAATATTGCGATCTTGTGGTTTGTTTACGCAAGAGCGCTATCAAAAGCGATTGAGAGCGAGGAAAGCTGCTGTGAACAGTGCCCTCTTGTACGAAAATATCGAACTGCCCCAGGGGCAGACGGTAAAGTCTGCCTATTATCAGTTTTCGCCCGAAGATCGGTGCGATATTGCCCCGCATTTCCACATGATGTTCGAGGTGATGTTGTTCGTGAAGGGGGCGGGAAAAATTTTTCTGGATGGGACCGAGTTCCCGATCCAGGACGGAACTCTACTCTATCTCCCCTCCCTGTCAGTACACGAAATGGTAATGGAGTACGGCGAACAGGAATTTTTTCTGTTGCAGTTTGAGCCACAGGTGATGGATGAACTGTCTATGGGCTATACCGCGCAAGATATGCCCAGTGCCGTGTGCCGCCTGGAAGACAAAATGCTACAGCGCCTGACCATGATGCTGCACTGGTGTTGCGAGGTGAATGCAGATCCGGAGCAGATTTTGCTGCGCAACCGGGTGCTGCAATTACTGTTGATCCAGATTGAAAAAGTGGTGATTCAGGAAGATGCCGCGGATGTATCCCGCTCCACTGGCCTCGGGCGCCTGGAGCCGGTGCTCAAATATTTTCAGGACAGCAGCAAGCTCTCGCTCACACTGGATCAGGCCGCCGATCTATGCGGTATTTCCCGCAGCCACTTCTCCCGCCTGTTCCACGCCACCCTGAACCTGCGCTATCAGGATTTTCTGTTGAAGCGCAAGTTGCAGCACGCGGTCCAGCTGCTGTCTACCTCGAAATTGCGCATCGCAGATATCGCCTTCCAGTGCGAGTTCAGCGACAGCGCCCACTTCTGCAGCAAATTCAAACGTGTCTTCGGGGTTACACCCCAGGCCTTTCGTAAAACGACAGTGGAAAGTCTGTAAACATGGACACTGATGCACAAACCCATTCCGATACCCCGACCAGTGCAGATGGCCTCGGGATAAGCCCTGGCTCACCACTGTTGCGCGAAGATTTTATTTTCGGCGCCGCCACTGCCGCCTTTCAGATTGAAGGCTCGAATACCGCCGATGGTCGGGTGCCCTGTATCTGGGATACCTTTTGTGCGGAACCCGGGCGGGTGGCGAACGGGGATGACGGGCACCGTGCCTGCGACAGCTATCGCCGCTGGGAAGAGGATTTGTCGCTGGTGGAAGACCTGGGTGTGGATGCCTATCGTTTGTCCATCGCCTGGCCGCGGGTCATTACGGATAGTCACGGTCCCGTCAATCCGTCGGCCCTTGATCACTACCGCCGGCAGCTGGATTTTTTGACCGAGCGCGGAATCAAACCCTTCATCACGTTGTACCACTGGGATCTTCCTCAATACCTGCAGGATCGCGGTGGTTGGTTGAACCGGGAAACCGCTTACGCGTTCGCGCACTATGCGGATGTGGTCAGCAAGGCGTTTGGTGAACAGGTATTTTCCTATAGCACGCTCAATGAACCCTGGTGCAGTGCCTTCCTCGGTTATCTGCACGGTATTCATGCGCCCGGTGTGCGGGACCGCAAGCAGGCCTATCAGGCGGCTCATCACCTGTTGTTGGCCCACGGCCTTGCGGTACCAAAAATTCGCGCGAACGCGCCGGCTTCGGAAGTCGGTATTGTGCTGAACATCTCTCCCAGTGACCCGGTGGAAAACACCCTGGCAGATCGCAATGCCTGCCTACTGGCGGATATGGAAAACCGGGATTTCTTCCTGCAGTCTCTGTTGGAAGGAAGCTACCCAGAGCCCGTACTCAATCGCCACCCGCAAGCCGCGCCGCTGGTTTTACCCGGCGATATGGCGCTGATCAGTGCCGAGCTGGATTTTATGGGGCTGAATTATTACACCCGCAATCGGGTGTGTGCCGCGGACAATGCGGCTGGCTATGACGCGCCACCTTACGCCGGTGAAGATGCAACCGATATGGGGTGGGAAATTTATCCCGAAGGTCTTACGCGCACCCTGGAACATCTGGCCAGTCACCCGCGTACGCCCCCACTCTACGTCACCGAAAATGGTATGGCCGCACCGGATCAGCTTGAAGCAAATGGGCAGGGTGAGCCTGTGGTGAATGACACGGTACGGGTAAATTACCTTCGCTCGCACCTGAAGGCCGCGGAAGTCGCCATAGAGCGCGGTGTCAATCTGCGCGGCTATTTTGCCTGGAGCCTGCTGGACAACTTCGAGTGGGCGGAGGGGTACAACAAGCGCTTCGGTCTCTTTTACGTGGACTACGAAACCCAGCAGCGCACACCCAAGGCCAGTGCGCTCGCACTGAAGAAATTACTGAGCCGGCGACCTGACAGCAGCGCTCAGGCGGATTAACGAAAATAACAATAAACCGGAGAAGTGGTGCAATGAGTGGAAACAGCAGCCTGCCCCTCGGCGGACAATCACAACCCCTGACCCTGAAAGAAAAGCTGGGGTACGGGCTCGGTGATACTGCCAGTAATATCGTGTTTCAGGTGGTCGTCAATTTTATGATGATCTTTTACACGGATGTGTTTGGTATTTCCGCCGCTGCGGTGGGCACCCTGATGCTCGCGGTGCGCCTGTTTGACGCCGTGACCGACCCGGTAATGGGGGGGCTGGCGGACCGCACCCGCAGCCGCTGGGGGCGATACCGTCCATGGCTGCTGTTCTCTGCCATTCCCTACGGGGCGCTTGCGGTACTCGCTTTTACCACGCCGGATCTCTCGGGTAATGGCAAGCTGGTGTATGCCTACGTGACCTACGCGGCACTGATGACCGTGTACACCATTATCAATATCCCGTACTCCGCCCTCGGCGGCGTGCTCACCAGTGATCCGCGAGAGCGCGCCTCGGTGCAGTCCTACCGCTTTGCCATGGCCATGGTGGGCGGCGCGATTGTGACCGCGTTGACCATGCCGTTGGTGCACTATTTTGCCGGTGGTCTGAATGGCGACCTTGCGTTTGGTTATCAGATGACCCTGGGTGTGCTGTCTGTGGTCGCGGTACTGTGTTTTATGGTGTGTTTCTGGACTACCCGCGAGCGGGTGGTGGAAGCGCCGACTAAAGAGAAAAAATCGATCCTCGCGGATCTTCTACAGCTGCTGGGTAATCGCCAGTGGCTATTGATTGCCGGTGTAGCGTTTTTCCTGCTGGTGCTGGTGGCGGTGCGCAGTGCGGTTACTCCCTACTACGTGAAATATTTTCTCGGCCGCGAAGATCTGGTGAGCCAGTTTATTACCGCGGGCATGCTGGCGGCAGTGGCCGGCGCGCTGCTGACCAATGTGCTCACGCGCTATATGTGCAAAGTGCGGCTGTTCCAGTTGGCCAATCTCGGCGTGATCGTATTCCACTTGCTGCTGTATTTCGTGCCCGGCGAGCAACTGGTACTGGCCTTCGCGGTGTTTATGCTGGCGAATTTCTTCCAGATGATTGTGGTTCCGCTGATGTTCTCCATGGTGCCGGATACGGTGGACTACGGTGCGCAGCAGTCTGGGAGCAAAAGTATGGCGATGGCTTTTTCCGCACACTTGCTGGTGATCAAGCTCGGCCTGGCCGTGGGTGGTGCGCTGACCGGCTGGCTGCTCGCATTCTATGACTATCAGGCCAATACCGAGCAGAGTGCCCGCGCACTCGGCGGCATCGTGGTACTGGTGGCTCTGATGCCCGCGGTGTGCGCGGTAGCCAACGCGATCATCATGAAATTCTACCGGCTTACCAGTGCGGAAATGCGCGCTATCCACGCGCGTGCAGCTGATATGGAAACCGGCAGCCAGAACGAAGGCGGGCATCCGTCATCCGGTGTAAACCCGGCACCATCGGTTTGATGGAGCGAATCCCTCGTGTGAGAGGCGGCCAGGAGTCAGAGCAATGGATAAATCGGAAATGAACAATAAAAAACGGATCGGGAAAGCGGCACTTGCCGCGGGTGTGGCAATGGCGGTGGGTATTACCGCGAGTGTCGGCCTGAGTTCCGGCGTCTGGGCGTGGATGGGTGAACCCGATACAAAGAGTCAGCATGCTGTGCCCTCGAGCGCGGTGCCGTTTTCCCGCTACGAGCCGAAAGACGGCAGGGTGCTGGTGGTGGCCGGACAGAACCTCGCCGCTACCCGCGCCTACTACGAATTATCCGAAAAAAATATTGTGCCGCGGCCTGCGGGCTTTACTGACTATATCTCCTATCAGGTTGGCAACGAGTACCCGGCGTTTGCGCCGGATTATCCACAGAGTTATCAGGGCAATGACGGGTTGCTGAAGGCCACCAATTGGGGTGGCGGTGAGCAGTGCACGGATTGCCTGTTGCAGGAACCGGGTTTTGAGCAGGCGGTGGTCGCCATCGGTATGTATATAGCCGGCCCCCTGGGGGAAAAGGGTGAAGTGTGTACCGGTAAGGCGCACTGCAATACTGCCCGTATCGCCCGGGGTGAATTTGATCACCTGCTGAAAGACTTTGCCGACTGGGCCAAAACCCAGGGCGAGCGGCCGATTCTGTTGCGTATCGGTTACGAATTCGATGGCTCCTGGAACGGTTACGATGCCGCGCAGTACAAGGATGCATTCAAGTATATCCGCCGCTACCTGGAAGGTGCCGGTGTGGGCAATGTGGCCTATGTGATGCAGTCCTTCGGCAATGCCAGCTACCAGACCATGCAGGATTTTTATCCCGAAGCGGACGCGAAGGGTGCTTATGTGGACTGGATCGGCTATTCCTACTTTACCAATACCAATGCAAAGGTTGGCAAGCAGGAACTGCGCTTTGCCCGCGAGCGAGGGCACAAGGTATTTATTGCCGAAGTAACTCCCCACACCGGTGACTGCGCGGCGCAAATTGATCTGGTGCAGGCGCCGCAGGTAGCCAAGGCCTGGATCGAAACCTTCGATCAGCATGTGCGGGAAAACCGCGATGTGGTGCGCGCGATTTCCTATATCAACGCCCGCTGGAACGACAGCGAATACTCTCCCATGTGGAGCCAGCAACTGGATCACAACTGCCCGGGGTATTTTGCGGAATCCAATGCGCGGTTGAATGACAATCTGGAGGTGGCGAAGTTCTGGGGTGAGACCGTATCGGATCCGCTGTATCTGAATACCGAACCAGATCTTTACACCAAGCTAAAAAAGTAACCCCTCCGCCCGTCAATCCGCCGAAGGGCGGAATCCAGTCACCAGCGGCCTTTGTCTTTCCTGCTGCAGTCAGAATATGTTGCTGGCTGCCTGTGAATCCTCTTTCCCACCCTCTGCAATTCTGGATCCCGGCCTTCGCCTGGATGACGCGGTTTCTGGCTTTTGCGAGCAATAAAAAAGGCCCGCAAATGCGGGCCTGAAGCGAGAGTCATCTGACGTTGAGGTGACATCAATCATCACTAAATATTGGCAGAAAACGTAGCGAGCGGGTGGTTGGTGGTGGCCGCCAGCGCACAGGGAGCGGAGTATACTTTAGTACATGAGCATCCCGAGCACTGCCGGACGCCGCCAGGCGCCCGCGCAGTAGTTTTATGTTGATATTTAGATATATTGATTGATTAGATTCTCATACAGCTCCTGCTTGCCGCTGGTGGGGCTAGGCTCGCCGTTTTCTACGGCCAGGTTGCGCAGGTCTGTCAGGCTCAGTTTACCTTCGGTAAACGCCTTGCCGTTCCCTTCACTAAAGCTGGCGTAGCGATCGGCCTTCCAGTTTTTGTAGGGGGACTCGGTGAGAATTTTGTGGGCGATTTCCAGGCCGCGGGCAAAGGTGTCCATGCCTCCGATATGGCCGAGGAAGATGTCTTCCATATCGATGGATTCACGGCGTACCTTGGCATCGAAATTGAGGCCGCCGTTCTTGAAGCCACCATTTTCCAGAACCACCATCATGCCATGTACCGCATCGTAGATGTCGGTGGGGAACTGATCGGTATCCCAGCCGTTCTGGTAATCGCCACGGTTGGCGTCGATGGAGCCGAGCATATCGGCGTCGGCACACATCTGCAGTTCGTGCGCAAAGGTGTGGCCGGCCAGGGTGGCATGATTGGCTTCGATATTGAGTTTGAAATCTTGATCGAGGCCATGATGACGCAGAAAGCCGATCACTGTCTGCGCGTCGAAATCGTACTGGTGTTTGCTCGGTTCCATGGGTTTGGGTTCGATCAGGAAATCGCCCTTAAAGCCGATCGAGCGGCCGTAGTCTCGCGCCATGGTTAGGAACCGTGCGAAATTTTCCTGCTCCTTTTTGGTGTTGGCATTCTGCAGGCAAATATAACCTTCGCGCCCGCCCCAGAATACGTAGTTCTCACCACCCAGTGCGACAGTGGCATCCAGCGCGGCTTTGACCTGGGACGCCGCATAGGTCACCACATTAAAATCCGGGTTCGTCGCAGCACCGTTCATGTAGCGCGGGTTGCTGACCAGGTTAGCTGTGCCCCATAAGAGTTTCATCCCGGTGGCTTGCTGGCGCTCGGCGGCCAGCTCAACCATTCTCGAGAGATTCTCCTCACTCTGTACGATCGTCTCGCCTTCCGGGGCCATATCCACATCATGGAAGCAGTAATACGGAGCGCCAATTTTGGTGCTGAATTCGAACATTGCATCCATACGCTGCTGCGCGGCGGCCATGGCATTTGGGGCATCATCCCAAGCGAAGGTCTGAGTGTCTCGACCAAATGGATCGGAGCCCTTTCCGCAGAACGTGTGCCAGTAACACACTGCAATACGTAGGTGCTCTTCCATTGTCTTCCCACCGACGATTTTTTTCGCATCGTAAAATTTGAATGCCAGTGGATTATCGGAATCACGCCCCTCAAACGAGATCTGACCAATTCCAGGGAAGTATTCTTTTTCGCCGATAAACAGGTTTCTGCTCATGTTTTCTCTCCAGTATTCGCTAACTTGTGCGATCAATTTTATGGAAGTTGGGGATGCTGCTGGCTGAGCAGATCCAGGTAGTTTTGATAGTGGGTTTGATAGGTTGCCGCGGTTTCCTTGTCCGGTGTGCAGCCGAGGGACTCGTCCACGGCAAGGTGCTGCGCAATCAGTGCGTTGAGATCACCGGCATCGCCGCAGGCCCACAGCGCCTGCATGGCCGCGCCAAATGCCGCGCCTTCCTGTTGTGCCGGCACTTCTACCGGCAGGTTGAATACATCGGCCACCATTTGCCGCCAGTGGGGGCTTTTTGCTCCGCCGCCGGTAAGGCGAATGGCGGTAAATTTCTGGCCGGCGCGATTGAAGGCATCCAGGCCGCGACGCAGGGTGAAGGTCGCTCCTTCCATGGCCGCGCGGTAAAGATTGGCCGCGGTGGTATTGCTGTCATCCATTCCGTGCAGGCTGGCGCGAGCATGTGGCAGGTTGGGGGTACGCTCGCCGTTGTAGAACGGCAGGCTCAACAGGCCGTCGGCGCCGGGATTTGAATCCGCCAGCAACTGCTCACACTCCGGAATCGATTTGCCCAGGGCCTTGCGGGTGCGCTCCGTGGCCACGGTGCAGTTCATGGTGCACTGCAGGGGCAGCCAGCCACCGCTGGAAGAGCAGAAGGCGGCCAGTTCACCGTTGGGGTCGATGGCCGGTTTGTCGCTGTACGCGAATAGCGTGCCGGAGGTGCCGAGACTCATGGTCAGTACACCAGGGGTCACGGAGCCGGTACCGAAGGCCGCCATCATATTGTCGCCGCCGCCGCTGGATACCTGTACGTCGGCGGGCAGATCGAATTCCTGCGCAATGTCATCGGCGAGCGCGATGGTGTTGTGGGCTTCTACCAGTGGTGGAAGCAGCGGCAGCAGATCGCGATCCGGGTCTATGGCCGCTAGCATGTCGCGATCGTATTCCCGGCGCAGGATGTTCAGGTAGCCGGTGCCGGAGGCGTCGCCATACTCGGTAAAGATTTTTTCGGTCAGGAAAAAATTCAGGTAGTCGTGGGGCAGAAGAATATGGGCCAGGGCTGCGTAGGCCTCCGGATTATTCTTCTTCAGCCACAACACTTTGGGTGCGGTGTAGCCGGGCAGGATCGGATTGCCCACCGTGTCGATGCAACGATCAACGCCGCCAAAACGTTCGGTGATTTCATCGCACTCGGCAATGGTGCTGGTATCGCACCACAGCTTTACCGACGCAATCACTTCACCCGCGCTGTTGACCGGAACAAAGCCGTGTTGCTGACCGGAGACGCCGATACCGCGCACCCGGTCTTTGATCTGGGTGGGCAGTTCGTTCATACACTGGCGCAGGGCATCCAGCCACCAGTCGGCGATCTGTTCGCGGCTGCCGTCATCGCGGCTGATCAGCTCCAGTGGAGCGGCACTCACGTGCAGAATTTCTTTTTTATCCGCGTCGTAAGCGAGCAGTTTCAGGCTCTGGGTGCCGGCATCAATACCGAGAAAAACGTTTTGCGTGGTGGTGCTCATTACGCAGGTGCTCCCTGCGCCTGAGCGGCACGGGCCTTGAGCTGCTCTTCCAGTGCAATCTGGTCCACCACAAACTTACGGATACCTTCACCGAGTTTGTCGTGGGCCATGGCATCGTCGTTGTGCTGGAAGCGGAAGTCGCCTTCGCCAATCGGCGCGGAGGACTGGCCACCGTTGGCCGCTGGCGTGAGTGCGCGGGGCAGTGCACCTTGGTCATCGGCCAGTTCCGCCAGCAGGTTGGGGCTGATGGTCAGGCTGTCGCAACCCGCCAGGGCCTCGATCTGCCCGGTGTTGCGGAAGCTCGCGCCCATGACGGTGGTGTCAAAACCGTGCTCTTTGTAGAACTGATAAATGCGGCGCACGGATTGCACGCCGGGATCTTCTTCGGGCGCAAAGCCGGTGGCATCGGTATTCTGCAGGTACCAGTCGAGAATGCGGCCTACAAAAGGCGAGATCAGGGTAACGCCGGCATCAGCACAGGCGCGGGCCTGGGCAAAGCTGAACAGCAGGGTCAGATTGCAGTGCACACCTTCGCGCTCGAGAATTTCTGCAGCCTTGATGCCCTCCCAGGTGGAGGCGACCTTGATCAGCACCCGCTCCGGCGCCACGCCCATCTGCGCGTACAGGTCCATGATGCGGCGCGCGCGGGCCAGGGTGCCCTGGGTATCAAACGACAGGCGCGCATCCACTTCGGTGGAAATGCGGCCGGGCACGATCTGCAGAATTTCGTAGCCGATTTTGGTGGCCAGGCGATCGCCACACAGGGCAATCTGCTCATCATTGCTGCCGTTCTGTCTGGACGCCCAGGCGATGGCATCATCAATCAGCGGTTGGTATTCCGCCTGCTGTGCGGCTTTCAGCAGCAGCGAAGGGTTGGTGGTGGCATCCAGCGGAGTGAACTGGCGGATGGCATTGATGTCGCCGGTGTCGGCAACGACGGCGGTCATTTCCCGCAACTGACTGAGTTTGTCCATTTTCTTATCACTTCTCATCTGTCACTTTGGTGAGGCGAGGGCCTTACAGCAAATGTAAACGTTTTCATTTTGTGCTTAGTCTGCCCTAGTCAGAATTGGATTACCAGAGCTGGGAAGGTAAGTTTTTAGCCATTCCGCCAATTTTGTTAACGTTTACATCTGGGCCTGCTTTTATGGCTGCCTTTGGGGCAATAGTCTGGCGCTATTCGGTACAGGAGGATTTCCCCGCATTTTTTCGCCGTTGCCGGCTTCTCAATATTTTTCCGCAATACCTTCCTATCAAGCCGGGGGGCGCTGCCGTAGCCTGCGTCGCTCGTAACAATAAAAATGGAAAGGGAAAAGCGATGACTATTCACAAACTGCCGCGCGGGGCTCTGCTCGCCGCGGCTCTGTTCCTTCTGGTTGGCATGAAAGCGCAGGCCCAGTCCTGCCCCGCCAGCCACCCACTGGCCTGTGGCGGCGCCTGCTATACGGATGCAGCTCAGGCGGCTTCCGGGGGCTGTACGGTGGACGGTGGAAGCTCTGGCGGTTCGTCCAGCAGCAGTTCCAGCAGCTCAAGTGGCGGTACTTCAAGTGGTGGTAGCAGTAGTGGTGGCAGCAGTGGTGGCTCGGCACAAACCTGTCACAGCGATGAAAACCCCTCTCATGTGGTTTCTGGCCGCCGCACGGAATTTACCCAGTCGTGGTGTGATACCGTCTGCGTTACTTACGTGGGCAACGATACTGGCTGCCTGAACGCCGAAGGCACCTTCGTGAGCAATGCCAGTATTTGTAGCGACCCGGCCAATGCCCGTGAAGCGATCATCGATATCGAGTACAACCTCGGTATTGAAATCGATGATGAGTTCCAGGCGCTGGCGGGTTACCAGGGGCCGGTTCCCTCGATCAACCCGACGATGACGGTGGCGGATGCGAAAACCTATTTCAGCGCGCTAATTGGCCCGCAAAAAGGTAACGAGCTGGTGGATCTGCTGAATACCAATGGCGATGGCATTGTCACTCGCAATGAAGCGAGCATGGCAAAGGGATCGGACCCACGGCAGCTGCTGAATACAGATTTTGGCTGCGGACTGTCCACCGACGACATCATGGCGTACGTGGGGCTTTACATGGGCGACGGTGCGATCGACAAATACGCTGGAGACCTGGATGAGTCTGTGAAGGCCTCCATGCTGGAGTTTACGCGCAGCTGGCAGCCCGGCGTATCGGCGCAGGATTGCGAGTACCGCGGTGGTTGTGATGGCAGTGGGTCGCAACCCCAGCCTGAACCAGAGCCACAGCCGCAGCCAGAACCGCAGCCAGAGCCGGAACCCGAGCCCAGCAATCATTGCCCGGCCTCCCATCCGCTGTACTCCGAGGCCTGTGGCCAGTGCTTTGTCGATGAAGCCCAGGCCGCTTCGGCGCAGTGCGCACTCTGATCCTGTCACTGTGGATGATCGGGGGCGCCGCTTTGGCGGCGGCCTCGATTGTCTGGTGGCTGCTGTCCTCAAACCCTGTGTTACTTCCGTGGCCGGCGACTGCAATTTCAGTGTCCAGCTCGCCACCCGATCCTTCCCCTGACTCCGCACTGCTTTCCCCATACCAGTCTGCCGATACAGCGATGGAAGCTTTACCGCCTGTGGTTCCCCCTGCGTCAAGTCATTCCATTCTTACGGACGGATTTGTTGCGGATGGGGTTGTCGCGGACCAGTTTATTGCGCGGAAACAGAGTGCTGTAGCGCAGGACCATCTCGGCAATTATTGTGTGGAGGTGTCTACCGCCGGGTTCCCGTCCCGGGAATACCTGGTGTCTGATCGCCCCATTTATTATCCGCAGCGCAGTATGCTTGCGCAGTCTGGTGCACTTCAGGGGTGCCCGCTCTCTGCCTATTACCTCGAGTACCAGGCGAAAGGCGCACTGATGGTGTTGCGGAAAAATACCGCGAGCATCTTTCATTACCAATGTGTATTCGATGCCGCGACTTCTGAATACCAGCTGAAAAAACTTGCGGAAAACCCTGGGCTTTCCGCAAGCCTGAAGCAGTTGCTGGTGGCAGGAGCACCCTCGTGTCCGGAGAAAATAATGTGACGGGTTTTAAACGTTATTATGTTTACTGCCGCAATGGAATACGGATTCTTTTTTTATCCATCGTGTGCGGGCAGGGGATCGATGCCAGTGCTAATAGCGCACTGCCATTGCAGGCTTCCGGCGGTGAGCAGGTTGGCCGCACCCTTTGTCCAAGGACGCCACTGGATACCATTGTGTCTGTCAGCGCCGCACCGGGAGCCAGCGAGAAAGCGTTGGAAATGTCGATCGACGGGATCCAGCAGTTTATCGAGCGGGAAAATATTCGCTCCATTGATGCGCTGTTAAATTACTTTCCCGAGCATTACCGCACCAATTTTTCTCTGGTGGAGCACACCCGGGCTACCGGGCAGTCCAACCTGCAATACCCACGCATCGTTCTATTTGGCGCGGACGGACGATTCCTGTTGAACGTGGGCACAAAGCCGGACGACCCGAAGTACCACTTACTCGATGTCGCCGAGCTGCACGAGCCCAGTGGCCATTGGGAATTTTCCGTATTCGATTTTTCCGGCGACAAACCCCAATTGCAACGCAATGATACAAGCTGTGCCGAGTGCCACGGCACCGAGAACAGCCGGCCGGTGTGGGGCTCCAATATGGAATGGCCCGGGGTATTCGGCGATAACGTCGCCCGCGGCCCCCAGGGGGAGGCGCTGGACAGCCGGCACCTTGAACAGATGCGCGCAATAATTCGCGGCGACGGAAAATCCCCCCGCTTCGATTTTTTACAGTGGCGGGACGAACCGCTGCATCGGGGCGGCAAACGGCGTATTGCCCGGCATGCGTTTGGTGCGGAGCTGATACTTTCCAATATCGCCATGGGTAGCGCCACGGCCCGCGGTGCCTTTCTGCGCTTGCGCAACGGCGAGCCCTCGCAATACCAGCAACAGCGCAAGGCCCTGTTGTACACCTATTATGCTCGCAAGGGCCATGTGCCCTGGGGTCCGGAAAAGACCCGGGCCCTCGGTCTGCCACAGAGCGCGACTGCTGATCGGGCGATGGACCAACTTCTTATAAAACTGGGTGTCGATACCAGCGAGGCCTTATCACTGGCAACGCTACACGACCTGGAGTCACCGCAACCAAACTGGAGTATGGGGCGCGGCGACCTGCACGACCTGCTGGCCCTGCAGATACTCGACGATCTGATGAGGGAGGATACAAAGGTGGCCACCATTCTCCGCGACCGCGCCGTCACAGAGGGTGTGCTGGACTGCCCCGGCACCGCGAACAGCATCGCCGAGGTAGTTCAGTTCAAAATGCTGCACCTGTTCCATCTGCGTGGCGAAGCGCGCTTTCTGGTGCACGAACAGTTTTATCCGCTGGATCTGGAAGATGTGTATTCCCGCGTATTCCTGCCAGCGGCCCACCCTCTGCTCGGGTATCTCGGCGAGCAATTGAATAGCCTCTCTCAATAGCTGTGAGAGTTTTATTTGATTTTATCTATTCGCCCGCTCACTTTATTCTGCCCCTGATTCAACCAACAATCAGGGAGAAAATCATGACTGTCCAAATCAGGCGCGCACTACAGAAAGCCGATTACAACGCCGAATGCAACTACAGCGACAATTACTACGGTGATCAGGTATGTGTGCTGAAAAAGTCGTAACTTCACTGGTGACGACTCTGGTACTGAGGGCCCTTGAGGAGAAAGGGCGGCAGCGGGAAGCCGTGGTGACGTACTGAGTTGTGGACAGCACCGGAAATAATCCGGTGCTGTCTTGTTTGAGCCTTACTGTTTCGGCTCCGCTTTCATCGGGGGCAGTTCGTGGCGGTCTTCAATCATCGACTGATCCGGGCCGTAGTTACGCAGTACCGTCCAGAAAGGCCCATCGGGTGTCGGCAGCCAATTCCCCTCTTTGTCTTTCCCTGGAGGCTCATGGGAGAAATACAGGGTAAGTGAGCCGTCCGGGTTCTTCGATCGAGCCAGGCGTAGGAGTAGGACGTGTCGTTATTGGGGGTACAATATCTTTATCTTTGGGTGAAGACACCCCGAGGTGCAGCCATTTCCCGAAGGCACGATCTCCCTCAATGGCCTGCTTGTACATGGTGCGGTAGTTCATCACCAGTGGATAGGCAAGCACATAGGCGTCTTCGGCAATCTGTGCGGCCTGTTTGGCATCGGGTTTGTCTTGCGCAACCGCAGGTTTGGTGACACCAGCTGCGGTCAATAGTGCGCCGATCAGTATTGCCATTAGTGGCAAGAAGTGGGACTTGTACATTGCTATCTCCTCGTGCCAGCTAAGGTCATTGGGTCAGTCGAGACGCTCGAAATCACTTAGTTTAAAACTCTTATCGAAAAACGGTTTTTCCGGAGCGTAGAGGCGGAAGTACACAAACCAGCCGTCGTCACCGACGGTTTTCAGGTGATTGCTTTCCATCCCTTTTGGTGCGTCCGGGCCAATGTACAGATCAATACTGCCATCGCTGTTGCGCTTCAGCCCCTCGGTTCTGCTCCCCAGGCTGACATCGGAGATGTCCGCGCCGCCATTGTCGTAGGGGCGCCGGGTATTTTCGCTGTACAGGGTAACGGACCAGAACTGGCCTACGGGCACATCCTTCGGAACGTGTAGCTTGTAGTTCTTGTCCGCGCGTAGCATGCGGCCTTTGCTATCCCGCTTGGTGGTCATATACACCTGGCCTTTGCCGGGAGTGGGGTTGACCATGCCTTCGCTGCTGCCCACTGCCTCGTAGAACCAGGTCGCGCGCTCGTCCAGTTCCTGGCGGTCGGCGGTTTCCTGTTCGGTGTGGAAGTCAAAGCTCTTGTACCACTGGGTGCCCTTCCAGTAGGGCTCTGTATAGCGCGGATTTACCTGCAGATTACGGGTCATCAGCTCACCCATGGCGGCACCTCTTAACAGCGCTTGTGTCTGACGCGCATCTGGCTTGAAGGGTTTGCCTTTTTCGATCCCCAGCGGCTTCAGCATCGCCATCCAGGTTTTATCAATTTCGCGCACTGGCTCTTCGTTGACGAAGTCGGCGAGATGTTGCCAGTAGGCCATGCCGCGAGGTGCGGTGGCACTCCACTCGATATTTTTGTCCTGAATGAAGCGCGCAGTCTGCGTCGCTTTACCGACGGGCCCCATCTTGTAGTCCGCGGTAAATTTCTTGAAGTAGCCAGGATCCGGGTCGAGAACGCGAATACCGACAAAGATATTGTTGGTAGCACTCTGGAAAACGTGCACGCCATCTTTCTTGTACTTTTCCGGGGCCTCGTCCGGCCCAACAACAATGTAGGTCGCACCTTTACCCTGATCCGGACCAGTCAGCCCGAGATCGAATACCGGGCGCTGCCAGAAATCCAGCACCCCTCCCGCAGTCTGCCCGGCCGGGTAGTCGATCTGTATGGGGCCATTTTTCAGGTTGGAGAAATTGAAGATGTAGGGAGTGGTCAGGTTGGCGGTGACAATGCCGCGCTTTTCCTTTAGGGACCGGTAAACGACAAAGTCACTGGGCTGCGTCGCCCCATAGCTTTTCTTCTGGTTTTCCCGCCAGGTCATAAAGCTCACCATGGGGGTGCTCCAGATATACGCCTGGGATGCCCGCTGGTAGTCCATTTCGTCGAACAGTCGCTTGGAGGCGTCGTCATCGAAGTAGCTGTCTTGCAGCTCGATATCGCCAATCGGGGTCTCAATGGTTTCATCGCCTTTCAGAGTTGCCTTGTCCATGGGGATTTCGTCGGCGAAGCTCGGCGAGATGAGCAGTGTCATGGCTATGACCATGACAGGAGAGGGTAGCTTTACAGTCATGCTCAAACCTCGAATCTGACTGGGGATTTTCGGTTGTTACCGCAGAATTGGGGGACCGTATCGCGCAGGGGAGGTCCCCGGTAAGCGTAGAACAGAATAGCGCCAATGGCGGATAAACGACTGTAATGGAATCGTTATCAAATCTTCGTCAAGAATTCTTTTCCATCCGGCAGACTGTGGACTACGCGTCCTGCAAGAATGGCAAAAGATGAACTTCACCGCTCGATACCCGTTAGCCCCCGCTGTACTAGCCCTCTTGACGACACTTGCGCTCGGCTGCAGTGAAGACAATCACCGCTCCACGGCGTCGTTCGCGAGTGTTGAGGATAACGGAGCGGTTCAGGTGGACCTGCGCCTGATGGAAACCACCGATATCCACGCCCATGTAGTGGGGTACAACTATTACCGCGACACCGAGGACCCCAAGGTGGGGTTGGTGCGCACGGCTACCCTGATAAAAAATGCGCGTGCGGAACTGGAATACCCCCAGAACAGTGCGCTGGTGGATAACGGGGATTTGATCCAGGGCAGCCCCATGGGTGACTGGCGCCAGTCCGGAGGTATCTCTGCGGGTGAGGTACACCCGATCTTCAAGGTGATGAACGCCCTGCGGTATGACGTGGCCAATTACGGTAATCACGAATTCAATTATGGGCTGGAATTTCTGGCGGAAAGTGTCAACGATGCAGACTTTCCCTATATCAGCGCCAATATCTTTGTCGATGACGGCGATAGCGATGACACCAATGACCGGTTGTATTTTGAGCCGTACAAACTGATTGAAAAAACGCTGCTGGACCGCGCGGGCAAACCACACGGTATCACCATTGGCTTTATTGGTTTCGTGCCGCCACAAATCATGCAGTGGGATAAAAACAAGCTGGAGGGTAGAGTAAAAACCCGGGATATTCGCGCTATGGCCGAGCGCTTCGTGCCGGAAATGCGAGCGCAGGGTGCGGATATTGTGGTGGCCATTCCCCATTCCGGAATCAGTACCCGGGTCTACGATGAGGCGAACCTTGAGGCGAACAGCAGCTGGCACCTGGCGGAAGTCGAGGGGATCGACGCGATCATGTTCGGCCACAGCCATCTTCTGTTTCCCTCCGAACAGTTTGCCGGGGTTGCTGAAGTCGACATCGAGACGGGCACCATAAAAGGTGTACCGGCGGTAATGCCCGGTTACTGGGGTAGCCATCTGGGGGTGATAGACCTGGTGCTGGATTACGATACCGGCTCCGAAATCTGGTCCGTCGCCGATAGTAAAGCATCCACCCCGGCAATTTTTCCTGACGGCGCGCCGGCGGTGAAAGCAGATGCGAGTCTCGAAGCTCTGGTGACGGATGATCATCAGTCCACTATCGATTATATGAACCAGGCAATCGGTGAATCCACTGCCGATATCTTCAGTTTCCTGGCGCTGGTAAAGGATGACCCAACCATTCAGATCGTGAACGATGCACAAACATGGTATGTGGAAAATCTGATCCGCGGTGACGTAAATCTACAGCATTTGCCGGTGCTCTCCGCTGCGGCGCCATTCAAGGTGTGTGACCGCGATGGTATCTGTGCGGAGGAGGGCAGCTTTACGGTGGTTCCGAAAGGGACGGTGAAAGTAAAGAATGCCGCCGACCTCTACGTTTATCCGAATACGCTGGTGGCGGTCAAAGTATCGGGGGCAGAGCTTGCCCAGTGGCTCGAGTGTGCGGCATCGCAATTCAATCAGATCGACACTGGTTCCAGCGCGCGGCAGGAGCTGGTGAATTTTACCGGGTTCCCCAGCTTCAACTTCGATGTCATTGATGGGGTAACCTACCAGATCGACGTGACGCAGCCGGCCCGTTACAGCCGTAGCTGTGTTCAGGTGAGTGATGGTGAGCGCATCGTCAACCTGCACTACCAGGGGCGGGAAGTATCGGCTGAGGATCAATTTCTGGTTGCCACCAATAATTACCGCGCGGGCGGTGGCATGTTTGCCGGTACCGGGGAGGAGCACATTGTGATCGAGTCTCCAGACACCAACCGCCAGGTGTTGGCCAACTATATCCGCGCGAACAGCCCGGTTACTCCGGCCGCGGATGGCAATTGGTCCTTTGTGCCGGTGGAGGACAGCGGGAATCTTGAGATCGTATTCCGCGCTCCAGATACCGAGCGCGTGGCGCAATTCATCGCTGCACAGTTGCCGAAAGCGCGACTGCTGGACGTAAACCCGCGCGGGGAAGCGGTGTATCGGATGGATCTCAGCGCCGCTTCCGGAGAGGAATAATCGGTCTCATTTGCCTGTCGGCGGGGGAATTGCCAAGTAATGGCTTTTCACCCATAGTGCGCTCAGACCTGTAACACCACGCAGGTAACGTCTGCGCACAAGGGAGAGACCTGAGATAGACCGAGCAACCCTGGCCGGCAGTATCGGCGGCCCTGTACTGATACTGATACTCTGCGCTCTGCTGCAGTATCTGCAGTTCCTGCATCCCGACTGGTTTATGTATGACCGCGCCCTGCTGGCTTCCGGCCAGTGGTGGCGTCTGCTGTCCGGGCATCTGGTGCATACCAACCTCGCGCACCTGATGCTCAATGGCGCCGCCGTGGTGGCACTGTGGTTTGTGTTTGGGCAGAGCGCTTTGCTTGGGCGGCGCCCGGTCGCCGCGTACCTGGGTTTGACGGCACTGTTGGCCGTATTGATCAGCCTTGGGCTGTGGGTCTGCTATCCGGGTGTGGAGATCTATTACGGCCTTTCCGGGGTTCTGCACGGACTCTTCTGTTTTGGCGCACTGAGTGATCTGTATCAGCGCCGCTGGTCCGGCGCGCTGTTGTTGATTGGCTGCTGGGCGAAAGTGGCGTGGGAATTGACCGCGGGTCCCAGTGCTGCGACCGCGGAGATGATTGGTGCAGAAGTGGCGGTATCCAGCCATTTATTGGGAACAATTTTCGGTTCGCTCATTGGCGCGCTGGCCTGGCTTTGGAAAGCGCGCCAGTGAGGTGATCGCAGCCACCTGACCGGTTTATTGACCGGCGCATCTCTCTACCCGAATTTCTGGAGCTTCGCCACCGCTCTCCTAAAATCCATTCGTGAAAAAGATAACGCGAAATGGAACTTCGTTACGGTGGCAAAATTGTGCCCAATGGATGGGTGCGTTAATTCTTGCTTCCGCTGGCGCCACGGCCACTGCAGGTAGTGTTTCCCTGCAGCTGGAAAATGACTCATTTGGTCGCACAAACGACGCCGATTACACCCAGGGGTTGAGGCTTTCTTATACCGCCGACAATCCCGCCGGGTGGATTCAATCCCTGTTGCCGGACCACTATCAAAACCGCGAATTGAGTTCGCAGTTTTTTATCGGCCAGGCGATCTTTACCCCCTTCGAAATTTTCGAAACAGAGCTACTGGAATACGACCGTCCCTATGCCGGGTGGCTGTATCTGGGTGGCGCTCTGCAATCCGTAGACCTGAATCCGGGGGCTCCGTTTAGCGTGGCGGAGCGTTTCGAAATTTCTGCCGGTATTGTCGGCCCATCGTCCGGTGCCGAGCAGGCACAGCGTTCCACCCACGAGCTATTACGCACCTACGATATCAGCGGCTGGGACAACCAGCTGCGCGACGAGCCGACCCTGCAATTGAGTTATGCGCGCAAGTGGGCGCATGTTCGGCCCTTCGGTGACGGCGGTTTGCAACTTGAATTGTCGGGCACTCTCGGGGGCAACCTCGGCAATGTGAATACCTCGCTGGTGTCCGGTGCCGGGGTGCGCATCGGACGGGATCTGTTATCCAGTCTCGGTGTGAGTGCGTTGGCTCCGGTGACCTCTGGCCCGGAAAGTGGCATGCGTGCCCCTGGTGGCTGGTATTTGTATTCTGATGTGCATTTCCGGCTGGTGCAGCGGGATATTTTCCTCGATGGAAACACCTTCAAGGACAGCCACAGTGTGGAGAAAGAATCCTATTTGGGTGAGTGGCAGCTAGGATTGATGGTGCCTACCGGCCGATATCGCTGGAGTGCGTACTATGCGCGGCGCTCGCGCGAGTTTGTAGAGCAATATGCGGGTGTGGACTTTTTTGGTATTGGTTTGAGCGCTTCATTTTAATGATTCGCGTCCTCTCTCCAGACGGCCATTGATGCAGATCAATGGTCTGCGGATAACAACGCGAGCAGCTCTTCCTTGTCAGTTGGTAACCCGCTATTGCCTGTTGCATCAAACAACGCATCTGCAAGCGCCTGTTTCTGCTTTTGCATCTGGTGAATGCGCTCCTCCACGGTATTTTCCGCCACCAGTTTGTACACAAACACCGGTTTCTCCTGGCCGATGCGGTGGGCGCGGTCGGTGGCCTGGTTTTCGACGGCGGGGTTCCACCAGGGGTCAACGTGGATCACCACATCGCCGGCGGTGAGGTTGAGGCCGGCACCGCCGGCCTTGAGGCTGATCAGAAAAACCCGCACTTCGCCATTCTGAAAACTGTCGATGGCCTGCTGGCGCTTGCGGGTCTGGCCGGTGAGTTTGGTGTAATCGATTTTCTGCGCGCAGAGTTGTTCCTCGATCAGCTTCAGCACCTGGGTGAACTGGGAAAAGATGAGGATACTGCGGCCTTCTTCCAGCAATTGCGGCAAGTTCTCTTCGAGCCAGTTGAGTTTGGCGCTTTCCATGATCCCTGCGGCTTTCTCCAGTTTGACCAGGCGCGGGTCGATACAGGTCTGGCGGAGTTTCAGCAGTGCGTCGAGAAACTCGATATGGCTTTTGCCCATACCCTGGCGTTCCACCAGGTCGCGGATGCGTCTCTCCATACTGATGCGCACACTTTCATACAATGCGCGCTGTTTACTTCCCAGCTCCACATACTGAATGGCTTCTGTTTTCGGCGGCAGTTCGGCAACAACTTCCGATTTTGTACGCCGCAACATAAACGGGCGTACTTTGCGCGCGAGATCCTTTTGCCGATCGTGATTACCGTGAGATTCAATCGGGGTACGGTAAGTCTGCTGGAAGGTCTTGCGCCCGCCCAGCAATCCCGGCAGAACGAAATCCATCAATGACCACAGCTCTCCCAAATGATTTTCCAGTGGTGTGCCAGACAGGCACAGTCGGGTGTCGCTATTGATCTGACGTACACATTCGGCAATCTTGGTGGTGGGATTTTTGATGGCCTGCGCTTCATCCAGTACCAACAGGCTGAATTTCCGGTTGCGATAGCGCGCCTGGTCCCTCGCCAGCAAGGGATATGTGGTGATGACTAGGTCGCAGTTTTTGATCTGATCGAATGCGCGGTCTCGATCCGGGCCGTGAATCAGGGTAGTTTTCAGCTGCGGGGTGAATTGTGCCGCTTCGTGTATCCAGTTGCCGGTGAGGCTGGTGGGCATCACTACCAGGGCGGGCTTAGTCAGTGCCCCGGTTTCTTTCATATGCTGAACAAGCGCCAGCGTCTGCAGGGTTTTCCCCAGGCCCATATCGTCCGCCAGAATACCGCCAAAGCCGTATCGCTGCAGAAACCCCAGCCAGTTGAGGCCGTCCTGCTGATAGGGTCGCAGGGTGGCGTTGAGGTGTTTGGGTACCGGCACAGCCTGCAGGCCAGAGAAATCCTGTAAGTCTTCTATCAGCTTTTGGGTGATGGGAGCGTGGCGCTGATTGAGATCTTCGATCTCTGAAAACTGCGCCGCCTGGAATGCCGGCAGGCGCACGGGCTTGCCGAGCTTTTTCTCTTTCAGCAGATCCAGTAGCAGGCCGCGAATGCTCTGCAGAGGCGTCGTGTCGACACTGATCCAGTCACCATCGGCAATAATGCTGAGTTGCTCCGGCGCATCCTGTTCAAGCCACTGTTCAATAAGATCGACAATCGGCCACTGTTGGCCATTGGGTAGTGTCAGATCCAGGCCGAGCTCAAACCAGTTACTGTTGGTATCGGTCAGTTCTACCGAAATTTCCGCGCGGGAAATATCAAAGCGGTAGCTGGGATCTGTTTCGATCGCCCAGCCCTGTGCTCGCCATTCAGGAATCTGATCGCGCAGCAGTGCACTCCAGTGCTCAAATATCTTTTCTGGCTTGGTGGCATCCAGTACCCAGATTTCTTCCTGGCCACCGAGTTGCTCGGGGATTAAATACAGGCCTTGATCATAGATCTGATCGCAACATTGATTTTCACGCTCGCTGTCGCGGACGATTTGAAAATAATCGCCACCCTGCTCCCGGGTAATCTCCTGCCCTGTATAGTCAATACTGTAGGGGGCGGCGAGAGCAAAGCCACCGTAGTCGAAGTGCAGTTTAAGCGCAGGGAGTTTGTAGTGATCAAAGTCACAGCCCACCAGTGTAATGTGCGGAATAAAACTGTCGATACGAGTGAGCTTTGGCTCGACGGGAAGTGGAAGCTGTGGCTGTGGGATTCGCTGGCGGAGCTCAACAGACATCAGGCCAACGTCATCGGCGGAGACGGCCGGCATGTTTAGTAAGTGAATCAGCTGGCCGGTGGGCAATGGTGAGGCAATATCCCCAAGTGCCGAATTTTCCGTGTCGAGATAGCAGGGGGGACTGACCGGCAACAGTTGCCAGTTATCTGCGTCACCCGCACCGTCGAGTTGCGCCTGCAGCTGTCGGCTGCCATCGTCATTTTCGCGCCAGTGCCAGCTGAGTTCCCGCGCGGGGGCGCGGCGGATCAGTTCATCTTCAAAATAAAATCGGTTGCTGTCGAGCAGGTAGCTCAGCGCGCGTCGTCCCTCCTCACCCACTAACCCCAAGCGGCCACTGGCGTTGATGCGCGGGAGAAGCTGCAGGATGGTGACATCTTCGTCCAGCAGGTGGCTGGGACGATTCCAGCCGAGGCGGGTACTCTCCTGATTAAAGTAGCGCAGTTGGCTCCAGCTGCCATCTTTTTTCAGATAGCCCTTTTTTGTGGAAAGCTGCAGTTTTCCCTGGGTGTTCCGTTCAAGCACATAGAGCAAGTAATGCTGCCCGTGCTGCAGAGGCAGAACTTCGGTGCGCGGAGCCGCTGGCAACTGTTCAAGCCACTGTTGCCACGCCGGGAAAAGCTGCTGCCCGGGAGATTTCGGCGGTAGCGGTGCGGATTCCTGAGCCGCGTCCTCTTCCAGAAGTGCCAGTGCTGTGGCGACCGCGTGTTTGCAATTCAGGCCGACCGGACAGGAGCAGAGGCCCACAAGTCGGCCGCGATCGACATCCAGCTCCACCCGGTAAACGTAGCGGGCCGACCCTTTGACCCGCCCGTGAAATGTTTCGGTTTCTGGGTCGTAATAGGCCTCAAGTACCCGCCCCCGTGCGAAGTAGTCTTCGCCGCGGGCAAAGCTGCCTCCGTCGGCCATCTGCTGGATGTTCTTGTGGGTAAAAGTGATCAAGCCAAAGCTCCGGAGGTTCTGTGTTTTGCCGGGTCGCGCCAATCGAACCGCTTACTTTAACACGATAAAGTCGCTTGCGAGAGAGATCGTGGCTACATATGCTCTGTGCACTTTTCCTATATCAAACCAGTACGGAGAATGTATGTTGTTTGAATTCCCGCCACATAGATTGCGCGTCAGCGGCTCAGTGGTATTGGCTCTCATCCTTGCGTTCGGCCTGAGTGCCTGTGAGCGCGGGCAAGAGCAGTCTGCGGTACCCGCCAAGCTGGAATCCCAGGTGAGATCGCTGGAGATGCTCGAGCCCGACTGCACATCACCGGATAAATGTGCATCTGTGGCAATTCAGTGGGAAGCGTTTTCCGGTCAGGCGTCAATGAACGATGCGATCTATCGGCAGATGCTCACCCAGTTGCAGGGCACCGGTGAATCGCCCGATGCCCCCCTTGAGTCCCTGGAAATGGTGGCGCAGAAGTTTCTCGACGATGCCGCCGCCGTGACCATAGCATCGGCCGCCCAGTGGCAGCTGACCGGGAACGCAAAGCAGCTGGCGCGCCGCGGCGATGTAGTGACCATTGAAATTGACAGCTATCTGTATAGCGGCGGTGCACACGGTATGCCGGTCAGCCGCTGGCTGAACTGGGACCTTGCGAATGACTCGCAATTGACGCTGAACGATGTACTCGTGTCTGGCCAGGAGAGCGCCTTCTGGAAACTGGCAGAAGTTGCACACGGGCAATGGCTGGAAACCCAACAGGTGAACGAAGACTTTCTGCAGAACTGGCCGTTTAGCCGTACCGAAGACTTTCGGCTGACGGAAGATGGCCTGGTTTTGCTCTATGGGGTGTATGCCCTGGGGCCCTATTCCATGGGTGAGATTGAATTGACCATCCCTGCGGCGAAACTGAAAGGGGTTGTGCGCGAGCGCTTCCAGTAACCTGAAGCGATTTTCCACGCCGCCTACCGCACGTATATTGAGTACCCAAAAATGCAAGCTGCCAGTTCCACCCCGTACGAGTCGTCACCGCTCTTAAGTGCGCGCGTTCAACGCAGCAATACCTGGCGGCTAGCCATCGCCCAGGCCCTGGCTGGGGCCAACTCGATTGTGCCCTACGCGGTAGGCGGCATTGTTGGTCATACGCTGGCACCGCTGCCAATTCTCGCCACTCTTCCGCTGACCCTATTTGTGGTGGGGATGACGCTGTGTACCCTGCCGGCCGGTGTCATTGCCGGTCGCTATGGGCGGCGTGCGGCATTTTTGATTGGTTCCGGCGCCGGCGTCCTGGCGGGCCTGGTTGCGGTGATTGCGGTCATGATCGGTGAGGTGACCGGATTCTGGCTGTACTGCCTTTCCACCCTGTTGGGCGGCGCCTATGCGGCGGTTGTTCTTTCTTTTCGGTTTGCCGCGGCCGACGGTGTGGCGCCTGCGCGCAAGGCACAGGCGCTTTCACTGGTAATGGCCGGCGGTGTGGCGGCTGGAGTGGTGGGGCCGCAGCTGGTCAACTGGACCATGCATCTATTGCCAGAGCCCATGTTCGTCGCAACGTTTTACGCACAAGCGGGCGTCGCGGCCCTTTGCGCGGTCATTCTTCTCGGGGTGCAACTGCCGCGACCCAGCGGCCAGGTGCGCAGTGGTGGGCGCCCGCTGCGAATCATTCTGAAACAGCCGAAATTTATCGCGGCCGTTGCCTGTGGTGCTATCTCCTACACCTTGATGAATTTTCTGATGACCGCAGCCCCCCTGGCCATGCATATGCATGGGCACTCCACCGAGTCGTCAAATCTCGGCCTGCAGTGGCATGTTATTGCGATGTTCGCGCCGAGTTTTTTTACTGGAAAACTGATCGCGCGCTTCGGTGCGGAGCAGGTGATGATGGTTGGTCTGTTACTGATCGGAATTTCTGCGGCGGTCGGGCTTTTCGGGATGGATGTGTCCCATTTCTGGTGGACATTGATCTTGCTCGGGCTCGGCTGGAACTTCGGTTTTCTCGGTGCTTCGGCACTGGTGCTTCAGTGTCACGATGAAGAGGAGAAAACACGTGTCCAGTCGGCGAACGATTTTATGGTTTTCGGGCTAATGGCCGTGGGGTCCTTTGCCTCGGGAGGAATTCTGAGTGCCTTTGGCTGGAATACCGTGTTGTGGACTTCATTTCCTGTACTCGCCTTCACGCTGATTACGCTTGCCATTCTGCGTCTGCGCGAGCGTCCGGCAGGCTAATTCCGTGGCTTTCCCTAGCATAATTTTCACGGTTGAATTGTAGGAATTTGTCCAATTCGTAATGTAAAAAGTTCATCTAACAGAAGCTAAACCTTCACCTTCTCTCGCTTCAATACGGCGCGATCTTCTCGAAAGCCTGTGGTTTTTGAAAATCCAATAAATTGAAGCGAATGTAAGTGGGGGTCACTTGTTTAAATCAAATTTCATCCTGCCAGCTCTTCTGCTGGTGGTATTTACGAACCTGATGTCCGGCTGTGATTCCGGCAGCGGAAGTTCCAATACGCCAACTACCCCGGAAGAGGTCAATGAGCAACCGGAGACTGAACCCGAGACCGATGAGGAGGAGGCGGCCGAGGAAAGCACACCTCCCGCACCGGTATTTCGTATAGGTCTGTTGCCGGACACCCAGGGCGGAACCGATAGTGAAGGCCAGGCACACGTATCACTGCACCCGATGGGAGAATTGCTGAAGCACCAGCAAGCGAACGATGTGGATATGGTGCTCGCGCTCGGTGACCTCACCGATCACGGTTCTGAAGTCGAGTTCGCGGAGTGGCGCTCCATCGCCGATGCCTATGCAGAAAAAGGCATTGAGTTCCTGCCGGTGATGGGCAATCACGAAACCAGTTATGCCTATACCGTCGAGTGGATCGAGAATATGCGAGACTTCATCCCCGCGGACGCGGTGCATATGCCGGGCTACGAGTGGGTCAACTATTACGTGGTGCGTGAGAATGTTCTGGTGATCGGCCTCGCCTATTACAACCTGCCGATTGCGTTTGAATGGATCAAACAGGTGGTCTATGAACAACAGGAAAACGTGGACCACATTGTGGTCGCAAGCCACGATGGACTGATCGGCGCCAAGTATGGTCAGACCCGCGAGCAGATCGTTGAAGGTACCAAGGACGATAACTGGGTTTACCAGGTGCAGCCGCAGATTCGCGAGTTCTTTGCCGACCACGATGTGATTTATGTGCAGGGCCACGAGCACCAGTACCAGCGCTCCATCATCTCCGCCAAGACCGCACTCAACACCCTGCCTTCCAGTTCTACCCCCGCCGGTGGCAATTACCGTATGGACGTGTACACCCAAATTATCGCGGGCAATGCATCCTATAAAGGTTATGAGTTCCGCTACGGCGAGCGCGATCTGGTGCAGATGATCGTGTCCCAGAAAAACGCCACCTACTCCAGTGGTTCCGAGGCCTACGACGTAAACTCGTCCATCCTCACTTTCCAGGGCCCGCGTGTGGATTACGTATCCTACTTTGCCCCACACACGGCCAAAGGTAATGATGCGTCCTATGCCTTCGATGCAGACTGGAAACTGGGAGACCATTTCTCCCGCACCACCAATCGCTGCGAAACAGTGATCTATCCGGATGCGATTCCCGAAGGCACTCGCTCCGCGCTGGTGTTGCAGCCGGAGTACCGCACTAACGAATGTCTGGCACCACAGGGTGGCTATGCGAAATTGATGGGCGGCCGCAACCAGACCTTCAATCGCACCGACACCCGCACCCGGGATATGGGCTTTACCCCGGGACTGTCCCGCGCGGAATCTCTCAACGACCTGATGCGCCTTGCCTATCAGTGGTTGTACCAGTATCACGAAAACTGGACGCCGAACCTGAACAGCCCGCTGCGTGCCGCGCCGGACTACGAAAATGACGAGCTGATCATTCCGGAAACCACCATCGATCTGAAGGAGCATGTCACCCTGAGCTGGCTTGCCGCCACGGATGAAACCGCATCGGACATCCTGATCGTCAGCGGCACGCAGAATCAGACCGGTGTTTATCAGGACGACTACGGCGTGTTGAAAGATATTCAGGCAGACAGCGGACTGCCCATGAGCCGCCCGGATGGCGGCGAGAAACCTCCGGTGGTACTGCCGGAAACCGCCAGCCAGTCCTGGGATCTCGGCACTGCCGTATCCGACCGCTATGTGCTGGACTTTACCGGTCCGGAGAGCGCGGATGAAAGTCTGATCCTGTCCATGCGCGCTGGCACCGAATGGTTGCCCCTGGCCGAGCCCATGTGTGTGGTGGAGGCTTCGTGGCAGGACAGCTTCCTCGACAGCGCACCGGAGCGTGTCGCGGGTTGTGAAGAGCAGCCCCTGGTGGGCATCGACCCGGCGGCGCCAAACCAGTGGTGGGCCGTACTGCAGCAGGATGCCGAACTGGCGCTGGTTGCGCGCCCGCTGTAAACCGCTTGCCGCAGCAGTAAGCGGGTAACCTGAAAATCCTGTGCCGGCCTAGCGGCGCAGGATTTTTTCCATCGCCTTGCCCTTGGCAAGCTCATCCACCAGCTTGTCCAGGTAGCGGATTTTTCGCATCAGTGGATCCTCCACCTCCTCTACCCGAACGCCACATACCACGCCCTTGATCAGCGCAATATTCGGATGCATTGCAGGTGCCTCGGCGAAGAAGGTTTTGAAGTCCTTTTCCTGATCGACCTGTTGCTGCAAGCCAGCGGCGTCGTAACCGGTCAGCCAGCAGATAATCTCATCCACCTCGGCTTTTGTGTGCCCTTTCCGTTCGGCTTTCTGGATATACATGGGGTAGACCTTGGCGAAGGGCATGGAAAAGATTTTATGCTCGGTCATTGGGCTGGCCCCGCTGTGTCTTTGAATACTTTCGAGAGATAGTAATCTCAATTTGCGTGAGCGAGATAGATGGTAAGGGCGCAGGAGAGAAGGGGGAAAGTAAGAAAAAATGGTGGGCCTTCCGGGACTTGAACCCAGGGCCTGCCCGGATTTCGGGTAGAGAGATGAGTCGGCATCCGACGGATTCGAAGTGAAAAGCTTGGGGTAAATATGGTGGGCCTTCCGGGACTTGAACCCAGGGCCTGCCCGGTTTTCGGGTAGAGAGATGAGTCGGCATCCGACGGATTCGAAGTGAAAAGCTTGGGGTAAATATGGTCCTTCCGGGACTTGAACCCAGGACCTGCCCGTTTTCGGGTAGAGAGGTGAGTCGGCATCCGACGGGTTCGAAGTGAAAAGCTCGGGGTAAATATGGTGGGCCTTCCGGGACTTGAACCCAGGACCTGCCGATTATGAGTCGGATGCTCTAACCAACTGAGCTAAAGGCCCCCACAGGTGCTCGCAGGGACCTGCGAGCGGGATGGCAAAGTACTCGATTTTTTCCGTGAAATCAACGCTCTGGCGCGGCTCCTGCGTTGCGCCAGATTCTTCACCAGGCCCAGTTGAAGCCCAGGTTGGCGTTGCTGCCGGACCAGTTCAGGTCGTCCAGGGAGCGCTGGTAGCCCACATTCAGGAAGGCGCTGCCGTACTCGCTCTCCATTAACACCACGCCCCCGCCAATTTCTCCCCAGGTGGCCTGCCGGTCCAGGTTGGTCTGTATCTCCAGATCAAAAAGCAGTTGGTCATTGCCACCGAGGGTGTGCCAGACGTTGCCGAACAGGTAGAAGCGCAGGTTGCCATCCAGCCACTGGCTGTCCACGTTGTAACCGCGAATACCGGCGCGGAAGTTGGCCTCCGGGGTCATATCCGGCTCTACCAGGGAGATACCGTCGTCGAAGGCGCTCAGGTTGCTGTAATTGACCACAACCTGTAATTGCGGCTCAAGATTGAAGGCGTCGGTGGCCTGCCAGGTGAAGCCTTTTTCCGCGGACAGGGTGAGCTGTGGACCGGTAATGGTATCGCCAACGCCGCGGGACGATTCGCTGTCGAGCTTGAGGTAGGCCACTTTGGCGGTGAAATCGAAGTAGCCCATGTCCGGGCGGTAGTCGTTGAAGTAGTAGCCGAGATGGTGGCTGGTGAGCTGGTTGTGGCCGGCGCTGTAATCGTTGAATCCGCGGGCGAAGCCGGTTACGTCACCACTGGCGCGGGTGGAGCCCGCAAACACACCCATTTCCCGGGCGCCGCCGGTGCAGGTAGGGGCGGACCAGAGGTTGGTGCCGAGCTGGAAGCCGCTGATGTCGCCGTCAAAGCGGTTGTCGATATCGCCGCGCCAGTGGTAGTCGGCGCGCATATGATGCACGCGAATCCAGTCGTCGTTGATCCCGTCAAACCAGCTGCGCTGCTCACCGCGTCGTTTGTGGTAGCTGCCGATTTCCTGCAGGGAAGTGAGGCGCGCCAGGGATTTTGCCTGAGCATAAAGCGGGATTTCCGGGCGGTAGATACGCACCGGTGCATCGCCCGGCTGTGCCGCTAGCGTGTTGATGGCACTGACCTGGGAAGCTGGCGCCGGGCTCGCACTGCCCATGGAAATACGGTCGGCACTGGTGAAGGCCAATACGTCGTAGGACTCTTCGATGCCTTGAGGGGCAGCGTTGTTATCGCCGGGGAGTATGGTGGAGCGCAGGTACCAGTTGTCAGCGTCTTCCGGGGAGCTGGCGCCGCGGAACAGGAAGTATTCATAGGGGCCGGCGGACACCGAGCCGTTCATGAAAAATGCGTTGTGGCTGGTGGTGGCACCGCTCAGGGCTTCTACCACAAGGATGCCGTCCTGGGTTTCGGCGCCGTGGCCGGCGAGACGATTGAATATCAGCCGGGTGTGTCCACTGGCGTGGCCGCCGTGCAGTACCAGTCGATCGGCGAGGCTGTCATCTCCTTCCGCCACCATATCCATATGGATGGTGCCGCTACCCCGGTAGTCCCCATGGATTGTCAGACGATTGGCGGTGTTGCCGCGCATGTCGATAAACCCGTGGTTGGTCAGGGTTACCGACTGTGAATCGTACGGTGCGAGAGTGCCACTGAAGTAGGGGAGCAGCAGGGTGCTGCTGCTGTCAACCTGCAGGTGGCCCGGATGGCCGCCGCTGTCACCGAGCACCAGTGGGGTGTCCAGTGTCAGTTGCGCACTACTTTGCAGCTGTATCGACTCCCAGTGCTGCAGGCGCGAGGGGTTTTGCAGGGTGACGTTGTGAAGCGTCAGGGTGTCGAACCCTTGTCCGCCGTCGATCAGCGCGCCGGCGATGCGGCTGGCGTTGTGGCTGCTGGTAAGGGTGTAGGAATCGTCACCGCTCCCCAGCACTACCTGCCCGTGGAGCAAAGGTGACAAGAGCGCACTGAAGAGGGCCAGCGGGGTAATCAATGGGGTTTTGGCGCGGGCGAAGACGCCGCGGGCCAGTCGAAGAGTCGACATGCTTCCGTCCCTGAATATTATTGCTAAGCGCAGATCCGTTGCGCTCTATTGGGGATGTCCCGGGTGGTACTCGGGTACCAGAAGTCTAGGCCGGAGGGGGAGTGTCTGCCGCGGGCCGCGGCAATTGGTCGCGAATATTGACGGGCAATCCTGCCTCGTCACCCGCCTGTAACCCGCGTGGTGGTTACAGGCATTTGTTCATTCTCAGCGATGGATTCAGGTGAGCCAGCGGGGAAGCAGAATACAGGCCCAGGTACTTATCCACAGCAGCAGGGAAATGGATACCGCGGCGGAGCCGGTATCTTTGGCGATTTTGGACAGGGGATGTTTTTCCGGGCCGACGCGGTCCACCACCGCTTCCACGGCACTGTTCAACAGCTCGACAATCATCACCAGCATGGTGACACCAATCAGCAATGCGCGCTCGACACCAGTTTCGCCGAGCCAGATGGCGGCGGGAATCAGGAAAATAGCGAGGGAGACTTCCTGGCGGAAGGCGGCCTCGTTGCGCCAGGTGGCGATCAGACCCTGGCGGGAATATTCGGTGGCATCGATCAGGCGGGAAATACCGGTTTTGCCGGGCTTATTCACAAACTGCTCTTCCATTGCTCTCTGAAAATCTCCCAATGTTTACATGAGTTTTGCGTGAGGCGCGCGTTGATTCAAGTGGCTTCATCGGTTTGTAATAATTCCGACATCCACAAAAAAGCCCGGCGAGCCGGGCTTTTTCATTATAGACCGAGTAACAAGGCTTACTCGTCGAGGAAGCTACGCAGGTGTTCGGAGCGCGAGGGGTGACGCAGCTTGCGTAACGCCTTGGCTTCGATCTGACGGATACGCTCACGGGTAACGTCGAACTGTTTGCCCACTTCCTCGAGGGTGTGGTCGGTGTTCATGTCGATACCGAAACGCATGCGCAGTACCTTGGCTTCCCGTGCGGTCAGTCCGGACAGCACGGAGCGAGTGGCATCGTGCAGACCGGTGGAAGTCGCGGTGTCGATCGGCGAAGACTGGTTCTGGTCTTCGATAAAGTCGCCCAGGTGGGAGTCTTCATCGTCACCGATCGGCGTTTCCATGGAGATCGGCTCTTTGGCGATCTTCAGGACCTTGCGCACCTTGTCTTCCGGCATTTCCATGCGCTCGCCCAGCTCTTCCGGGGTCGGCTCGCGGCCCATCTCCTGCAGCATCTGGCGGCTGATCCGATTGAGCTTGTTGATGGTCTCAATCATATGCACCGGAATACGGATGGTACGCGCCTGGTCTGCGATGGAGCGGGTGATCGCCTGGCGAATCCACCAGGTGGCGTAGGTGGAGAACTTGTAACCGCGACGGTATTCGAACTTGTCCACCGCCTTCATCAGGCCGATGTTGCCTTCCTGAATCAGGTCCAGGAACTGCAGGCCGCGGTTGGTGTACTTCTTGGCGATGGAAATAACCAGACGCAGGTTGGCCTCGACCATTTCTTTCTTGGCGCGACGGGAGCGGGCCTCACCGATGGACATGCGGCGGTTGATCTCTTTGATCTGGCCGACGTCCAACTGGGCTTTGTCCTGAGCCTGCTGCAGTTTGCGCTGGGCGCGCTGGATCTCGTCGACGACCTGGCGCAGGGCGTCGGAGTAATCGCGCTTTTTCTTGATGATCGCGGGGATCCAGTCAAGATTGGTTTCGTTGCCGGGGAACTCCTTGATGAAGGTCTTGCGCGGCATACGGGCACGCTTGATGCACAGGTTCATCACCAGGCGTTCTTGCGCGCGCACGTCGTCGAGGATGCTGCGAACGGCGTTGTACAGCGGATCGAACTGGCGCGGAGCCAGTTTGAAGAAGCGGAATACGTCGCCCACGGCTTCCATGGCCTCGCCGGCCTCTTTGGAGTCGCGGCCGTGCTTCTTCACCGCGGCATCGGCTTTCTTCTGCGCGGCGATCAGTGCATTCATGCGCTCGGCCAGTTCTTCCGGATCGATACCGCCGACGTTTTCCTCTTCCTCAGAGGAATCGTCGTCATCGTCATCGTCGCCGTCGGACTCTTCGTCACTGTCCTTTTTTTCTTCGGCTTTCTTGGCTTCGGCAGCCTGGCCGGCCTGGGCACCCGGGGGCACTTCGTCGGCAGGGTCGAGCCAGCCGGCGATCACGTCGGGGATACGGCGCTCTTCTTTTTCGATCAGTGCGTACTCGTCGATGATCTGCTGCACCGCGCCCGGCCAGTAGGCGAGGGCGGCCATCAGTTCACGCAGGCCTTCTTCGATACGCTTGGCGATAGCGATCTCGCCCTCGCGGGTAAGCAGTTCCACGGTACCCATTTCGCGCATGTACATGCGCACGGGGTCGGTGGTGCGGCCCACATCGGATTCTACGGCGGCAAGCGCGGCGGCGGCTTCGGCGGCGGCGATTTCGTCGGCGGAGCTGTCGCCTTCGGCCATCAACAGTTCTTCGGCATCCGGTGCTTGTTCAAACACCTTGATGCCCATGTCGTTGATCATGCCGATGATGTCTTCCACCTGATCGGGATCGGAGATGTCCTCCGGCAGGTGGTCATTCACTTCCGCATAGGTGAGATAGCCCTGCTCTTTGCCGCGGGCAATCAGTTCGCGAATGCGGGAGGTGGTCTTTTGCTGCTGGGTTTTGTCGGTCATGCACAACCCTGAATTCTGGGGATTGATAATCGGGACTTTTGTCTGGGCTTTTCGTCGGACAAAGACGCGGGATTATAGCGTATTTGCGATAGCAATAACCACTGTGACTGTCAAGGCAGAAGGCGTGGTTCAGGGCGTCCGGGCGCGCTTGTCTTTGGCTTCCAGCCGCTTTGGGCGGCGGGTCAGTCTATATGGTGATGGCGCATGGGATTTCAAGGGGTAGTTTTGAATTGCTTTTGTGGCAGCGCCGCTACCGGGTATACCTTTGTGAGACACGCCGTGAACCCGTCCCTGGGGGCTCTGCACCGCCATCCATGGCGGTGAAGGTCTCACAAAGGTATACCCGGTATCGGCACCTTCGCTTCGGCTTTAGTCTTTCTTCGGGCGAAACTGCGCCAGCAGTGCCAGTTGCTCGGCGCTCAGCTGGTTGCCGTTGGTCTTGAGCTGGTCCAGCAGGCCGCGCTTGCGCTGGCGTTCCGCCGCGATATCGAGGGTACGCAGGCAGTCGCTGAATTCGGTGTGCGGGTCGTATTCCAGCACCTGGCCCTGGCCGCCGATGATCGGGTGGCTCATGGCGAGGCGGGGCAGCAGCTCTCTGGCTTCCTTGCTTTCCAGGTTCATTAGACGGCCGAATAGCTGATTGCTATTGAGGCCGGGGTTCTTGTGCAGGACCTGCAGGATCTCGCCGAACAATTGCAGATCGGCGTCGTGGCTGTCGCCGAAGCGGCTGCTGTCGTCGATCAACTCCGCAAGCTGGGGGTGGTGGAGCAGTAGGGCGATCAGCATGCGCTCGGCGGGCAGGCGGTACTGGCCGCTGCGGCGGCGCGGCAGCGTGCTCGCGGTCGTATCGTCCGGGTAATCGGGTGGGCCCTGGTCGTATTCGTAATCGAGCGGTGGGCCGTCGTAGGCTTCCGCGGGGGGCGCTTCGTCGCCGAAAAGGGGCGGAGGCAATTCGCCAGTTGGTGCGGTTGCAGCGGCCGGCTTGGGGGCCTGCTTCTGCGCCGGTTTTGGCGCGGGCTGGGCCTGGCGGGCGAGTTCGGCACTGCGGGCTTTTTCCGCGGCGATGATTTCTTCCAGCATGTCCTGCTCGAGACCGGTACGCCGCGCCAGTTGCTGGAACATTAGCTGGCGGTAGACGCCTTTGGGCAGCAGGTCGAGCAGCGGGGCGGCGGCCTTGGACAGGCGCGCGCGGCCGTCCATGGTCTGGATATTGATGCCCTCGCCCAGCAGGTCGAACAGGAAGTCCTCCAGCGGGCGGCCCTGTTCGTCGATCAGTTTGTCGAAGCGCTCGCCGCCAATCTGGCGCACCAGGGTGTCCGGATCTTCCCCTTCCGGCAGCAGCAGAAAGCGCAGGCTGCGGCCGTCCTGCATATGCGGCAGTGCCGCTTCCAGGGCGCGGCGGGCGGCGGTGCGGCCGGCCTTGTCGCCGTCGAAGCAGAACACCAGTTCCTGGGTGTGGCGGAAGGCCAGCTGGATATGGTCTTCACCGCAGGCGGTGCCTAGAGTGGCGACGGCGCAGCGGATATCGAACTGGGCCAGGGCCACCACGTCCATATAGCCTTCCACCACGATCAGCCGTTTCAGCTCGCGGTTGGCCTGGCGCGCTTCCCACAGTCCATAGAGCTCACGGCCCTTGTGGAAGATCGGGGTTTCCGGGGAGTTCAGATATTTGGGCTTGTCGTCCCCCAGCACCCGGCCGCCGAACGCGATGGTGCGCCCGCGCTGATCGCGGATCGGGAACATGATGCGGTTGCGGAAGCGGTCGTAGTGGTGGCGCTTGCCCGGTTCGACCTTTCCCCCCTCTCTCTGATTGACGGAGCCGTCGCTGTCCTGGCGGCGGATGGCGAGACCTGCCAGCTCCAGATGTTCTGCCTTTTCCGAGCTGGTGCCCAGCTGGTTAAGCAGGTTGTCCCAGCCGGGAGGGGCAAGGCCAATGCCAAATTCCTTGCACACGGCGCCGGACAGGCCGCGGTTTTTCAGGTAGGTGATGGCCGGGGTGGAGACCTTGTGGTCCCTGAGTTTTTCCCGGTAAAAGTTGGCGGCCTTTTCGGTCAGCTGGTAGAGCGACTGGCTCTCCTGCTGGCGCTTGACCTGGCCTGCGTCGAGTTTTTCCCGCGGGACTTCCAGGCTGAGGCTGGCGGCGAGTTTTTCGACCGCTTCCGGGAAGGGCAGGCGGTCGTATTCCATGAGGAAGCCGACCGCATTGCCGCTGGCACCGCAGCCGAAGCAGTAATAGAACTGCTTGTCCGGGCTTACGGTGAAAGAGGGGGTTTTTTCGTCGTGAAATGGGCAGCAGGCGGAATAGTTTTTCCCTGTCTTGCGCAGTTTGACCCGGCTATCGACGACCGGAACTATGTCGGCGCGGGCCAACAGATCGTCGATAAAATACTGCGGGATCTTGCCTGCCATAAAAGCTCGGTTAGAAAGAAGCTTTTACAAACTTGCTGACCGCGCCCATATCGGCACGGCCCTGAACCTGGGGTTTAACCAGTGCCATTACCTTGCCCATATCCGCCATACTGCTGGCGCCGGTCTCTTTGACCGCGGCGGTGACGATTTCCTGAATCTCGGCTTCGGACAACTGCTCCGGCAGGAAATCCTGAATCACGTCAATTTCCTGCTGCTCCACTTCCGCCAGCTCCGGACGGCCCGCCTTTTCGTACTGGGTGATGGAGTCGCGGCGCTGCTTGGTCATCTTGTCCAGCAGGGCCAGGATGCGCGCATCGTCCAGCTCGATACGCTCGTCCACCTCTACCCGCTTAACCTCCGCATTGATCAGTCGCAGAGTCGCCAGGCGCGCTTTGTCGCGGTTCTTCATGGCGTCTTTGGTGGCGGCGGAGAGGGTTTCCTTGAGTGTGCTCATCGGGTGTCGTCCGTTCTGGTTGCGGAAGTAAGAATTCGGTTTCAGGCGGCTAAGCATAGCGCCTGCAGGGGTGCTGCTGAAGTGGCAGAATTTCTGAGAGTTGCTGAAAGGGTCCCAGAAATAGAAAACGGCGCGCGAGGTAGCCTCGGGCGCCGTTTCAGATTGCGAACCGCGTTCGCGTCAGCGTGCTGTGAGCGAGAGACCGGACTTAAGCCCGGTAAAACTCAGTAGAGACGCTGGAACTTGCGGTTTTCGCGCTGCAGTTTTTTGGCGTGACGCTTAACAGCGGCAGCAGCCTTGCGCTTGCGAACGGAAGTGGGCTTCTCGTAAAACTCACGACGACGTACTTCGGAGAGTACACCGGCTTTCTCGCAGGAGCGCTTGAAGCGGCGCAGAGCGATGTCAAATGGCTCGTTGTCTTTGATGCGTACTGATGGCATTAGATTACCTGTAAAATTGTTTCTCTCGGCCAGAATCCATTGAGCATGGCTCGTGTGGAACTGGCGGGGCCTATCCGGCTAACGTTGATCTCGCAGATCAGGCCGGAGGCCGGTTCACAGCGAGGGCGCAAATTCTATACAGATGATTTGGCCTTCGCAAGCCTTGCGGACCTAAACCCGTCAATCAACTGTGACCCCGAAGATCACGTGAGTAATATGCGGGCCACAGGGCAGCGGGGTCGGTGGAAAGGCAGGTAAATATAGTCCTGATTTCCCCCGCCAGCCTGGCCGTGCGGCGGATTTCTGGTCCGTCTGAGAGTATGATAGCGCCCCCGCGACCGGGTCCGAATCGGCAATGTGACCGTTTTTGTGGTCAACCCGGTTAATTGGCAGTTTTTGAGGCAATTTTTGAGGAAGTATCCGGCACCGTGCGAGTACTCGGCATAGAAACATCCTGTGATGAAACCGGCGTCGCCCTGTACGACAGTGAACAGGGGCTGCTCGGTCACACTCTTTATAGTCAGGTGAAACTGCACGCCGATTACGGCGGTGTGGTGCCGGAACTGGCCAGTCGCGACCATGTGCGCAAACTGCTGCCGCTGGTGCGCGAGGTAATGGCGCAAAGCAACACCAAGCCGGAACAGATCGATGGCGTCGCCTATACCGCCGGCCCCGGCCTGATCGGTGCCCTGATGGTAGGCGCCTGTGCCGGTCGCGCCATTGCCTACGGCTGGGGTGTGCCGGCCATCGGCGTTCACCATATGGAAGGTCACCTGCTCGCGCCCATGCTGGAAGACAATCCGCCAGAGTTTCCATTCGTGGCGCTGCTGGTTTCCGGTGGCCATACCCAGCTGGTGGACGTACAGGGGTTGGGCCAGTACGAGCTGCTGGGAGAATCCCTGGATGATGCGGCCGGCGAAGCCTTCGATAAGGCCGCCAAGATGCTGGATCTCGATTACCCCGGCGGCCCGCGCCTTGCGGCACTGGCGGAAAAGGGTGACCCGCTGCGGTTTACCTTCCCGCGTCCGATGACCGACCGACCCGGCCTCGATTTCAGCTTCTCGGGCCTGAAAACCTTTACCCTCACCACCGTTCAGAAGCACGCTCTGGAAGATGGTTTGCCGGATGAGCAGACCTGCGCGGATATCGCCGCGGCATTCCAGGAAGCGGTGGTGGACACACTGGTTATCAAATGTCGCCGTGCGCTCAAGCAAGCAAAGCGCAAAACCCTGGTAATCGCCGGTGGCGTGTCGGCGAATAAACTACTGCGCCAGCGCCTGGAAGCGCGCCTCGCCGAGGACGGCTGCAGCGTGTACTACCCGCGCCAGGAATTCTGCACCGACAACGGTGCCATGATTGCCTACGCTGGTTGCCTGCGGCTGAAGGCCGGACAGCGCACCGGACTGGATATAGATGTACGCCCCCGTTGGCCTCTGACCGAATTGACCGGCGCCCTCGATGCAACCGCGGCGCAAAACAACTCTTCTCAAAAAAAATAGCAGCGGAATAAAAGGAGACAGCTTTTGGACATCGTTTATATCCGCGATCTCAAGGTCGACACCATTATCGGCATTTACGACTGGGAACGGGAAGTTCGCCAGACCGTCAGCCTGGACCTGGAAATGGCCTTCGATATTCGCGAGGCTGCCCGCACCGACAATATCGAGCACACTCTCAACTACAAGGCCGTGGCCAAACGCCTGATTGCGTTTATCGAGGGTAGCGAATTTCTGCTGGTGGAAACCATGGCCGAACAGGCCGCGGACATTGTGCGTAAAGAGTTCAAGGTAAGCTGGTTGCGACTGCGCCTGTCCAAGCCCGGCGCCGTGCGCGGCGCCCGCGATGTGGGCGTGGTAATAGAGCGCGGCGAGCGCGGGGGATCCAGTGAGCGCGGTAGCAAACAAAGCGCGGAGGCCTGAACCATGGCGACCGTCTACCTGAGTCTCGGCAGTAATATCGATCGTGAAAAACACCTGAGCGCCGGTCTCGACGCACTGGTGCAAGCATTTGGCGATCTGAAAATGTCGCAGGTGTACGAAAGCGAAGCGGTTGGCTTCGACGGCGACAACTTCTACAACTTGGTCGCTGCCATCGAAACCGACCTTTCTGTCGGCGAGCTTTCCCTGAAGCTGCGCAATATCGAAGATGACAACGGGCGAGTGCGCAGTGGGCCAAAGTTCAGCGCGCGTACCCTGGATATCGATATCCTGACGTTTGATGATCTCACCGGCGAAGTGGATGGTGTTCATCTGCCGCGGGGTGAGATTCTCAAAAATGCGTTTGTGTTGTTACCGTTATCCGAACTGGCTCCGGATACCGAGCATCCGGTTGAAGGCAAAACCTTTCAGCAATTGTGGGATACCTACGATCAGGCTTCGCAAAATCTGTGGCCGGTGGAATTTAACTGGCCTTCAGTTTGATTTAGGCCGGTAGTACGCAGAACGTAGATGCGAAAGCATCGATGCCGGGTGGTTCTTTGTGAGACCGTCTGCGGCCAGGACGGCCGCAGCCGAGCCCCCATGGATGGGTTTACGGCGTGTCTCACAAAGAGCCACCCGGCAGCGGTGCTGCTGAAACAATAACTACGGGGCTGGGAAAGCCTTTAGCTCAGGCTTGCCAATGCTTCCTTGGTAAACGGCACTATCTCTTCCTCTCGCCCTTCCTTCACCTTCTGCAACCAGTTCGGATCCTGCAGCAACGCGCGGCCCACGGCGATCATGTCGAACTCGTTGTTCTCCATACGGCGTACCAGCTCATCCAGGCCGGTGGGGTTGGCGGTGCCGCCCATGCCCTGGTTGTTGCCGCCGATAAAGTCATCATCCAGACCAACACTGCCCACGGAGATGACCGGCTTGCCGGTGAGCTCCTTGGTCCAGCCCGCCAGGTTCATATTGGAACCTTCAAATTCCGGTACCCAGAAGCGTCTTGTCGACGCGTGGAAAATGTCCACACCGGCATTTACCAGCGGCTTCAGGAAACGCTCCAGCTCCTGCGGCGTCTGTGCCAGGCGCGCTTCGTAATCCTGCTGTTTCCACTGGGAGTAGCGCAGCACGATGGCGAAGTCCTCGCCCACGGCATCGCGCACGGCTTCCACGATTTCCACCGCGAAGCGGGTGCGGTTTTCCAGTGAGCCGCCGTATTCGTCCTCCCGTTGGTTGGTGCCTTCCCAGAAGAACTGATCCACCAGGTAGCCGTGGGCACCGTGAATCTCGACGCCATCGAAGCCAGCCTGCTTGGCGGCAAGGGCGGAGTCGGCGAAGGCTTTGACGGTGCTTTGGATGTCCTGCCTGGTCATCGCCTGTCCGTTGGGCTTGCCCGGCTTGAACAGGCCGGAGGGGGAGTGCGCGGGGTGGGATTTATCCGGCCCAGTGCCTTCCTTGCGCACGGAGCCCACATGCCACAGTTGCGGAATAATCTGGCCGCCCGCTGCGTGGACTTCATCCACGACTTTTTTCCAGCCGGCCATGGCCTCTTCGCCATAAATGGCCGGCACATTTTCGTAGCCGTTTGCGGCGGGGTGGCCGACAAAAGTGCCTTCGGTAATGATCAGGCCCACCTCGCCCTCGGCGCGTCGGCGGTAGTAGCCGGCTACCAGGTCATTGGGTACGTAGCCCGGGGAGGCGGTGCGTGTCATGGGGGCCATGGCGACGCGGTTGCGCAGGGTAAGAGATTTGTGCTCGAAGGGGCGCAGCAGACGGTCGAGGGAATGGCTCATGGATGGCTCCGGTTGATGCATTGCAAGCGGAGCACTGTAACGCGTACTGGAAAGTCAGGGGATTATCTTAGGCGTAAAGAGCGTTGATATTTTCGGCCTCCTGCCCGCTCGGGGTTCCGAGCAGGCAGGAAACAATCACGCTTGATTGCCGTTTTTCAGCTTGCGCAACAGCGCCTCGTGCTTGCGCAGTTCCGGTTTGTTTTCGAGGATTTCTTCCTCGCTCAAACCCTGCAGCTCGTGGGGGAACACCAGCCACTGGTCGGTCTCGTGCAGGTAGTAATGCGGTTCCATGTCCGTCTGATTGCGGCTGGGTTTGAAGTAGGGGCAGGCGATACGGATTTCCGGCGTGTTCTTTTTACAGGCCTTTTGCATATCTTTGACGGCCTGCTGAATACTCAGGCCCGTATCGTAGACATCGTCCACAATCAGCATTTTTTCATGGGACTCTACCTGTTTGATCAGATAAGTAAGCCCGTGCACTTTCACATCTTTTTGACGCTGATTGACGCCGTAATAGGAAGAAGTGCGAATGGCGATGTGGTCGGCGTGGAAACCGAGGAAGTCGAACATTTCCTGTACCGCAATGCCAATGGGCGCGCCACCGCGCCAGACGCCGACGATATAGTCGGGGCGAAAGCCGCTCTCGACCACTTTCAGGGCCAGGGAGTAGGAGTCGTCCAGCAGGGACTGGGCGGTAATAAACTGTTTTTCGCTCACTGCAGTACCTCGAGCTCTAAAGGTCCAAATAAATCATATGTTCAGGCTGCGGCCGCCATCCACGGCGATCACCTGGCCGGTGATATACGGGGCGTCGGCGGCGAGAAAACGCACGGTGCGGGCAATGTCCGACGGGTCACCGCTGCGCTGCATCGGGATACGCGCCAGTATCTGTTCCTTGTTATAGCCTTCGCTCTCCTGTTCCGGCCACAGAATTGCACCCGGTGCCACCGCATTTACGCGCACCTGCGGTGCCAGCTCCCGCGCCAGACTTTTGGTCATCATCACCAGGCCGGCTTTTGCCGCGCTGTAGATGGTGTGGCCGGGCATGGGCTTGTCTGCGTGGATATCCGCCAGATTGACGATGCAGCCATTATGCTCTGCCAGCAGTGGTGCCAGTGACTGGCTTAAAAAAAACGGGGCTTTCAGATTGCTGCCCATCAGCTCTTCCCACTGCCGCTCATTGGCGCCGCCAATGGGGGTGGGGTAGAAGGCGGAGGCGTTATTGACCAGTGCCGAGACTTCGCCGAAGCAGGCCTGCGCGGCGTCGGCCAGTTGCTGGCAATCTTCTGCGCCGGAAAGGTTGCTTTGAATGGCGACAGCGGATCCCGCGCGGCGCTGATTCAGGGTGTCTACAAACTCCAGTGCCGCCTGCGCGGAGTGGCGATAGTGGACGATGATCTGGTGGTCCCGGTGCAATTCTTCCGCTATGGCGCGGCCGAGGCGGGCGGCGGCGCCGGTGATCAAGGCTGTAGCCATATGAATATTCCGTGGGCAGAAATTAGATAGAGAGGCGATTAACCCTGGGGGGCGCCGTAGCTGCTCTTCAGGTGAGTAAGCGCTTGCAGGCGCGCGCGATCCAGCGCTTTGCCGAGCTCGGCGCCTTCAAATCCCTGGGCGATCAGTGCCTGCGGGTCCACGTTGGCGGCGGCGTCACGGGCGGCGCGCAGGTAGTCCACTTGCGGATACTCCCGGTCTTCCAGTCCGAGCCGACCGCGGGCGTCTGCCTCACAACATTCCAGGAACTGTTCGAACCGGTCCGGCTTGCGCAGGGCATCGAGCGCGCGCAGTAATTTGAGCAGAGTCTGCGGGCGCAGCTCAAACGCCTTGTGACAGTGCAGATGGTACTCACACACACCCAGGGCGAGGGCGGTAACGGGATTTGGCACGCGCAACCGCTTGCAGACATCTTTTACCAGCGGCAATCCGGCGGCTTCATGGCCGCGGTGGCTTGGCAGTATGTCTTGCGGGGTAACGCCCTTGCCCAGGTCATGTACCAGCACCGCAAAGCGCACCGGTAGGTCCGCCGGTGCCTGGCGCAGGGCGCGCAGAACGTGGTCTCCGGTATCGATTTCCGGGTGGTGCAGTGCTGGCTGGGGCACACCGAACAGGCAGTCGACTTCCGGCAGCAGGACATTTAACGCGCCGCAGTCGCGCAGGGTGCTAATGAAAATATCCGGGCGGGGCTCGGTGAGGGCGCGGCTCACTTCCTTCCATACCCGCTCCGGCACCAAGTGTTCCACCTCCCCTGCATCTACCATGGCCTGCATCAGCGTCATGGTTTCATCGGCAATGGTAAAGCCCAGTGGTGCATAGCGGGCGGCAAAGCGGGCTACGCGCAGGATTCGCAGGGGATCTTCGCTGAAGGCTTCGGATACATGGCGCAACTTGCGCGCTTCGATATCCGCGCGGCCGTTGTAGGGGTCGATGATTTCGCCGTCTTCGGTCTCTGCCATGGCGTTGACGGTGAGGTCGCGGCGCTGCAGGTCCTGCTCCAGGGTTACCTCGGGGCTGGCGTAGACGGTAAAACCGCCGTAACCGTGGCCACTTTTGCGCTCGGTGCGGGCGAGGGCATATTCCTCATCGGTGTCCGGGTGCAGGAAAACCGGGAAGTCCTTCCCTACCGGGCGAAAACCGCGCTCGCGCATTTCGGTCTCGGTGGCGCCGACCACGACCCAGTCGCGCTCGTGAATCGGGCGCTGAAGGAGTCTGTCACGGACCGCACCGCCGACCAGGTACACCTTCATCGCCGGAATCTCGGAGATTGGAGCCTGCATACATCAGTGCGTGGCACAGAGAGCGGGAAAGGACGAGAAAAGGCGAAAAGTGCCATATATGCCGCTAAACCTGAGATAAAACGCGCCAAAAAAGGCTGTTACACAGGTAAATACTAGGAAATTGGAAGGGCGGGAAGATAAAAAAAAGGCCCCGAAAATACAAGGGGGCCCAGGGTCTTAGGGTATTCGTGAAGAGAGAATCCCAACAAGCTCGTTTGCGCCGCAAGATCTCGATTTAACGGAGTAGCCCGACACTTCGTGACAAAAGGCTACAGGATCGAGGTAGATGGCGCCTGTTGTCGCCGATTAAATGACCTGCGACAACATGCTGTCCATTCTATTTAACCTGTCATAACTGTCAACCGTGGCAATCAAACTTTTATTGAGGGATATGTCGGTTGGTTCGTTAAATATATATAGGCATAGAATTAACGCCTGTTTATTTGGTTTAATTCAGCATAATTAATAACTAAATGCGCGATTCGTGGGGGATAGTAATAAAATGAGCGAAGTGCATGTTCTAACTACCGGGGAAGCGGCCCGGTATTGCGGAGTAAATTTTCGCACCGTTATCCGATGGATCGAGCGGGGCCAGCTGAAGGCTTACAAGCTCCCGGGGCGCGGTGACCACCGTATCTGTGTGGAAGACTTTGTTGGCTTCCTGCGCGACAACGCCATGCCGGTGCCCGCGGAGCTGGGTAGCGCCACTCGCAAAGTGCTGCTGGTGTCTGATTCGCCGGAGATGATTGCCGGCCGCCAACAGTTGCAGCAAGCGGGCTGCGAGGTGGACCTGGCGAGTGATTCTTTCAGTGCTGGTGCCATGCTCGCCACGGGCAAGCCGGCGATGCTGGTGCTGGATAGCAACCTCGAAGGGGTAAACGGCTTTCAGGTACTGGATATGCTGCGCTCGCGCAGTGAATTTTCGTCTCTGAATGTTCTGTTGATTGCTCCGGAAGGGGAAGCCAATCAGCAGCGCTGGCTGGATGCTGGTGCGGATGCGGTGGTTGCGGCCAGTTGTGACCGCAACGAGCTGGTAGGGCGAATCAATCTTTTGCTGGAAGCCTGATAGAAGAGCGCTTTTTATTCGCGCCGAACCCAAGCCGAATTAGATCGGCTTGGGTACCAGCATGGATTCTTCTTCTTCCGAACGGTCTCTGCCAATTTCCGGGCAGTGAAAACTCGCGGTGACCTCGTCGCCGTTGAGGCTGTGCAGGTGCACGTCAAACCCCCATAGACGGTGCAGATGCTTCAGGACTTCGCCGGTGTCCTTGCCCAGCGGCCGGCGCTGGTGCTGGGTATGGTGCAGGGTGATGGATCTATCCCCTCGCGTATCCACGGAAAACACCTGAATATTCGGCTCGCGGTTGCCCAGGTTGTACTGGCCCGCGAGTTTTGCACGCAACTCACGATAGCCATCCTCGTTGTGGATGGCGCCCACCTCGATTTCTTTTTCCCGATCGTCATCGGAAATACAGAACAGTTTCATATCCCGCATCACCTTCGGTGACAGGAACTGCAGGATAAAACTCTCGTCCTTGAAGTCGCGCATGGCGAACTGCAGGGTTTCTTTCCAGTTACTGCCGGCGATATCCGGGAACCAGGCCCGGTCTTCATCGGTGGGGTTTTCACAGATGCGACGAAGGTCGGTAAAAATGCTGAAGCCCAGGGCGTAGGGATTGATGCCGTTGTAGTAGGGACTGTCGTAAGACGGCTGGTAAATCACGCTGGTGTGACTGGTGAGAAACTCCATCATAAAGCCGTCGGTGACTTTGCCGCGGGCATGCAGCTCATTCAGCAGGGTGTAGTGCCAGAAGGTGGCCCACCCCTCGTTCATCACCTGAGTCTGACGCTGTGGATAAAAGTACTGCGCCATTTTGCGCACGATGCGCACCAGCTCGCGCTGCCAGTTTTCCAGTAGCGGTGCATTTTTTTCGATGAAGTACAGAATGTTTTCCTGTGGCTCATCGGGGAAGCGCCGTACCGGCGCCGCCTCTTCACCGGCACCGAGATTGGGAATGGTGCGCCACAGGTCGTTCAGCTGGCGCTGACGGTATTCCTCGCGCTCTTTCTGGCGGCGCTCTTCCTCGTGGGCAGAAATCGGATAGGGGCGCTTGTAGCGATCCACACCGTAATTCATCAGCGCGTGGCAGCTGTCCAGCAGCGACTCCACTTCGTCCACTCCGTAGCGTTCTTCGCAGCGGGCGATATAGTTTTTCGCAAACAGCAGATAATCGATAATACTGCTGGCATCGGTCCAGGTGCGGAACAGGTAATTCCCTTTGAAGAAAGAGTTGTGACCGTAGCTGGCGTGGGCAATCACCAGCGCCTGCATGGTCATGGTGTTCTCTTCCATCAGGTAGGCGATACAGGGATTGGAATTGATCACAATCTCGTAGGCCAGCCCCATGCGCCCGCGCTGGTAATTGTTTTCCACACTGATGAACTGCTTGCCGAAGGACCAGTGGTTGTAACCCACCGGCATACCCACGGACGAGTAGGCATCCATCATCTGTTCGGAACTGATGACTTCTATCTGGTTGGGATAGGTGTCGAGGCCAAATTCCTTGGCCAGCAGCGCAATTTCCCGGTCGTACTCCTGAATGAGTTCGAAGGTCCACTCGGAAGTGGTGGAGATGGGCTGCTTGTTATCGAGTGCTGTATCGAGCATCAGGCGGCAACCTTCTGGGTGAATAACTGGCGGAATACCGGATAGATATCCCCGACATCAATAATCTGCTCCATGGCAAAGTGGTCCGGGAACACATGGGCCACGCTTTGGTATTCATCCCACAGCGCCTGGTGGTCCCGCGGAGTGATTTCCACGTAGGAGTAGTACTGCACGTGGGGCATGATGTCGTCGATGAGGATTTTGTGGCAGGTGCTGGAGTCGTCGTTCCAGTTGTCGCCATCGGACGCCTGGGCACCGTAAATATTCCACTCGCTGGCGGGGTAGCGGTCGCGCATGATGTCGCGCATCATTTTCAGTGCGCTGGACACGATGGTGCCGCCGGTCTCGCGGGAGTAGAAGAACTCCTGTTCATCCACTTCCTTGGCGCTGGTGTGATGGCGAATAAACACCACCTCGGTGTATTCATAGCTGCGTTGCAGGAACAGATACAGCAGCAGGAAAAACCGCTTGGCCATATCCTTGGTGGCCTGGTTCATGGAGCCAGACACATCCATCAGGCAGAACATCACCGCCTTTGAGCTTGGGCGCGGCTGCTTCACCAGCAGGTTGTATTTCAGGTCGAAGTCATCGAGAAATGGAATGCGACTGACGCGACTGCGCAGATCTTCGATCTTGAGGCGCAGCTCATCTACCTTGCGCTGGTCCCGCAGTGCCGGATCCTTGTTTTCCTCAAGTTCCAGTTCCTGTTCCAGCAGTTTCAGGTTGCGCCGCTTGCCGCCGCTGAGCGCAATGCGCCGCGCATTGGCCGAGCGCATGGAGCGCACCACATTCAGCCGGCCCGGCGAGCCCTCGTTGCAGATGCCCGCGCGCACCATATGGAAGGTGTCGTTGCCGGCGAGCTTGCGTTTGACCATATTTGGCAGCTCAAGACCTTCGAACATAAATTCGAGGAACTCGTCCTGCGAGATCTGGAAGGCGAACTCGTCCATGCCTTCGCCGCTATCGCTGGCGCCACTGCCGCCGCTGCCTTGTCCCTGGCCCTGGCCGGGGCGAGGGATGCGGTCGCCGGTGACAAATTCCTTGTTGCCCGGCAGCACCTGTTCCATATGGCCGCCGCGACCATTGGAAAAAATCGGTTCGTTGAGATCGCGGGTGGGAATGCTGATCTTCTCGCCGGCGCCCATATCGGTAATGGAGCGGCTGTTCATGGCTTCGCCGACGGCTTTCTTGATATGGGATTTGTAGCGCCGCAAAAAGCGTTGGCGATTGACGGTGCTTTTCTTTTTGCCATTCAGGCGACGGTCGATGATGTAACTCATAGTACTGCCTTATATTGCTTTCAGGGGAGGGTCCGTGGCGTGTCTTGAATTCCAGCGATGGCAGGATCGCCACCGCGGAATATCAAGACACAAACCCGTCAGCAGTTACTGAGACTTGCGTACTCGCAGATACCACTCGGAAAGCAGGCGGACCTGTTTCTCGGTATAGCCGCGCTCAACCATGCGCGCGACGAAGTCCGCGTGTTTTTTCTGGTCGTCACCAGAGGCCTTGGTGTTGAAGGAGATAACCGGCAGCAGGTCCTCGGTATTGGAGAACATTTTCTTCTCGATCACCGCCTTCAGCTTTTCGTAAGATCTCCAGTCCGGATTCTTGCCCTGGTTGCCGGCGCGGGCGCGCAGCACAAAATTGACGATCTCGTTGCGGAAGTCTTTCGGGTTGGAGATGCCCGCGGGTTTCTCGGTTTTCTCCAGCTCTTCGTTGAGGGCTGCGCGGTCAAGAATCTCGCCGGTTTCCGGATCGCGGTATTCCTGATCCTGAATCCAGAAGTCCGCATAGGTCACATAGCGGTCGAACAAGTTCTGGCCGTATTCCGCGTAGGACTCCAGATAGGCGGTCTGGATTTCCTTGCCGATAAAGTCCACATAGCGCGGTGCCAGGTATTCCTTGATAAAGCCCAGATAATTCTCCTGCACCTCCGGCGGGAACTGCTCCTGTTCGATCTGCTGCTCCAGTACGTAGAGCAGGTGCACCGGGTTGGCCGCCACTTCGGTGGCATCGAAGTTGAATACCTTGGACAGGATCTTGAACGCGAAGCGGGTAGACAGGCCATTCATGCCCTCATCCACACCGGCGTTGTCGCGGTATTCCTGAATGGTCTTCGCTTTCGGATCCGTATCTTTCAGGTTCTCGCCGTCGTACACCCGCATCTTCGAAAAGAGGCTGGAATTCTCCGGATTTTTCACTCGGGACAGCACCGAGAATTGCGCCAGCATGCGCAGGGTGTCCGGTGCGCAGGGGGCTTTCGACAGGGAGCTGTGTTCCAGCAGCTTGTCGTAAATTTTGATCTCTTCCTGCACCCGCAAGCAGTAGGGCACCTTGACGATATAAATACGGTCGAGGAACGCCTCATTGTTGCGGTTGTTGCGGAAGGACTGCCACTCGGATTCGTTGGAGTGGGCCAGAATCACACCGTTGAACGGAATCGCGCCCAGGCCTTCGGTACTGTTGTAGTTACCTTCCTGGGTGGCAGTCAGCAGCGGGTGCAGCACCTTGATCGGCGCCTTGAACATTTCCACAAATTCCATCATGCCCTGGTTGGCACGGCACAGGCTGCCGGAGAAGCTGTACGCGTCCGGGTCGTTCTGTGGGAAATCTTCCAGCTTGCGGATATCTACTTTGCCCACCAGCGCGGAAATATCCTGGTTGTTTTCATCGCCAGGTTCGGTTTTGGCGATGCTGATCTGATCCAGAATCGACGGACGGATCTTCACCACCTTGAACTTGCTGATGTCACCCTTGTACTCGTGCAGGCGCTTGACCGCCCAGGGGGACATGATGGTGTTCACATAGCGGCGCGGAATACCGTAATCCTCTTCCAGGATCTGGCCGTCCTCGGACGGGGAGAAGAGTGCCAGTGGCGATTCAAATACCGGCGAACCCTTGATGGCGTAGACGGGGATCTGCTCCATCAGTGCCTTCAGGCGCTCCGCCAGGGAGGACTTGCCGCCGCCCACCGGGCCCAGCAGGTACAGAATTTGCTTTTTCTCTTCCAGGCCCTGGGCCGCGTGGCGGAAGAAGGAAACGATTTGCTCGATGGCTTCCTCCATTCCATAGAATTCACTGAACGCCTTGTAGCGCTTGATCACCTTGTTGGAAAAGATGCGCGAGAGTCGCGGGTCGCGGGAGGTGTCCACCAGCTCGGCCTCGCCGATGGCCATCAGCATGCGCTCTGCGGGCGAGGCATAGGCGCTGCGGTCGTTTTTGCACAGCTCCAGATATTCCTGGATGGTGAGTTCTTCCTCCTGAACCGACTCGTAGCGTTCCAGGTAGTGATTGAATATCGACATGGTTTACGACTCCCTGTAGCGTACCGCGTCAGTAACCGGCCTCCTGCCGTGGAGTGCCAACTGCGCTGCAGCGTGTGATGACCGCGAATACATCTCGCAACGAATGCTTAAGAGCGCTGACGCGCGAGAACGCTATCTTTATTACCTATTGATTGCGCGACGATGCAGCTGTCGCAACAGGGGTCCTGCTAGCAGGTCCCGCACTTTCAGGATAGTCAGCGCTGTGGCCTTGAAAGGCGGATAGGGCCAAGATAGGTAGAATTTGGTGTCAGTTTTGCCAAGCGGGTTAAGGGCGTAAAATAGCGCTCATATACACGGGTTAGTCTTTTAGCCCTGCGGAGCCGGCCGTGTCGAAGATGCGATACCGGCCTGAATAGCGTGAATTAAGGAAGTCTATGAAGATTTTGGTTACCGGGGGCGCCGGCTACATTGGCAGCCACACCTGCGTAGAGCTGATTGAGGCCGGTTTTGAGCCCGTTGTGGTCGACAATCTGTGTAACAGCAGTGAAGAGGCTCTGCGCCGTGTAGAGGCCATTACCGGGCGCTCTGTACCTTTTCACAATGTGGATATCACCGATGCCGAAGCCCTGCGCGAGGTTTTCCGCGCGTACGACGTGCAGGCGGTGATTCATTTTGCCGGCCTCAAGGCCGTGGGCGAATCCGTTTCCCAACCTTTGCGCTATTACCAGAATAATGTTGCCGGCACTCTCACCCTGTGTGAGGTGATGGAGCAGGCCGGCGTACAGCAGTTGATCTTCAGTTCCTCTGCGACCGTCTACGGTGACCCGGAAACCGTTCCTATTCAGGAAAACTTCCCCACCGGTGCCACCAACCCCTACGGTGCCAGCAAACTGATGGTGGAAGATATCCTGCGCGACCTGTGCAAGGCGCCGAATAACCAGTGGAAGATCAGCCTGCTGCGCTACTTCAATCCCATTGGCGCCCATGAGAGCGGCACCATTGGAGAAGATCCGGCGGGTATCCCCAATAACCTGCTGCCCTATGTGGCCCAGGTGGCCGTTGGCCGCCTGCCCCATTTACAGGTTTTTGGCGACGACTACGCCACCCCGGACGGCACCGGCGTGCGCGACTATATCCACGTGGTCGACCTGGCACGCGGCCACCTGGCGGCGCTGAACAAGCTGAACAAGGCGGGCACCGATACCGGTTGCTACACCTATAACCTGGGTACCGGCCGCGGCAGCTCGGTACTGGAAATCGTGCGCGCCTTTGCTGATGCCGCAGACAAGGAAATTCCCTACCAGATCGTGCCCCGTCGCCCCGGCGATATTGCCGAGTGCTACGCGGATCCGGCCTACGCGGAAAGCGAACTGGGTTGGAAAGCGGAGTTTGATTTGAAGCGCATGGTGGAAGACACCTGGCGCTGGCAGTCGCAGAATCCGCAGGGCTATTCGAAGTAGTCGCGAGCGAGCATGAAATAAAAAAACCGGCAAAAATGCCGGTTTTTTTATTTGTGGGAATGTGACTGGTGGTTTAGGTGCGGCGACGACGCAACAGGGCTGCTGCGAGCAGCGCCAGCAGGGCAAAACCGGTGGCGCCACCACTGGAACCACTGCCTGGATTTTCCGGCTGTTCGATTTCTTCCTCTTCCTCCTCAACGGGAATCGAGGTGTCGTCCGCACGCGCGAGTGTGAACACCGCGGTGGTGCGCGCCGGTACGTTGAATACACCTGCTTCCGCAGTCGCTTCCATCAGTGCCGCATCGGCCGATTCCTGCTGTACCGGGTGCAGGGTGAACGGCAGCTCTGCGGCAGACTCCAGAGTGAACTCCTGAGCCTCTGAGCCACCATTGAACAGCACCAGAATCTGCGACGTCTCCTCGTCGAAGTCGCCCGCCGGATCGTTCAGGTGCATGGCGATCAGGCCTGGAATCTGTTCCGGTCCGGTATTGGCGAAGGACACCACCGATTGAACCGCCTCTTTGCTGGGCAAACGGAACAGGCCGCTGCTGCGACGGATCTGCAGCCACTCCTTGAATACCGCCAGGGCGAACTCGCGATCGGATTGCTGCGGCGCGATATCCGGATTGGCGAGCAGCGGTGCCATCAGCCCCCAGTTGTCCTCGTTCTTGTCCGCAATCGGCAGACCCGCACCCCAGTTGTCGGTGGCGAGAGAGAAGTCGATGGCATTGAACCAGTCTCCGGAGTTGTAGCTGTCGCGGTCCATGGATTTGGAGCGCAGGATTTCCTGGCCAGCGTGGATAAACGGCACACCCTGGGCAAACATCACCAGCGAGGTGCTGAAGTTCTGCAGGCGTACGCGGTCGGCCACACTGGTGGTGCTGTTGGCCTTGATCTGGATACCGTCGAACAGGGTCTCGTTATCGTGGGCGGCCACGTAGTTGATGGATTCCTGCGGGTCGCCGGTATAGCCGGTGGGCTGGCCGTTGTACACCAGCTCGGCGCCGGTCAGTTCGGTGCCGTCCGAGGTTTCCAGTACATAGTCCGCCAGGTTGCCGGCGAGGGTGATACGCACTTTGTCGGCCAGGGTCAGCAGGGTTGCGCGTTCGTCGTCGCCGCCGAACTTGCCGTTGCTGTCGGTAAACAGCCCGGTGCCAAAGCCCTGTTCCTCAAAACCGCCAAACGGGTTGCCGCCGCGTACGGAATCGCGCACGCGATCGTTGAAGGTGCCCACGCCGGTGCCCGCCATATTGCCCTGGCGTGCCTGTACAAAGCGCGCATCGTCCACCACTTCGCCAAAGTTCCAGCCTTCGCCGTAAAGGTACATGGAGGAGCCGTCGACGCCGTCGGTCTCGGTAGTGAGTGCTTCCAGGTCCGCCGCCACATTCAGGATATTCTGTTTGGTGTGGTGGCCCATCAGGTCAAAGCGGAAGCCGTCCACCTTGTAGGCGGTGGCCCAGGTTTTCATGGAATCGCGCATCAGCTTTTCCATCATGGTGTGCTCGCTGGCGGTGTTGGCGCAGCAGCTGCTCATTTCCACAAAGCCCTCGCCATTGCGGCGGTGGTAATAACCGGGAACGATTTTATCGAGAATGGAATTGTCGTATTGAGCAAAGGAGCTGGTGTGGTTGTACACCACGTCCATTACCACGCGCAGGCCCATGTCGCTCAGGGACTGCACCATCTCGCGGAATTCGATAATCCGCTGCACACCGTTCGGGTCGGTGGAATAGCTGCCCTCAGGCACGGTGAAGTGCAGTGGGTCGTAGCCCCAGTTGAAGCCGTCTTCGTCGCGGATGGCATTCACCGCGGCCTGTTGCTCGGTGCTGTCCGGGGCGTAGACGCTGAGGTCTTCGGTGGTTTTCAGCTGCGCACGATCTTCGTTCACCGTGGCGAAGTCGAACGCGGGCAGCAGGTGCACGTGGGTCAGTCCCGCGGCGGCGAGTTCCGCCAGGTGCAGGCTGCCGCGACCATCCTCACTAAATGCCGCGAAGGTGCCGCGCGCGGGCTCGCTCACCATATCGTCCGCAATACTGAAGTCGCGCACGTGCAGTTCGTAAACGGTGATGTCTTCCGGTGCCGCGAGAGAGGGTTTTGCAATTCCATCCCAGCCTTCCGGTTTCAGATCGTCATCGTTCAAGTTGACGATCTGGCTCTTGTGGGAGTTGGTGGACAGGCTCAGGGAGTAGGGGTCGGACACCCAGTTAGTTTCGATTTCCCGTGTCGCGTAGGAGTAGACCTCTACCTCGTACATATAAAACTTGCGATCCCAGTCGATACTGGTAGATGCGGTCCACACGCCGTTGCTTTCGGTCATCTCCACAAAGGTGCTGGCTTCGTACTGGTCGCCGGTGTCGAACAGGTGCACTTTTACGGATTTTGCCGTTGGCGCCCACAGAGCGAACTCGATCGCTTCCTCGCCCACGGTTGCGCCGAGGGTGCCGTCAAATGCAAAGGCGGCATCCAGCAGACCCGGCATCTGGATGCCGGTGGCGTCCACTACCTTGCCTTCCCCGTCGTAAATCGCCACGGCCAACTGGCCTTTCACCAGTGCGGCAATGTCCGCAGTCTCCGGTACGGTAAAGGCGGTGGCGTTGGCCAGGTGTGGGAATTTGGCCAGTGTTGCATCGGTGGCGCTGGCATTGGGTATGAGTGCGATTTCCTCATCGCCGCTGACACCGTCGGGGCCAAGAGTGAGCGCTGCACTTTCGCTGGCCACGAGCTTTGCACTGCCACCTTCCGGCAGGGTCACCGGCCACAGAATCGTCGTGGCGTCGACCCAGTGGGCCTTGTCTGTGGTCAGGTCACCGCGGGGTACGCCGTCGGTGCTGACCACCACACTTTTTGAATTGCGATCGAAGGCGAAGTAGACGTCCTTGCCATCTTCCACGGTGAACGCGATGTTGCCGCCGTTCGCGCCGTAGCTTTCATCCCAGCTTTCATTTAGGGCGACTTTCATTTCGTAGTCGCCGGCGGGAATGGCATCGGTAATCAGGGTGTAGACACCATCGCCGTCCACGTCCTGCAGCAGGGTCTGCAGGCACGCGGGTTGCCAGTCACCGGGGCAGCCGAGGGCGCTCTGGAAGCTGCCCACTGCTGTGGCAATGGAGTGGCGAACATTGTCCGCAATCCAGTTGGTTTCGTGATCGTAGATAAATTTGACTTGGGTCTCCGCACTGAGGCTCAGCGGAATATTGCCGCCGTTCGCATCAGCGAAGGCGCCATAGTTTTCATCCCAGCCGCCATCGATGGCAACCTTGTACTCGTAGTCGCCGGCGGGGAGGGTGTAGGTGCCGTGCCAGAGGTCGTTGGCTTCGTCGTAGGTGAGTTGTGAGGCTTCGCAGGCGGGCTGCCAGTCTTCCGCGCAGCCGATGGCGGTCTGGATACTGCCGGGAATATTGACCATGGCCAGTTCAGAATTGGCACTTGCCTGAGCGGTACTGTGGGTTGCGGCGGCAATCGCCAGCGCCAGTAGCGCGCGCAGGTGCGCGCCACGGACACTCCCCCGAGTGTGTGAGGATGCTTGCATGCTCTTTGACCTTATTGTTTCTATTATCGATTCTCTGCCAGCTCCGGCGCTTCGCGCGCATCGGGGCTGTGTCACCATCGGTACACGGCTCCCCTCAAACCGACGGGGCGGAATACATGTACAAAAACGGAAGCTCGATTAGAGGTCAGCCGGCGGCAAACAGCATCCCACCCGCAGGGGGCGGAGGAAGAAGTAACCAGGGGTGATGGGGGGAGTACCCGCCACCGGGGAGAGGTGCGCGGGTCGTCCACGGAAAAAAGCGGCCGGGGCCGGCCGCGAATAGGCTTGGTTCAAGGCTTGTGGGGTAGGAGTTGCGCTTGCGCTCGCCACACGGACGAGCGCGTAATCTGCCTCAGATTGAGGGGCGATGGTATTTATGTTTATCGGTAGCCATCAATTTTCTTTGCAACTTCTGGATCCATCGCTACTGCCCGGGCAATGCTGTTGTATTCCTCACGGGTAAGTCCCGCACTTTCCACTGCTGCCAGCATTTCCTGGTTGGCCTGTTCCCGCAACGCCATTGCCTCCTGAGGATCCTGGGTGTTTTGAAGTTTTGTGGTCATTTCCATACGGGTTTCGTCCACGTTTTCCTGCGCTTTGGCAAAGGCTTCCAGTTTCTCGTCCGGAAGGTGTTCCGCTGTCATTGATTGCGCCGGCATTTGCGGGCTTGCCGAATAGGCGGGGCTGTTGTCGGTCTGCTGTTGCGTATCCTGGTCAGCCCAGGCAGCGCCCGAACTCAGGCCGAGAGCGAGAAGTGTGCCGGCAGTCGCGATGGACAGATTGGCGATGAGGCGATTCTTTTCCGGAGTTTGCATTTTCATGTTGCGAGTTTCCTCTTTGATGAATAGAGCGCTGTTACAAATTGACCAGCAACGAGTCGTACTTCTCATTTTGGAGTCTTCCCAGTGAAGTACTCCTGTGCTGGCCGCTCGGGAAATAGAACACCTGAAAAGACTCCGCCGTTGCCAGTAAATTCTGGAAACGTGAACGAATTCTCGATCGCGGGGATCCGCGGCATTACTTTGGAACTAAACCCGATGTTGGCTTGTTCACTAGTAAAGGCCCGTAGAAATAATTCGTATCATCTTAACGGTGTTCATGTATCGGTAAGGTGGAGAGTACGCGGCCGCGACTAGCGGAGAAAAACAGCCTATGAAGTTCGAGCAGAAGGTGTGTGAGCATATCCCCGGATTGACGCGTTACGCCATAGCGCTTTGCGGCGAGAGATCTCAGGCGGATGACCTGGTGCAAGACTGCATGGAGCGCGCGCTGCGCAAGCGACACCTGTGGCGTCCGGCCAGTACACTGAAGCCGTGGCTGTTCCGGATGCTGTATCGGATTTATCTGAATCATCGCAGCTCGGCGCGGGTGCGCAAAGAGTCTCTGATGGAAAATGCAGGAGTGGATGTGGCAATACCATCTGGTCATGAGGCTGCATTGCAGTGTCGAGATGCTATGTCTGCGATACAACAGTTGCCGGATGAGCAGCGTTCCGCATTACTGTTGATGGTATTGGAAAACCCCAGTTATAGGGAGGCTGCAGATATTCTCGGTGTGAATGCCGGCACTCTGCGCAGCCGGGTCTCCCGGGCCCGAGAGTTTGTCCGCAATGCTTGCGCAGAAAGCGTTTCAAACGGAAAAAAACCTGCATCTTGCGCGCGGGTCACCGCAGGCGGAACCGTGTTACAGCGGGTAAAGTAGTGTTGCAGTAGGCTGCATCGAAAGTGTGGAGATTTGGTTATGTCGCAGAACAACAAAGACTACCGGTCGAACAGTATTTCTGAGGAGGAAATCTCTGCTTTTGCCGACGGCGCACTGCCGCCGCGTCGCGCGCGACAGGTGGCTCAGTATGTGCGGCTTAATCCACAGGCGGCGCAAAAGATATTCGACACCTGGTGTATTGAGAGCGAGCTGCTGGATCAAATACATGCGGCAAGCGGCGATGAAGTGATCGCGGCAGCGCGTCATAACGCCATGCGCGAGAAGAGAGCCAGTTCCCGCTTGCCCTGGCTGAGTGGTGTGGCGGCGGGCGGACTACTGGTTCTGGGATTGTGGGCGCTCAGCCTTGAGCAAAATACTGCCGACGCGACCCAAAGTTTTACCGCAACAGCTGATGACACGCACTCTTTACAGGCTGATCCCATCGTCGATGAACAGGCGGGCGCTGCTCTGGTTCGCGTCGCAGCGGTTACCCCGGAAATGAATGTGCCAGACCTGGAAGTGACACCGCAACAAATTACCGGCGAGACGCCGTCCCAGGAAACCAGCGGTACCGATTTCAATGGTGGGAACGGTGAGCAGGTGCCGCCAGGCGAGCATCTGCTTCCCAAAAGTCCGCACCCGGCTGGCGAATACTTTCGCCTGAATTTTCAGGGTGGGGGCGGCGTCCTGCTGACGCTGGAAGGTTTTTCGCTGCCGTCCTCGTCGCAAGCCACGCTCAATGAGCGCATACCTGAGCGTTTGTCCGACGGCGTCCTGCCGGGCAGGAGTGGAGCGAGCGGGGATGGATTCAATGTGGGCGAAGAAAGGCGGGGCCGGGTGCACTGGAATTTCTCTGACACGCTGTACGTGTTGTCGGGAAACCTTACTGCTGCGGAGCTTTTTGCCACGGCGATGCAAATACGTGAGCAGCAGAAGTTGCAATGGGTACCGGTAGCGCCTCGCGCCACGGAAACGATTGAGGGGCGGGGCGCGTCGGGTATGCTAGATCCCGCGTCGCGGGAAGCCGCCCCCGGGTTTAGCAAAATGTGACTGCACAATTTTTGTGGAGCCAGTTTAGAGCGTGCAGTCTGCGCAATAAAACGATTCATCTTCCAGCTTCATCGCGGTGAGATAGCCGCCCCACACGCAACCGGTATCCAGCGCATACACATTTTTGGTATTCGCTTCCCCCTCCAGCGCCGCCCAGTGACCGAAAATAATCCGGTCATCTTTGGTCTTGCGGTTTTTATAGCTGAACCAGGGTTGGTAATCGTGGTGCGCCGCCAGCGGACCCTGCTTGGTAATCAGGTCGAGGGTGCCGTCTTCCTTGCAGAAGCGCATACGGGTGAAGTAGTTGGTGATGGAGCGCAGTCGCTCTACACCAATCAGATGGTCACTCCACTTGTGCGGTTCGTTGCCGTACATACCGAAGAAATAAGCCTCGGCCATGGCGGGATCCTGCAGTGCCTGATGTACTTCACCTGCCAGCTCCAGGGCTTTGCTCATGCTCCATATGGGCGGAATGCCCGCATGAACCATGGAGAAGTACTTGCCCTTGACCTTTTTGTGCACCATAAGCGGCTGCTTTTGCAGCCACTCCAGAAGTTGGTCGGCGTCTTTGGCTCGCAATACTTCGGCGAGATCGTGTTCTTTATCGGTCAGTCGCTTGGCGCCGTGGGCAATGGCCAGCAGGTGCAGGTCATGGTTGCCGAGCACCGCGGTGATCTGGCTGCGGTGTTGGTAAAGAAAGCGCAGGGTGCCGAGGCTGTCGGGGCCGCGGTGGACCATATCGCCGGCCAGCCACAGTTTGTCCTTGTCCGGATTGAAGCGGACTTTTTTCAGCAGTCTTTCCAATGGTTCCAGGCAGCCCTGGATATCGCCGATTGCATAGGTGGCCAAAACGTTCCCCGTTTACTGCGCTTGATCTTGCGATGGCATGAGCTTGCTGCAGAAATTTGCCAGCTCTACGTACTCTTTCACGCTGAGGGTTTCCGGGCGACGACTGGTGTCTACCGGCAGCTGTTCGGGATCCAGATCCGGGAACAGGGGCTTCAGCGCATTGCGCAGGGTTTTGCGGCGCTGCTGGAAGGCGACGCTGACGATGCGCTCCAGCAGGGCTTCGTCTTCCGCCGGGTGCGGCAGAGTCTGGTGCGGTACCAGGCGCACGATGGCGGAATCGACTTTCGGCGCCGGGCGGAAGGATTGCGGCGGCACCGGGAATAGGCCCTGCACGCGGCAGTAGTACTGGGTCATCACACTCAGGCGGCCAAAGGCTTTGACCCCTGGTACTGCGCTCAGACGGTCCACCACTTCTTTCTGCAGCATAAAGTGCATGTCCTGCACCTTGCCGCGAAAGCTCAGTAGATGGAACAGCAGCGGTGTGGAGATGTTGTAGGGCAGGTTGCCCACAATGCGCAGCTGCTCACCGTCCTTCACCATGCTGCCGAAATCAAATTTCAGCGCGTCTTTCTCGATGATGGTGAAATCCGGGTAGCCGCGGAATTTGAATTCCAGCATCGGGATCAGGTCCCGGTCCAGTTCGACCGCGGTCAGTGACGGGCACTTGTCCAGCAGTAGCGCGGTGATGGCGCCCTGGCCGGGGCCGATCTCTACCAGCTTGTCGGTGTCCTTGGGGCCGATGGCGCGCACGATGCGCTCGATGATGTTCTCGTCGACAAGAAAGTTCTGGCCGAAACGCTTGCGCGCCTTGTGTTGGAAAAAATTGTCCATGAATGTGTTCGTTTGAATGAGGTTTGCGCGCGGGACGCACAGTTAAATTTGGCCCGGTTAAATATTGCGGAGCTGGACCAGTTCGATGGCCTGGTGCATGGCTGCGAGGAGACTGCCGGTATCGGCAATGCCTTTGCCTGCAATGTTGAGCGCGGTGCCGTGATCTACCGAGGTGCGGATATACGGCAGCCCGAGGGTGATGTTGATCGCGCGCCCGAATCCCTTGAATTTTAACACCGGCAGGCCCTGGTCGTGGTACATGGCCAATACGGCGTCACAGCGGGCCAGTTGTGGTGGGGTGAACAGGGTGTCCGCGGGTAGAGGGCCGATCAGGTTCAGTCCGAGGGCGCGCAGGGTATCGAGCGCCGGCTCGATGGTATCGATTTCCTCGCGCCCCAGGTGCCCGCCTTCGCCGGCGTGAGGGTTGAGGCCACACACACCGATACGCGGGCTTTCGATGCGGAACTGGTCGCGCAGGCTGCGGTGCAGAATGGTGAGCACCTGTTGCAGGGATTCGCCGCGGATTGCCGCACTGACATCCTTCAATGGCAGATGGGTGGTGGCGAGTGCCACGCGCAGGTCGTCGGCGGCGAGCATCATCACCACCTTTTCCACGCCGGCGTTGTCGGCAAAAAATTCGGTGTGTCCACTAAAGGGCACGCCCGCCTCGTTGATCACGCCCTTGTGCACCGGGCCGGTAACCACCGCATCAAAGCGGCGGTCTTTGCAGCCCTCGGCGGCGATGCGCAGGGTTTCCAGCACATAGGTACCGTTGGCGGGGTTGAGTTGGCCGGGGGTTGCGCTAGCCGCCAGTGAGACCGTCTGAATATGCAGGCAGTTGGCGGGGGTTGGCTCTGCCGGGCGATTCGAATCCCAGGGAATCAGTTGCAGGCTCTTGTCCTGGCGCGCGGCTTCCTGCTGCAGCAGGTCCGGGTCGGCGATGGCAACAATCTGGGCGTGGGAAATTGGGGTGGGGCGCTCGGAGCAGGCGAGTTTTACTGCCAGCTCCGGGCCAATCCCGGCGGGTTCGCCGGGGGTGAAGGCAATGCGTGGGGTCATTCCGTTACTGGCTGTCGCCCTCGCTGGTGTCGCCGGCAGAGGACTCATCCGCGGGTTCCTTGGCGTCGGGCAGCTTGATTTCCACATAGGCCTGGTCGCGGATTTCCTGGCGCCAGTTCTGCAGCTCTTCCTCGTAGCGGCGGTTGCGCAGCAGGTTGGCGGCCTGGTTGCGGATGTACTGGTCCGTCATGTCCTGCTGACGGCGGCCTTCCACCTGCAGAATATGCCAGCCAAACTGGCTGCGGAACGGCATGGTGATCTCGCCCACCGGGGTGTTGTCCATGGCCTGGGTGAATTCCGGTACAAACTGGCCGGGGTTGGACCAGCCCAGGTCGCCGCCCTGCAGCATGGTGCCAATATCTTCCGAATTGTCTTTGGCGGCGTCTTCAAATTTCAGCTCGCCGGCCTGGATTTTTTCACGCAACTCGGTGAGCAGCTTGTAGGCGGCGTCGTCGTCGCGGATCGCGGAGGTCTTTACCAGGATATGGCGCACCTTGGTCTGCTCGACCACCTGTTCGGTGGCGCCGCGCTGCTCGTGAATTTTCAGCAGGTGGAAGCCGGCGTCACTGCGGAACGGCTTGGTGGTCTCGCCCACGTTCACCCCGTCCAGGGCATCGGCGAACAGGGTGGGCAGTTCCACGGTTTTGCGCCAGCCCAGATCTCCGCCCTGCAGGGCGTTCTGGCCGGCGGAACTTGAAATCGCCAGGGCGCGGAAGTCTTCGCCACCCATGGACTTGTCATACACCGAGTCCGCCTTGGCGCGGGCTGCAGTGACTTCCTCCGCGGGGGCGCTGGAGCTGACAGGGATCAGGATATGGCCCAGCAGGTACTGGGGTGACTTCCAGAACTCGCCCTCTTTGGAGCGCAGGAAGTTGTTGATGTCCTGGTCGGTAATCTGGATGCGGCGACTGACACTGCCCTGCTCCACCCGGCGGATGATCAGCTCCTGGCGAATCTGCTGGCGGAAGGCGTTGTTGGAGATACCGTCCGCTTCCAGTTTTTGCTGGAATTCGGCCGGGGACATATTCATGTTCTGCTGTACCCGGGCGATGGCCTGGTCCAGCTCTTCCTCGGCGATGGTGACGCCGGCGCGGGCGCCCATTTGCAACTGCAGACGCTCGATAATCAGCTGTTCCAGTACCTGGCGCCGCAGTACATCCACTGGCGGTGCCTGCACGTTCTGTGCGGCAATCTGCTGGCTGATGGTTTGCATGCGCTGATGCAGCTCACTGGCCATCACCACGTCGTCGTCCACCACGGCCACCACGCGATCCAGCTGTTGTACCTGGGCCCAGGCGGGAAGCGCAATGGCGCTGGCGGCGGCCAGGGTCAAAAGACCGCGGCGAAGAGAGGTGAACATCTGCATTATTGTCATCACTGTTTCAGTACTTCTCGTTGTTCAAAGTTGGCAATGCCCTGGGTAAGTATGCGTGTGACCGAGCCGCCAATACCAGCCAGGCCCTTCAACTGCAGTTCAATATAGACGCCTTCGTCGAATTCCAGCTCCTCCGGCGGGACGACGTCGGCCAGGTCATTGTCCAGTTCACGGCGCCACAGCACCCGTGTGCGGTAGCAGCAGGTGTCGTATTCGATCCCCGCCAGGTACTCCAGTTCCCTTTCAAAGGTCAAATCGTAGTTGGCCCGGGCCAGGAGTGAAAGCCGGTCATTCACCGGCCACGCGGCGGAGAGGTCTATCTGCTTGACCGGCCCCTGGATCAGATAGGTGTCGGTGCTGTCGTACACCTCTTCCTTGCGCAGGTAGCGGTAACTGGCGTTGATCAGGCGGAAATTGTCGTCCAGGTAGCGCAGGGTGACGTTACCGCGGTTTATGGTGTGGTCGGTGTCGTGATAGATCACCTCGCTGCTGATGCGCAGGGCGTCGCTGGGGCGGCTTTCCAGTCGCGCGGCAAATTCCGAGCGCGGCACATCTTCGATAAAGTCGCGCAGCTCGATTCGGCTGGCTTCGGAATAGAAGATCTGCCCGGCACTGGCGGCGAACAGGTCGCGGCCGCTGCGCGGGTCGATAAACCGGGTTGTGAGGCCAAACGAAGCGCGGTCGGCGTCGTCGATGCGGTCGTGGCCGTTGAAGCGGCTGTCGCGGAACAGCTGATCGTAACTAAAAGTGAACAGCGAGGTGTCGTACAGCAGGTCGTTGCCGCCGTCACTGGGGCTGGTGCTGACATCGAGAAAATCGGTCTGATCCGCGTCGGTGCTGGCCATCAGGAACAGGCGCGGCTCCAGGGTCTGTACATACTCCTGCTGGAACAGGTTGCCGTAGCGTTCAAAAAACAGACCGCTGTCGATGGAGATCTGTGCGGCGGAAGCCTCCGGCGTGTTCATATCCGGGTCGGCGAGAAAGGTCTCCGCCAGTTCGTAGCCCAGGTAAATGCCGTTGATCTGCGGATTGAAAAAGCCCCACAGCCACTGTTTGTCCCAGCCAAAGCTGTAGTTGGCGTAGGCGCGGGTGGCATTGACGAAGTCGCGGGTACGAGTCGTGACGCTGTCCGGATCGTTCACATCCGCAATAAACTGGATCGTCTGCGTATCCTGGTGATCGAAAGCGGTGATCTCGTGGTCCAGCAGCAGCTGCCAGTCATCCCACTTGTAGTTGCCGTTTACGTTGAGTCGCGGCAGCTGGCTGTAGGTGTCAAAGCGGTCCTTCACCAGCTGCTGGTACTCCTGGGCGCGGAGGCTGGCAAACCAGTGCTCGGTGCTGAGGCTGGCTTGCGCGGTCTGGCTCAGGCTGGTCATGGCGCGGGCGTTGACGTTCTGCGGTACCTTGATTTCCGCATTGTCCAGATCGCGGAAATAGTCCGGGTCACTGACCCTGGTGTAATTGACTTTGGTACGCCACAGGCCCCCGGTACCGCCGACCTGGTTCAGGTTTGCATACCAGCGGTCTTCGCCTTTTGCCGGCAGTACCAGATCTTCCGGAAAGCCCTCGTCAATCAGGCGACGGGCGTCTTCGTCATTGCCGCCCTTGTCGTTGGGCAGCCCGGCGAGGCGCACTTCGGTGCTGAATACCGGGCTCAGGTGGCGGCCCTCTATTTCCAGGCCGGTACCCCGGTACTGCACATAGCGCGGGGCGATGGTGGCATCGAGTTGCGGTGCGATATTCCAGTAGTAGGGCACCGCGATGTCCCAGCCGTTTTCGTCGCTGTTGCTGAGGCTCGGAAACAGGAAGCCCGACAGGCGCTCATCTCCTACCGGGAAGCGCAGATAAGGGAAATAGAACACCGGTACATCGGCGATTTCCAGGCGCACATTGCGCGCGGTGCCCTGGCGTTCCACATTGTCGATGGCGATTTCGCCGCCGGACATGCGCCAGAAAACGTCGTCCGGTTCACAGCGCGTGTAGTTGCCTTCCGTCAGAATCAGCTCCCCGCTGGCCTCGCGGGACGCAAAGCGGGCGGAGCCGTGGGCGGCATCCTCATGGACCACGTAGGTGGCGTCCTCGATGGAGGCAGCCTTGCTGTCAGTGTGCACCTCGGCGGCCTTGCCACGCACCAGCATGCCCGGCTCACGCATTTCGATGGCGCCGCTCAGGTAGGCGGTATTTTCCTCGCGGTTGACGTCTACCTGGTCGGCAAAGAGCTGGCGGTAACCCTGAGTAATGTGCACATTGCCGCGCAATTGGGCGGTACCGTTTTCCAGCCAGTCGGAACTGTCGGCGGTGGCGCGCAGGGGCGAGTCCTCCGGCAGCTGGTCCGCGTTGGGGTACGCCCGCAGCGGCTCCACAAACATGCCGCCACAGATCGGCGACACCTGACTGCGCAGGGTGGGGTCCAGCTGGCTTTTCGGGAACCAGTCCAGGTACAGGTAGGGGTTTTCCTCGGGCTCGGGCGCGGATTCCGTTTCGGCCGTAGCGGTGAGCGGCCACAGAGAGTGGGCGGCGAGCAGGCCGAAAGCGAGGGAGCGGGGGCGTGACAATTGTCCAATGGCCAGCGCAAGACGGCGCCAGCGGGAAGCTTCCAGCATCGAGTGATTGGTTCCAGCTATCTTTAGAGTCTGTCTTGTATTCTGGCCATAGAGTGTGGCCCTGGTTTGGCCTTGGGCGAGACCGCGCGCGTGGCGCCGAAAAGCGCGCTTCCGGTAAAGACGGCACCGGCGCGCAAAAATCAGCGGTCGATTCTACTTGAATGGCCGTAACCATGGAAACCGCCCGTGCGGTGGCAGGGCCAGATTAGCGGGTGATCCGCACCTCCGGTGCCGCTACAATGCTCAGCTTTTAGGCAGCAAAAACAGGCGACAAAGAAGAGTGGCCGCGTATTTTTCGCCAATCGGTCGCCACAGGCCGTAAATGAACGTTTCGATAATGACAGGTGGTGGATGAACGAGTGTGTAACCCAGGTCCCCGATGAGCGCAAAGAGCAGCTGCGCCAGTGGGCCGCCCGCGCCCTGCAGGCAGGCCACGAACCGCTGCAATTGCCACCACTGGATGCCAGCCTCGATTTGCTGCCTCTGTCCGGGGATGCGGGTTTTCGCCGCTATTTCCGCACCGATACCAGTCCCAGCCTGATCGCGGTGGACTCCCCGCCAAGCAAAACCAACGTCAGCCGCTTTGTCGCCCTGGCCGATTACCTGCGCCGCAATGGCATTCACACGCCAATGGTGATCTCCGCGGATATCGAGCATGGTTATATGCTGCTGGAAGATCTCGGCGATACCCAGCTGCTCAGAGAACTGGATGACGACAGCGTCTCCGGTCTCTACGCGGAAGTCATGAGCGAACTCCTGTGCCTGCAGCAGATCAGTCGTCAGGAAGGACTGTTCCCGCCCTACAACCGCGAACTGCTGCATATGGAAATGCGCCTGCTGCCCGAGTGGCTGGTGGGAAAACTGTTGCAGCGGGCGCTGAGCGAGGAGGAAAACCAGTTGCTGGAGCGCACCTTCGCGCACTTGCTCGACAGCGCCAGTAGCCAGCCCCAGGTACTGGTGCACCGGGACTACCACAGCCGCAACCTGATGATCCGTGATGGCGAACGCCCCGGGGTGGTCGACTTTCAGGATGCCGTCTGGGGTCCGGTCACCTACGACCTCGCATCACTGCTGCGCGACTGTTATATCCGCTGGCCGCGGGAACAGGTGGAAAACTGGGCGCTCGCTTACGCCTCCACCGCCATGGACGCCGGCGTGATTCCCGAAGTCGACGGCAAGACCTTCCTGCGCTGGTTCGACTGGATCGGTCTGCAGCGCCACTTCAAAGTTCTGGGGCTTTTCCCGCGTCTGTATCTGCGCGATGGCAAACACGGCTACCTGCCGGATCTTCCCCTTGTCATACGCTACACCCTGGAAGTGTGCGATAAATACGAAGAGACACAGCCCTTTGCCCAGTGGTTCCGGGCCGAATTATTGCCCCTGATCGAACTGCAGGACTGGTACCGCGACTACCGCACCGCTGGTGATCGCCGGAACTCAGAAACCGAAATTTACTGATCAACGCCCGAAAAAAGCCAAGAGATGACAGTTCAAACCACCAAGGCGCCCACCGCCATGCTCCTCGCCGCCGGATTTGGCAAGCGCATGCGCCCGCTCACCGATCACACGCCAAAGCCACTGATCCCGGTGCTGGGCAAACCCCTGATCGAATACGCCATTGAGCGCCTTACCCGGGCCGGTGTCACCAACCTGGTCATCAATCTCGCCCATCTCGGCGAGCAAATCCGCGAACACCTCGGCAATGGCGAGCGCTTCGGCGCAACCATTCAATACTCGGAAGAAAGCCAACCCCTGGAAACCGCCGGCGGCATCAGCAAAGCCCTGCCGCTGTTGGGTGACGCGCCTTTTCTGGTGGTCAATGGCGACGTCTGGTGCGATTTCGATTTCGCCCAGTGGGTGGACAACCCGCTGCCGGAAAACTGCCCCGGCCGCCTACTCATGGTGCCCAACCCGCCGCACAATCCAGAGGGCGACTTTGGGATTGAAGAAGGCCTGCTTTCCGGCACCACCAAACCCAGATTCACCTTCGCCGGTATCAGCTTTCTGCGCCCGGAAGTTCTCACCGGTTATCCCAAAGCCCGGGAATGTTACGGTCTGGGAGAAGTGTTCGCGTATAACGAAGACAAAATGCAGGCGGAAGTTTATGAGGGCGACTGGTGCGATGTCGGCACCCCGGAGCGCCTGAACAAGCTGGAAGAAAGACTAAGAGCGAGTTAACCCACCCGCTCACGAAGTACAAAAGCACAAATCGAAGGCCGGGCACCGGGTGGGGCTTTTCAGGATCGTCGGCAACAGGGATGTTGCCGACGAAGCGTACAGGGACGTATTCACAGCGGTCCTGAAAAGCCCCACCCGGTGCCCGGCCGCCACAAGGCCTGAATCAAAGGGGCCACGACGAAAGCACCGAGACGAGAAAATGCCAGACTACAAAATTGCACCCTCCATCCTCTCCGCCAACTTCGCCCGCCTGGGTGAAGAAGTCGACAACGTCCTCGCCGCCGGCGCCGACTGGGTGCACTTCGACGTAATGGACAACCACTACGTCCCCAACCTCACCATCGGCCCCATGGTCTGCAAAGCCCTGCGCAACCACGGCGTAACCGCCCCAATCGACGTCCACCTCATGGTCGAACCCGTCGACGACATGATCCGCATGTTCGCCGACGCCGGCGCCACCTACATCACCTTCCACCCGGAAGCCAGCAAACACGTCGACCGCTCCCTGCAGCTCATCCAATCCCTCGGCTGCAAAGCAGGCCTGGTGTTCAATCCGGCTTCCAGCCTCGACGCCGCCAAATACGTCATGGACAAGCTCGACATGATCCTGCTCATGTCCGTAAATCCCGGCTTCGGCGGTCAGAAATTCATCCCCGCCACCCTCGACAAACTCAAGGAAGCCCGCAAACTCATCGACGATTCCGGCCTCGACATCCGCCTCGAGATCGACGGCGGCGTAACCAAAGACAACATCCGCGAAATCGCCCGGGCCGGCGCCGACAGCTTCGTCGCCGGCTCCGCCATCTTCAATGCGGATGACTATGCTGAAGTGATCAAAGTGATGCGCTCAGAGTTGGCGCAGGTTTGAGCTTCGTAGCCATGGTGGCTTCGTAGTGGGCACCGTGGCGGCCGGGCACCGGGCGGAGCTTTTCGGGACCGCTGTGAATACGTCCCTGTACGCTTCGTCGGCAACATCCCTGTTGCCGACGATCCCGAAAAGCTCCACCCGGCACCCAGCCTTAGCATCGTATTTCAGCGTTATTAAGTGCCATGCGAAGCTGGAGTACCGGGTAAAGGTTTTTGAAAGCGTCGCAAACAGGATGTTTGCGCCGCAGCGCCCAGGGATGGGTCCACAGCGGTTTCAAAAACCTTTACCCGGTGCTCCGGCGCCACAAGAGGTTATAAAGGACCTCAAAGGACTGCACAGGGCCAAGAAAATCCCGAGCTTGCCGCCTCTACCAGAGATTTGTACACTTGCTCGCCGGAATACAGGGAAGCAACTCGACGCTGCGAGATTCTGACATTGAACTGCACTGCCCCCCACATCAACAGCTGGCGATGGCGCCACTGACCCATAGAGCCTGAAGACCGAGATACCGGTCCGACGGGCGCCTTTCCCGCGGGTAGGATTCCACCAAAGATGCGCAATCCAGGCCCGAACAAAAAATACGAAGCATTGCACAGACCGGAGTCGCCATGACCCCCAGCGAATACGCCCAACTTGCGTCTAAAGGATTTAACCGTATACCTCTTGTCCGCCGCGTACTGGCCGATATTGAAACCCCGCTGACCACCTACATGAAGCTCGCCGCCCGCGATGGCGGCCGCTACAGCTACCTGCTGGAATCGGTACAGGGCGGGGAAAAGTGGGGGCGCTACTCCATCATCGGCCTGCCCGCACGCACCGTATTGAAAGTGACCGGTCACGATGTAGTAGTCGAGCGCGATGGCAAAATCGTCGAGCAGAACACCGTCGAAGACCCGCTCGCCTTCGTCGAAGAGTTTCGCGGCCGCTACAAGGTGCCGGAAATCGAAGGCCTGCCGCGTTTCAACGGCGGCCTCGTCGGCTACTTTGGCTATGATGTCGTGCGCTATATCGAGCCCAAACTGGCCGACAGCTGTCCACCGGATACCCTGGGTAACCCGGATATCCTGCTGATGGTGAGCGACGAGCTGGTGGTGTTCGACAACCTCGCCGGCGCGGTGCTGTTTATTGTGCACGCCGACCCGGAACAGGAAGACGCCTTTGAGTCCGCCCAGCGCCGCCTGGACCAGCTGGTGGGCCAGCTCTCCCAGCCGCTGGCCAGCGTCGAACCGTTAGGTATCGACGGCGAACATACCGCAGAAGACACCTTTACCTCCCATTTCGGCGAAGATACCTTCAAACAGGGCGTACACAAGGTCAAGGATTACATCCTGGCCGGCGATGTGATGCAGGTAGTGCCGTCCCAGCGCCTGTCCGCGCCATTCACGGTTCCACCACTGAATCTCTACCGCGCCTTGCGCAGCCTGAATCCGTCACCATATATGTACTTCCTCGACCTGGGTGACCACCAGGTGGTGGGCTCCAGCCCGGAGATTCTGGTGCATCTGGAAGACGGTGATATGACCGTGCGCCCGATCGCAGGTACCCGCCGCCGCGGTGCCACCGAGGAGCAGGATCTGGCGCTGGAGAAAGACCTGCTGGCAGACCCGAAAGAAATTGCCGAGCACCTGATGCTGATCGACCTCGGCCGCAACGACGTGGGCCGTGTTGCGCAGACCGGCACCGTGCAGGTCACCGAAAAAATGGTGGTGGAGCGCTACTCCCACGTGATGCACATCGTCTCCAATGTGACCGGCAAGATTAAACCGGAGCTGCACGCCATCGACGCCCTGCGTGCGGCGCACCCGGCAGGCACCCTATCCGGTGCGCCCAAGATCCGCGCCATGGAAATTATTGATGAACTCGAGCCGGAAAAGCGCGGTGTCTACGGCGGTGCCGTTGGTTACCTGGCGTGGAACGGCAATATGGATACCGCCATCGCGATTCGCACCGCGGTGATCAAGGATGAAAAAGTGTACGTGCAGGCCGGAGCCGGCCTGGTCGCGGATTCCGATCCGCAATCCGAGTGGGACGAGACCATGAACAAGGCGCGGGCACTGTTCCGCGCCGTGGCCATCGCTACCGGGCAATAGCGAATACCTTTTAACTTTTTTTCTTGATCCATTGGAAGCAGTAAGACCGATGAGTGAAGTTTTAGTTGAACAGAAACGCGGCTTTGCAGAAAGCTGCCGCAGGTTGGTAGAAGCACCGATCTTTAATCAGGTGATTATCGCCCTGATCTCGGTGAACGCCGTGGTGGTAGGGCTGGAAACCTCCACCTGGGTGCTGGAGCGTTTTAGCAGCGCGTTGCACGGTATCAACCAGCTGATCCTGCTGGCGTTTATGGTGGAGGCCGCGATCAAGATCGCCGCCCACGGCAACCGCCCCTGGCGTTACTTCGCCAATGGCTGGAACGTGTTTGATTTCTCCATCATCGTGCTGAGCCTGATCCCGGCGGCTGGCCCGATGGCTACGCTGGCGCGCCTGGTGCGGGTGCTGCGAGTTTTGCGTCTGGTATCGGCGTTCCCGGAACTGCGTTTGCTGGTGGACACGCTGCTGCGCAGCTTGCCGAGCATGTTCCATATCAGTCTGCTGATGGGCATTATTTTTTACATTTACGGGGTGGCCGGTTATTTCCTGTTTCACGAAATCGACCCCACCCACTGGCGCAACTTGCCCATCGCGCTGTTGAGTCTGTTCCGCATTGTCACCTTTGAGGACTGGACCGACATCATGTACACCGCGATGGAGTCCATGCCCTACAGCTGGATCTATTTCCTGAGCTTTGTAGTGATGGGCGCGTTTGTGATGATCAACCTGTTTATCGGGGTAGTGCTGAACAACCTGGAAGAGGCCAAGCTGCGCCGCCTGGACGAGTTGGCGATGCCGCCGAGTCAGACCGAAATTCTGCGCGAACTCCGCGCAACCCAGGAATCCCTCGCCCGCTTGCAGAAGCGCCTGGGAGACATGGGAGATGAGAAAGGAAGCGAATCATGATCCTGATGATCGACAACTACGACTCCTTCACCTTCAACATCGTGCAGTATCTGGCGGAGTTGGGCGCGGAGGTCGTGGTCAAACGCAACGACGAAATTACCGTTGCGGATATCGAGAAACTGAACCCGGAAAAAATCGTGATCTCCCCGGGCCCCTGCACGCCGAACGAAGCGGGTATCTCCATGGAGACCATCCGCACCTATGCCGGCAAGCTGCCGATCCTCGGTATCTGCTTGGGGCATCAAAGCATCGGTCAGGTATTTGGTGGTCGCGTGGTGCGTGCGGGTGAAGTGATGCACGGCAAGACCTCGCCGATTATTCACAACAATCTCGGTGTATTTAACGGGCTATCCAATCCGTTCGAGGCGACCCGTTACCATTCGCTGGTGGTGGAGAAGGGCAGTCTGCCGGATTGTCTGGAAGTTACTGCCTGGACCGAGACCGAAGATGGTGAGATCGATGAGATTATGGGGATCCGCCATCGCGAATTGCCGATTGAAGGGGTGCAGTTCCACCCCGAGTCGATTTTGACTCAGCATGGGCACGATATGTTGCGGAATTTTTTGGAGTCCTGAAGGGTGCTTTGTAGAAGGGCCGGTGGCGGTACTGCTGCCGGTATCCATCTGCGAGACACGCCGTGAACCCATCCATGGGGGCTCTTCTAAAACGTCCCTGTTTTAGAAGGTCTCGCAGATGGATCCCGGCATCAGTACCTTCGCATGCAGAATCAGGGCGCTGATCGCCTTTCAGGGCAAGTTCATAGGGAGCGGGGAGCAAGAATAATGAATATCCAACAGGCCATCGGAAAACTGGTCGAGGGTGAGCATCTCACCCGCGGGGAAATGCGCGAGGCCATGGGCCAGATTATGCGCGGGGAAGCGGAAGACGCGCAGATAGGCGCGTTTCTGGTGGCCTTGCGTATGGCCGGTGAATCCGTGGAGGAAATCACCGGTGCGGTGGAGGTGATGCGCGAGCTGTGTACCAAGGTCGAGATCGACCAGACCAATGCGGTGGATATCGTCGGTACCGGCGGTGATGGGGCCAACCTGTTTAATGTTTCCAGTGCTTCCAGTTTTGTTGCCGCCGCTGCCGGCGCGCGGGTGGCCAAGCATGGCAACCGTTCCGTTTCTTCCTCGTCCGGCGCAGCAGATCTGCTGGAAAAAGCCGGTATCTATCTACCTTTGACTCCCGAGCAGGTCGCCCGCTGTATCGACGGCGTGGGGGTGGGCTTTATGTTTGCACCGAGCTATCACAGCGCCATGCGCCACGCCATTGGGCCGCGCAAGGCGCTGGGGCTGCGCACCATTTTCAATTTACTGGGTCCATTGACTAATCCCGCCGGTGTAAAGCGCCAGGTGATCGGAGTGTTCGACCCGCACTACTGCCGCATGCTGGCGGAAGTGCTGCAGACTCTCGGTTCCGAGCATGTGCTGGTACTGCACAGCGACGACGGGCTGGACGAGGTGAGTCTCGCAGCGGATACGCGCGGATGGGAGCTGAAGAACGGTGAGCTGAAAAAAGTCACCATTGCCCCGGAAGATTTCGGTATCGAGCGGCAGAACCTGGACGGATTGTGCGTGGATGGTTCTGAAGAATCTCTGGCACTGATCCGCGATGCCCTCGGCAAGCGTGAAACCGCCGCGGGGGACAAGGCAGCTGATATCATTGCCATGAATGCCGGCATGGCCATCTACGTGAGTGGTGTGGCAGCTAGCCGGGCGGAAGGGGTGAGCATGGCGCAGGACGCCATCTACAGCGGCCTCGCCGGAGAGAAGATTAACGAGCTGGCCGCCTTTACCAGCGCATTCAAAGAGTGAAGTAATGAATACTCCAACGATTCTGAAGACCATCGTCGAGCGCAAATGGGAAGAAGTGGCCGAGCGCAAGAAGCTGGTGAGTCAGGATGAGATGCAGCAGCGCGCGCTCAAGCAGCCAACCTGCCGCGGATTTGTACAGGCCATCGAGGCCAAGCGTAACGCCGGCGAAGCGGCGGTGATCGCTGAAATCAAAAAGGCCTCCCCGAGCAAGGGCGTGATTCGCGAAGATTTTATTCCCGCAGAAATTGCCACCAGTTACGAGAAGGGCGGTGCCGCCTGTCTGTCGGTACTGACCGATGTGGACTTTTTCCAGGGCGCCGATGAATACCTGCAGCAGGCCCGCAACGCGGTGCGGCTGCCGGTGATCCGCAAGGACTTTATTGTCGATCCGTATCAGGTGTACGAGGCCCGCGCTATCGGTGCCGACTGCATCCTGCTGATCGCCGCCTGCCTGGACGACGCACAGCTCACCGGCCTGAACGATCTGGCGCTGGAGCTGGGTCTGGATGTGCTGGTGGAGGTGCACGATCGCGCAGAGCTCGAGCGGGCCTTGAAACTGCCCAATCGCCTGATCGGTATCAACAACCGCAACCTGCACAACTTTGAAGTGCAGCTGGAAACTACCTTCGGCCTGCTGGAGCGGATTCCCGATGACCGAATCGTGGTCACCGAAAGCGGTATCCACACTACCGACGACGTGGCGGCCATGCGCGGCCACAATGTGGATACTTTCCTGGTGGGTGAAGCCTTTATGCGCGAGGAAGAACCGGGCCGTCGCCTGATGGAGCTGTTCAACTAACACGTCACCCCGGACTCGACCAGGGATCCGGCACTACAGAGTGCATTGCCCGAGGCCGGGTTAAATTAACCCGGTCTTCGCAAAGATTTCGATGGCCGGCTGCAATTCTTTTTCATACTTTCGCCAGCGTGCCACCGCACTGCGGTAGATGGGCTGGCGTACCTGTACGCTGCTCGCCGTGGAAACCGCCGCATCGGACTGGTGGAACTCCAGGCAGGCCTCCTCCCAGGGCAACCCCAGATAGTCCATTAATGCGTGCGCTTCCCTCCGCGGGTTCTCGGTGAGCTGCTCATAACTTACCGTGTGGATCCTGTCTCTGAAAATTGTCTGCCAGTGATCGATCAGGTTCCGGTAGGCACAGATATAGCGCGCGGTATCTTCCAGGCTGTAGTGGTAGTGGTAGTAGCGAAAGTTGAAAGAAAACAATTGGCGAAAATTGCTCAGGCATACATCCAGTGGGTGCCGGTCGAGTACCACGATTTTCGCATTCGGCAGGCTGCGCAGAATAAACCCGAGATAGAGAAAATTCATTGGCAGTTTGTCGATCAGGTATGCGGCACTTTTGCCCCGTGCGCGGCAACGGGTTTCGTAGTCCTGTCCGATAGTTGCAGGGGTCACATTCAGTGCTTCGTCAATGACTTCCAAAGCCAGTGTGTGCGGGGAACCGGTGTTTGAGTGGCGCTTGATCGCCAGTGGAAACTCGTGAAGTTCACCCAGCGATTCGATTTGTGAGTGGCTGGCGAGAATACGCTCTACCAGTGTGGTGCCGGAGCGGGGCATGCCCACGATAAACAGAGATTGGTTGCCGAGCCCTGTTGCGCTATTCGGCGCTGCCGATGAGAACGCGGATTTCAGCCCGTCAAACAGTGTCGCGTCCTGCGCAAAGGAATAGCCGATCTTTTCCCGGTAGCGATGCTTGGCTGTCTCCAGGTATTCGAAAGCCTGTGCGTAGTCGCCGCTGCGCTCACAATCACGCGCCAGCGCGTGGCTCAAATAGAGCCGGTCCTCGGTGCTCAGTTGCGGCAGCTGTAGTCGTTTTTTCAATTCGGCCGTATTTTCTACACTCGCATTGTTCTTCCCCAATTCCGACAGCGCCCAGCGCGCGCGGGCAAAATCTGGCTGCAGCGCAATGGCTTTTTCATAGGCTGCGCGCGCTGCATCCATATTGCCGAGGAACTGCTCGGTGGAGGCGAGGTTAAATTGAAATTGGGGATTTTCCGGTGCCAGTGACACGGCGCGGCGCAGGGGGTTGATGGCCTTGTGGTGTTCGTCGAATCGCGCGTATATCACACCCAGTGTATCGAGAATCAACGGCCTCTCGGGGTTTGCCGCAAGTGCCAAGTCTGCCGCCTGAATTGCCCGGTCGTAGTCATTCAGTTGCGCATAGTAGCGCGCCTTTTGCGCGAGATATTCAGGATTCTCCGGGCAGCCTGCCAGCGCCCGTTCGACCATCTCGACTGCCTTGTATAGCTGGCCCGCCGCTGCCGCTGCGATACTGGCGAGAAACCAGGCATCGCTGTGCGCCGGGTCACCCTGCAAAATCTGGCGGCAGTAGTGGTGGAGTGCGCGCATGTCGCCCCGGTTGAGGGCCTGCTCTGCAGCACTGTGCAATTGCGCAATGGAGGGAGTCTGCATAGATGGCAATAAAATAAGGATCAACAAATAAAAAAGCCGGCCGGGACAGTGTATCCCAGACCGGCTTGATAGAAAGCCTACAGGTGTCAGAAGCTGTAGGTGAAGCGGGCACCAATGGTACGCGGAGTACCGACGTACTGGCCGTAGGAACGCTGGGTGAAGCCGTTGCCCCACTCGATACCCGGACCGTTGTTTTCGTCCTGCAGGTTGCGGCGGCTGGTGCGGGTTCCGGTGATGTAGTATTTGTCCCACAGGTTGTCCGCGAACGCCTGCACCGTCCACTTGTCCAGTGACAGGGTGGCAGACAGGTGGTGTACCGCATAACCCGGAATGGCTTCGCCACCGCGGTCACCCGCAGTAATGCTGCCATCTTCCTCGACCATATACAGCGGGTCTTCCGGGCCACCAACCATGTTGTACACATCGCTGGCGAACACGAGCCCGTAGTTCAGGGCTAGGTCATAGTTGCCCATTACCGTGGTTGAGTAGTTCAGGTTGAGAGAGCCCTGGTGCTCGGCGTGTCCCGGCAGGCGAGCGCCCGCATAGACATCGTAGGGGCCGACCAGGCCGGGGGCATCCTCGGTGAGCTCGGCATCGGTATACGCGTAGGTGAAGGCCAGATCCAGACTGTCACTGATCAGCCAGCTTCCCTGGAGCTCAAACCCCTGGCTGACGGCGGCGCTGCCGTTGCCGGTAATGGGGAGAGATCCATTTTGGGTGGTGGTGGCAACCTGCAGGTCGGTCCAGTCGATGTAGTACAGCGCGGTGCTGATATTCAGGCGCTCGCCGACCAGGCCTTTGTAGCCGATTTCGTAGTTGTCGATTTTGTCGGGGTCAATCAGTACTTCTTCCGGCAGTGCGCACAGTTGCTGATTATCGCTGGCGATTTGCTCCGGGGTACATTCCGGTACGGAGTTGACACCGCCGTTGCGGTAGCCCTGGGAGTATGTGAAATACACCATGCCGGAATCGGTCGCATCCCAGGCGAGGTTGAACTTGAACAGGTCTCCCTCGTCTTCCCCCTGATTGGTACCGAGGTCAATGTTGATGGCGTCCTGAGGAGCCCCGAGGAATACGGTATCGTACAGAGGGAGTCCGAAGCCGCCGGTAATGTCGGTTTCAAAATTGTAGCGACGGTAACCGCCGGTGACCGCGAGTGTGTCGGTCAGGCTATAGGTCAGTTCACCGTAAAAGGCAGATTCTTTTTCGTCGATATCGGTAAGCTGAATGTACTCTAGACTGTCTGGACGAAGCTGCTCGGCGCCCCAGTTATCCACAGCGAACTGGTCGAAGAAGGGGGTATATTCTTCACTGATCGCATCGGAAACATATTTGTTCTGGAAGTAACCGGCGACCCATTTGAACGGACCTTCATGCTGTGAGGACATGCGCAGTTCAAAGGTATCGGCTTTGTCTTTTACTTCCTCGCGCGTGTAGGCCGAGAACGACGGAAAGGAATCGTAGCCGTAGTCCAGGTCGAGCAAGAGGTCGGTCTGGTCGCGCTGGCCCAGCTCTTCATACTCGGATTGGCCGTAAACCATGGTGGCCTGGGCAAAGCCGAGATCACCGATCAGCTCGATACTGGTGAGCTTGTTGGTGTAGTGATTGGGCTCCTCATAGCGCATGCCGGATTCGTAGGGACCGGTGCCGAAGGAGAGCTGGTTGGCCAGCTGGCGACCCTCTGCCTTAGTATCCTGGTAGTAGTGCCAAAGGTTGGCTTCCAGCCAGTCGGTGGCGAGCCAGCGCACATTGATACGGCCGGATTTGGTGTCTTCGCCATTTGCGTCTTTGACTTTGCGCAGGTTCGCGGCGACATCATCGGGATCGTTGAAGTCAGGGTCCGGATTGGATACGCCAGATTCGCGCACAACATAGTTGTAATCAATAAACCCCGGATCCTGAATACTGTCGGCATTCACGCGCACGGCGAGGGTGTCGGTGATGGCGAAGTTCAGGGTTGCGCCGTACTCCTGACCGAGTCCGGAGCTTTCGCTCGTGCTGCTTGCGCTACTGCGGAGCTTGGCGGAGAAACCCGAGGGGTCGGCTTTGGCGGGAATATAGCGAATGGCGCCGCCCATTGTGCCCTGTCCGTAAAGGGTACCCTGGGGGCCAATCAGGACTTCTACCCGCTCCAGGTCAATTGGCTTCAGGTCAACCTGCAGCGGGATATCGCCGAGGTAGGTGGCCACGGTGCTGCTGCTGAAGCCCGGGCCCAGGCCACCGGTGTTCAGTCCGCGCACCAGCACATCGGGTGACTCATCGCGGGGGCCGCGATCCACCACGGTCAGGCCCGGAGTGTAGTAGGCGATCTTGGCGATGCTGTCGAGGCGCAGCTCGTCGATTTTCTCCCCACCCACGGCAGAAATGTTGATGGGAATATCCATCACGTTTTCTTCCCGCCGCGAACCGGTGACCACGACTTCTTCAAAAACCGGTTTGCTCTTGCTATCCGTTTCCTGCGCGGCGGCAATCTGCGGCAGGGGCATTGCCGCGCAAGAGATGGCCAGCGCCAGGTGGGATTTTTTTAGCGTGAGGTAGTTGTTGGTGTCCCTCATAAGATCTCCCTAAGACTTTTTCTTGTTTGTGTGTTGAATTGGCTGCAACCAACGTACCAGTGCAGGGGAGAATATTTTGCTAAAAAGCGGCAATTTGCAGAGTTTAATTTTGCGCGTGTGCGTCAAACTGGTTCTTGCGGGCACTTAATGTGCGAATAGCGCATCATTATGGTGCTTGTGCAGAATAAAATGCTAGACGGTCGTCTTGTATTTTGCGTGGGGCTGGCGCCAAACAGGCACAAAAAAGCCGGGGCTTGCCCGGCTTCTTCGTTGGATTCTTGTGTAAGAGGAACTAGCGTGTCCCGTAGACCACCATGGTTTTTCCTTTTACGGACACCAGGCCCTGCTCTTCCAGAGTCTTCAGTACCCGGCCCACCATCTCGCGGGAGCAGCCGACAATGCGACCGATTTCCTGGCGGGTAATCTTGATCTGCATACCTTCCGGGTGGGTCATCGCATCCGGCTCGTTACACAGGTCCAGCAGGGTGCGGGCCACGCGGCCGGTCACGTCCAGGAATGCCAGGTCACCCACCTTGCGGGTAGTGTTGCGCAGGCGGACGGCCATCTGGGTGGCCAGGTTGAACAGGAATTCCGGATGCTGACGGGTCAGTTCCTGGAACTTGGTGTAGGAGATTTCCGCGACTTCACATTCGGTCTTGGTGCGCACCCAGGCACTGCGGGTGTCCTGGTCAAACAGGCCCATTTCGCCGAAGAAGTCGCCGTCGTTCAGGTAGGCCACGATCATCTCGCGGCCCTCGTCGTCTTCGATCAGTACGGTTACGGAGCCGCGCATGATGAAGTAGAGGGACTCACAGCGGTCGCCAGCGTAAATGATGGTGCTCTTGGCCGGGTAGCGGCGGCGATGGCAGTGGGCGAGAAAGTCTTCGATGTTGCCAGTAGTCAGAGTGTCTTCGGTAGCGACCGTCACGGATCTACTCCTTTTCTTGAAATTTTTGTGCCTGATCCCGGGTAAGTGGATGATTATCCCGCTAAAACCCCGATGCCAACAGGGGGCATCACAGGTCAATGCTCAGCAATGTGATCTGGGCCACTTTTTGTCCGACGTGGGGACAGGGTGTTGTTTATAGCGGTTGTCGGCACCGGTGACAACCACCGTTAGTAAAGGCTCACTCTGTAGCGCCTGCCGCTGGTACGAGCTGTTACGGTGCCCGAGGCACCACAGCGTGCTGAGGATTCCCGCGACTCTTGTGATAAGCTCCCGGCCCCCATTCAATATGAAGGAGAGAGTTCCATGGCGGGCGTAATGCAGGGGCAGGTGACCTGGGTGAATGGTGTCACCTTTATCGGCGAGACGGGCAGTGGCAATTCCGTGGTGATGGAAGGAGGCCAGAAGAACAATGGCATTCGCCCCATGGAGATGATCCTGCTGGGTGTGGGTGGCTGCGCCTCCTACGACGTGGTGGGTATCCTGCAGAAGACCCGTCAGGACGTGGCCAGCTGTCATGTGGAACTGAAGGGCCACCGCCCGGATGCGGTACCGGCGCCGTTTGAGAAGATCGAGATGGAGTTTGTGGTGCGCGGGCGCAATATCAAGGAGTCCCAGGTGGCGCGCGCGGTGGAGCTGTCGGCAGAGAAGTACTGCTCCGCGTCCATCATGCTGGGCAAGGCCGGGGTGGAGATTGTGCACTCCTACCGTATCGAAGAAGTCTGAGCCGCCAGCTTTCCTGTTGTAAGCCCGCAGCGTGCGGCTGCGGGTGACTGTCCCTAACGCTACAATTGTCTCGTTCTCCCGTGCCCACTAATATGCGCACATTTGTACTCATTCAGCGGGAAAAACGATGACAGATCTCAACCACAAGACCACCATCCGTATTCTCACCACCGGTGGCACCATTGAAAAGAGCTATTGCGAATCCGAGGGCACCCTCAAGAACCGAGCGTCCATCATTCGCGAGGGGCTGATCAGCAGCCTGCGCCTGCCCTATACCCATCTGGAGCTGGAGAGCATCCTCAACAAGGACTCCCTGGAGATGGACAACAGCGACCGCGACCAGATCTGCGCTGCCATCGCCAGCACCGCGCAGCAGGGCGACCCCATCGTTATCCTGCACGGTACCGACACCATGTCGATCACCGCCGAATACTGCTTTGAAAAGATGGGTACGCCGTCCGTCCCGGTAGTGTTCACCGGCGCCATGCGCCCCATGGGCTTTATCGATTCCGATGCCCGCCAGAATGTCACCGAGGCACTGCTCACCGCGCGCCTGATGCAGCCCGGCTTCTATATCGCCTTCCACAACCGGGTGTTCCCCATCCCCGGTGCGCGCAAGAACCTGGAAACCGGGACCTTCGAAGCCATTTAACCCTGTTACACTGCGCCTTTTTAATTGTGATCACATTTTAGGTGTAGGCTGAACAACCCTTCAGTTTTACTGGCTGCCAATTTTCATATTGAAGACCGAGGTGTTCATGACCGATCAGCAGAAACCGCAACCCACCCCGCAATCCCTGCAGGAGTGGCTCGCCATGGCCGACAGCCTCACCATCGAGGGGCGCGCCTTTATCAATGGCGAATATGTGGATGCCCGCAGTGGCCAGACCCGCCCCTGTACCAGCCCGGCAGACGGCCGCGAGCTGGCGCAGATCGCCAACTGTGGTCCGGAAGATGCCGAGGTGGCGGTCAAGATCGCCCGCGACACCTTCGAATCCGGTGTCTGGTCCCATATGCCTCCCATGGATCGCAAGAAGATCCTGGTGCGATTTGCCGAGCTGATCGAAGCCAACCGCGAGGAAATCGCCCTGCTGGAAAGCCTCGACGCGGGCAAACCCATCAGCGATACCATGAATGTGGATGTGCCCGGTGCGGTGACCACCATCCGCTGGAACGCCGAAGCCATCGACAAGATCTACGACGAGGTTGCTCCCACAGGTCCCACGGAGATAGGCCTGATTACCCGTATGCCCCTGGGGGTGATCGCGGCGATTGTGCCGTGGAACTTCCCGCTCTCCACCACCGCGTGGAAACTGGGCCCGGCACTGGCCACCGGCAACAGCGTGATTCTGAAGCCCGCTTCCAACACCCCGCTCACCGCCATCAAACTGGCCGGCCTGGCGAAAGAAGCTGGCCTGCCGGACGGCGTACTGAACGTGTTGCCCGGGCCCGGCAGTACCCTCGGCAAGGCCCTCGGCCTGCACATGGATATCGATGGTCTGACGTTTACCGGCTCCACCGAAGTGGGCAAGACGCTGACCGAATACTCCGGCCAGTCCAACCTCAAGCGCACCTTCCTCGAGCTGGGCGGCAAGAGCCCCAATATTGTTTTTGCCGATGCGGATCTGGACAAGGCGGCGCAAGCGGCGGCGCTGGCAGTGTTCTACAACCAGGGCGAAACCTGTACCGCGGGCACCCGTCTGCTGGTGGAAAAAGGCATTGCCGATACCTTTATCGAAAAAGTGAAGAAGGCCTCCGAGCGCTTCAAGCCGGGCCACCCGCAGGACCCGAACTCGGTGATGGGTGCGCTGATCGACCAGAGCCAATTCGACACCGTCGAATTCTACGTGGCCAAGGGCCTGGAGCAGGGCGCCAGTCTGGTGTGCGGCGGCAAGCCCGCAGAAGCGGTGGAAGGGGGGCACTACTACGAGCCGACTATTTTCCGCGGCGTAAGCGGCGACATGACTATCGCCCGTGAGGAAATCTTCGGCCCGGTGCTGTCCATTATCGAATTCGAGACCGAAGAGGAAGCGCTGAAGATCGCCAACGATTCCATCTACGGCCTCGCTTCCGGTGTCTGGACAAAAGACATCAGCCGCGCCCACCGTATGGCTCGCGATATCCGTGCCGGATCTGTGTGGGTGAACAACTATTTTGGTGGCGATATCACCGTGCCGTTCGGCGGCTTCAAACAATCCGGCAACGGCCGCGACAAGTCCCTGCATGCGCTGGATAAGTATTGCGAGCTTAAATCCACCTGGATCGACATCAGCTGAGGAATCACTGAAAAACTACTGCGCGTGCGCCTGGCGGCGTCCGGCGGTGCTCGGCAGCTCATGTATTCGACATACACTCCGCTGCCTCCGCTCCGGCGGCCACCACCAGGCACCCGCTCGCTACGTTTTTCAGCGATTCCTGATTTGCTTAATAACGAACGACTCCGTTGGGCCGCGTTTGCGGCCCTTTTTTTGTCGGTTGGCTGGGGCTTGGCCTGATTGCCGCAAACCGCATACACTCTCCGCGGAATTAATGCTATTTGCCAGTGCGGTTGCGCAGCTGGTTACTTTTCTGCACGCCTTTATTGCTTTGGGGAAACTCATGTTCGAATGGATTGCGAGCCCGGAGGCCTGGATTGCCCTGGCCACCCTGGCGGCCCTGGAAATCGTGCTGGGCATCGACAACATTATCTTTATTTCCATCCTCGTAGGCCGATTGCCGGAAAAGCAGCGGGAGTCCGCGCGCTTTATTGGTCTGGCCCTGGCGATGCTCACCCGCCTGGGGCTGCTGTTTTCCATCGCCTGGATCATGGGACTGACTGAGCCCTGGTTTACCGTGTTTGGTGAGGAAATCTCCGGACGGGATGTGATCTTGATCGGCGGTGGCCTGTTCCTGCTGTTCAAGGCCACCCACGAAATTCACAACAGCCTGGAAGGTGTCGACGGCGAGGCCACCTCAACCAAGACCGCCACCTACGGCATGGTGCTGGCGCAGATTGCGATTCTGGATATCGTGTTCTCGCTGGACTCGGTTATCACCGCGGTGGGCCTGGTGGACCATATCTCCATTATGGCAATTGCCATCATTCTCGCAGTGGCGGTGATGCTGCTGGCGGCCAAGCCCATTGGCGATTTTGTCGACCGCCATCCCACGATCAAGATGCTGGCGCTGTCGTTCCTGATTCTTGTGGGGGTCACCCTGATTATCGAAGGCTTTGAGGTACACGTACCCAAAGGCTACATCTACTTTGCCATGGCGTTCTCGGTGGCGGTGGAAATGCTCAATATCCGCATGCGCAGCAAGAAGGCGAAAGCGGTCGAAGCGGTAGAATTACGCAAGCCAATCCGGGAGACGGAGTAGGGGATACACGAAAACATCCATAAAAAAGGGGCGCTGGTGGAAAGCCAGCGCCCCTTTTTCATTTCAGTCTACCGGTAGTGAATTACTGGCATAGGCTGCGGATAGCGTGCGCTTCCTGTGCCGCATCCATCCACAGATACTCGTCATCATCACCGAAATAGTAATAGACTGAGTTGTTGGGCAGGATCAGCACAGAAATACCGCCATAGCCCGACATAAACGGCAGCCACAGAGGATTGCTGCATCCGCTCATATCGCTGCTGACTTCGTGGGCCCAGAAGCCGTTGTTGTATTTGTAGTCGGTGAGCGGTTCCAGACCGCGGTCACTGCTATCCCGCTGCAATGCGGCATCCAGCTGACCCTGGTGCAGTACGGACTGGTTATCGTCCGCTAGGAACGCGCCGATTTTCGCCACATCATCCCGTAACCACATCAGCCCCCAGCCGGCGAAAGGCTGTTGCACGCTGTCGTAGGTGCGGCGAGTAAATTCTGCGGTGGGGCTGACACCCAGCGGCGCTAATACTTCATCGAGGAGAATATCGGTGAAGATATCGCTGCTGCTGCCTTCAATACCCTGCAGGTAGGCGTTCATCGCGGTACCCAGAATGTAGGTGTCCGAGGTGTGATATACCCACTTGGTGCCCGGGGTCGCCTTGCGTGGGTACTCGGTACAGCTGTAATTGATTTTGCTGGCGTGATCTTCCGGCAGGAACAGGTCGTTGGTATGGCTGGCGCCTTCGTCGCTCATATAGCCGGCGAGCTTGTAGTTACCGGTACCCATATCCAGTGCATTGCCAAAGGTCACGTCATTCCAGTTGCCGTTGGTATTGCATTCGCTGATATAGCTGCCGATGGACTGGTTGAAGGTGCCCGGATACTTCTGTTCCAGTCGCATCAGCGCGCCACCGGCAAATACTGACTTGGCGCTGGAATAGGACGGAACCACCAGGGATTCACAGTATGGGTAAGTACCCTGGCGAGTGCTGCAGCCACCGACATAGTGGGTGCCGTCGATCACAAAGCCCACCAGGGAGATTGCCAGGGGGTCCTTGCCGTTGGGTGTGGCGAAGGCGGTGTAATCCGTGCCCGGGTAGTCTTGTGTCAGTGCGCTTAGAGGCTTGCTTGGCATACGCGCTGCGACTTCAGCCTGGTAGTCACTAACCAGAGCCGCGCTGTTTCCGACGGACTGTGGCGTGTAGTTGGCGGAGAGCTGCCCCCACATATCAAACTGGTAATACAGGCAGGTTTCACTGGCGATCTGATAGGCCACATCAGAAACGGAGCCGTCGTCCTTGAACAGGAAGCTCATCACCCCATTGTGCATGCAGTTGGCGTTTTTCTGTTGCAGGGCAAAGGGCAGGGCAACGCGGCTGTAGCCCGCATCACCGTTTTCATTCCACACCCGTCCCGGTGTCAGTACATATTCCCATTCCGGGTGGCTGCTGGGAATGGAGCCCCGCTGGCTGGGTAAGATATGACTGCCCGTCTGCACAAATTCAAAATCGAATTCCGGCAGGTGTTTGCGCGTTGCATCCTGGGACCCGGTGTAACGGAAGGTATCCTTGTGCTCGTCAAAGGCACCGCCGCTGGCTTCGCCGAAGAGCTCCAGAGAACCTTCAAACTGATTGGTGGGCATGGCTGCGTCGGCTGGCAGTGCATAGTGGGAAAAATTCACCAGACTGCCGGGGTCACTGCCGTTGATCAGAGTGGTCATGGTAAGCGCGGAGCGGGAAACATTGCCGCTGCCAGTGAGCGGGTCAAAATCTTCCACACTGCCGCCGCCCTCACTCGATGAGCCGCTCAGGTTGATGGTGAGGCTGGATTCATCCGGGTCGTTGGAGGTCAGGGTAATGGCACTGCCAAAGCTGCCTTCGCTGGACGGCGAAAAGGTCGCTGAAATTGCACAACTGCTGCCTGCGGCAACGGTGCCGCAATTGTTGCTGGTAATACTGAATGGCGCGGTGGGTGCGCTGGTGTTGCTGATCACCAGTGGGGCAGAACCCTGGTTGGATACGGTAATGACCTGGGAGCTGGTATTGCCCGGGGCAACATTTGAAAAGCTGACACTGGCCGGCGCGCTGATATCGGGGTCGGTGGGGGCGCCGCCGGTGCCGGTGACCAGCGCCTGGTGACCGTAGCAGTAGTCACCGTTAGTGGAGCCTGTTCCGCGGAAGCGGAGTTGCACATCGGTATTGTTGTCGATCCCGGCCGGTGAGCTGCTGCTATTGAACTGGGTGCCATTATCGTCACCATTGGCGACAGTGACTGCGGTGGTCCAACTGCTGCCGCCATCGGTGGAAATTTCCCCGTAGCAGAATTCGTTGTTCTCCAGTGAACCTGCGGACAAGGTCAGCGATACCGAAACCGCGGAATAACCGGCGGTCGATAACGTGTGGGTTGCACTGGCTCCACCGCGCAAGCGCATGGTGCCATTGTGTGGGCCCACGTTTCCGGTTGTACTCCAGTCGCTGATATTGCCGCTGCTGAAACTGTCGGAATAAATAGTTTCCGCCTGAGCGCTGGCTGAGCCCGCCGCACTCAATAGCAGAATGGCCGTCGCGAGTCCTGCTCGCGATCGCTGGTTAGTCGATTTCATATTCGCACCTTGATTATTTTTATGAGCTGGGACTGCCTTTGCACAAGCGCCTAGCGCGTACATTGGCACGGACTTAACATGAATGTGCGGTCGAACATCCTGTAGGACCAGCTACCGCGTTGGCGTAGTACCAGTGGCGAAATGTCGTGAAATCAATCTTCGGATATAAAAAAGGCGGGCCCGTTGCCGGGCCCGCCGAAGCGCGATTGCGCAGGAGTCAAAAGGTTACTGACAGGCGCTCTGGATCTGGTGCGCCTCTTGTACGGCTTCCAGCCAGTAGTAAGTGTCATTGTCGCTAAAGTAGTAGTACACGCTGTCGTTCGGCAGCAGTACCACGGTAATGCCGCCAAAGCCGGACAGGAATGGAATCCACTGGGCGCCGCTGCAGCCACTCAGGTTGCCGGCCACATTGTGTGCCCAGAAACCGTTGTTGTAGCGGTAGTCGGTCAGCGGTACTGTGCCGGTATCGCTGCTGTTGCGTTGCAGGGCGGCGTCGAGCTGGTTGCTGTCGAGCATCTGCTGGCCGTTGATCTCGCCATCGTCAATTCCCACAAAGCTTGCGATTTTCGCCACGTCGTCCGGCAGCCACATCAGGCCCCAACCGGCAAATGGTTGTTCAACAGAGTCGTAAGTGCGGCGGGTATACTGGCCGGTAGGGCTCACGCCAATCGGTTCCCACAGGTCGGCGACAATGGTGCTATCGAAGATATCTGCATTGCTGCCCTGCTGATCCTTCAGGTAATCATTCATATGAGTACCGGCAATATACGTATCCGATGTGTGGTAAACCCACTGAGTTCCCGGTGACGCTTTGCGTGAGTACTGACCGCAGCTGTAGTTGATCTTGTTGCTGTGGCTGTCGACCAGAAACAGACCGTCGGTGTGCGATGCACCTTCATCCGACATGTAGGTTGTACTGCCATAGTTTCCTGTCGCCATATCCAGAAGGTTGTTCAGGGATACATCGGACCAATTACCATTACTGCTGCACGCGGGAACATGGCTTGCTACGGAGGTGTTGCGTACGCCGGGGTACAGTTTTTCCAGTCGCATCATGGCCACGCCGGCGAAGAAGGATTTCGCCGAAGAGTAGGATGGAATCACCATGGAGTCGCAGTAGGGATAGTCGCCGTTGCGGGTCACACAGTCGCCACGGTAGTGCACGCCACCATAAATAAATCCGGCGGTAGAAACATGGCTGGCATCGGTGCTGTTCGGAGCCTCAAACGCGGAAGGATCAGTGCCGGGGTAGTCCGTACTGAGTGCGGACAGCGGTTTGGTGGGCATACGAGCGGCGATCTCGGCCTGGTAGTCCTGGATCAGCTGGCTCTCGTTGGCAATGGTTTCCGGGGTGTAGCTGGCGCTAAGCAGCCCCCACCAGTCGGCCTTGAAATACAGGCAGGTCTCGCTGCTGATCTGATACGCCACCTTGGAGGTCGAGCCGTCTTCCTTGAACAGGAAGGTCATCACCCCGTTGTGCATACAGTTTGCGTTGCGCTGCTGCAGGGCGAATGGAATGGCGGCACGGCTGTAGCCGTTATCGCTGTTCTCCTGCCACACGCGGCCGGGGGTCAGCACGTATTCCCAGTTCGGGTGTGTGCTGGCGATGGAGCCGCGCTCCAGCGGGAAAATATGGCTTCCGGTCTGCACAAACTGAAATTCAAATTCTGGCAAATGCTTGCGTGTGTTGTCGCCGCTGCCGGTGTAATTGTAGGTGTCGACCACTTCCGCAAAGCTGCCGCCGGTATCCTCACCGCTCAGTGTCAGGGTTCCGGTAAACGCGTGCTCTGGATGCGCGGCGTTTTGCGGTACACCGTACGCGGCCAGGTCTACACGGCTACCCGGATCACTACCGTTCATCAGGGTGGCATAGCTGAGTGTGCTGCGGGAGACACTGCCGGATCCGGTCAGCTCATCGTAGTAGTCATCGTTGCTGCCGCCGCTTCCCGATCCGCCACTACTGCTACTACTACTGCTACTACTGCCGCCACCGGTGTCCACATCGCCGGTGACCAGGATATTGTCCCCGTAGCAGTAATCGTTGTTGCGGTTGACCGCGTTGCGATAGCGGATGACCAGCTGATTTTTGTTGTCCGCATCGATGGCCACACTACCTGCCGTGTAGAGGGCGCTATTGTCCTGACCGTTCACCAGGGTAATGGCATTTGTCCATGAGCTGCCGCCATCGTTGGAAACCTCGGCAATACAGCTGTCGGTGCTCTCCAGGGAGTAGGCGGAAATATCCAGGGAAATATTGACGTTTACGTAGCCAGCGGTAGAGAGAGTGTAGCTGGCGCTGGCATTGGGCCCGCGCAGCCCGATGGAATAGTTGCCGTAGTAGGCGTTGGTGTAAACGTTACCGGTAGTGCTCCAGCCGGCAATATCTCCGTCTTGAAAGTCCTCGTCGAGAAGCGTACTTGCGTGCAGGCCTGGCGTCGCGCAGGCACTGAGCAGCGCGGCCAGGGTGAGGTGTCGAATTATTTTCATTTTTGGTTTTCGCCTGTCTGTTGTTTTGAGTGGCTGCCGGGGACAGAACACAATTACCGGCCACCGAAATCATGAATGGGCAGGATTAACTTCGCCGAAAACTGTTGACAGGCATAGCGCCAACCGAAGGTGCGGGATAGGGCCAGGCTGTGACGGGTGGCCTGGCTGGGTAAAAAGTGGTCAGGTTGGTCACAAAGCAGAGATTGTGCGACAGTAACTTTAGCGGCGGCACTCAGGGGGCGCGTGCGCTGAATCACGCCCTAGCTTTTGCAGTGTCGCTGGAACAGGGAATTTTTTCTATGGGGAATAGCGTGGCTGTCACAGGGTTTTATCGCGGGTTGTTCTGGTTCACTGTGGTCCTTCTTCTAGTGGCCTGTGGCGAAAGGACGTCCGAGCGCCCGGGTACCGACGCACCGGAGATCCAAAACCATGAGGGGGCGGACCGGCTAGATACCGGGCCGGGCGATGGTGCAGTCACTGCGCCGCCACATCCACAAGAGGCCCCGTTCACAAATTATCTAGAGACGGGCGACCTCGAAGCGATTACCGCACGGGGCACCTTGCGGCTGCTGGCCCCCCAGGGCCTGGAGGAGGAGTCGCTGCCGCGGGATGGGCTGCCCACCGGCGAGTGGCGTGAACTTGCGGAAAAGTTCGCCCGCCAGCGCGGGCTCGAGCCGCAGTGGATCTATGTGGAAGACTTTGCACAACTGATTCCCGCCCTTATCGACGGGCGCGGTGACCTGATTGCGGTCAACTTTTCCCGCACCCCGGAGCGCGCAACACAGGTCGCCTTCACCCGGCCCCTGGAATACGTGCAGGAGCAGCTGATCACCCGTCGCGACCATCAGCAACAGACGGCGGAGCTGGAAGTCGCACTGCGCAACGGCAGTGCCTTCGTTGCCACTCTCGCACAACAGTCCAGCGAAGAGCGGGTGTTGATTCCCCGGGTACTTGACGGACCCGTCACCCAGGATGAACTGCTCGATGGCGTAGCCTCAGGTGAATACGACGGTACCGTGATCGACAGCAACCTCGCCGAGGTCATGCTTGTGGATTACCCGACGTTGCAGGCGGAAAACCTGCGGGACAGCCGCCGCGCCATCGCCTGGGCCGTGCGCAGAGACAGCGCGCAACTGGAGCAGGCGCTGAATGAATATTTTACCGAAGAGCATCTGATTGCGGCCCAGCGCCGCGCCAGCGCCCTGCGTGACTGGGAGCAGATCAAGCAGACCAAAACCCTGCGGGTGCTGACCCGCAACCATCCTGCGTCCTACTTTATGTGGCGCGGTGAGCTCATGGGGTTTGACTACGATTTACTGAAACGCTTTGCCAAGGATAGCGGCCTGCGCCTCAGTATGGTGGTGCCCGGCCCCGAGGTGGATCTTGCGGATGCACTGGCTGAGGGAATGGGCGATGTTATCGCCGCGTCACTGACCATCACCGAGGCGCGCCAACAGCAGGGCCTGGTGTTTACCCGTCCCTATATGCAGGTGACCGAGCAGTTGATCACTGCGGTGGACAGCAGTGCGCAGCTGGATATGGCAGTTCCCGTGGCTGAGCGTTTACAGGGGCAGTCGGTGGCGGTGAACCCGCTGAGCAGTTATTACTCCAGCCTGCAGCTGCTGCAGGCCTCCGTGAGCGCGGACGCGACGCTGGATATTCGCGCGGTGCAGGGGGCAACCACCGAGCAGCTGATCGATGCTGTAGCCGAAGGGCGCTATGACTACACCGTGGCGGACTCTCACCTGGTGCAGATCGAGCAGACCTACCGCGACGATTTTATGGTGGTGGGCAATCTTTCCGGCGAACAGGATATCGCCTGGGCAGTACGCGGGGATCAGCCGCAATTACTCGACAAGCTGAACGGCTTCCTCAATCAGTATTACCGCGGCCTGTTTTTCAATGTCACCTACAACAAATACTTCAGGGAAGAGAAGCGCATCCGCGGCAAGCACCGGGAGCGGCTGCGGGATACCTCGGAACTGTCTCCCTACGATCCACTGGTGCGCAAGCACGCGGTACCCGCAGACAGGGACTGGCGCATGGTGGTGTCGCAGATGTATCAGGAGAGCCGCTTCAATCCCAAGGCGCGCTCCTTTGCCGGTGCCCGTGGCCTGATGCAGGTGATGCCGCGCACTGGTCAGCAATTGGGCATTTCCGATTTATATCAGCCGGAAAACGGAATTCGCGCGGGTATCTCTTATCTCGGCTGGCTGGAAGAGCGCTTCCCGAGAGCCCTGCCATTTGACCAGAAAATTTATTTTACCCTCGCCGCATATAACGCGGGCCACGGGCACGTGCGGGATGCGCGGGTGCTCGCGGAAAGGTTGGGGAAAGACCCGAACCGCTGGTTCGGCAATGTGGAAGAGGCCATGTTGCTGCTGTCACAGCCAGAGCACTATAAAAAAGCCCGCTTCGGTTACGTGCGGGGGCGTGAGCCAGTGAACTATGTGCGGGAAATTCGCGACCGCTATTTTGGCTACCTGTCGGTGGCGCAAAACGAGCGGGCGCCAGAGCGTTAATCTCGTGTGAATGCGGAAGGACCAGCGATCCTTCCGTAACCCACCATTCAGGTGACCGGCTAAGGTGACCGGATCAAATCCGCGCGGTGACCTGAATTTCAATCTTCATCGCATCGTCCAGCAGTCGCGCTTCAAAAACGGTGGCGGCAGGGCGCACCTCGCCCAGCCACTTCTGAAATACCGGCCAGCAAGGCTGGAAGTCATCCCGGTTCGGCAGGATATAGGTAACCCGTGCAATGCGCTCGATACTGCTGCCGGCTTCCTTCAACGCCTGCTCGATATTGGCGAAACACTGGTCTGCCTGCTCGGCTACATCGTCGCTGATACTGTTGGTAGCGTAATTGAAACCGGTGGTGCCGGAGACAAAAACATAGTCGCCATCCACCACTGCGCGGGAGTAACCAATCTTGCTCTCAAACTCCGATCCGCTGGAAATCAGCTTTCTGCTCATTCTGTGTATTCCTTTCGTTGATTGGCTTCCCTGAAACAGATCTGGCCGGTGGCCACCCGCTCGGGCTTTTCTGCTTTGGTTGGCCAGTTTTTTGGCGCGCGGATGATGACACAGGGCAGCGTTTTCTCCTACGGCAAGAGAGCGTCGTCGTTAGCCCCTTTTACTCATGCAATGACACTTTTGGATGGAATGTCACCATATTGCTCGCAGGGCAATCAATGAGGGCCTTAAAAATGATTAAAAGGGGCTATTGAGGCGCCAAACATCCACCGGCATCATTTTCCGCCTGTGACGAAGTGAGATGCGCGTCACAGTTTTTGGGCGACTGCATGGGGGCAGCCCGAAAGGAGAGGTGGGCACAGAGTGATCCAGTCAATGGGTGGTGTCCCGAGTTTTTCAAACGGTTATCGACAAGGGAGCACTCCAGCCGGAGTGAAGGGGAAAGCATGTATAAACAACTCGCACTGGCCATTGCGGTCACTGCACTCACAGCCTGCGGCGGCGGTGGCAGTTCTTCAGACAGCGGAGGCTCCGGTAGCTCGAGCTCAAGCAGTTCAAGCTCAAGCAGTTCGAGCTCCAGTTCCAGTAGCTCGAGCGGTGGTAGTTCCAGCTCCAGTTCCAGCTCTGGATCCAGTAGCGGTGGTACAGGCAGCGCCATTCCCGTTGGCGGTACGGCCGCCAAGGGCATCATCGCCGGTGCACTTGTTGAGGCCTATGGCGCGGACAATACCCTGCTGGGCTCGGCCACCACTGGCGCTGACGGCAGCTATTCCATTGATCTCGCCGATTACACCGGCGCGGTAAAACTGGTACTGAAAAACCCGGCAGACAGTGTCGCTATGGTGACCTGTGATACCGCCGTGTGCCGCACCGCCGGCGACAGCGACGATGACACCGATAAAAATGGCAGCATCGGCTTTGGGGAAAAATACGCACTGGATTACCAGTTGAGCTCGGTGACTTTTGTTGATGCCAGCGCAACCAGTGTTTCCTCCAGTATTACCGCACTGACCACGCTGGTGGCTGAAAAAGCCGGCCCTGCACCCACCCAGGCATCCATCAACGCTGCCAACCAGTTTGTCAAAGACACCTTTGGTCTGGATGCAAACCCGAGCACCATCGCTCCGGTTGACCTGACCAGTGCCACGGAAGCCGGAGAGCAGGAACTGCGTTTCGCCCTGCTGAACGCGGCGGTAGAAGCCGCGGCTTCCGGTGACGTGGCTGCGCAACTTGTTAGCCTCAGTGCCGGCTTCGATGCCAATACCGTTGATGCGGAAGCGGTGAAAGCGATCAGCGCGGCGCTGGAAGAAGTGGCCACTGCCACCAGCGAAAACAACGATAGCCTGGCCGGTGTGGCCGACGCAGCCAGCGCAGCCCAGAGTGACGCCGACGAGGCCGTCGAAGAAAACTGTGGCGATCGCGCCAGCTGTACCCCACCGGTAGAAGTAGACACCGAACTGGCGGATAACCTGCAGGCGGCAAAAAATCTGATTGCTACCGCGCGTAAAGTTTCTATCGAAGCGGTTGAAGCTATCGCATCAGAACTGGACGACACTGCCGACACTTACAACCAGGATAACCTGGTTGTACAGATGGAAGGCGCGGCAGAAATCCTGGCCGAAGCGAATGGTGAGAACCTGGAAGCCTTCTCTCTCGCCGCGGGTATTCTCACCGTGCAGCTTCTGGACAACTTCGAAAACGATGCGGATTACGCCGCGACACTTGCCGACGCTGCCGAGGTATCTTTCGGCGATGCGGAGTGCGAAGGTGATGCCACCTGTGAATCGGAGTTTGAGCAAGCCAAGGATGCCTATCTCGCCCAATTCCAGGCGGGCACCATCGCCTTGGTTGATCGCACCCTGAGCCTCACTGGCGGTAAAATCGCACTCAGTGATAGTGAGGGTGTTGTCGATGTCGATATTGACATTACCCTGCCCGAAATTCAGTACTCCGAAGCAGAGGAAATGCGCTATCTCGCCGAAGGGACACACGCACTCGCCATTAACGGCACCGCAGTTTCTGGTGACGCAACACTGACCGTTGCCGAAGGTTCCCAGGCGGCAGTCGTGATTGGTGAAGATGTATTTGAACAGCTGGAAGCGGCACCGAAAGTTGAGCAATTGTCTTTGCAGCTGACGGCCAGCATTGAAAATGCGGAGTACGCGTTTGAGGGGGGCATCGAAGCCGTAGTGGCGCGGTCTGAAGCAATGTTCGCTTCGATAGACGGCATTGTTGATGCCGGTGAGCAGAACTTTGTAGCCCTGCTGCCGCAGAAGGTTGCTCTGTCCGGTGAGTTCAAGGAAAAGGCAACCGACAAGCTGCTTAACGCTTCCGTGTCCCTGACCATCGATAACCTTGATGACTTTAGTTACACCCTCGAAGGCTTTGAGCGTGAAGACCTGGCCAGCTACACCTACAACGCCGAAAACAACACTCTGACCCTTGTACATGGTGAAGCCGGAAATCGCGTGACTGTGGTTTACTCCCATCGCTATGAAGAGGCAAACTTCCAGCACTTTATCGATGTAAATTGCAGTGTCGAGGGCGATGCGCAGTGCCCGTGGACTGGCGAGAGCTATGACTTCTGGGGCGTAAACGAGCTGCTTGAGGACGTTACCAGCCAGTTCGAGTGTGAGAATGAACCCGTCTGGGGATACTGGAATTGGGACAGCAACCAGTGTGTTCAAGGCGTTGCTGCTAGCGAGACCAATATCGCTCAGGATATTCGCATCGCGTTTACCGCTGATCACCAGAACCTGATCAACGGCCTGGAAGCAACTGTGCCGTCGGAGGGTGTGTACTCCGCAGGTCCGGAAGACTGGTGGGGTGCAGGCCTGTGGACCACCTCTCTTTTTGCGGATAGTGAGAGTGGCAATCTGATGGCAACCCTGGAAAATGCCGAAATGGACTTCGACGCGGAAGGCCGTTACCTTAAAGCCACCGCCCGTGTTGCTACCACCGGTAAGCTGTCCGCCAACCTGCCCACCATGGATGTGGAGCTGGTTGTGAAGCGCACCGGTTATACCGTGGGTGACGTGGTGCTGGCTCTGGCCTGGGGTTCCGATCAACTGCGTATCGAACTTGATCTGGCCGACAACGAGCCGAAAAACATCGTCATGAGCGACGGTGAAGGTGCAGCCTTTATGCTGGAGTTTGCCGAGTTCGAAAGCGATGATCTCGTGCGCGGGCACATCATCAAAGACGGTACCGTCTACGGAACTGTCAGCAAAGAAAACGATATTTACCTGATCACCTGGATCGACAATGCGATTGAAACTCTGCTCTAAGCAGGGAGATATTCGCAGAAATGGATCGGGCCACCACTGGTGGCCCTTTCTGTTTCTGGGGTTGATGAATGTGCCGCTACAGTCAGTCGCACTACCCAGCCCGGAAGTCTCTCTCGATTTTTCCAGCCGTACCGTCAGTGAAGCGCTGCCCATCAGCGAATTTGCCGGCAAATGGAAGCAGGCCCCGGGCCGCGGCGAGAATTCCTGGACCAGAAATCGCCTGGATACCGGTGTCTGGCTTGGGGACTGGGGGCTGTCTTACACGGTCCGCTACGACTACCAGTTGACCTATAACCGCGCCACGGCCGATCTCTACTATCGCGACGAACAGGACCTCACTCCGCCTGAGGGTGCGGTGCCGGTATATCTGAACGCGCTGCAACTACTGGCCGACGGTATTCGCCTGAAGCGTCGCTGGAGTCTCGACAGCGGCCTGTTCTTTCAGGCGGATGTCAGCCTGCTGAAAGCGCGGGAATTCCAGGACGGCACTATCGATGGGCTGTTGAGCAGCGACGAGCATTTTTTTGCCGGTAATGCGTCTCTGGACTACCGCTATTCCGAAGATTTGTTGCTCGCGCACGATTTCGAAAAGCCCGAAGGTGAGGGGCTTACCCTGGATCTGGTGGCCGGGTACCAGAACAACCAGCGCAAAATGTTTGTGCGGGTGGAGGATGCCTACAGCCTGATTCGCTGGGAGCGGGCACCCTATACCTACGGTAAATTCGATACCGCCGACCGCGATGTAGAAGACGAGGTGCAGCTCGCCCCGGTATTTTCCGGTTGGCGTGAACTCGAGGACCATGAGTTCACCATGCCGGTGTACGCCACTGGCCGCTACGTCGAGCAGATGAGCGGCTATCAGCTTTCACTGGACGTAGAGTATTTCGCCGACAGGGTGCGCTACCGCCCGGGAATCCGCTGGGGCAATTTACCCGGCAATCCGTATGTGGGTGTGGACGGTGAGGAGGGCCAATGGCTGTTCGCCCTGAGTGACGACAGTGCCCGGTTCAAATTCCAGTTGGGTTTTGACAACCCCAGCCTGGACAAATCCCACAGTCTGACCATGGCCGTGGCCTGGTCGGCGCAGTTGTAATTCTGCGCTCCAACGAAAAAACGCCCGCAGTATTGGCTGCGGGCGTTTTGAATGATAAATGTAAATCTCAACTCGGCTATATAAAACCCTAAATAGCGATGTCATTTGGGTATGAATCGGATGTGGGCTCTAGAATTTTTTGCCGATAAACAGAGTTGTAGCTTGAGAATCTCCCTTATCGATGGCATATAACATATGCTCCAGTCCAACTTGCCAGCTGGACAAGTTCATCACTATTATGGCTCCATAATTTTCCTGAAATCCGGAATCGTTTCCTCCGGCTTCTTGTGTGGAGTCATAACTGGATTCGGAAATAATTTCGCCCGAGTTAAATTCGATATCATAGCTCGTCCCGTAAGAGCGAAGGTGATGTCCCCAGAGGGCATCCCAATATTGGTATCCAAGCTTCAGCCCTGCAAATACCGGGCGTGTGGAGTCTGTGGTGATAGTTGCCGATAATCCGAGTGACTTCAAGTCAATGTTGGTGTGTTGTTCTGCTTGACCTCTCGATGCGTAATAGCCATCGTTAAAATATTCTTCCTCGCTATGACTGCCTTTGAAATCTGACAGATCTGCATATCGAAGGTCAACAGATAAATGCCTGTTCACGATATACCCAAATTCTAGGGTGTACGTATTGGCGGTTTCTGATTCATCATGCGGATATAGTCGATACTGGAATTTATCGGCAGTCGGAATTTGAGCTTCACCATATCCAAGACGGAAATGAAAGTCTCCGGCTATGGTATTGCTGCATATGGTGGATATTGCGAGGGATATAAGTAAGGTGCTTTTCCATTTCTGCATTTTTTTAAATTCCTTTTAGGTATATTTTCAATTATCAGAGATGGATGATTTTCTGTAAAGAACGCTTTTCACAAATCGAAACTGCAGTTTCTTGGTAAAGTGAGAGAGGCAGGGTGAGTTCAGCGTGCCATACCTGAGAATACGCAAGGTGAGGTTCGGAACTTCTTCCGCTATTCGAGATGGTGAAAGTGTGAATGCGAGTGCTTGGGAGCACCCGCATTTCAAAGGTTAATTGCTGGGGAAGGAGAATTGTGCTCCCTCGCGCACACCGCTGGAAGGCCAGCGCTGGGTGATGGTTTTGCGCTTGGTGTAGAAGCGCACACCGTCCGGGCCATAAGTGCCGAGGTCACCGAACAGGGAGCGTTTCCAACCGCCGAAGCTGTGGTAGGCCACGGGTACGGGCAGGGGAACGTTGATACCGACCATGCCTACCAGAATATTGTCACTGAAGTAGCGCGCCGCTTCGCCATCGCGGGTAAAGATGCAGGTGCCGTTGCCGTACTCGTGATCGTTGATCATCTGCATGGCCTGCTCCATGGAGTCCGCGCGCACCACCAGCAGTACCGGACCGAAGATTTCCTCTTCGTAACAGGTCATGCCCGCTTTCACGTTATCGATCAGGGTGCCGCCGACAAAGAAGCCACTTTCAAATCCGGCGACTTTCGGGTTGCGGCCGTCCACCACAATGGTGGCGCCCTGCTCGGCGGCACTAGCGATATAGCCGTTGACCTTGTTCATGTGCGCCTCGGTGATGACCGGGCCAAAGTCGTTGCTGCTGTCGCTGTAGGCGCCCACTTTCAGTTCCTGCATGGCGGCGGACATCTTGTCGATAAACGTATCCGCCGCTTCGTCGCCCACACAAACCGCTACCGACAGGGCCATACAGCGCTCGCCAGAGGAGCCAAAGGCCGCACCGGTCAGTGCCGCGACGGCATTGTCCATATCCGCATCCGGCATGATGATCGCGTGGTTTTTGGCTCCGCCCAGCGCCTGGCAGCGTTTACCGTGCGCGGTGGCGGTTGCGTAGACGTATTCGGCAATGGGGGTGGAGCCCACAAAGCTGACCGCTTGCACGCGCGGATCCGTAAGCAGTGTATCCACGGCGACCTTATCGCCATTGACCACATTGAATACGCCGTCCGGCAGGCCGGCTTCCTGCAGCAGTTGTGCCAGCAGCAGGGAGCAGGAAGGGTCGCGTTCGGAAGGTTTCAGTACGAAGGTGTTGCCGCACACAATGGCCAGCGGGAACATCCACAGGGGTACCATGGCAGGGAAGTTGAACGGGGTAATACCGGCAACCACGCCCAGCGGCTGCATCTCGCTCCAGGAGTCGATATCCGGGCCCACATTGCGGCTGTGTTCACCCTTCAGCATCTGCGGCGCGCCGCAGGCAAATTCCACATTGTCGATTCCGCGGGTCAGTTCGCCCATGGCGTCGTGAGAAATTTTGCCGTGCTCTTCGCCGATCAGCGCGCAGATTTTTTCCGCATTGTCTTCCAGTAATTGCCTGAACTTGAACATGATGCGCGCGCGCTTGGCGGGCTGGGTGTTGCGCCAGCTTTTATAGGCTTCGCCCGCGGCGGCAATGGCTTCTTCCACGGTGGCCTTGCCGGCAATCGCAACTTGTTTGGATACGGCGCCGGTGGCCGGGTTGAATACGTCCTGGGTGCGCTCGGCGGCGTCGGTGGTACTGCCGTTAATAAAATGGCCTACGGTGTTCATGTTGTTTCCTCTCGAAAATATTTAATTGTTTTGTTCCCGTCATCCCGGACTTGATCCGGGATCCAGCGCTGCGAAGCTGGATAGTGCCGCGCCCACTGGATGCCGGATCAAGTCCGGCATGACGAACCGGGTCACCCCGGACTCGATCCGGGATCCAGCGCTGCGAAGCTGGATGGTGCCGCGCCCACTGGATGCCGGATCAAGTCCGGCATGACGAACCGGGTCATCCCGGACTCGATCCGGGATCCGGTGCAACGAAGCTGGATAGTGCCGCGCTTACTGGATGCCGGATCAGGTCCGGCATGACGATGGTTGTTAACCGGCGGCGACTTCATTGATTGCATCGCCAAGCGCACTTACCAGCGTATCCACTCCCTCCGCCTCCGCCACAAATGGCAGGCCCAGCTGGATGGTGTCACCACCGTAGCGCACGTAAAAGCCTTTCTCCCACATTTTCATTGCGATCTGGTACGGGCGTAGCAGCGGTTCGCCCGGCGCCGCTTCGATAGTGAGGCCCGCGGCCACACCGCAGTTGCGGATATCGGAAATCAGCGGTGTGCCCTTCAGCTGGTGCACCCGGTCTTCCAGAATCACTGCCAGCTCCGCTGCGCGGTTGAACAGGTTTTCATTTTCCAGAATGTCCAGTGACGCCAGCGCCGCAGCGCAGGACACCGGATGGGCGGAATAGGTATAGCCGTGGGGCAATTCCAGCAGGTACTCCGGGCCACCCTGATCCATAAAGGTGTCGTAGATTTCCTGCCTGGCGATCACCGCGCCCATGGGCACTGCGCCGTTGGTGAGTTGTTTGGCGGTGTTGAGGATATCCGGGGTTACCCCGAACGCCTCCGCACCGGTGGCCGCACCCATGCGGCCGAAGGCGGTGATCACCTCATCGAAAATCAGCAGGATGTTGTGCTGGTCGCAGATCTCGCGCAGGCGTTGCAGGTAGCCCACCGGTGGCGGCAGCACGCCGGCGGAGCCGGCCATGGGTTCCACAATCACCGCGGCGATATTGGAGGCGTCGTGCAGGGCGATCATTTCCAGCAGTTCGTCCGCCAGGTGCGCACCTTCTTCCGGCATGCCTTTGCAGAACTTGTTCTGTGGCAGCACCGTGTGGGGCAGGTGGTCGGCGTCTACCGCGGTGCCGTACAGGGCCCGATTGGCGCCGATACCGCCGACGCTGATGCCGCCAAAGTTCACCCCGTGGTAGCCCTTGGCGCGGCCGATCAGTTTGGTCTTGGAGGGCATGCCCTTTTTGCGCCAGTAGGCGCGGGCAATCTTCAGGGAGGTTTCCGCCGACTCGGAACCGGAGCCGGTGAAGAACACCCGGTTCAGTCCTTGCGGCATAAACTGGGTGATGCGCTCCGCCAGCTGGAATGCCTTGGGGTGACCGAACTGGAAGGCCGGTGCGTAATCCAGAGTACGCAACTGCTCACTTACCGCATCGGCAATTTCCACCCGGTTGTGCCCGGCACCACAGGTCCACAGGCCGGACAGTCCATCGAAAATCCGGCGTCCATCGGCGTCGGTGTAGTAGCAGCCCTCCGCCCCGGTGATGATCCGCGGGTCCTGCTTGAACTGGCGGTTGCCCGTGTAGGGCATCCAGTAGGCATCCAGCTGAGACTGGTTTAGCCCGGCAAACTTGTCGCTCACTCTTATTCTCCATTTGGCCGGGTATCCGGCGCGATTGACCGATGGGTTGCGACAAATGTAGAAGAGCTTTAATGTTTCATAAACTGCTGTTTATCGATGTTTGGTTTCATAAAACTGAAACTAATGCTCCCTCTTTGTAGGAGCCCGGAGAGTTGTCCCAATGGCCCGCAAACAAACCGCCCTGCTGGGCCAGCTCAGCGATATCGACCTGCGCCTGTTGAGGGTGTTTCGCGCGGTGGCCGAGGCCGGCGGTTTCTCGGCCGCCGAGCTGGAATTGAATGTGGGGCGCTCCACCATCAGCCGGCATATCAAGGACCTGGAGGTGCGTCTCGGGGTCACCCTGTGCCAGCGGGGGCGTGGCGGCTTTGCCCTGACCAGCGAGGGGCGCCAGATTTATCAGGCTACCCTGCGTTTGCTGGGATCCCTGGATACCTTCCGCGGCGAGGTGGCGGACGTCCACCGGCGCATGACCGGGCACATCTCACTCGCCCTGTTCGACAAAATAGTGACCAATCCTGCCGCCCGCATCAGTGCGGCCCTGCGGCGCTTTGACGACCTGGCGCCAGAGGTGAGCCTGGATATCCATATCGAGCCGATCAATGAAATCGAGCGCGGAGTAATGGAGGGGCGCTTCCAGCTCGGCGTGGTACCCGCACACCGCACCTCGCCAAGCCTCGAGTACCAGCATCTGTTTTACGAGCAGATGTACCTTTATTGCGGCTACCGCCACCCGCTGTTTGGCACCGCGGATATTTCCATCGACGACGATGCCATTCGCGAGAGTAAATACGCCGGCCTCGGCTACCACTCGCCGAATATGGAAGTGGGCAACCGGTTGGGATTGGAGCGGGACATCACCGTCAATGACCAGGAAGCCATCGTTCACTGCCTGCAGACCGGGCGCTATATCGGTTACCTGCCGGACCACTATGCGGAGACGTTTTTGAAAAAGGGCGAGATCCGCGCAATCCACCCGCAGCGCTACCAGTACGAATGTGATTTCGTCGCGATCCAGCGGCTCTCGCCGCGGCCTTCACGAATCGTGCAAACCCTGTGGGATTGTCTGGCGGAAGCGCATGCTCACTGAGTGATACCGAGAAGGCAGTATTTCTAACAGCTGGCCATTTCTGACGATGTAATACTGGCAGCATCGTACCGCCGTATCGTTCTCCGGGCAGCCCGGATGATAATATGCCCGCCCAGAGCAAGGATGAGAGGGAAGGTAGATGCAGGACGTTTTTATCACCGGCAGCGGCAGTTTCCTGCCCGGTGTACCGCTGGACAACCGCGAAATGGAATCGCGCATCGGGTTTCTGGGCGAGCACAGTCGCAAGCTCAAGGCGCTGACCCTGCGCCAGAACGGCATCCGCCATCGCCACTACGCCCTGGACGCTGAGGGCACCCCACTATTTACCAATGCCGAGATGGCTGCGCGTGCTGTGGAAGCTGCCTGTGATGCGGCGCGCCGGGACCCTGTACAGTTGCAGTATCTCGCCTGCGGCACTACCCAGGCTGATTTGCTGGTACCGGGTATCGGCAGTGCGGTGCATGGAGAACTGGGCGGTAGCAGCATGGAAATTAGCTCGCACCAGAGTGTCTGCGGCAGCAGCATGATGGCGATCAAATCCGCCTGGTTGAACATCCGCGCCGGCCAGCATCGTATTGCCGCCGCCAGTGGCAGTGAATTTTCCAGCCGCTGGTTTCAGCCTGATTTTTACCGCGCCATCGACTTCACCTCCATGAGCACGCATCAGGCAATGCAGTACGAGTTTCTGCGCTGGACCCTGTCCGACGGCGCCGGCGCGCTGGTGATGGAGGCCGAGCCGGACCCGCAGCGCCCCAGTTTGAAAATAGATTGGATCGAACAGAAATCGTTTGCCGATCGTTTCCCCACTTGTATGTACGCAGGCGCCCGCAGCAATGGTATGGAAGATTGCCGACCCTGGGCGCACTATGGTTCTCCCGGTATCGCCTATGACCAGGGCGCCATCGTGTTGCGACAGGATTTCGAACTGCTGGATCAGATGTTTCCGGTCTGGATGGGGTACTTTCTCGAAGTGCTGGACAAGCACCGACTGTCGCCGGGGGATATCCGCTATTTTCTGCCGCATTACTCCGCGCGCGCACTGGGTGAAAAAATGAAAACATTGCTCACCCATTCTGCCGCCATGATTCCCGAGGAACGTTGGCGCAACCACCAGCAGGAGGTAGGTAACGTGGGTTCCGCGTCTATTTTCCTGTTAATTGACCGGTTGCTGCGGGAGGAGAAGCTGGAACGCGGCGATCGCATACTCTGTTTTGTGCCGGAGAGTGGCCGCTGCCTGGCGTCGTTTATGTGTCTGACCGCGGTGTAATGGAGAATAAAATGGAAGTTCTTGAAAACGAGCCGGCATTGATCATTCGCGAGCTGGGAAAAATCTGGGCGGATTTCGAGGGGCGCCTGGTCAAGGTGCCGATTGTTGCCCGCGCCCTGCGGGGCGCACTGCGACTGGAGGACTACCGGCTGCTGGTGCACGACCACTACCAACAGGTGCTGGATGGATCCCGCTGGATTGCCTGTGCGGTATCCTCCATCGGCCGGGAACATCTGGAGTTGCGCTCACGCTTTCTCGAGCATGCGCGCACTGAGCATCGCGACTATGAAATGCTGCAGCGGGATTACCAGGCCGTGGGCGGAGATGTAGCGACGTTGCGCAGCGGCAAGCAGAATATTGGTTCCCGAGCCCTGTCCGCATGGATGTTCCAGCGCGCAGGCAGCGCCGATCCGCTGGATCTGCTCGGCGCCATGTTTATTATCGAGGGGCTGGGCAAGCACTTTGCCGGGCTTTTTGCCCGTGCCTTGCAGCAACATCTGCAACTCGAACCTCATCAAGTCTCTTTTTATCGATACCACGCCGAGCACGACGAGGACCACCTGCAGGAATTGCAGGAAGTGCTGGAATCCGGTGTCCTGAAGGTCGACGGACTGGCGGGGCGGATACTGGAAACGGCGCGCGTGACCGGACGCCTTTATCTGCTGCAGCTGGAAGAGCTGGGCCACTATTAAAAGTCCGCGAATAAAAGACCAGGGTGAGTCGGCCACTATTCAAAGATTGCGGTTAATCAGGGAGAAACCATGAGCTGGAACAGCGACTTCGCACAGGAACGCATCGACCGGAGCGACCCCAACCCCTGGCTGGCACTCTACCTGGATCGCAGCCTGCCTATCCACGAGCCGGCCAAAAAGGCGCTGCTGGCCGGCAACAATACCTGGTCGCGACGCCTGCTGTTACCGGTGGTGCGGCCACTGGCGCGGCTCAGCATCGTACTGGTGCAGCTGTTGCGAATAGTGATTCCGGAGCGCTGGAACTCATCCCGGCTGTTGCACAAAACCATATACTGGGGGCTCAAGTATTTTGTTCGCGGCGATGCCAACTATCTGATATTGCGTCACTTCAATATCGGCACCGAACTGCTGCAGTTTATTGCGGACAATGTCGGCGACGTGCGCATTGAAAGTACCCGCCCGCTGCGTCCGAAGAATTTGCGGGATCTGCTTGACGATACATTCCTGATTCACGATCTGAATATCTACAATTTTATCGCCGAGTTGAATGAACAGCTGCGCCGTGACAATCGCGATATCGGCGCAGCCGAGCGGTTGGACTTTTCCGCAATTACCGATGGCGAATTCGATCTGCAACCGGGGGGGAATCACGCCACCAATGTGCTGGATCTGCAGACCGCTATCGAGATGTACACGCCACTGTATGCGCTGTTCCTTTCCGATCACGATTTCTGGCGCGCGAGTAACTCCCTGCAGCTGGACGAAACCATCTCGATCTATATCGGCAAGTTGCTGAACGATGGTATGGCCCTGTCTCTGGTCAGCAATCGCCACCCTATGGTGCCGCACTCCACACTGCAGGCGGGGTTCCGGCTGATGCTGCACGGGCTGGATGCGGAGCTGCTGCACGGATACCTGCGCAGTCTGAAACGGGCTGCGCTACCGCAAGCGGATGCCGTGGCACTGGAAAGCGAAGCCTGAAAAGGTTGGCAGTTACCGATAGACAGTGACCGATAGACAGTGACCGATAGATGGCTGCCAACGCATCACCCTGTACATTCAATCTCTTCCCATAAGCGGATACACGTGAGTTCTGAGAAAAATACTTCACCGGCAGATTCCACCTCGACCCTGAGTGCGCGGCAAATGCTCGTTGCACTCTGGCAATTCATGCGCCCCCACAAGGCGGTACTGCTGGGGGCGGCGATTGCGCTGGTGTTTACCGCTCTCGTGACCCTGTCCATCGGGCAGGGTGTGCGCCAACTGGTGGATCAGGGATTGTCCGGCAGCTCCAGCGAGGCCCTGACCCAGGCGGTTCTGGTATTGCTGGTGCTGGCGGGTCTGATGGCGCTGGGCACCTATGCACGCCACTACCTGATTTCATGGCTGGGTGAACGCGTAGTGGCGGACCTGCGCAAAGCGGTGTTCGATCATATCGTGACGCTGCATCCCAGCTATTTCGAGACCAATCGCAGCGGCGAGATCATGTCTCGTCTCACCACCGACACCACAATGCTACAGCACATTATCGGGACTTCGTTTTCGATGGCGCTGCGCAGTGCGCTGATGTTTGTCGGTGCGTTGGTTCTGTTGCTGATCACCAACCTGAAATTGAGCCTGATGGTACTCGTCGGTGTGCCCGCTGTGCTGCTGCCGATTGTTTTGTACGGGCGGCGGGTGCGGAAACTCTCCAAGGCCAGCCAGGATTCCATCGCCGATGTGGGCAGTTACGCCGGGGAAATCATCCAGAACATTAAAACGGTGCAGAGTTACACCCGCGAAAACTATGAGAAGCAGGCGTTTGCCGGAGAAGTGGAAGCTGCATTTGATGTTGCCCGGCGGCGAATACGCCAGCGTTCACTGCTGATTGCAGTGGTCATACTGCTGATGTTTGGCGCGGTCAGTGCGCTGCTGTGGGTGGGTGGCAACGACATGATCGCCGGGCGCATGACGAGCGGTGATCTGGCCGCATTTGTGTTTTATGCCTTCCTGATGGGGTCTGCGGTGGCGACCATTTCCGAGGTGTACGGTGAGCTGCAGCGGGCCACCGGCGCCACCGAGCGGCTGATGGACCTGCTGGGTGTCGAGTCTGATATTCCCGCCCCGGCAGATAATGACGCTAACGCCGCGGCCCTGATCAGGGCCCAACCACAATCCCCGGATCAATCCCAAAATCAATCCCCGGCCCAGGTCGATCCCCGGTACGACCTGCCCGCGCAGATCGATTTCGAAGCCGTTGAATTCAATTATCCGTCGCGCCCGGATCAGCCGGCCCTGCACCAGTTGAGCCTGCATGTGGCGGCGGGCAAAAGTCTGGCGCTGGTGGGTCCCTCCGGTGCGGGAAAATCCACAGTCCTGGAATTGCTGCAGCGGTTTTATGACCCACAGGGCGGGCGCATTACCCTGGATGGCGTGGATATTCGCGCGCTGGACACCGGCACCCTGCGCAGGCAAATAGCCGTTGTGCCGCAACAGCCCGCGCTGTTTACCGCCGATGTCTGGTACAACATCCGCTACGGCAAACCGGATGCTACTGAGGCCGAGGTCATTGCCGCCGCCAAAGCCGCCCATGCCCACGAATTTATCGAGCAATTGCCTGAGGGCTACAACAGTCACCTGGGTGAGCAGGGCACACGTCTGTCCGGTGGTCAGAAGCAGCGGCTCGCCATTGCCCGTGCAATTCTGAAAGACCCGAAAATCCTGTTGCTGGATGAGGCAACCAGCGCGCTGGATGCGGAAAGCGAGTACCACGTACAGCAGGCGCTACAGGCGCTGATGAAAAACCGCACCACCATTGTGATTGCCCACCGCCTGGCCACCATCCTGCATTCGGACAGTATTGCCGTTCTCGAGCGCGGGCGGCTGGTCGCGCAGGGCAGTCACCGGGAACTGGTGGCGTCATCGCCACTGTATCAGCGTCTGGCGGAACTGCAGTTTCAAGACGGGGAACCGGGGAGCGGGGAACTCCGTCACGCCAGCGACCACTGAGTTCCGCAGACCCGCATCTGCTACCCTGCTTAACAGGTTATTGCGGCGCGGCGGTGATCGATCGCGCGCCGAGCCGGTTACAAAATCTGAGCGGGGATTTCTGGTGAAAGCATCTGACTTATTCGTGCGCGCGCTTGAAGCGGAGGGCGTGGAATTTGTTTTCGGCATTCCGGGGGAAGAAAACCTCGATCTGTTGGAGTCCCTGCGCGGCTCTAAAATCAAACTGGTGATCGGTCGCCACGAGCAGGCCGCCGGATTTATGGCGGCCACCTACGGCCGCCTGACCGGGAATGCCGGGGTGTGTCTCTCCACCTTGGGCCCCGGTGCCACCAACCTGGTGACGGCCGCCGCTTACGCGCAGCTGGGCGCCATGCCCATGGTAATGGTCACCGGGCAAAAACCCATCAAGAGTTCCAAGCAGGGGCAGTTTCAGATCATCGATATTGTCGACATGATGCAGCCGCTGACCAAGTTCACCAAGGTGATTGTCAGCGGTGACAATGTGCCGGCCCATGTGCGCGAGGCGTTCCGCCACGCGGAAGAGGAGCGCCCCGGTGCGACCCATATCGAGCTGCCGGAAGATATTGCCCGCGAACACTCCACCATGCCGGTGCTGGAACCGAGTTATACCCGCCGGCCCATCGCCGAGGAAAAAGCCGTGTGTCAGGCCGCGCAGGCGATTGCCGCCGCGCGCAAACCCCTGTTGCTGATCGGTGCCGGTGCCAATCGCAAGCTCACCGCGAAAATGCTGCGGGAACTGGTTATGAAACTGGGTATTCCCGTGGTGACCACGCAGATGGGCAAGGGAGTGATCGATGAAGCGAGTGCGCATTTTATTGGCAACACCGCGCTGTCCGATGGCGACTTCGTGCACCGCGCCATCGATCAGGCAGATCTCATCATCAACGTGGGGCACGACGTTGTGGAAAAACCACCGTTTTTTATGCGGCCCGGTGGCCCGGCGGTGGTGCATATCAATTTCAGTTCCGCGCAGGTGGACCCGGTATATTTTCCACAGATCGAGGTGGTGGGGGATATTGCCAACAGTCTTTGGCAGTTGAAGGAAGAGCTGGAGCCCCAGGAGCACTGGAGCTTCGCCGATGCCCACCGTATTCGCAATGCGCTGCAGGCGCATATCCTCGAAGGCGCACAGGATGACGGTTTCCCCATAAACCCCCAGCGGCTGGTGAAAGAGGTGCGCGAAGCCGTACCCGAAGACGGCATCATCGCGCTCGATAACGGCATGTACAAAATCTGGTTTGCGCGCAACTATCAGGCGCACGAACCGAATACGGTTTTACTCGACAATGCGCTGGCCACCATGGGGGCAGGGCTGCCCTCGGCCATGGCTGCAAAGCTGGTGCACCCGGAACGCAAGGTGCTGGCCATCTGTGGCGACGGGGGTTTTATGATGAATTCCCAGGAGCTGGAAACCGCGGTGCGCCTCAAGCTCGATCTGGTCATTCTGGTACTGCGCGACGACGGCTACGGCATGATCAAATGGAAGCAGGCGCAGATGGACTTTCACGATTTCGGACTGGATTTTGGCAACCCGGACTTTGTTGCTTACGCGCAGGCTTACGGTGCTTCGGGTCATCGCATAGAGAAAACCGCGGAGTTACAGCCCACCATCGAGCAATGTATGCAACGAGGTGGTGTGCACCTGATCGATATTCCGATGGACTACAGCGACAATGACCGGATCCTGAACCGGGAGATTCGCGAGTTGTCTCGCAAGCTTTAACGCAAGTACGTTAACCGCGATCAGCTCTCCTTGTCGGCATCACTGGCAGTATTCGACAGCGATAGTGCCTGCTGGCTCTGCAGTGCGTAGACGCGCTTGAGATTATTCTTTGCCGCAGTATTTCTTTCGTCCAGCGATAGCGCCTGGGTGTAACTCAGCTCCGCCAGTTCCAATTTTCCCTGCTGGCGATACAGGTAGCCCAGGGTATTCCAGAGGATACTGGAGTCCGGTGTCAGCGTGAGCGCTTCACGCAACAGTGGCAGCGCTTCAGAGGTTCGCCCCGCGCGGGCCTTATCCATGGCCAGGTTGTTCAGATAGAGTGACTGCACTTCGGCATCTGCAATCGCCACATGCCGGTGCAGGCTGCGCGGTTCGAAGTTCAGCTCGATAATTTGCGTACTCCAGCCAAATGAAACCTCCGCGTTAATGTGCAGAATGTTCTGCACCAGCACGCGCCCGTCCGCACCGCGGGTCGCCCGCCGCGCCCGGGGCGCCTCCACCCGATTGAAATGTGCCGGCACACCTACTTCCCGCGCCAGAGCCACGATCAATGCAGCGAACGAAATGCAGTTGCCGCGCCGGCTGGCAAACGCCTCTGCCGCGGTTGCGGTGGTGTCCAGGTCGTACTCCAGGTGAAAGCGATCCTGTTTCAGGGTGCGCAGAATCCGCCGGAACCGCTGCTTCGGCGGCAGGCCTGGGCCGATGCCGTCCACAAAGCGTTTCATCTCCGGCGACAGTGCCAGCAGTCCCGGCGCGAGCTCTGAAGCAGGGGCTAGGGGCGTGTCCGATGGCCGCAGCTGATCGAGCTGCGCCAGGACCAGCGCACTGCTGCCCGAACCATCACTGGCCGGCACCGAATAAGGTGCGTTCGCCCTCACACTGTCCGCTGACTGGGGGCCGCTGGCACAGCTGGCCAGCAGCACGCAGGTTAAAATCGCCATCCATTGCATTGGTCAATACTCCTGAAGTTTGGCTTATTGACGCACACAAGTTCTGTGTAGGATGCGCTGTGTCGATAAAAGCGCTGTTTTTGGCGGTGAGTGGAATGGGCCTGTGCCCTGTATCGGTATCGCGAGTATTGGGTAGGGATCAGCGGTGCGGTGAGCGGAGCCACAGGAAGGGTGACTGGGTGTGAAGGTCGGCTTCTATTGATCGCCGCCGTCGATCACCCGGAAGCGATTGCGGCGTGCAGATGCTATTTCAGCGCGCCTGCGTATCTGGCGTTCCAGTTTGATGCGGGCCATCTCCTCATCCGAGGGCCAGCTGTCTGCCTCGGCCAGGGTGTGTCCAATCGCCTGCCAGATACGCGTGGGATCGAGACTGAGTGGGTTCTGGATGATCGGGTAGCGCTGCGCTTCATCGCAGACCTTGAGCCAGCCATGCCGCGGGTGAGAGACATGAATGGTCGCGCGGGTGCCGCTGGAAAAGGCGGAAAGCCGGATAAATGCCTCGTGAATGCATGCGCGCAGGTTGCTCCGCCCCGCGGAAAAGGTGACCGTGTGATCGCGGAAGGTCAACTTGAGCTGATACCACTGGCTGGGAAAATTCATCTGGCCGCCCCGGTAGCGCTAGCGGAAAGATACACACGCAGCACTGCGCACTCTCAGAACGGATTCCTGCTGAAAGCGCTGCTTGTACGTGGTGATGATCTCATCGATGGCGGGTCCTACCTGTGGCTCCTGTTTGTGGATCAGCGACAGAACATGGCTGCCCTCTCGGACAATCTCGCCGTTACCGCTGCGCCATTGTCCCTGCCCGGAAATTACCGTCAGGCCATCGGGAAAATGTGGGGTAACCACCGCGGCAAGAAACTCCGCCCACTGTGCATCTGCAACACGACCACCTGGCCTGTCGGTGCCGAAGTAAAGTAGGTCGTGTATCTGGGCCTGCTCGTCGGGATGGCATGTCATTCTGGTGGGGTGAGTGCAGCCTGTGAGTGTGATCATTAAACCAAACAGAAACCCGGTGCATATCCGCCGACTGGGGGAGGCTGAGAAAATCGTGGATGTATAACCCCGAAACCCCGGGTGCTTGTTCATGGTCAGGTACTTCGTCCGTATAAGTCTGATTTGTTGGCTGAATCAGCAATGAGCAAGTGAATCCGTCACTTCCCTGTTAGATGCTTTTGCCAGATTGGAGCTGCTCCAATCTAGAATGCATTGCTTGCGGTGGAGGGGGGAATGCTATCGCCTTTGCGTTCGGGTACTGAGTAAGCCACCCCGCGGCACTCCAGATAAGAGTAGCAACCGGCAACTGACCCGGTTCCGCAGGCTTCCACAACCAACCCGTTGCCACCGAGGTTTTTGGTGCGAAGTTTCAGGTCTTGTACCAGCTGCGATTTGCTCGCCTTGCGATCATCCAGGCGCCCCTGGCAGTAGCTGGCATCCACGAATCCAAGGGTAGTGGCGTTGTACTGGTCTATCTCGGCAATGGAATACTCGCGCACCAGGCTGGTTTTGATGCGATTTTCCAGGTACGGCTCAAGGCTCGAGTTGAACTGAATACCGCTGCAGCCGGAAAGAATCAGGCTCGCGGTCAACAGAGTCGGAATGGCGAGTTTGTCTGGCATGGCGTGGGCCTCGGGTCATTATTCTTTTTAACCGTGCATCAGCGTAGAGACGCGGATGTCCGTTCGCAACCACTTATATGCAAGATTGGACCCACAGGCGTGGAATAGGTTCGGCGCCATTACCCCATAACAAAAACGGGCCCAATTGGGCCCGTTTTCGCAATCATCGAGATTTACATCGCGAGGATGTTAAACCACTACGATATTCTCAGCCTGAGGACCTTTTTTGCCCTGAGTTACGTTGAACTCTACGGCCTGGCCTTCGGTCAGGGTGCGGAAGCCGGTGCTGGCGATCGCGCTGAAGTGGGCGAAGACGTCCGGACCGGACTGCTGCTCAATAAAACCAAAGCCTTTTGCTTCGTCGAACCACTTAACGGTTCCAGTTACTGTATTTGACATATCAAATTCCTGATGTATGTGAATTCACAAAAAGAGCCTTAAAAAAAGGCGGGTGGTGCTTGGAGTAAAGGCTCTTAAAACGACAGGACGAATAAATACGTCAAGTTCAGCGATAAAACGGTGTTCATAAAAGTCTTTCTTTCTAGCAGCTGACACTTTAGTGGTAGAAAGCTCATCTGTCTATAAATTGTTCGGTATCTTGGCGTCAATCGCCGCAAAAAACCGACTGATGCGGATATTCCGTCTTCCTCCAGGCGCTGCTCAGGCTGCCTGTGCCGCTTCCCGGGCCCGATCGGCCAGGTATTCGTCATAGGTGCCCTGGAAGTCCAGCAGGCGGCGATCTTTGATCTCCAGTACCCGGGTGGCCAGGGATGAGACAAACTGACGGTCGTGACTGACGAAGATCAGGGTGCCCTCGTACTGGGAGAGCGCCTTGTTCAGGGCCTCGATGGACTCCATATCCAGGTGGTTGGTGGGCTCGTCCATGATCAGCACGTTGGTATCCATCATCATCAGCTTGCCAAACAGCAGGCGGTTCTTCTCGCCACCGGAGCAGACCCGCGCTTTCTTGTTGGCGTCGTCGGCGGTAAACAGCAGGCGACCGAGCATACCGCGTACGGTCAGGTCATCGTGCTTGGGCGTGCGCCACTGGGACATCCACTCAAAGATGGTGAGGTCGTTGTCGAAGTCGGCGCTGGCGTCCTGGGGGCAATAGCCGATGGCGGCGTTCTCGGACCATTTCACCACGCCGTTGTTGGCCTGAATCTGGTCGACCAGGCAGCGCAGGAAGGTCGTTTTGCCCACGCCGTTCTCGCCAATGACCGCCAGGCGCGCCCCCGCCTCCAGAATCAACTCGCCACCGGCAAACAGCGGTTCGCCGTCGAAGCCGTGTGCCAGGTCTTCCAGAGTCAGTGCCTGCCGGTGCAGCTTCTTGCATTGCTGGAAGGTGATGTACGGTTTGACCCGACTGGAGGGCTTTACCTCGTCCAGCTTGATCTTCTCCATTTTCTTCGCGCGCGAGCTGGCCTGCTTGGCCTTGGAGGCGTTGGCGGAGAAGCGGTTTACAAAGGATTGCAGTTCTTCCAGTTCCGCGGATTTCTTTGCATTCTCCGCGTGCAGCTGCTCCTGGATCAGGGTGGACGCCGCCACGAAATCTTCATAGTTGCCCGGGAATACCCGCAGCTCGCCGTAATCGATATCCGCCATATGGGTACACACCTGGTTCAGGAAGTGCCGGTCGTGCGAAATGATGATCATGGTGGATTTGCGCTGGTTGAGCACTTCCGCCAGCCAGTGGATGGTGTGGATATCCAGGTTGTTGGTGGGCTCGTCCAGCAGCAGGATGTCCGGATCCGCAAACAGGGCCTGGGCCAGCAGCACACGCAGTTTCCAGCCCGGTGCAACCTGCTTCATCAGGCCAAAGTGCAGAGATTCCTCGATCCCTGCCTCCAGCAGGATTTCCCCTGCGCGGCTCTCAGCGGTATAGCCATCCAGCTCGGCAAACTGCACTTCGAGGTCCGCCACCCGCATGCCGTCTTCCTCGCTCATTTCCGGCAGGGAATAGATCCGGTCGCGCTCCTGCTTGATCGCCCACAGGCGCGTATCACCCATGATCACTGCATCGACTACCGAGTACTCCTCGAACGCGAACTGGTCCTGGCTCAGAATGCCCAGGGTGCACCCCGGTGCCATGGAGACATTGCCGGAAGTCGGCGCCAGCGCTCCGCTCAGGATCTTCATAAAGGTGGACTTGCCACAGCCGTTGGCCCCGATCAGTCCATAGCGGTTGCCGTTGCCAAATTTTGCGGAGATGTTTTCAAACAGCGGCTGGGCACCAAACTGCATGGTGATATTGGCGGTGGTGATCAAGAGTGTCTTCCCGGGGCTTATTGAGGTGAATCGTTTGCAGGCGAATAGTCGGCGGCCTATGCCCTGTGCGGCTAGCCGGCGTCGCCATAATCCAGAGGGATGGCGGGCCGCGCACTATACGGGGCTTGAGGTGGGGTGTCGAGAATATTGTCTGATTATTGAGCAGGCGGACCGCTGTGTGCGGCCCTTTTCAATGGGTGGTTCACTGAGTGGTTCAATGGGAGGTTCAATGGGGGCTCAACGGGTAGATAGCGCCGGTAAATTCGGGGTTCTCTATTTTTTGATACTACCCCAGGGGCTCCCCCAGGGAGTTTTAGCCCGTGGTTTATCAGGTGACTGTGCGGACGGTTTCTTCGGTGCTTTTTCCCGTGTCTTCTTAATGGGAGCCTTCTCTGAAGCCTTTTTCACGCGGCTTTTTGATTTGCCCCCAGCACCGGAATATTGATCTCGGGCTTTGGTGGAAAAGTTGAGGTTGGATTCTGGCAAATCCTTCACCACCGGAAATTCGGCAACCTGCACCCGGTCAATGATCTTACCCAGCCGCCGCTCCACCGCACACAGCCGCTTGAAGTCATCCTTGGAAACCAGTGACACGGCCTCACCGGAGGAGCCGGCGCGGCCGGTGCGACCAATACGGTGGATATATTCGTCGGCATCGTCGGGCATATCGTAGTTGACCACCCGTGCCAGCGCATCAATATCGATGCCGCGTGCGGCAACGCCGGTGGCAATCAAAATACGAATTTCACCGGACTTGAACGCGGCCAGGATTTTACTGCGCGAGGCCTGGCTCTTGCCGCCGTGGATAGACTCCGCCTGAATACCGCGCTTTTCCAGCTGGCTGGCCAGCTTGGCTGCGCCGTGCTGAGTGCGAATAAAGATCAGGGCCTGGTTCCAGTCCCGCGCATTGATCAAATGGCTGAGCAGGGCCGATTTGTTGTGCTTGTCGACGGCCACCAGCCACTGGGCAATCTTCGGTGCACTTTTCTGGTCCCCGGCGATGGCGACCTCAACAGGGTTGTCCACCACGGATTTTGCCAGCGCTCCAACCTGGCTGGACAGCGTGGCGGAAAACAGCAGGCTTTGACGCTGTGCGGGCAGGCGGTCGATGATTTTGTTGAGATCGTCGATGAAGCCCATATCGAGCATTCGGTCGGCCTCATCCAGCACCACCACCTGTAACTCGTCAAAGTAGAGTGCGCGCTGGTACGCCAGGTCCAAAAGGCGCCCTGGTGTGGCGACCACAATTTCCACACCCTCAATCAAACGCTGCCGTTGAGGTTCAAGATCCACCCCACCCACCATCGTCATGGACGCAACGGTCAGATGCTTTCCGTACTGCTGGATATTCTCTTCCACCTGCATGGCCAGCTCACGGGTGGGAACAAGAACCAGTGCGCGGAAGCGTTTGGCCCGCCGCTTGCGCTCGCCACTCAATGCCGCAAGCATCGGCAGTACGAAGGCCGCGGTTTTGCCGGTACCTGTCTGTGCGGTCGCGATAATATCCCGCCCCTTGAGGATGGCGGGGATCGCTTTGCGCTGAATCTCGGTGGGAGTGATATAGCCCTTTTTTTCAAGGGCCTGCAGGATTGGGGTGCCCAATCCTAATGATTGAAAGGTCATCTGGTGTCTCTGCTTGGCGGGGCCGGCGGCCGCGCCGGGAATTGCCGCGCATGGTACCAGCAATGCCCGATCGCGGTATCGAATAATCCCAGCTTAGTCTTTTACGCAAACATACACCGAGTTGGTGGACTCCCCGCTGAGAAACGGGTTGTAGAAAGAGACCACATGGGGCTCCACCGTTTCAAATACCGTTTTCAGCAGGGCGACGAAATCGACTTCCGGCAAATTTTGTGACCACATGGCGAAGACGCCCTTGGGCTTCAGCTGCTTTGCCATCAGAGAAAGGTTTCTAGTGGTATAGAAGCCAGCGTTGTCCGCATTCAGATATTCCGTCGGCGAGTGATCGATATCCAGGAGAATGGCATCAAACTTGCGCCCGGCGCACTCTGGGTCAAATCCTTTCGCCGGGTTGGTAGCCAGATCGAAGAAGCTGCCGTGCACATAGCGATTGCGCTTATCCGCATTGAGTACTTTTCCCAGTGGAACCTTTTCATCCCTGTGCCAGCCAATCACCGTATCCAGGGCATCCACAACAAGCAGCTCGGCAACCCGAGCATCCTGCAGTGCTGCCACCGCGGTATACCCCAGTCCCAGTCCGCCAACCACCACGTCAAGCGCATCGCCCTGGGTTTGCGCCAGGCCAAGCGTCGACAGCGCTTCCTCCGCTTCTACAAACATACTCGACATCAAAAACTCATCGCCGAGCTTCACTTCGTAGATGTCGCGGTCACCCAGCGCCGGAATGCGCCGCCGGCGTAGAGAGATTTCACCCAGAGCTGAGGGCTGGCTATCGATTTCTTCAAATAAGAGTGACATGGTGTAACTGTCCTGCGCGAAAAGTATCGCCGTAATACCTATTAAAAAGGGGTGTTAATGTGGGCGCCCAGAAGATGGTTCAGGTAGGCGGTGCCATCTGCGGAATGCAGCCAGGCTAACGCAACAATATTTGCGGCAACCGTAAGCCAAAAAATCAACCGAAATGGTTGCTTCCTGGTTTTGTGCCGCAGGTACTGCTGTGCCACCAATGCACCGGGCCAACCGCCCACCAGTGCAAAAAGATGCAGACTGTTCTCTTTGGTGCGCCGGCTCCCCCTGCGAGCGGCCAATTTATCCAGAAAATAGATCAGGTAAGTCAGCAGACTCATCCCGACGTAGAGTAAAAGTACCAGGGGAGGAAGCCGGCCAAATAGCGTGGATAACGTGACAAGGCCAAAAAAAGATCCCGCTATCAATAGCGTGCGGAAGGTTCCGGTTTGGAAGTTGCCGTGCTTGCCTTGACTGCGTCGCATGCCTAGAGCGCGTATCGCGCAATATAATGCGCAATATCCATTAGGCGGCACTTGCCGCTGAATTCGAAGCGGACTTTGCCTAGCTCGGAGAAATACAATTCCAGTTCGCTGTCGATGTCCAGTGTGCCGGTGGTTTCCACGGAGTAGGCGATGATGTTTTTATAGGGCAGGGAGGTGAAATCCTTTTTGCTGCCGGTAATGCCCTGTACATTGACCGCAATAATGCGTTTGCTGGTAAATACCACTCCGTCGCGCATGGACTTGAAGGAATCTAGCACTTCCTCGCCATCAATCAGGAGTGGCGTTACTTTCTCTGCAAACCCCGGGTTTTGCTTGAGCTTGAACAGGCTTTTATTGTCAAAATCGATCATGGGCGAGTGGTCGCTGAATTGTCTGGAAAGTTATATGTGATATCCAGGTAGACTGCGACAAGACTGCATTTAAATCAACTGCTCTGAGTGGCGAAGCGGTGTGTGTGGCTGAAATGCCCTCACGCTGTGAATGCCTCCAATTACAGACGGGTATCAGCCGGGAGATTTGCGTCCTGAGTGACTGCTGGTGGGGCGAGGTGCCGATGGTGTCGCCGGGTGCGTAGAAAAATATTCAACGGCCCGGCGAATATCCTGCGCCAGCAGTGCCGCCATATCCCGACTGATACCATGGCGGATCATGATACGCTGGATAACCGTCCCTTTGCGGTTGGACGGGAGTGGGTAGGAGGCAATTTGCCAGCCCCGCATGCGCAGCCGGTCGGAAAGGTCGTAGAGATCGAATCCCCATTTACCCGGCTTGAGGGAATAGCTGATGGCCGGTAACCCGCCTCTTCCGTCGTAGAAAAGATCAAATGGGCCCATATCGGCCACCTGTTCACCGAGCCATGCGGCGGTATCCATACAGGCCTGCTGAATCTCCCGGTAACCCTCCACGCCCAGGCGTACAAAGTTGTAGTACTGGGCAACGACTTCCCCCCCGGGGCGGCTGAAATTCAGTGCAAACGTGGGCATATCTCCACCGAGGTAGTCCACGTGGAAAATCAATTCTTCCGGGAGTTCTGCGGCGTCGCGCCAGATAATCCAGCCCACACCCAGTGGTGCCAATCCGAACTTGTGCCCGGAGCTGTTAATGGATTTGACCCGCTGTATGCGGAAATCCCATTTCAGGTCCGGCTGTACGAACGGTGCGATAAAGCCGCCGCTGGCCGCGTCTACATGAATGGGAATATCCAGCCCGGTTTCTTGTTCAATGGTATCGAGGACGCGGGCGATTTCTTCCACCGGCTCATACACACAGGTGAATGTAACGCCGAGGGTGGCGACTACGCCGATCGTGTTCTCATCCACATAATCTCGGATTTTATCCGGGTTAAGGCACACCTCATTTCCGTCCAGCGGAACCTCGCGAATTTCCACATCGAAATAGCGGGCGAATTTGTGCCAGCAAACTTGCACCGGGCCACAGATGAGGTTCGGCTTATCGGTATTTTTCCCTTCCTGCTTCCGTCGCTTGCGCCACTGCCACTTTAATGCGAGACCACCCAGCATCGCGGCTTCGGATGAGCCGGTTGTGGAGCAGCCGGTGGAGTCTTCCCTGTCTTCGGCATTCCATAAATCCGCGAGCATATGTACACAGCGTGATTCGATCTCTGCGGTTTGCGGGTATTCATCCTTGTCGATCATGTTTTTATCGAAGCAATCCGTCATCAACCGCTGTACTTCATCCTCGGCCCAGGTGGTACAGAAGGTTGCCAGGTTCTGTCGCGAGTTGCCGTCCAGATACAGTTCATCCCGCACCAGCTGGTAGCCGGTTCGCGCAGGGATACTGTGCTTGGGCATTTTGTAGCGGGGCACGCTGTGGTGTGCCGCATTTGTGCTGAAAATATCCTCGCCAATATCGCCTGCTTGATGCCTGCGTGTACTTTTACGGTGAAGTGGCATAGCGCGGTTCCTCTGTCAGGAGAGCCCAATTCAGGCGGAAGCGAATGTAAATGCGGGAGTCGCGACAAATCTGTCTGTCACGTCTCCCACCAGGTTTTCCTGGGTGAGATCGAGCTTGCGGCTGGTGCCGAGATCCATTTTGTTGAACTGAACCCACACAATGTCGGGACTGAACGAGGACTCAAAAGCATATACGCCCCTCTTAAGGTCGATCAGGGAGCGCCAGATGGTCATGGAAATATTCGGGCGCGCCGGGTCCGGAACACCAAAAGGCTGCGCGGCCAGCTCTTTTTCATTCAGGCCATCGGCACTGGCCACGTCATAGGTTGTTGCCACCAGGCTCGCATACTTTGAGACCCACTTGAGAGGATTTGGATCCTGCTCGATTCCAGTGCGCTCCGCACCGGCGGGCAACACCCAGAGGTTGGTACCCAGGCTTTGCGCCCAGTCCATATTGCGTCCGGCAATGGGGCCATACCCGCTGTCTAGCCAAAGTGTTCTGGTGCACATAGTGTGAACTCATGCTCAATCAAAATGGTGTCGGCAGAAGTAGTGAAGGGAAGCGTCGAGGGCGGCCTACCAGTAGGCTGGCTGCCAGTTTTCGGACAAAAGTCGAACCTTTATCCTGCGAGAAGTTTAGTGAGGGCGCTTTTGGATCAGTAGGAATGCGGTGTAAGGTTGGGTGCTGCGCGCTGGAGTCATTGATAACACCATAAACAAGAAACGAGCGTACCAATGATGGTCAGTTCCAACGACCGGGTTCAGGATATTTATCAGAAGGAATCCCGCAGGGTTCTCGCAACCCTGATCCGCTTGCTGGGCAGTTTCGATCTGGCGGAAGAGGCGCTGCACGATGCCTTTGCCGCGGCTCTCAGCCAGTGGCCAAAAGACGGGATTCCAGACAACCCTCGCGCATGGCTAGTTTCCGCTGGTCGTTTCAAGGCCATCGATCAATTGCGCCGCAAGGCGCGCTTCGACGTATCTTTTGAGGAAGTGGCCGACCGGCTTGAAGCGGAACTCGCCAGTGAAGATGAGGAGCCGCAGGGGATTGAAGACGATCGCCTGCGGTTGATTTTTACCTGTTGCCACCCGAGCCTCGCCCCCGAGGCACAGCTGGCCCTCACGTTACGAGAAGTGTGCGGTCTCACCACAGAAGAAATCGCCAGCGCCTTTCTCACATCCACTCCGGCATTGGCCCAGCGCATCGTGCGCGCCAAAGCGAAAATCCGGGATGCCAAAATTCCCTATGCGGTTCCGGAAGGCCAGGAGCTGCAGGAGCGGCTCGCCGGTGTATTGCATGCGATTTACCTGATTTTTAATGAGGGCTATTCGGCATCCGCAGGCGAACAACTGATTCGCCAGGATCTGTGTGGCGAGGCTATCCGTCTGGCGCGTCTTTTGTGTCAGCTGCTGCCGGAGCCGGAAGCCCAGGGGCTCCTGGCGCTGCTGTTGTTGCAGGATGCCCGTCGCAGTGCGCGGGTATCGGCGGACGGTGACCTGGTCCTGCTGGAAGTTCAGGATCGCAGCCTGTGGAACCGGGAACAGATTCAAGAGGGAAGCAATCTGGTATTGCAGGCGCTCGCCAGCCGCCGCTTCGGTCCCTATACCCTGCAGGCCGCCATTGCCGCAGTGCACTCGGAGGCGGATAGCACGGAAGAAACCGACTGGCACCAGATTGTTGGCCTCTACGATGCCTTACTGGGGCAAAGCCCCTCTCCGGTGATTGAGCTCAACCGCGCGGTGGCCGTGGCGATGCGCGATGGACCGGAGCAGGGATTGGCGTTGATTGACCACCTGCTCGCCGAGGGGCCGCTCAGTGACTACCACCTGGCCCACGCAGCGCGGGCTGACCTGCTCCGCCGTCTCGGTCAGAACAAACAGGCTCATGCCGCCTACGGGCGCGCTCTGGCACTGTCGCAGCAGGGGCCGGAACAGCGTTTTCTGTCGCGCCGACTGCATGAAATCGAGACCAGGTTGGCGACCGAAAAAAAATAAAAAATTTTTTCATTGTCTGTCGAATTCCCTTTCCTCCATTCGACTAACTCGTGAAACAGCCTCAATTGCTGTCACCCAAGGAGATCAAGATGAAGTACCTGGCACTGGTTTACTACGACGAAAAGCTGATGGCGCAGAAAACTCAGCAGGAGTGGGATGCACTGAATCAGGAGTGTATAGCTTGTGTAGAAGGCCTGAGTGAAAGCGGTCACTTCATCACCGGAAGCCCGCTGATGCCCACCAGTGCTGCGACCACGGTGCGCGTGCGGGACAGGCGTGTCACTGTGACCGATGGCCCATTTGCAGAAACCAAGGAGCAGCTGGCGGGCTTTTATATGCTGGAAGCCCGGGATCTCAATGAAGCCATTGCCCTGGCTGGAAAGATACCGCCGGCCCGCTACGGATCGGTCGAAGTCCGCCCGGCGCGAGAGCTGGTGGCAGAGGGCAATCAGGCGGGCGGAAACGCCGGCTGAATCACCAAACCAAATAGAGAGTAGGGAGCAATTACATGCCGGGAACTGTAAAACTGAATCGCATATTGCGTGCACCCGCGGAGCGCGTCTATCGCGCATTTATCAACCCCCACGCTATGGCGAAATGGTCGTCGCCCGATGGATTCTATGGCGTCTATGACGATCTGGAGGCCAGAGTGGGCGGTACTTATAAGGCAAAGTTCGTCAATTTCACCACTGGCGAGGAGCATGCCTTTGGTGGCGAGTATGTCGAGCTGGTAGAAAATGAACGTATCCGTTACACCGATCGCTTTGACGACCCCAATATGCCCGGTGAAATGTCCATGACGGTCACCTTGACGCCCGTATCCTGCGGAACACAGCTGACACTTCTACAGGAAGGCATACCGGATGTGATTCCGGTGGAAATGTGCCACCTCGGGTGGCAGGAATCGCTGGCCGCGCTGGCGCGCCTTGTCGAGCCGGAAATCAATCAGTAATCAGTCTGTAAAGAAAAGGAATCGTCATGAAACACTATCTCGCCATGTATCTGGGCGCCCCCAAATCCATGAAAGGTTGGGAGGATCTTTCAGAACAACAGCGCGAACAGCGCATGCAGGAAGGTATGGCCGCCTGGGGCGGATGGATGGAAAAGCACAGCGACATTCTTGTCGCCGCCGGCGGCCCGCTGGGGAAAACCAAGCGGATCGATCCCGAGGGTATCAGCGACACCAGTAACGACATGACCGGGTACGTCATTATCAAGGCCGAGACGCACGACGAGGCGGCGAAGCTGTTTGAAAACCACCCGCACTTCAGCATTTTCCCCGGGGACTGTGTGGAAGTCATGGAGTGTATGCCGATGCCAACGAAGTAATTCTTGCTGAAATTGGTCTGGTAACCGACGCGGGGTATAGCGTGATCGTTATCACGCTCCTGTGCCGAAGCCCCTATAAACCGAACAGGGTTTTTATTTCGCCATCTTCGGTCGATGAGTAGCCCATATCCTTCAGGGTTTTCTGTATCGCCCGCCAGATATACGGGTTGTTTTTCTCACTGCGCTGCTCCGCCTCGGGCCAGTTGGCGCGTTTGATACCGCGCTCTCTGGCTGCCACTTCGTCCATTTCCCGCAGCGTCTCCAGCAGGTGCCGGATAAAGGTTTTTCCATGGGTGCCATTATCCGCTCGCAGGATCAGTTCATTCCAGAACAGGCTGGCGTCGTAGGTTTTTCCGAACAGTGCCTCGCGCTCACCGCGACTTACCGGCAGAAATCCTCCCTTGCCCACCTGTCCGCTCTGGATGTTTTCCGACCAGCGTGCCGTGCCCTCGGTATACCAGCGGTTTTTAAAATAGGTATACCCGTTCTGGTAGATATGAAAAAGCTCGTGCTCCGGGGTTTTGTTACCCCACCTCAGGGAGTTGGACAGATCGATCAGCAGTACAGGTACAGATTTCTGCTGTGAGGCACTGCGGTCAAGTTTGGGTGTGCCGTCATAGGCAATGCCATTCCGGGGGAGGTTCAGCAGGTTGACATCGATATAGTGGGCGTGGCCCTTGTAGCGCTCTCCGTCCAGAGGTGAGACCAGGCCAACCTCATCGCGATAGAAACGATCGGTCTGAAGGAGGCGCCGTCCGAGCCGGTCGATGTACTCGGGCACGCCATTGTCATCGTCATCCGCACGGCGTGCAGGGGGGAGCGCGTCCTCCCCCGACAGGGAGTAAAAAATCCGGAAGCGGTCGTAAACCGCCACTTGTTCAAGGTTTTCTCTACGTTCAGCCAAAGTCGTACCGCTAACGATGTCTGAGAGTACAAAAAGAAATACGAAGATTGCAGTTTTCACATTCACCGTCGATCAATTGGCTGTTGTAGTGTCAATTTTAGTAAAAAGGAAGTAAACGCCATTTACTGGCGGCACGTCGGCCGGCCGCTATCTTTTAAGCGCCCCCCATAATCTGTCTCGCAATTCTTGCCCTCAACGCCGAAGGTATTCCCATGCAGAACTTGAAGAAGTTTCTGGCAGTAGTGTGTGCGTCCACATTACTGATTGGCCCAGAACTCCTCCTGGCGCAGTCCGGAAGTGATATTCCTGCGTCCATAACAACGCCGGACAAGGTTGAAACCCACCTGGGCACCCTGGAATTCGATGATGGCATGCCAAGCAAAGAAACCGTTGGCAAGATATATGACCATCTGGACCTCCATCATGCCTTCCGTACCTTCACCGAGTCTTTGCGCGGTGTGAGCATTCACGCCCTTCGCAAGGGGCTAAAAGACATCGGCGTAAAGGACAACGAGGTCATCCTCTTTTCCGAGTTGATGGATGCCAATTCGCTTTTCCTCACCGCCAATGCCGACACCATTTACCTGATTGGCGGGCTTGACTTGACCAAGGGGCCAATGGTGATCGAGGTGCCGCCGGGCGTTCTCGGTACCGTGCAGGACGCCTGGTTCCGCTGGGTGATCGATATGGGCTCGCCGGGGCCGGATCGTGGCCGGGGCGGGCGCTACCTTATCGTGCCGCCGGATTACGAGGGCGCCCTGCCGGAGGGGGAATACAATGTGGCGCATTCTAAAACCCATTACGGAGTGTGGTTCGCCCGTGCGTTTCTAGAGAACAATGACCCGAAACTGGCGGTGGAGCGCATTCGGAAATTCACCAAAATCTACCCCTACCAGCCCGGTGGTCTCGGCACACCAATTGCAGAGTTCCTCGACGGCAAGTCAAAGCTCGCAAAACTGGAATCCGTGCCGGAGACGGTATTTCATGAGGGCAGCGGTAAGGTGATGAATACCATTCCGCCCAATGACTGGCGTTTTTATGAAATGCTCAATGACGTGGTGCAGCAGGAGCCGGCGACCGCGCTTGATCCGGAGCTGATGGGACCCATTGCCGCAATTGGCATCGTCAAAGGCAAACCCTTCAAACCCGACGCGCGCATGAAAAAGATTCTCACCGATGCCCTGCAGCTCGCCAATGCCACCGCCCGCAGCGTTTTCATGAGCCCCCGGGATCACAGCTGGTACTACTACGAGGGAAGCAACTGGCAGAACATGCTGTTCGATACCGGCTATCAGTTCGAAACCCCGATTCCGGAAATTACCAAAGAAGGCGTCAAGCCATTTCCTGCCACCGGTTACCGCAAGCTGGATGCGCGGACCGCGTTTTTCTACGGGGTAACCGGTATCACCCCGGCCATGGCCATGCGGCTTACCGGTATCGGCTCCACCTATTTATGGACGATGGTGGATGCGGACAAAAATTACTTCGATGGTGCAAAGACCTATAAGGTGACCCTGCCGAAAGGCGTTCCAGCGGAGCGCTTCTGGTCATTTACCCTGTACGACACCCAGACCCGCTCGATGCTGAAAACGCCGCAGCGATATCCCCGCGCCGGCAGCCAAAGCTATCCCTCTCCCGCAGCAGAGCCCGGGACGGCAGGTTCAACAACCGTGTTTTTCGGTCCGGAGCAGCCTGCGGGGGTAGCGCGGGGAAACTGGATACAGACCATTCCTGGAAAGAGCTACTTCCCGGTGCTGCGGCTGTACAGTCCACTGCAACCTTTCTTCGATAAAAGCTGGCGGCCCACGGAAGTGGAGCTGGTCAAATAAAAATAGTGTCTTGAGGGGTGTCGGTTTCACTCCGCCGCCAGGGCCATCAGCCGTTCGGCCTGGCGGCGGAGCTCTGCTTTCAGGTTTGGCGGTGAGAGGATTTCGAAGCGGCAGGGCAACTGCATCAGCTGTGAGGAAAACCAGCCCAGGCAGCCCGTGTGTGCCCGCCAGTGTACGGCGTCCCCCTGGGGTGTCAGCAGCCCTTCCTCGTGACCAAGCATGGCGCTGGCCGTGGCCAAATTGGTGTGCAGCAGCAGTTCCACCTCCACGGCGGAATCCATTTGCGAGAAGCTCTGGTTGAGGTAGGAGGCCGCATCAAAATCCCGCGGGCGCTCGAACGGAATATTCAGACGCTGCAGCGCATTCATGCGGTCGAGACGGAAGGTGCGCAGTTCACCGCGCAGATGGCAGTGGCCCACCGCGTACCAGCGGCCGCGGCGAAACACGAGACCGTAGGGATCAAACTCCCGTTGCAGAGTGATCTCGGTGCCGGCTGCCTTGTCGGTGATGCTGGTGTACTCGAACACCGTGCGGCAGCGCTCCTGAGTGGCGGATGCCAGGGTAGCGAGAATCGCACTGGCCGGTGCCGGGGAAGGTAAAAAATCCAGCGTGATGTTCTCATCCAACGCCCGTAACTGCTGTTTCAGCTTCTGTGGCATCACCCGTTCGAGCTTGGCCTGGGCACTGGCCACCGCTGAGCCCATATCGCCCAGGTTCAGGCTGCGTGCCGCCAGCAGACCGAGGGAGATCGCCAGGGTCTCTTCATTGGTAAACATCATCGGCGGCAGTTTATAGCCGGAGACCAGTCGGTAGCCGCCGTAGCGCCCGCGCTCACTGGTCAGCGGGATACCGATTTCCTCAAGGGTATTGATATAGCGCCGCAGGGTGCGCCCATCCACACCCAGCTTGCCGGCGAGTTCACTGCCGGTGGCATTACCGTGCGACTGCAGCAGTTCCAGCAGTGCCAGTACACGTGTCGTTGGATTCGACATCAATTGCATCCCGCCTGATTTTAATAGGGCGGAATATAGCCTAATTGGGCTTTACAGTCCTTCCACGTTCTCAACAGACACTAGGCAACCGAACGAAGGGAGATCCCATGTCCAACGAAGTAATGCTCTACACCCACCCTCAATCCCGCGGCCGCACTGCGCGCTGGATGCTCGAAGAGCTGAATGCGCCTTATCAGGTGGAAATACTGGATTACGACAGCAGTATGAAAGCGCCGGCGTACCTGAAACTGAACCCCATGGGTAAAGTGCCGGCGATCGTGCACCAGGGGCAGGTGGTGACCGAGTGCTCCGCCATCTGCGCCTACCTGGCAGAGGTGTTTCCTGAGGCCGGGCTGGCCCCCACGCCGGAAGAGCGTGCCAGTTACTACCGCTGGTTGTTTTTCACTGCGGGACCTCTGGAAGCCGCAATCACCGACAGCAAAATGCTGGGTATCGATGTTGATGCGGAAAAGCAGCGCATGGTGGGTTACGGTAGCTACGCCGCAGTACTGGATACACTGTCCAGCTGGTTTATGAAGCATACCTATGTCACCGGTGAGCGCTTTACCGCTGCCGATGTCTATGTGGGCGCCCAGATCGCCTGGGGGTTGCAGTTCGGCACCATCGAAAAACGTATCGAGTTTATCGATTACGCAAAACGGGTAACCGGTCGCGATGCCCACAAGCGTGCCAATGCCAAGGACGATGCACTCGCGGAGCCAGCCCAATGAAAAAAACCTACAAAGGCAGCTGTCACTGCGGCGCGGTGGAGTTTGAAGCGGATATCGATCTGGCAGCGGGCACCGGCAAGTGCAATTGTTCCATCTGCACCAAAACCCGCGAGTGGGGTGCCATTATCAAACCGGCAGCGTTTCGTCTGCTGAAGGGTAAGGAGGCGCTGAGCAACTATCAGTTCGGCACCCTGCAGGCCCACCATCCATTCTGCAAACACTGTGGCGTGCGCAGCTTCGGCAATGGCGATGTGGAGGAACTGGGTGGGGAGTTTGTCTCCGTCTATCTGTCGGCGCTGGACAACGTCACCCCAGAGGAACTACTCGAAGCGCCGGTACAGTACTTCGACGGGCGCAATGACAACTGGATGAACGTGCCGGAAGAAACGCGCCATCTTTAATTGCTGATTATCCGCATTGTATTTTCCACTTGTCCCGCAGCTTGCAAAAATATTTTTGCTGTGGGATAAGTTTGCGCTTGGTTGGGTGGAGTCTACTGTAGCGCAGTTGGTACTTTCGTCTTGCTTTCTGTGAGATGAAGTAAAAATTGATAAAGGTGTAAGGATATGTCAGATAAGCGGAGTTTTGATGATTTCTCCATGGGAGAAATTACCGAAGTGGCATCGGAAGCCGGTCTTAGGGCTCGCAAGGAAAGTCTGGAAGCGGGACTGGAAGTTTTGTCTCAGGATCCTGATACCGGTGAGTTTTTCTATGAAAAACTGGATAAGTCTGGAAATCTCATAAAGCGCATATTGACCAGGGAAGAGGTAGAGGCGCTTCAGAAATGAGTAAACCAAGAGTAATTCTTATTGCTGGTCCCAATGGGTCAGGAAAAAGTACACTCACGGAAACGTTCATGGAAAAAGGAATGGACTTCGGTGAGTATGTAAATCCTGATGAAATAGCAAAGGAAATTGGCGGTGATTACGACGCCGCGGTAAGAGAGGCGCAGCGAGTGGCCGAGTCACGTCGCACCGAGCTTTTGAATAGCGGAATATCGCATAGTTTTGAAAGCGTTATGTCTCACCCATCAAAAATTGAATTTTTGGTCACTGCCAAGGCCAAAGGATTTGATGTGCTTCTGCTTTTTGTTGGTGTCAATGACCCAGCGGTAAACGTAGCGCGGGTAGCGAACCGCGTTGCAAAGGGTGGACATGACGTTCCAAAAGAAAAAATTGTTGAGCGATACAAGCGCACTATGGATATGTTGTATCAGGCGGCCATAACTGCTGATCGTGCACTAATTTTCGACAATACTGACTCTTCAGCGGGGCTGACTCCAGCTGCCGAAGTCGAGGCAGGAAAGTTGGTGAATTGGAACCCTCGTTTCCCATGGATCAGACAGTATTTAGTCAATAAGTTTGATCAGGAGTGGGGCTGAGGTATCTCGTATTAAAGCTGAGGTATCTCGTATTAAATCAGAACCTGTCGAGGTGTGGATGACATCAGTCATCCACACCTATGCACGAATTACTGCATCGCAGACGGGTCCATCCACATGATCTCCCAGATATGCCCGTCAAGATCCCGGAAGGCGCGGCCGTACATAAAGCCGTGATCCTGGGGGTCCCGATAGCTGCTTCCGCCTGCGGCAACGGCCTTATCCAGCAGCGTGTCCACCTCTTCCCGGCTCTGGGCTGACAGGCATACAAGCACTTCCGAGCTCTCGCCGGTATTGCAGAGTGTAAGGCCTGGGGTAAAGCTCAGATACTTCTCCTGTGTCAGCAGCATCACAAAACTACTCTCACCAACAAGCATGCACGTGGCCGTCTCGTCGGTGAACTGTGGGTTGAATGCAAAGCCGAGCTGGGAGAAGAACTCGATGGACTTCCCCAAATCTGCCACCGGCAGGTTTACAAACATCATTCTGGACATGGTATTTCCTCAATTCACGGCAACACCGGACTGTGTTGGTAATAGCTAGTCGATTGAGAAGATGGGAATTCGACAGGTGGCAGCGAAATGATTGATGAGTTTTTGCGCTAATACTTTTCTGTGGACTGTGTTGAACCCAGGGGATTTTTCGCAAACCAGGACACAATCTGGGGCATATGCTGCTCAAAGCTACCCGGCACGGAAATATTCAGTACCCCGGCCCGCTCGGCCGAGCGGTTCTCGAAATCATGGGTAGAGCCTCCGGGGGCGAGAACAAAGCTACCCTTGGGGGCGTCTATCCATTCATCGTCCACCAGAAAACTCATGGTTCCTTCGAGCACGAAGAAGATGTCGTCTTCGCTGTGGCTATGGGGGCCTGGACCTTTGGAGTAGGCATCCAGCCACCATTCGGAAATCGCGTATTTACCCAATGACTCTTCGCCGTCCGCTTTAAACAGCGCCTGCATCGACCCCATGGAGTAAGCGCGCCCCTCACCTGGCGCTAAAAATATCGGTGATCGGTCTTTGCGCACCACTTCTGCCTCCGGATATTGTTATGTGTGAGCTGTTAGGGCTTCGGCAACGGAATTCTGCCTCAGGTAGCCGCAGTTGGCAGACGCGTCCGGCCTGAATGGCCTGAATGGCGTTAATCAACGGTTCTGCGACGCGTTCGCCATCGGCACAATCCGTGGCTTCGGGTATTCCGCTTCTTTGTAAATCAGAAGGGGGGTGGGATACCCGTTATTGTACGACTCACGTCCCGGCTACTTGCATGGCCAGAGTGTATACCGCTGGGCCGGCGGTGATAAACAGGGTGCGGCCATGCTCGCCGCCGAAGGTGACATTCGCGGTCCAGTCTCCGGGTACCGGAATATGCCCGATGCGTTCGCCGTGTTTATCAAAAACGGTTACCCCGTCGCCAGTGAGGTAGAGATTGCCACGCTGGTCCAGCGCCATGCCGTCCGACCCCATTTCTGTAAACAGTTTTTTTGCGGACAGTTTTCCATCGGCAAGTATCGAGTAAACATAGGTTTTGTCGTCGCCGATATCGGCGATATAAAGGATTTTTCCGTCGCTGCTGCCGATAATGCCATTGGGTTTCACCAGATCATCCGTCACCACCAGCGCTTTCTGCGCGCCGGGGGCCAGATAGTAGACGGCCTCTTTGTCCAGTTTGGGCGCGCTGTGTTCCCAGTAAGGCCGCTGGTAATAGGGGTCGGTAAAATAGATCCCGCCCGCGGGGTCCACCCACAAGTCGTTGGGACCGTTCAGCCGTTTGCCGGCGAAATCCTTCACCAGTACGGCAACTTCTCCGCGCGGAGTGACACGCCATAGCTCGCCTTTTTCATCGGCGCAGGTCAACAGGTTACCCTCGTGATCAAACGTCATGCCGTTGGAGCGGCCAGCGCCATCCATAAACAGTGAGAGGCTCCCGTCCACGGCATACTTCCAGATGGTGTTATTCGGCTGGTCAGTGAAGTAGATATTACCGGCAGCGTCCGTTGCTGGGCCTTCGGTAAAAACAAACTGATCCGAGACCAGTTTCAGTTTCGCACCTTCTGCCACCGGCAGTGCAGCCTGCACCAGGCCGGAAAAACACAGCAGTGTCGCGATACATAGACGCTCAAGCGGTTTGGGCATTTTGGTTTTTTCTCTTTGTTGTCGACCTTGTTGTCGACCTTGTTGTCGACCTTGTTGTCGGATCAGTCGTCCGGGGTGCGGCTGGCGGCAGCAGCACCCGCAACCGGTAGTGTCGCCCGGCCTGCACTGGATTGATCAGGGGTTCTGCAAGTTGTTCGCCATCGGCATACACCTGCACGCCCTCGTCGTTGTCTCGTTCGCTACTTTGTCGGCGTTCAAATTGCACGTCAACAACAGCGCCGCGAAAATGCCGCTGCACCCGTGCCTGTTGCCAATGGGAAGGCAGCTGTGGAGCAATGCGTAAACCGGCTCCCTCACCTGTCAGTCCAAACAGTGCCTCTATCAGGCAGCGGTAGATCCACGCCGCGGTGCCGGTGTTCAGCAGCTGGCTAGAGCGGCCTGCGTGCTCTGGGTACTGGTGCCAGGCGCCGCGATAGTAATTGGGCACAAATACCGGTAACTGGCCGCGCTGTATCAGATCGTCGTGGTCCGGGCCCGGGATCATTTGCCGCAACAGGTGCCAGGCTCTGTCGCCCTCGCCGATGGCGTACAGGCTGTAGATATAAAACGCCGCCGCGTGGTTATACACAGAGCCATTTTCTGCCGACCCCGGAAACTTCTGGGTAACACGGCCAACATCCTCGCGCATGCCGGTGTAAGCGGGAGCCAGCATCATCGGCCCGAAGGGCGTTTCCAACTGCTGTTTCACCGCGCGCAGCAGATGCTTTTTCTGATTGTCATCGGCGGCACCGCTCAGCAGTGCCCAGCTCTGTGGATTGAGGAAGATACGTCCCTCTTGATCTTCGCGTACCCCGAAAACGGTGCCGTCATCGGTAATGCCGCGGGCAAACCAGTCACCATCCCACAGGTGGCGATTCACCGCGCTGTTGATCTCCGCGGCAAGTCGCGCATATTGTTCCGCCGCTGCCGCCTGTTTTTGTTGCAGGCAAATCTCCCCCCAGAGTTTCAGTGCGTAGGCGGTGGCGAGGGAAAGCCAGCCGGATACGCCGCGCCCCCGGTAACCCACCATATTCATCGGGTCACACCAGTCCCCCTGACCGATATAGCTGAGGCCGCGGTCGTCGCGGGCTGCCGCCAGCCAGTCCATGGCGCGGCTGACACATTCAAATACGCTGCGCCCGTGACCTTCACCGTCAACTTCATCTTCGCCCACGGGGATTACCCGCTCGTCGAGCAGTGCGTGATCCCCGGTTTCATCCAGATATCCACGCAGAAAAATCGGCAGCCACACGCAGTGATCCGTGTGGGGCACCTGATTAATATATTTCAGCTCGGCCTCGGGACTGAGCAGAATACCGTCGGGCAGGGAGCCGTCCGCCTTCTGCTGGCTGAGGGTGCGCAGCAGCGCTGAACGCGCCGTCTGTGGCCGGATATAGGCCATGCCCAGCTGATCTTGCAGGTAGTTGCGGGTTTGCGGGTCTGTGGTCAGGCGGTTGACGTCCCCGTGATAGAACACCTGCCGTGGCAACCAGTGATTGGCAAACGCATTCAGCTCCCGGTCCGGGGTTTCGATCTGCAGGCAACCGCGTCCCTGGGCCAGATACTTTTGATATTCGTCAGCGGCCGTGGCGAATCCGGTGGCGGACAGATAACGCTCGCGCAGCGCGAACATTTCCTCGTCGTCCCGGGCCGGGCCGAACAGGAAACGCAGAGTACGCTCCTCGCCCGGAGCCAGCTGCAGTTGGTATTGCAGGGCCGCCGTCGGTACCTGATAGCGGGCATCGCCACCACCCAGCAATGGCTGGCGCACCCCATCGGGATTGTGCAGACCACCCTCGCCCTCGAATACCGATTGGGCGGCTTCCCAGGCGTCCGGTGTGGTTTCATGGAGCAGAAAGGTTTTGTCTTTGAGGTGCTGATTTTTAAAGTAATCATCCACCTTCTGGTAGGGCGTGATACTGGAGCAGACGATGCCACCCAGATCCGCGCGGTATTCCCCGGACTGATTCATCCAGCTCATATAACCCACCGGGAAATAGGGGTAGGCGGAAATCCGTCGTGGCCCGGGGGAATGATTGCGCAGGGTGCATTCCCACAACTCCACAGCGTCGTCGACGGGCACACGCAATGTCATGGTAACTTCCAGACCGGCCTGGTGCAGACGCCAGGTGATCTCGTCGGCGCCAACCGAAAACGCGAACTGTTCGGCGCGTGCCCGCACCGGCTCGTACGGGCAGGAAAACAGCGCGCCGTTGTCCTCGTCCTTTACATACAGGAACCGCCCCGGGTGGTGTGCATAGAACGGCTGCTCCGGCTGCATAAAGGTTTTGGCTTCAAGATTGGGCGCGTGGGCGTAGGCGGCAGGTTCCGGCTGCATATGGCGCGCCACCACAAAGCCCCGGCAGTTTACCTGTAACAGCATACGCCGGTTCCACAGGAAGGTGCTGGCCGCGGGCATGGCGGTGGGGCTTGTGAGCGTACAGCGCGCGCCATCTTCGCTATTGGTTACCAGCGGGGAATGACCGGTGGCATTTTTCATACGGAAACTATCCTCACGATGTTGCGGTGCCCATGGATGGATTTTCCGGGGGCGGATTTTTTCCAGCCGATTGGGGAAATTTTTCTGTATCGGGCTGCGCAGTTGCGGTGCGCCTCCCCAGCTCCTGCTGAATACGCGCCAGACGTGCATTGTTCAATGGATAGAAACTTGCCACTGCGGCTGCGAGCAGCGCGAAGGCGCCGGGTATGACCGTTTGCAGCAGGGCGATACCGGTTTGCGAGGCATCACTCTGGGCCTCCCGTGCCACATAGCCGATGCCGGCCAACACCCACAGCATCACCGCGGAACCCATGGCGCCGCCCAGCTTCATGGAGAAGGTGGCGGCGGAGAAGGTCATCGCGGTGGCGCGCCGCCCACTGCGCCACTCGGTGTAATCGGCGCAGTCGGCAAACATGGACCACGCCAGAGGAGACTTGGGCCCCAGCGCCAGACTGATCAGAATATTCAGGGTAAACATCAGCCACACCGCATCTTTCGGAACAAAATAAAAGGCCAGTGACAATGTGCCGACCACACACATAAGAATGACAATCAGCCGTGCCTTATCCACATAGCGGGTCAGCAGTGGTGTGATCGCTGCGCCGGCCGCCAGGGCCAGTGCCTGCACGGCCAGGTAGTTGGAGATCAGCTCCGGACGCTCCACGTAATACATCAGGTAGTAATAACTGGAGCCGCCGCGCAGGGTAATGGTCAGCATGATGACCATCTGCAGCCCCACCAGAATCAGCCAGGGACGATTGCGCAGCAGATCCTGGATGTCGTCCAGCGGCCTGGTTTTCTGTATCGGAGAGGGGACGATGCGTTCGCGGGTGGTGAAAAAGGTCACCGCGAATATGACACAGGCAATAGCGCCATACACCGTCATGGTGAGCTGCCAGCCAAGCTGCTCGTCTCCCCGCCCCAGCCATTCCACCAGGGGCAAGGTATATTTGTTGACGCAGGTCATACCCACAAACGCCGCGATAAACCGCCAGCTGATCAGTGTATTGCGCTCCTGTGGGTGCGCGGTCATCACCCCAGACAGAGACGCGTAGGGCGTACTCAGCAAGGTGTACCCCAGCATCATCGCGCTGTAGGTGATATAGGCGTAGATAATCTTGCCGGTCTCATCCAGGTCCGGCGTGGTAAAGGTAAGCACCGAGGCCGCGGCCATGGGCAGGCCCGCAAACAGCAGGTACGGCCGGAACTTGCCCCAGCGGCTCCGGGTGCGATCTGCAATGGCACCCATGAGTGGATCGGTTACCGCATCAATAAGCTTGGTAACCAGCAACAGCGTGCCCGCGATGGCCGCCGGCAGTCCAAAGACATCGGTATAGAAAACCGCAAGAAAAGAGGCGATACAGGTCCAGTACAGATTGAATCCGAAATCCCCAATGGCGAAGCCGGCTTTCTCACCTATTCCGAGCCGGGCAAGGCGGGGATTACCGTGTTCCTGAGAGGAAGGTTGTAGATCTGGCGAAGACATAGCTCGCTCCGTTTTTATTGTTGTTGTGCGGCAGATAGGCGGCGCAACCACACCGGGCCGCCAATGCCGTGGCGAAAGACGCGAAAACACCGCCCGCAATGGATGAATATTTTGCGCGCTGATATTAAGTAGGCGTATCAGGTGGCCAGAAAGAACCGGTGACTCGGAAAAAATGGCGGGAAATGCATCCGGAGCCCCTAACCAGGGCGGCCCGAGATGTAATGATCGAGACTTTGGCGGGGCTGGTGGCGGAATTATTGAGAGCGAGTGCGAGTCAAGCTTCTTTGCGTGTCTAGCTGATCGCCCATGCGAGCAGCGATAAAACGAGCGCAGCGAGCAGGAAAATCAGACCCTTGATCATCAGTGATTTCGGGTATTCGGCTTCGTTGTAAATCAGCGAGTATGGAAATCCGGTTATCGGCCCGAGAACAAGCGACGATAGCCCCCAGCCCCAGCGGTTGTTACCCAGCGCCGTCAGCGCTGCCATCAGGCCACCGAACCAGAAGAGCGTAACGCCGATTACCAGGATGATGAATATTGGTATGGTGAGCCATTGGTTGGCCAGGAATACTCTGAGAATTTCATGTTCCATGATTTTTCCGGGTGAATATTTGGGCGGGAATGTAGCAGGCTTGGGCTTTGGTCAAAGCGAAAAATCAGTAAAGACAAGTTGGGAGGCAGGGCGAAGATTGCAGCCATCGCCCCGGTGATTAACGCCTAACTAGGTTTCTGTAGCGCGCTCTTGAATTGCATAGTTGGATACCGAGTCGAGAATTGTGCTCAGCGGGCTCATCGGGATTCTTGCGCGGCGATTGCTGTCCTCCGACCCGTTTGCTGAAAGCTCCTGAGAGTTCTTGAAATCGCACATCGCCTCTTCAGTTGACTTGGTCCTCGACCAAATCGTCATGGTATACCTTCCGCCGGTGCGGCCACCCAGTGCCAAAGTGTATTCGCCAAGCTTAAATTTTACGCCGCGTCCATTTTTGGTAAGTGCGTATTTGATGGACAGCTTGTCCAGCTCGGGAACAACTTCGGTGTAAATGCGCTGTGAGTTTTTCTTTTGAACGGACTCTGTTGCAGAAACCACGTCAGCTTCATCTATTACACCAATCTCTTCCGCTTCAGGGTGATAGGCGCTAACAAAGTCTGAAACGGCATCGATCAGCGTCTCATTGCCATCCCAGAAATACTCACCGTCGAGGCGCGAGTTATCCAGAATGGTATGCAGCATCGATTCGACTTTTCTCGCATCGATAGATGTCCAGGCCTTGATGATCGAAACTTTAACCGGACTGATAGTGCCAAGCAGTTCCCGTTCTCGTCTCTCCGGTAGGTCGGTGGTGATACCGATTTTCTTGATAGGTGGAAAGGAAATTTCCGAGTCAAATCGCTGGAGCTTTTCTGAATATACGGGTTCTGCGATGTAGAGGGTGTTCTGAGCCATCGTAAACTTCACTTTTATATGATGCGGCGCGTTCCAAGATCCGACATTGAATTAGATCAGTCGATTGCGAGTATGTTCCTACATTTTGGGAAGGATGAACAACCCCAGAACTCACTGCCCGCATTCGGTCCCCGCTTGCTTGTACGCTTGACCATCTTGCTGCCACATTTCGGGCAGAGCCTTTTGGTATCCGGGTTGCGGCGGACTTTTAGCTGCTCAACATGCTGCCTGTGGGTTTCCCTTGTTGGTGCCAGCCGCCCCGACTGAATTCTGCCGGTAACTATCTCGACTTCCGCTTCAGTAAGAACCGGGGTGGTGAAGGATTTGATATAGCGGATATATCCGCTTTCCTTGGTGACATTGGCAGGCATCGGTGTTTTAAAGGTACTGTTACCAGCAAAGACTACCACCGAGTGAATAACATCCGGTGGTACATCAAGCAGTGTCTCCAGCGTATTAACATGTTTGTAGTTCTGCCTGAGCGGGTTCTGGAATCTGAATGATTTCTTGTAGATCTTCTGGGTCCACTGCGCCTGGCGTTCATTGCCAAATATCCAGCCCTGCATGTTCTTGGTTTCCACCACGAAAATTCCGAAGCGGGATACGAAGATATGATCTATCTGTGTGGTGCCGTCCGGTGTGCGAAGCGTTACGTTGTGCAGTCGCCGGTAAGTCCCGGATGGCAGTAGCAGCCAGCCGAAGAAACTGACCAGCGCCTCGCCCCAGAGGCCTTTGAGCCAAGGCGATTTTATGATCGCGGCGATCAGGACGATGGGGATAAGCCATTGGACTATTAAAAATTCTTGGCTGATAAGTGGGTCGAAATTCATGGTTTTATACTGTTATGTCAAGATTTGACCTCTTGCCCTCGCATTAGCCCTTCGCAATTGATTGATTTTTGCGCTGAATTTTCTCTTTGTTTAGAAGGAAGTACTTTCTGTCAAGGGATAGTTGAAAAATTTTAATTGATGGGATTCTTTCTTCGACGAAGGAAATTACATCCTCTTTTATCGAGTCAGAAATTCTAGAGCCTAGGTAGATGTTTCTGATGGAACTCTTGCTGAATTCATAAAGGCCTGGTCCTCCACTGTCAAGCAGGATCTGAAGTATTTCGTCTTCTTTTTCTGGAGATTCTGTGTAAATTCTCTTGTAATAATTGAGTTCACCTTCTTTCGCTTCACGCTTTACTATTCTCCACTCTTTTTCATATGACCAGTCTATAGACTTTGTTAAGAATGTTTTTTTTAGAGAGTTATCTGTTTTATTTTTTCCTGGATTAAAAGGCAAAGATGGTCGTATTTTTTCATAGGCAACCTTATTCGCCGAAGAGAAAAATTTTGAGCTCGAGTCAAACCCAATGCAAACTCCTCGATGAGAATCTCCATAGTGCGCCCACATTAATAAGTTGTTCGGTTCCTCTGTAAGGCATAAAATTCCAAATCGATTTAACCAATTTTCGGTGGCAAGAGAGGAGCTTTCTTTTAAAAATTCCTGGTTTGCCATGTTCGTAATAATTTCTTTTTGACTTTTGTTGAGTCTTATTGATCTGTCGATTTCAAAATATTCATAAATCTCTCTGCTTTTCGGCATTGAGATGTTTGGAGATAGTTCAAACGGATCGTTAAAGGTGTTGGGCGGTGCAAGGAATATTTCGCCATTGAGGATTTTAAAAAACCTGTCTAGCTCAACTTTATTGTCTAATGACAAGTATTTATATAGGGTCTTTGACATGTCTGGCGATTCGTTGTGTGCTCATGATTGCTGACAGGCTTAAAGTGCGCTCATGAATTGAGGGTGAAGTACAGTCTTCGTTAAATCTGTTCTTTTATTTTCGGCGGATAAATTTAAACTAGACTTAAAATGCTTTCACTTACGCTGGATGATTGGGTGTTCATCGATGTCCGGCTGATATGCTTTTTGATGTCGCTTTTTATAGCATGTTGGCTTGCGGCTAGCGAGGTGATGTAATTTTATAAGTTTGTACTCACTTACTGTGTGCAATTTGGGTGCTTGAGCATAACTAGTTAGTGAGAGCTATCGCGGTATGGGTTTTCTCGTTGGCTTTATAAATGCTCGTTAGCATTTATCTGGTGCGGTTTTATGGTCTTTCTAGACGAGGCCGCCCTAAAGCCATCCCTCCATCACCTATACCCAATTTAACCTAAGCCCCGATACCCTGTCGCTCAAGCTCACCACTCCTGCTATCTTCCTCTGCAGAACCACGCAAAGGAATGCCCCATGCCCTGCAATCTGTCTGTCTCCCTGGCACTTGTGATCACACTTTCCATCGCGGCCCTGTCCGGCTGCGACCGCTCGCAACCAGAACCCGAGCAACAGGCCCAGTCAGCCACCGAGACTGCCACTCCCTCTAAAGACGTCCCAAAATCCGAATTCGCCATCGAGTACGAACAGTTCCAGCTCGACAACGGCCTCAACGTCCTTTTCCACATCGACCGCTCCGACCCCGTGGTAGCGGTATCGCTCACCGCCCATGTGGGTTCGGCGCGGGAGAAGGAAGGCCGTACCGGTTTTGCCCATCTGTTCGAGCACCTGCTGTTTCTGGAGTCGGAGAATCTGGGCAAGGGTGGGCTGGATGCGATGAGTGCGCGGATTGGCGGCGCGGGGGCGAATGGTTCTACGTCGCGGGATGTCACCAATTACTACCAGACGGTACCGAAGGATGCGCTGGAGAAGATGCTGTGGGCAGAGGCGGACAAGCTGGGCTGGTTTATCAATACGGTGACCGAGCCGGTGCTGGCGAAGGAAAAGCAGGTTGTTAAGAACGAGAAGCGCCAGGGTGTGGATAACCGCCCCTACGGGCACGCCCAGTATGTGATCGACAGCAACCTGTACCCCCAGGGGCACCCTTACAGCTGGCAGGTGATCGGTTCACTTGAGGATGTACAGAACGCCACGCTGGACGATGTGAAGACCTTTTTCCGCCGCTGGTACGTGCCCAACAATGTGACACTGGTGGTGGCGGGGGATTTCGACCCCAAGCAGGCGAAGGCGCTGGTGCATAAATACTTCGATGAGATCCCCAAGGGGGAGGCGGTGGAGCGGGCACCCAAACAGCCGGCCAAGCTGAAGGAAACCAAACGGCTGTATTACGAAGATAATTTTGCGCGCCTGCCGCAGCTGACCATGGCCTGGCCCACGGTGCCCCGGTACAGCGCGGACAGCTATCCACTGGCGGTGCTTTCGCAATACCTGGCTTATGGCAAACGCGCTCCCCTGTACCGGGTATTGGTTGAGGATGAGCAGCTGACCGCGAGCGTATCCATGTTTGCGTATGAGTCGGAACTGGCCGGGCAGATGCAGTTGACGGTGCAGGCGTTTGCCGGCGGTGATCTGGACGCAGTGTACGCGGGCATCGAAAAAGGGTTCGCGCTGTTTGAAAAAGAGGGTATTGCCGAGGAAGACCTGGAGCGTATCAAGGCCGGCCAGGAAGTGGCGTTTTACAACAGCCTGTCCAGCGTGCTGGGCAAGGGATTCCAGCTCGCCCAGTATCAGATTTATGCAAACGACCCGGGTTACGTGAGCCAGGATATTGACCGTCTGCTGGCGGTGACCGCCGAGGATGTGAAACGGGTCTACGACACCTACATCAAGGACAAGCCCTTCGTGGCGACGAGCTTTGTACCTAAGGGGGAGAAGGCTCTGGCGCTGTCGGATTCCACCGCCGCGGAAGTGGTGGAAGAGAAAATCGTGAGCGGTGCCGAGGGGCAGTTCGATGCCTCCGCCAGTGCCGAGTATGAAAAGACACCATCGAGTTTTGACCGTTCAAAAGAACCTGACTACGGTGAGCCGGCACAGACCACGGTGCCGGATGTTTGGCAGGCGGCGCTGTCCAATGGCATCGAGGTTTTCGGTATTGAAAACAGTGAGGTGCCCACGGTGACCTTCAGCCTGGTGATTGACGGTGGCCAGCTGCAGGAGCGTATCGATAAAACCGGCGTGGCCAATCTCACCGCCATGCTGATGGAGCGCGGTACCAAAAACCGCACACCGGAAGAACTGGAAACCGCGGTACAGAAGCTGGGTGCGAATATCAGTGTTTCCGCGGGGCAGGAATACTTTCGCTTTGATGTGACCACTCTGGCGAGGAATTTCAGCGAGGTGTTTGCGTTACTGCAGGAGATGTTGCTGGAGCCCCGCTGGGACGAGAAGGAACTGGTGCTGGCGAAGAAGAGCGTTGTCAGCCAGATCAAGCGGGCGCAGGCAGAGCCCAATGCCATTGCCAGCCGCGCCTACGGAAAACTTCTATACGGCAAGGACAGTATTCGCGCTTACAGCGGCCTCGGGACCGAGGCGTCCGTGGCGGCCATCACCATGGATGATCTCAAGGCTTACTACAAAGACTATCTGTCACCCTCGGTGGCGCGGGCACATGTGGTGGGGGATATTGCCGAGGGGGATTTTCTCGCGGTGGCGGAGCAGCTGGCAAAAAACTGGCCGGTAAAGCCGGTAAACATTCCCGACCCGAAATCCGAAACCGCCAAGCCGGGTATTTACTTTGTGGATGTGCCCGGCTCCAAACAGTCGGTGTTGCGGATTGGGCGCCTGGCAATGCCGGTGGTGTCTGAGGATTATTACCCGGCGGTGTTCACCAATTACATTCTCGGCGGTGGCGGCTTTGCCTCGCGCCTGACTCAGGAGCTGCGTGAGGGCAAGGGTTATACCTACGGCGTTCGCTCCGGTTTCAGTGGTGATAAGACCGTGGGGCAGTTTTCCATTGGCACCGGTGTGCGTGCCAACGTGACCGCCGAATCGGTGCAGCTGATTGGCGAAATTCTCAAGCAGTACGGTCCGACTTTTACGGAAAAAGACCTGGAGGTCTCGCGTTCCTATCTGGTGCGTGCCAACACCCGCGCCTTTGAAACCGCGAGTGCGAAACTGGGCTTGCTGGAAAATATGAGTGAGTTCGGCTGGCCTGCAGATTATGTGCGCGAACGTGAATCTGTCGCGGAAAAAATGACGATCCCGAAGGTGCAAAAAATTGCCCAGTCGTACCTGCAGCCGGGCTCCATGATCTGGGTGGTGGTCGGGGACCGCGCGACCCAATTGGCACCGCTGGAGGCGCTGGAAATGGGTGAGGTCAAACTGCTGGAAAATCGCGAACTCTGATCGCGCTCCTGCTCCCTGTGGCCAGGACATTGGGCACGTCGGGAGCAGGCTTCTCAGTGCGGTGACCGCAGGCTATAGGCGGAACTGCCCACCGCGCTGCTCCACGAACCCTTTCAGTTCGGCGGCGGCGTTTATCATTCCATCGATACTGTTGAGGTTGCGCAGGTCGGAAAACGCCGCCTGCAGATACTCGGTTATCTGGGTTCGGGTCTGGCAGAAAAAGCGGTCGTCCCCCTGGGCGGTCTGTTCCTCGTCAAATTCGATACCGAATGCGAGCTTGAACAGTTCCCGGTGCACCTGGGGGTTATTCAGGTAATTGTGCAGGCTGTGGGTGTTGCCGTATTCGTCTGTTACCTCTTCAAATTCAAGCAGCTTGTAGGCAATAAACTGCCAGTCTCCGCTGGAGATCCAGCGCCCGTCGTTCCTGGGATTAAATGGCCGCGCCCAGGTAATGGGGTCGTAGCGATGGCGGTACTCCCGATAGTTGTACACACAGCCGCTGTTCGACGGTTTGACCAGTGAATGGTTGACCTTGATTGAAGATTCCATCAGCCGGCTGATATTGGCCACCATATGTACGCTGCCGAGTTTGTGGTGGCTGGTATCGAGGTTGCCGAGGTCCGCCAGGGTAGGTGGTGGGGTGTAAAGCTGGCTCAGAGTGTCGTGGAGTACCGAGGTGCCCAGTGAATGGCCGAGCAGGTGGACATTCTGCACACCGCCATGAATGGTTTGCGCGGCCTGCGCTATGGCGCTGCCGAGACGCTCCCTGGCGACCTGCCCGAGGCGGGTGTAGCGATACAGAAATGCATCGAGGCCGTGGGTTTTTAACAGGGGCGTATTCCGGGGATCCTTTTCCAGAGCACTTAACGCGGCGTCCGCGCCCGGCAATAGTTGTGCGCGGACCTCGGGAATGGACTCGATGGCCTCGCGGAAAGATCCCTCGAAAGACGCAACCGTCAGCCGGTAGTCATCGAACAGGTCGCTATAGGCGACCGGAATGATCTCCACAAAATACTCCGGTGACGTTCCCCTGAATGCATCGTAGAGACTGAAGGCAGAACGGCAGCCCTCTACAAATTCCTCCTTGAAGCTGTCCGCGGTATGTTGGCCCATACCGTGGATAATGATGAGCTTTGGTTTGAACACAGATTGATCCTGAGTGTGAAATAAATGGTACAAACGTGCCGTTTCGGTCTGGCTGGCTTAATGGAATTGGTTGCAATTCGCATTGCGGGCTGTTTTACCAATAGGAGTATGTGGTGATCAATTGCTGTGCATTGGTTGGCATCTAAAATGCAACGGTAGTCTCAATTCTGGCGCGTATTTCATTCATGGCGCACACTTTATCTCCCTATTACAGATTGCTTACAGTATTGCTCGGCCGATGGGAGGCTTGCCGCCCATCGTGTGAAAAACCGTGTAAATATTCGTGTAAGCGTATTTGCGGAGGCTGGAATACGAAGTTTGGCGTAACAAAAGGGGAGCTTGTGCTCCCCTAATAGAATCTGCTCATTGATCAGAATGTTTGCTTGGTGTGGCCTGCGAGGGTGTCACAATAGGCTTTATCGGTTGTCGGTACATAAAATGTCCGATCCACCGCTGGGTAGCCGAAACTTGCAACTTGAGCATCGGCTTCGGTGCTATAAGTCTGCCCAATCAGATCGAAGTAAGGGCGGTAGTCCAGACCAGTAACACGACTGCTAGCGATTAACAGCCAGTCATTGTTATCCATCGTGTTGGCTTTTTCGCGGGTGAAACGGGAGAAGCCAATCGTGCCTTTGCTGGATGCCCAATCCGCGTCACTCGCTATTGCAGTGTCGAATGCTTGTTCGAGAATATGCAGTCGCGGAATCAAGTTCCAGCCATCACTGAGGGCTCCCTCTTCTTGAGCGTGTATCATCATCTCGATTACCAGTACCGTGCCGTAATTCCAGCGGTTGTAACCCAGTGCGGACATGTAGGCAGATGGGTCGGTATCGCTCTGGCTGGCCTCAAGATCTGCGCTGATACTACTGAAGGGCAGGCTTTGACAGTTGGCGATTATGCCGTCCTCGTCCTGTGCGCGGGATTTCGCGTAGTAGGAGTAGAAGTTGGTCGTGGCGTGGCCTTCAAAGTTGGTGAATTTAAAGCGGTTTCTTTCCACGGTATGGCCCACTTCATGTAGGTCACCATGACCAAGTACGGAAAAATCCCAAGTGGCGTCATAGGGGTTGCCAGAGCAGCCGGCGCCACAGGCAGATTGATCCATATTACCATGGTGGACTTGATTCCATTCGGCGATGGCAAACCCATTGCTGTTAGCGAAGTCGTGGATTTCTGCCACCACATCAATGTTATCGCCGTATGTGCCTGCCAATACCCGGAAGTAGTTGTGATGGTACTTCGATATGAAATACTCCATCTCGCTTGGAGTATCCCAGCGCGTATCTTCAGACAGGGTGCGGGTCAGCCTTTCTGTCAATGAGTGGATTTCGAAGTAGTCGGTTGCTATTTCAGCCCAGTCGTATTGGTTTGCTGCCAGTGCTGTGGCAAATGCGACATCATCATCCCCAGTGCGCCAGATTGGATGCTGGCCAATATTTTCAAAGGAAAAGGTCATGTCTTTCCCTGTGTCAGAGAATCCAATCTGCACCGGACCACCGTACGGTGATGTAAGGACAAGTGTTTCGCCAGCTTTGATGGGAATTTTATTGGATTGAAGGAACTTGGGTCGGGTGTAGCCCCAAGTCGTATCACTGGGGCTGGGATACATATGACGGGTAGAGTTACTGCGTTGAGTGTTGATAAATACTGTGGCATCACTTTCAATGTTGCTAGCGGACCTGGTCACGCGGAAAGTCTGGCCGGGCAGTGCGTAAACACCTGCCGTGCGGAATGGGCGACGACTGGTAAGTTTTACTGTTGTATCGCTTGGCGTGATGTGGCTGAAATCGGTGCGACTGAAATTGCCGAGGTCGGCCGCAACCGGGTTGTGTTGACGTGTGGTGTATACCAGAGCATCCGCAAAATAGCTTTTCAAGAAGTTGATAGTTGGGGTGGTATCTTTCCACATGGGGAAATTAATTTTTTCCCGGTATTTGTCTGCTAGAAGAATCAATAGCTTTTCAATACGATATTCATCAACCATAGTGAAAATATCTTCGGCACTCTGGTCAAAACCTTTTGGAATAGACCTTAATGCTGCGGTTAAATCACCGAATTCGCTGGCATAAGCTGGTACGTTACTGCAGCTATTGTCTTGGTCTGCACATTGGGAAACCTGAAAGCTAAAACTGTTGTTCTTGAAGCGATTAACCAGGTTGGCAATGTCGGTCAGAGTTGAGTTGCTCGCCCGCATTTCTTCTGCAGACGCCCAGTTGGCGGTATCCTGCACCCAGTAATTCCCTGCATTGCCCTCATCTTGTGTTTTCACACCGAAATATCGCAGGATTGGGTTCGTCAGGGAAGTTGAGTTCCAGCCATTGGTGTGAACGTAAAGTAGGGACTGCTGGTTTTCGATCGCTCCACTGAGGGCAGCCGTTACAGAGCTCTCTGCCATGGTGGTGACACCGGCACCCGTGATGATCAGGTGTGTGCCATGTAGGCACCTAGTCAGTTCAGCTTCAACGTCGCAGCGCGTAATCGCCACATTGGTATTTTGAGCTTGTAGCCAACGTTCCGTGGCGTCCATATGGCTGGAACTCATTTGCATCAGGGCAATGCTAACGTCGTCTTCTGTAGACAGAGCCACGACCTGGGGGGCAAGTAGCCAGTCGATAAGATTTATCATCGGATGGATAAAGGCTGAATGATCTCCTGCGTCCAGCTTAACGATTACATTGTCGCCCACAGCTACAGTGCGGTAGTTATTGTTATCGGTAGCAGAAATGAAGTTGTAGCCCTGATTGCCGGTTACAACCTCAAGTGCCCCGCTCAGGCTGTCGAGAGTGAAATAGCGTGCGTTACGGGATGGATCAAACTCTACCGCAGCGTCACCAAAAACAGTCTCATGAAGCCAAGCGGTGGCTTGCTGGCGCTGTGCGATGCGGTCGAGGATGCGTTGTTCTAATTCCTCGACTGCGGCAGGTAGCATAGTGGGGTCGCCTGATTTTACAGCCTCATTGATTCGGTCCTTGATCGTAACTGTGATGGTTGCACTATCCTCGGAAGTCTCATTGCTGGCGGAGAGGGTCAGTGAGTACGTTTCAGTTTGCATTGAAAAGGGATAGTACACCTCGGTTTCTGCTGCATCTGCTGAATCGAAGGTAACCTCGGGGCCGGATACTTGCTGCCACTTATAGGAGAGCGGACCGTCACCAGTAACGGAGCTGGTCAGCAACAGAGCCTGGTCGTTATACAGGTCGATTTTTTCTGGTATTTCCACGGAAACTGCAGCCGGGGAGGCGTTGGCCTCATCGTCAGAGCCCTGGTCATCACCCGTGTCTTGGTCGTTTCCGTCATTACTGCCCGGGTCCTTATCACCTCCGCTGTCATTATCCGTGTTGTCCTTGTCATCGACCGGGGCTTCAGCCATGTCTTCAGGGGGCGTGTCGTCATGGCTTCCACCTCCACATCCGGGCAAAGTGATAATAAAAATTAGAAGTGCGAGTCTTACGAGATTGCTATTCATTTTATTCTCTAGTTGAACAGTCAATTGGCACCGCTATCTTTGGAGAGAGCGTTGCCCGGAGTCGAAAAGACCTATTATGCGACAAAGAGTGTTCGAATTCTGAAAAAAAGGGGAGCGAATGCTCCCCTCAATCTCGATGTGGGTATTGCGGTATGATCACTGGCCGCAAGATCATGCACGCCCACGACAGTTTCGATGCGGAATATCTGCACGCGCCTGAACGACGTCGCGCCTTTGCAGTGGGAGGCAGATGTGCACCTCGCCCGTGGGAAGTGGGTAACCCGGGTGTGCTTCGATCTGGGCTACCGCCACCTGAGTCATTTCAGCCGGCGCTTCCATCAACAGTTCGGAGTCAGCCCGAAACAGTATCGGGGTCAAAACGTCAGTTGATTCTGGTGTTCTTGCGCTTGGTCAGGGTGTGAATAAAAGCGACGGTGCCTCTGAGGCGTGCACCGATCGCTACCAGGCGCGCTTGCTTTGCGGTCAGCAATTGTGGCTGGTGTTCCTGAATCAGGCGGTACAGGTGATAGCGTGCGACCAGTGTGGCGATTGGCCAGTCCGGCCGCCAGAAACCAGGGCGCAGTGTGGCGCGTTCAAAATCCACCAATCCGACCCGCCCTTTCTGATCGACGACAATATCGCGCACCGGCATGGAATGCCGGGCAACCCCGGCATCCAGCATCTGCTCCACGATTCCACCGAGCTCCCGCAGGTTATCCGCGTTTAACAGCTTTGTGGATTCGCCCGGCAGGCGTGACATTTCCAAAGAATAAGACTTGTCTTCACTGTGGAGCAGGAGGGGAACGCCCTGAATATGACGCAGCCGGTTTAGCGCTTCTTTCTCGGTAAAGTAGCGGCGCCGGTGGGTTTTGGAGCGGGTCTTAAAGCGCTTGACGACCCTGTCTTGCCCGATATTCAGCAGTACTTTGTTGGTCTCATAAACGCCGTCGACTACTGTCTTCTGCGGGAGGCGTGACGCAATGTCGATTCCCATGAAACTTCCATGTCTCAGTTATTGGAGTAGGTTAGCCACCTCCGTGGGGGGAGAGACTTATCTACCAATTATTACCAAAAAGTTAAACTTTAGGAAATGTGTGGATGATTTTGACGCCATTCGAAATGCTGATGGCACCTTGGGGCTCTTATTCTGAATCGACCTAACTTGTGGATTTTGCTGCCGTACACTGATGGTAGTGATTTGATTGAACGCACTCCGTTGCTGCCGGGAATCCGCGCAGACTGTCAGTGCGCGCATTCGAAGTAGTCGCAGCTAGGCGAATCAGGCAAAGAGGTATACATGGCTGACAACATTCTGGATATGGCAATACGCCACCTGGGTTCATCGGGTCTCAGCTCACTTGGGAATGCACTGGGATTGCCCGATGGCAAATCGGAGTCTGCATTCTCCAGCGGCGCCGCTTCGATACTGGCCGGTATGCTGAACAAAGCGGGCAGTGAAAGTGGCCTGGGCGCACTGCTCAATATGGCGACCAAAAGTACCAATATGGACCTCTCATCGCCCGGCGATATTTTTACCGATCCGGATCGGATGAGCAGCCTGCAGGATGTGGGGGGCAATATCCTTGGCTCGCTGTTTGGCGACAAGAAAGATGGCATCTTCGATGTGGTATCCAGCGCGCTGGGACTCGATAGCGCCAAAGGCGGCAGCCTGATGCGGATTGCCGCGCCGGTGGTGATGTCACTGGTTGGCAAGCTGGTGAAAAGCAAAGGCCTGAATATGGAAGGCCTGGCGGCATTACTACTGGGGCAGAAAACGCATATCAAAGACAAGATACCCCCCGGCCTGCTGAAGGAGCTGGGTGTCAGTAACCTGGATGAAATGGCAGAGCGCACGGTGGTGGAAACCACACCGCGCCACACAGCCCACGCGGCCCATACACCGCCGCCGGCGCGCAAAAGCGGTTTTGGGAAATGGCTGTGGCCACTGCTGATTGCCCTTGGGGTATTGTGGGCACTGAACATGTGCGCGAAAAAAGAGAAGGTGGATGATGGTACCGGTGGTGTGGTGATGGAGCAGGATGAGGTGGTCGTCGAAGAGGCGCCGGCAGGTTCTGCCGACGATCCCATGACGACCCCAGACACGACGCCGCAAGCGCCGATGGACACCGATGGCGGTGATTTTGCGACCGACTTCCGTGCCTATTTGGCCGATGCAACCCGGGACCCGAGCAAAGAGTTCCCTCTGAACATCGAGTTTCCTGCCGACGGTAGTATGCCAAACGCAGGCTCTCTGCCGGACGTGCAAGCGCTGATCAAAATCATGCAGGAAAACCCGGGCCTCAATATTGTGATCGAGGGTCACACCGATAGTGATGGCGATGCCGGTGCGAATCAGAAGTTGTCGGAATCCCGCGCACAAGCAGTGATGATGATGATCTCCGATGCCGGCGTGGACGCGAGCCGTATGAAGGCGGTGGGCATGGGCCCGGCCAACCCGGTGGCAGATAACAGCACCGAGGAAGGCAAGCAGAAGAACCGCCGCATTGCGGTAAAAGTGGAGTCGTTTACCGAGTAACCTGTACCCGGTAACCCTTCAGCATAAAAAAACCGCGGCACGCCGCGGTTTTTTTATGACTGGGCAGAGCGTCATTTACCCGCCCGCAAGATGGCAACACTATCCGCGGTATTTCTCCCGATAGGCGCCCGGCGCCAGCCCGGTCCATTTTTTGAAGGCGCGGTTGAACGCGCTCGGCTCGGAAAAACCCAGGCGCTCGGCGATTTCCGCCACCGCAGTTTCCTGCCCCTTCAGCTGGTACATGGCCATATCCCGGCGCACGGAATCCTTGATGTCCTGCCAGCTGTTGCCCTCGTCTTTGAGGCGGCGACGCAGGGTCTGTGGTGAGGTGTACAAACGCTCTGCTACGTCGTCCAGGGACAGGTTTTCGATACTGTTGTCGCTTTGCAGCATACGGCGAATGCGGCCGGTGAAACTGTGATCGGATTTGTACTGGCTGAGCAGGCACTCCGGAGCACGGGCGAGAAACTCGCTGAGCTGCTGTGCGTCCCGCACCAGCGGCATACTCAGGTAGCGCGTGTTGAATACCAGGCAGGTTTCCTGCTGGTGAAAATAGTGCCGGCAGGGAAACATGTCGGCATATTCTTCGGGGTAATCCGGTGGCGGGAACGCGAGGTGCACCCGCTCCAGCAAGATGGTGCGGTCGATCAACCAGCTGAAAAAGCGCAGCCAGATCACCGATAGCGACTCGACAAAATTCTGATTGGGCAGCTGCTTGCGATTTTCGTGGTGAAAAATCAGGCGGGCCTCCTCTCCGTCTTCCACCAGTTTGATATGCAGGTCGTCGCTGACCATGGCGACAAAGCGCGCGGAGCGCAGCAGGGCGCGGCGCAGGCTGGGGCAGGTGATGGTGGCGTGCCCCATCATGGCGAAGGTGCCGGGCAGCCAGGGCCGCGCCAGATAGCCACTGGACTCGTCTCCCAGTTCATCCCACAGGCGACGCAACAGGCGCGCCAGCTGCTCGCGCCCAATACGGGCGCCGGGGGCGCCTGCGGTGGAGAGGTCAATACCGGCGTCCAGCAACAGCTGATCACAGTCCACTCCCGCGGCCCGGGGGCCGGCCAGATGCGCAAACACGGCGGCGGCCAGAATACCGGGCTCCTGGTGCTGCTCGACTTCTTGTGGCTTCTCTTCTGTCTCCACGGTCACGCTTCCCGCTGTCAGCTAATTGAATACTTGTGACCGGATTATGCAAAAAGGTGCATAAAAAGTCGCGCTTGTCCGCTGCTCGATCGGTTTTGATGCATGGCTGAATGTGTGTTGTTGATGTGCTACAAAGGAGGTTGCGGGCAATCGATTTTCCCCGCTCACTACCAATACAAGGAAGCGTTATGTCTCAGTCCCTGAACAGCGGGCTCAATCCCACCATCTGTCGCCGACTACTGGTGGCCTACCTGATTGAGCGACTACCGCGGCCAAACAATCCAGCACTCGAGGAGGCAACCGGCTGGCCTCGCCGGACGATTCAGGATGTGATTGCCAAGGGGCTGCCGGGGCACGGGACTCTGGTGGAATTTGTGCAGCAGGGCGTGCGCAACAACGATGGGTATTACGAGCTGAAGGACTGGGGGTCGATCGACCGCCACTGGGTGAGGGGGAACCTCGTTGCAATTGCCGAGGTGCTGGCACTGGCGCCGGAGCAGATCCCGGCGCCGGATTGAGCCTGAGGGGGCTCCGTTGTGCGCGTTACTGCGGGGCGGCGGCCTTTTGCAGAATGGCGTTAACCTTCTTCAGCAGTTCGGGGTCGCTGCGCAGCTGGGTGGCGATACCCTGATACTCTTCCTTGCTCAGACCCGCGCTCTGTACTGCGGCCAGCATTTTGCCCTGGGCTTCTACATTGATCGCTTCTGCGGCAGCGGCATCGGCGGCGGCTTTGATCTTCGGCGCGTATTCCTGGCTCAGGGTCACGATGGAGCGGTAGGCGTCGGCAAACTTCTGCAGCTGTGTTTCGGATATGGCGGTTTCCGCAAAGGCGCTGGATACAGCGAGAGCCAGGGCGAGAGCGGCGGAAAAGATGACGGTCGGCTTCATGAGCACCTCTCATTATCGGAAAGAAACGCATCTGTGCGGAGTTGCACGCCCAGCGTAGGGTGAGGGCTACAGGGCCTTGGCATCGAAGCAATTCGAGGGTGTGCTGCAAAGCGCTGTCTGCAAAGGGTAGTTGTTATTCCGGGCCGGTTGGGAAATTTGCCGCCACTTCCTCCTGTGGCCGGCGATATTTCTCGCTTTGGCAATAACCGGGTCAGAAAAGGCCGAGGAACTTTTTCCGTTTTTTCAGCGAGGCCTCGCAACTGTTGAGCTGTCGCTGATAGGTTTGCGCCCGCGCGGATACTTTTTTCGCGACATTTTTTAGCCATTGTTTGTTGCGAAAGGTGCGGCGATTAAAACCGCCCTGTCCCTCGTGGTAGGCGAGATACAGGTGGTAGGTGTCGTTGGGCTTTATGCGACACTGGCGCTGGCTGGAGTTGTGATACCAGCCGACAAAATCGATGGCGTCCTCAAAATCATCGCGGTCGCCGCGGTAGTTGCCGGTGGAGCGCTGGTAGCCTTTCCAGGTGGTGCCCAGTGCCTGTGCATAACCGTAGGCGTCAGAGGGGCGCGGCCCGGGAATTATCCACAGAATTTTTGTGCGCGGCGGCTTGGCATCGTGCACAAAGCGGGATTCCTGATGCAGGGTAGCCATCATGGTGGCGATGGGCGTGTTCCATTTGCGCGCGGATTCCGCGGCATCGTGGTACCAGTCGTCCTTCTCGCGGAATATCTCGCACAGGTCGTCGGTATTGCTGGGCGGCGTGGTGGCACAGCCCGTTGCCAACAGGATTGGCAGGGCGAGCAGTGCCAGTGCGCATCGTTTATTGTTTTGAATCATTCGTTCGCTAATACAGGTTTCAGGGTCGGTATCAGAGCAAGAGTCAGACCTTGGACTTCACCGTCTTGACGCCGTCAGCAGTACCGAGCAACAGCACATCCGCCGGACGCGCGGCAAACAGGCCATTGGTCACCACACCGGTGATATTGTTGATGGCGTCTTCCAGCTCCAGAGGCTTGGCGATTTGCATATTGTGCACGTCGAGGATGACATTGCCATTGTCGGTGGTCACACCCTCGCGATACACCGGGTCGCCGCCCAGTTTGACGATTTCCCGCGCCACATAAGAGCGCGCCATTGGAATGACTTCCACCGGCAACGGAAAATTGCCCAATACTTCTACCCACTTGCTTCCGTCGGCGATACACACAAACTCATCGGAGCAGGCGGCAACGATCTTTTCCCGGGTCAGTGCGGCACCGCCGCCCTTGATCAGTTGCAGCAGCGGGTTGGTCTCATCGGCACCGTCCACATACACGCGGATGCCGTCCACCGCATTCAGGTCATACACCGGGATGCCGTGGGACTTGAGGCGCTCGGCAGAGGCTTCGGAGCTGGCGACGGTGCCATCGAACAGGCCCTTTTTCTCTGCCAGATAGTCGATAAAGAAATTGGCGGTGGAACCGGTGCCGACGCCGACTATGGTGTCGGACTCCAGCATGGGGGTGATGTATTCCACCGCGGCGCGCGCGACTGCCTGCTTGAGTTGATCCTGGTTCATAAGGAAATATGCGTCCTTGTGCAATTTTTGCCATAAAAATGCCCGCGAATGAATATTTTTGCGCGCAAAAGTGGCTCGTTGGTGGCTTTGCTGCTGTGTAGCGATTAGACTGGCGGGCTTGTAAACATCCATCGGCTGCCGATTTCTGTCATGCCCAAGTCCTATATCAAGCGCATTTTAGACGCGCGCATTTACGATGTCGCCATCGAAACCCCGCTGGAGCCCATGCGTCAGCTGTCCCACCGTCTCGGCAACCGTATTCTGCTGAAGCGCGAAGACCTGCAACCGGTGTTCTCCTTCAAGATTCGTGGCGCCTACAACAAACTCCTGCAGTTGCCTCCTGAGCAGCGGGCCAAGGGCGTGATTGCGGCCTCTGCCGGCAATCATGCCCAGGGGCTGGCGCTGGGCGCACAGCAGCTCGGCGTGCGCGCCACCATCGTGATGCCTTCCACCACACCGGCGATCAAGGTTAACGCAGTGCGCATGCGTGGTGCAGAAGTCGTATTGCACGGGGATACCTTTGACGAAGCGGCAGCACTCGCCAAACAGCTGGTGGAAGAGCGCGGCCTGGTGTTTATCCACCCCTACGACGATCCAGATGTGATTGCCGGGCAGGGCACCGTGGCGATGGAGCTGTTGCGCCAGCATCCGGGCAACCTGGACGCGGTGTTTATCCCCGTTGGTGGCGGTGGCCTCGCAGCGGGTATGGCGGCCTACATCAAGTACGTGCGCCCGGAGATCAAGGTGTACGCGGTGGAGCCTGAAGACGCCGCTTGCCTGAAACTCGCCATGGACCAGGGCAGCCGCGACGGACGTTTGCCGCAAGTGGGCCTGTTCGCCGATGGCGTGGCGGTGGCGCAGATCGGTGAGGAAACCTACCGGGTGCTGCGGGAGACCATCGACGGGGTGATCACGGTCACCACCGATGAGATCTGTGCGGCGATCAAGGACATTTTTGAAGATACCCGCTCCATTGCCGAACCCGCCGGAGCCGTAGGCCTCGCGGGCCTGAAAAAATATGCCGAGCAGAGCGGCGAACAGAACCAGGCGCTGGCTACTGTGTGCAGTGGTGCCAACACCAATTTTGACCGCCTGCGTTATATCAGCGAGCGCACCGAAATCGGTGAGAAGCGAGAAGCCGTACTGGCGGTGACCATCCCGGAAAAAGCCGGCAGCTACCTGCAGTTCTGCCGCGATCTGGGCGATCGCTCCATCACCGAATTCAATTACCGCTACGCCAATTCCGGTGAGGCGCACATTTTCGTAGGCATGCAGGTCACCACCGACGCCGACCGCGCCCAGCTGGTGGCCCAGCTGGAGAATGGCGGTTACCGGGTCACGGATCTGACCGACAACGAAATGGCCAAGCTGCATATCCGCCACCTGGTGGGCGGCCGGGCTCCCGGCGTGGATAGCGAGGTGGTGTATCGCTTCGAGTTTCCGGAGCGCCCCGGTGCCCTGCGCAACTTCCTGGAGCAGCTGGCGGGTCGCTGGAATATCACGTTGTTCCACTACCGCAATCACGGCGCCGCTTACGGGCGGGTGCTCGTGGGGCTGGAGGTTGCCGAAGCGGAGCGCCCGCAACTGAATGCACTGCTCGACCAGCTGCACTACCCCTTCTGGGATGAGACGGAAAATCCTGCCTATCGGTTCTTTCTGGCCCAGAAAGACTAAGTGGCAGCGGGGAAATGTGCGCCTGTCGCCAGTATTTGCGGTGGGTAGTTCACGGGGCAGGCCCTGTCGAACTTGCAATTTCCATTTTGTGAGAAATCTCTCAAAAAAAAGCGCTTGACGGGTTACTATTTGGCCACTGATCGAGTATCTTTTGAGCGGTGATTGGCCCTTATGGGTCACTTCTGGGCAGGAATACCAGCGGAGCAGTTTTTTGCTCCCGCGTGGAACTTTCCGGAAGTGACAGGTCCAAATCACCACTGGCGGCGCAGATCGCCAGGCGCGAAAAAAGATAGCGAAAACAACAAGAATTCAGATCTTACAGGATGGTCCCCATGAAACCCGATGCATTGACACTCGCTGTAGTTGTCTTTGTTGCGGGCGTACTGCTGAGCAGCAGCGGTTTGACCGAGGTGTTCTCTTCCGATCAGGAAGAGGCTGACGCCCCGGCAGCGCTTCAGCAGGGAGTGGTTACTCGCTGACCCCTCCGCCCGCAGGCGTTACGCCAAGCAAAAAAAGCCGGGCCCTGGAAACAGGGCCCGGCTTTTTTGTGCCTGTCGGTTGGGGGCGCCGATCAGCGGCAGCGATAGAGGCGTTGATCCGTCGCTACCAGCGCCAGTGGAATGTCCCAACTTTCTGCCGGGAGCTGCGCCACACATTGCAACTGGTGCGCCACGCCGATCATCAGCGGGGCGCTGCCCGGGCGCAGGTGCTTGAAGGCAAAGGTGCGGTCGTAATACCCCGCGCCCATACCCAGGCGGGCGCCGCTGGAGTCAAAAGCCACCAGGGGGACCAGTACCAAATCCAGCTTTTGCGGCGCACGGATTTCACTGCGCCCGATCGCCGGTTCTGGAATTCCGTAGCGGTTGCGGTACCGAAGGTGCGCGCCTGGCCAGTGGCGAAAGGTCATGGTGGTGCGCCCGGGGCGCGGTAGCGCGGGCAGGTAAAAATGTTTGTGGGGGAAACGCGCCAGCAGTAGTCGCGGATCAATCTCCCCATCCATCGGCCAGTAAATGCCGATATGGCGTGCGCGTTGTATTTCCGGACTGCGCGCCAGGCGCTGGCAAAGTTGGCGGCTTGCCAGCCGCTGCTGATTCGGATTCAGCGCGCGGCGCGCGTCGCGGATCTGTTTGCGCAGCTGTGTTTTCGAGGGGAGCGTTGGCGGCAGGGTGACGGACTCAGGCATGGGTGTGCTGTATTCACCGGCGGTCAGAGGTCCACACAGGAAGCCCGGCCCGCCGGCAAGACAAGAATTAGGAGCCCCGAAGATGCGGCTGATGACATAGCCTTGAACCGTAAGGCTCAAGGTGGGGGTTCCCGGAATGCATAAGGCTTTCCGCTGCATGGCGGACTTGCACACCAACACCCGCTGGGAACCTCCAGGGTAGAATTATCGGCTCAGGACATAGTCAACTGGCCAACACTTCAGGGCGAGTAAACAGTATACCTCTTGGGGGAGATCTTGGCTAAACGCACTTTCGCGCCAAAACGGTCTTTTTCGCGCTAGTCAAGGGCGAAGATAAAAGAGTGGAGAAATCAATTGAAGTGCAGCGAAAGGTATTCAGCTGCACCGAATAGAGTAGTGGGGCGGGGTACGAGTATCAGACGTTGTCGAACTTGCTGAGCGCTGCCTGTACTTTTTCGTGCAGGCGGTCGAGCATCTGTTCTTCCACCGGTTGCCGTGCCAGCCCGGCTTTTGCCTGAATCAGCTCGTGGGCAATATTCAGTGCGGCCATGACCGCGATGCGCTCGGCGCCGATCACGCTACCGCCGTTGCGGATCTTGGCCATGCGCTCATTGAGCAACTTTGCCGACGCCTGCAGGCCGGCCTGCTCGTCTTCGGAGCAGGCTACCCGGTACTCTTTATCGAGTATGGTTACCGCGACGGACTGGTTCGGTTTGCTGCTCATGCGTTTTCTTGGCTCAGGCCCTTCAGGCGATTGATCATGGTTTCAACGCGTGTGCGGGCAATTTCATTGTTCTTGATTAGCCGTTGGCGCTCCTGCAGCCACTGGCCTTCCTGCTCACGCAGGGCGCGGTTGTCGGCCGCCAGCTGTTGATACTGTTGAATCAGCGTATCCAGCTTGAGTTCTAACGCCTGTATCTTGTCCATAATTCCTGCGTATTCGGTGCGCCGCCCGCTCCGGTGACCTGCGCAAGGACCTGCGCAAGCTGGGGGATTCCGCTACTATATTGCCGGTGAAATTTAGGGTCAATTACCTACTATTACGGCGTGCGCGCGTAATCGTCTGCGCCAGCCGTTGCTTAGACAATATTTCGCCACTTTGGTGAAATATTCACACATTCGATTGCGCTTTCCAGATTATCGCGGGAGAGGCACTGGAATTCTTGGCGGCCGTTCAAATTTTCGGCATGTCGATTGCCGTACCGTATACGTATTTTGGAGTGTTTATGTCCGCAGGGTCCGCAAAGTCCGTGAAAAAAATATCGTTTGATGATCTGGCAAACCAGATTGTTGCTGCCGGAGGCAAGATTGGCCCCAGCGAACTGCACGGTTTTATTTGTGGCTTGCTGGCGGCGGGTGCGCGACCTAGTGCATCCCGCTGGCAGCAGGAAGCGGCGGAGTTTCTCGATCTTGATGCGGTGCCCGCTGACCTGGACGGCACAATTCAAGAGCTGGTGGAAAAAAGCCAGACGGATTTCGCGGATAAAGATTTTTCTTTTCAGCCACTGCTGAGTGACAGCGATGAGCTGGCCGAGCATGGCCAGACCCTGTGCCTGTGGTGCGAGGGCTTTCTGCATGGGTTTGGTATTGGCAAGTATGCCGGCGAACTGTTGCCGACGAGCAGTGAGGCCCTCAGGGATTTTGCAGAGATTGCACAGCTGGATGCGCAGGGTATGGAGAATGATGTCGAGCAGGAGCGCCAGCTATTCGAAGTTCAGGAATACGTGCGCATGGCTGCACTGAACATTTTTGTGGAGTGCAACAGTGCTCCAGCCAGCAATGGCGGTGCCGGAGGCGATAAGCCCTCGGGCCCGACCCTGCACTGAACCTGAAACCGATTTTCGCTCCGCCATTCGCCGATGAATATTACCAAAGCCGAATACGCCCGCCGTCGCCAGCGTCTGCTCGACGCGATGCCGGAAAACAGTCTGGCCATTGTGCCCGCAGCGCGCGAGCAACTGCGCTCGCGAGATACGTATTTTCCGTTTCGCCAGGACAGTGACTTTCTTTACCTGAGCGGGTTTAGCGAACCGGAGTCCCTGCTGGTGCTCGCGCCGGGGCGCGGTCAGGGCGAAACACTGCTGTTTTGCCGCGAGCGCGACGAGGAAAAAGAAATGTGGGACGGTCCGCGCCTTGGACCGGAGCAGGCGGCTGAACATTGTGGCCTGTGTGATGCCTTCCCCATCGGCGATCTCGACGACATTCTCCCGGGCCTACTGGAGGGCAGAGACTTTATCTGTTACACCATGGGCCGATTCCCGCAGCTGGATCGACGTCTGCAGTCTTACCTGCAGGCCATCGAAGCGGCCCCCGGCAGCAGTGGCGCGCCCCAGATGCTCAGCCTCGATCCGCTATTGCACGATCTGCGCCTGTACAAGAGTGCTGCTGAAATCCGTTTGATGGCGCGGGCCGCCGAAATCAGCGCACAAGGTCATCGACGCGCGATGCAGGTGTGTCGTCCCGGTATGTATGAATACCAGCTGGAAGCAGAGTTGCTGCACACCTTCGCGACGTCCGGTGCGCGCGAGCCCGCGTATCCGAGTATTGTCGGTAGTGGACGCAACGCACTGGTGATGCACTACATCGCGAACAATGCGCAGCTGAAAAATGGCGATCTGGTGTTGATCGATGCGGGCTGTGAGTATCGCGGCTATGCGGCTGATATTACCCGTACCCTTCCCGTCGGCGGCCGCTTTAGCGGCCCGCAAAAAGCGGTGTATGAAATTGTTCTCGCCAGCCAACTGGCTGCGATTGAACAGTGTGTGCCCGGCAACGATTGGGATCAGCCACACCTCGCCAGCGTGGAAGTTATCACCCAGGGACTGAAAGATCTCGGCTTGCTGCAGGGGGAGGTTTCGGGGTTGATCGAGTCCGGCGCCTATCGGCAGTTTTACATGCACCGGGTTGGCCACTGGCTGGGAATGGATGTGCATGATGTGGGTGACTACAAGGTACATGGCCAGTGGCGGCAGCTGGAAGCGGGGATGACCATGACGGTGGAGCCGGGTATCTATATTGCGGTGGATGCGCCCTCGGTGCCGGAAAAATTCCGCGGTATCGGTATTCGCATCGAAGACGATGTTGCACTTTCCCGGGGCGGGAACAAGGTATTGTCAGAGGCAGCGCCGAAAACGATTGCGGATATCGAGCATCTGATGAGCGCCGGAGATCTTATTCAGGAGGCGTTGCTGTGAGCGATTCCATGCAGGCTACGGATATCGCCATTGTCGGTGGCGGTATGGCCGGTGCCAGTCTCGCACTGCTGCTGGCGCATCACTGCCCGCAGTTGAACATTGTGCTTCTGGAGCGTCAGCCGGTCGCGGCTGTTGATGCACCGCTTGCCCTGCCGAGCTTCGATACCCGTGCCACCGCCATTGCCGCGGGCAGTCTGGGTATTTTTTCGACCCTGGGATTGTGGCCGGCGCTGCGCGAATATGCCGAGCCCATACGCCAGGTACAGGTGTCTGATCGTGGGCACAGCGTTGGCGCCAGTCTCGATGCGACGCGGGAACGGCAGGCGAGCTTTGAGGGAATGCTCGGTGCGGTCATCGAAAATGCTGCTCTCGGGCCGCTGCTGTATCGGGCACTGGAAAAGACGCCGGTACAGGTGCTGGATAATGCGGAAGTGTCTGCTGTTGAAATGCATTCACCGGGCGCAAAACTGCATATTCGGCGCGCAGGTGAATCGACGGCTATGCAAACCCGCCTGCTGGTGGTGGCGGATGGTGCCGGCTCTGCGCTGTGCGAGCGTCTCGGCATCGCCACCTCAAAGGTGGACTACCAGCAGCAGGCACTGGTCGCAACGGTGGGACTGCAGAAGGATCATCGGGGAATTGCTTTCGAGCGTTTCACTGACACTGGCCCCATGGCGCTGCTGCCGCTGCCGAAAAGAGAAGGTATGCACCGTGCCGCGCTGGTGTGGACCTGTGAAGAAAATGAGCAGCCGCCTCTGGCGGCGTTGCCGGAAGCGGAGTTCATCCAGCGACTGCAGCGCGCTTTTGGCTGGCGCGCTGGCAGAATTGTCCGTGCGGGCAAGCCGCACAGTTATCCGCTGACCCTGTCCCTGGCCCGCGAACAGGTGCGCCGCGGCGTAGTACTGGTCGGCAATAGTGCCCACTTCCTGCACCCGGTGGCCGGGCAGGGCTTTAACCTGACCTTGCGGGACTGCGAGGGGCTGGCTCGTACCATTGGTCGGGCAGTGGCGGAGAAAGGCCCGGATTTCGCCCGCACCGGCCCCGGGGAGCTAGACTTACTTGAGGCCTATTGGCGCGAACGTCAACATGACCAGCAACTCACTATTGGCTTCAGCGACAAAATTCCGCCGCTGTTTGCCTCTCGCAATCTGTTGACCAGCGGGTTGCGCCAGCTGGGGCTGCTCGGGCTGGCACTGACACCGGCCACACGGGCGGCATTTGCCCGCCAGGCAGCAGGAATTACTCCTTAGGCGCGCCTCACACTATAAAGGTTCGGATTCTTTGTATGACCGATGCAGCGGTCAATCGATACCTTCAAAACTCTTCATCCCGGAGACATTCTGCCTATGAACAGACAGCGAATGGACGTAACCATCGTCGGTGGTGGCATGGTGGGTATGGCGCAGGCGGCCCTGTTGGCGGTGCGCTATCCACAGTTGCGGATCTCGCTGTTGGAAGCGTCGTCGGTGGAGCCGCAGGTGCGGCCCGACGCCTACGACGCCCGGGTTGTGGCCCTCACCGAAGCGTCTCGGGATCTTCTGGAGGAGACCGGAGCCTGGTCGTTAATTGCCGGCAAGCGCGAATGCCCCTATACCCAGATGCGTGTATGGGACGCGGAGGGTACAGGCTCGGTATATTTTGATTGCCGCGACGTGAAGTTGCCGAACCTTGGGCATATTGTGGAAAACAATGTGATTCTCGAGGCGCTGCGCCAGCGCATTGAAGAGCTCCCCAATGTGGATCTGGTTACCGGCTTCAAGCTCGAGAGCTGGTGGCGGGACTGTGGGCTCTGGCACCTGCAGGCGCGCAATCCGAATCGCGAACAGGTTGAAGGGTTGGATGAGCAGGCACCGGTACTGACCACTCGCCTGCTGGTGGGCGCAGACGGTGTGCGCTCGCGGGTGCGGGATCTGTTGCGGATCCGCACACGCGACGTGGAGTATCAGCAGACCGCACTGGTATGTGTTGCGCGCTGTGAACAATCCCATCAGAACACGGCGTGGCAGCGCTTTCTGGATACCGGTCCGCTGGCATTTCTCCCGCTATCCGGGTTGGGTGACGACCGTCACTGTGCCGTGGTCTGGTCCGCGGACGACAGTCTCGCGCGTGAGCTGGTGATGCTGGATGACAAGGCGTTTGCCCTGAATCTGGAAAAGGCCTTTGAAAGTCGTCTCGGTGGTATCGAATTTGTCAGTGAGCGGTTTTCCTTTGCCCTGCGCGCCCGCCATGCGGAAGCCTATTGCGGCCCCGGTGCGGTACTGGTGGGCGATGCGGCCCACAGTATTCACCCCCTTGCAGGCCAGGGCGTTAACCTCGGCATGATGGATGCCCGGGTGCTGGCTGAAGAGGTCGGACGCGCACTGGAACGCAATATTTCACCGGCACACGCATCGGTCCTGTCTCGCTATCAGCGCCGTCGCCGCGGAGAGAATGCATCCACGTTGAAGGCGATGAGCACCTTCAAGTCTCTGTTCGGTGCCGGAGATCTGCACTGGCGCTGGCTGCGTAATACCGGTCTCAGCATGGTGGATGCGAGCCCGATGCTGAAAAAACGTATCATCATGCGCGCCATGTCCGTGTAAGTCGGTTACGCAGGATGTACCCGAAAACGCGGCGTATCAGCCGCGTTTTTTGTTAGAGTCTCTCACTCGTTTTCATGTGTATTTCCGAAATAAGGGCGCCGCTTGAGTAACTGGATAACCATCTGCGACTTCCCCCTGGGCAAAGATCTTTCACCGCTGGCGGAATTTATTCGCCGCCATCAACTGCCTCTGCGTATCACCGAAGAGAATAATGCCCAGGTAGTGGCGAGCCTGGCGCCGCAACTGGTGGACCCGATGCGGCAGCTATTGGCGCGTTGGCAGGAAGGCGCGGTAGATCTGGCTCAAGTGAACGTACATGTGCACGACGCTTCGGCGCAGGGCCCTGAGCAGGATCCGCAACGAGATTTGCCGTCGGATTCAGAGCCAGTTGCGGAATCAGCGTCGGATGTGCAGGCCCGCAGCAGTGATGGTTCGGGTGAACCGGCACCGCGAGCTTCCGCGGGGGTGATTCCACAGTGGCCGTTGCAGCAAACCCCGGTATCCCTGCTATTGATCGCGCTGTGCTTTATCGGCTGGTTCATGTTGCGCCAGGGGTGGGCGGAATCACTGATCATCTTTCCGCAGCAAACCGGGAATGTGGAGCTGCCCGGCAGTACTCTGGCAATGCATCTCGCCCGGGGCGAGTACTGGCGGCTGTGGTCGCCCGCCATGGTGCACTTTTCGATTCCCCACGCTCTTTTCAACAGCCTCGGCATATGGATTGTCGGGCGCTCACTGGAAGCGAGGGCGGGTTCTCTGTGGTTTGCGCTACTGGTATTAATCAGCGCACCAGCGGCCAATATTGCACAGTATCTCTCTTCGCCACAGAACCTGTTTGGAGGCATGTCCGGGGTGGTGTATGCGCTGATCGGCTGTGCGCTGGTGATTCAGCGCTGGCAGCCCCAGTGGCGTGATGTCCCGGGCGCACTGCTGTGGTTATCGGTGGTGTGGCTGTTGGTGTGCATGCTCGGTGTTGTGGATTACTTTATTCCCGGTGGCATCGCTAATGCTGCGCATGTGGGCGGCTTCGTCGCGGGTGTTTTCCTCGGGCTGGTTTTTTGTCTGGCCGGTGGCAGTCGGTATTTTGCGCTATTGCCACAAAACACCGATGATGCAGCAAACCACCGTCGCCAATCTTTCTGACAAGCCATGTTATTACTGATTATTTATGTCTTCGTCGCCCTGGGGTTTTCTTTTCTCTGCTCTATTGCGGAGTCGGTCATTCTCAGTGTCACCCGCCCCTATATCCGCCTGCTGGAGCGGGAGGGGCATCGCTCTGGCAAGTTACTGGGGCAGCTGAAGGACGACATCAATGCCCCGCTGGCCGCGATTCTCACGCTCAATACGGTAGCCCATACCGTCGGCGCCGCCGGCGCCGGTGCGCAGGCGGCGGCGGTGTTTGGCAGCAATTATCTGGGCATTGCCTCCGCGATTCTTACCCTGCTGATTCTGGTTTTTTCCGAAATCATCCCCAAAACCCTGGGCGCCGTGTACTGGCGCCAGCTGGCGCCGGCGACTGCCTATACGCTGCGATATCTGGTGATGGCACTGAAGCCTTTCGTGTGGTTATCGGAGTGGCTCACCCGCGGTCTTGCGCACGGCACCACATTGACCGGATTCAGCCGCGAGGAATTCGCGGTGATGGCCGAAATCGGCGAGGCCGAAGGGCAGCTGGAGAGCCGCGAGTCGAGCATCCTGCACAACCTGTTTTTCACGCTGCGTGATCACACCGTGCGCGAAGTCATGACGCCGCGCACCGTAGTGTTTTCTCTTTCCCAGGACATGACCGTGGCCAGCGCTTACGAGCAGGTGGAAAAAAGCCGCTTCTCCCGTATACCGGTGTACGAACAGGACGACCCGGATCTGGTGGTGGGCTTTATACTGAAGCAGGATCTACTGCAGGCTTATGCCCGCGGCGACCTCGAAGACTCCCTGCGCAGCCTGCGCCGGGACCTGCTGATGCTGCCGGAAACCGCACCCATCTATCAGGTATTCCACAAAATGCTGTCGCGGCGGGTGCAGATCAGTGCCGTGGTGGACGAGTACGGCAGCCTGGAAGGGCTGGTGGCGCTGGAAGATATTCTCGAAACCCTGCTGGGTGAGGAAATCGTCGACGAAGCGGATAAAACCCCGGACCGCCAGCAAGTGGCGAAACGCCTGTGGCGACTGCGTGCCAAGCGTCACGGGTTGCGTGTTGATGAGGCAGCACAGCAGGAGCAGGAAGGGGATTGGCCCCAGGAAAAACTGGAGCAGGAAGTTAAATCCCAGGTGGACAGGCTGCGAGAAGATGAGGCGCCCGCTCAGGATGGCTCGACGCCGGAGAGCGACTCCAGCGACTCCGCGGACTCCTCGGAAAAACGAAAAACCTGAACAGTTCGTCGCAAGCCCCTTGAATTACACAGCGGCAGGGCGCATAACGGATACTGAGAAAAAATTTAAACCCGTATAGAGATCTGTAGCGTGCGTTTCGGAATCCTGCTGATACTGATGCAATCCATGCTGCTCTGCGCCGAAGGCCGCGTAGAGACGGCAGGCGTGCAGCTGGATTCTGCAGACAAGGTCGTACGTGTCCTGCTACAGCGAGACGGCGAATCACCCCAGGCCGATCATGAACCTGCGGCCGTTGCCGAACACGCCGCGCTCAATCCCCCCGTTTCGGTTATCGCATCCACGATAACTTTCCCAGTACATATCTCTTCCGCGGCACGCGCTGCCCACACCATCCGCGGGCCTCCCGCTCAGCAATATATTTCTTAAATCGAATCATCTACCGAGCGGCGCCACTGGTGCCGACAGAATAATCGGGCTGCAATCGCGCGAAAAAATCGCTCACCCCGACAGCGGCAGCGTGCGCCCGAAAAATACAGAAGAGAAGTATTGCTATGAAAAAATTGGACCTGATTCCACTGGAAGATGCGGACAAACTCGTATTCCCCGAAGAATTTCACGAACTGAGCCTCGACTCGCCGGCACTGAAATTCGTCACCGACTTCAAAAAACACCACCCAGCCATACTCACCGCCTCCGTCTCCGCACTGGACGCCGCCCAGGTCCTGCGCACCGGCCACCTCGCCTGGGTGTTGGTCATGGACCACCGCGGCGACTTTATCGGACTGCTCACCGCTGAAGATGTTTCTTACCAGAGAGTCATGCAGCGGGTAGCTGCGGGTGAAGTGCGCGGTGAGTTGACCGTGGGCGATTTGATGCAGCGCCGCAATCATTTACAGCAAATGAAACTCGGCCAGTTAAAGGGTGCCAAAATTCGCGATGTACTGCTCGCCATGCGCCAGAGTGGACAGCGCCACTGCCTGGTTGTGGATACCGACAACCACCACGTGCGCGGTGTGATCAGCGCGGAAGATGTGTGCGCGCGACTGCACCTCGATTTCCCTATTGATCGTCCGGCGAATATGGCAGCGATGGTGCGGGAAGTGGCGGTGCATTAGTGCCTCAGAGGTTTATGCGAAGGTGCTGATACCACCGGCGAGCTTATGAGACCTTCAAAAACAGGATGTTTTTGCAGAGCCCCCATGGATGGGTTGAGGGGGGGCGCCTAGCTCGTGTCTCATAAGCTCGCCGGTGGTAGCAGCGCCGCCACAGGACCGGCTATGAAGATTTATCGGGCCGGGTCGATATTTTCCCCAAGGCTGTTGTTCACCCGGAACCAGCCGGTAACGCTATAGCGGGGGCGGTGGCTGGTGAGGACTTCGTGGGGGAATTCCTCGGAAAGGAAAATCACCATCTGCCCGAATCGCGGCGCCACCTTCTCGATCACCTCATCACTGTCCGGCGCATAGATCTGCAACTCACCGCCATCCTGTGGCTGCCAGTTCGGCGTCAGGTACAGCACCGTACTCACCACCCGGTTCGTACTGCCCTTGAACGCATCCATATGTTTCTTGTAAAAACTGCCGCGGTCGTAGCGCGCATAGTGGCACTCGTAATCGAACAGCCCCAGAAATAGCCGCCGGTTCAGCCCCAGCCGCAACGTCTCCGCCCAGCTCAGATACGCCGCCACCGACGGGTTCGAACGGTCCAGCCAGAAAATCTCATCCGTACGCACAAACTGATTCAGCTGGTGCTCCTGCTCCCGGCCAATACCCGCCGCCTGAAAACGCTCCCGATCGATCGAACGGAAATGTCGCAACATCGACCCCAGCAGAGTGGGCGGCAGCGGTGCCGGCAACACGATATAGCCGGTCTCGCGCAATGCAGTGGCAATGCGACCCAGCGGGTCGTCACCATCGGGACCGCGGCGCCAGTCGCGCTCGGCAAAAGACTGCGGGAGAGCTTCCGCAATGGAAAAGGCAGCGTTCAAACAGGTTGGTTCCGCAAGGGCTGCGCGGGAGGGAGGAGCGGCGTGGTGCCGGGCGCAGCGGGTTGAACAGGGCCGACTTTATAACCCCGCCCGCGCCCCCGCGCCACAAAAATTTACCGGCACACCGGCCGGACCCGTTACTGCCCCAGCACCAGGTTCCAGTTCGTCAGCAGGATGGTGATGGTCACCGCCCCCACCAGCAGGTTCATCGGGATACCCACCTTCAGGTAATCGGAGAAGCGGTAGCCGCCGGGCCCGTACACCATCAGGTTGGTTTGGTAACCCAGCGGCGTGGCGAAGCTGGCAGAGGCCGCCATCATCACCGCAAACATAAACGGTTCCGGGTTCAGCCCGGCGCTGCCAGTGATCTGCAGCACGATGGGCACCATGATGATCGCCGCTGCATTGTTGGTGACCATCTCCGTGAGCAGGGAGACGCACAGGTACACCAGTATCAGCATCAGCCAGGGATGACCGGAAGACAGGGAAATTACCCCCTCCGCCAGCACCCCCGCCACGCCGGTTTTTTGCAGCGCCACACCCAGGGCAAAGGAGGCTGCAATGGTAATCAGCACCGGCAGATCCAGGCTCTTCTGCGCCTGGTTCACCGAGCAGCAGCGGGTCACCAGCATGGCGCCGGCACCGATCAGGGACGCATTCAGCATGCTGATCAGACCGGTGCCCGCGGCCAGAACGATGGCGATCAGGATCAGCCAGGCGGTGAGGCCTTTTTCGTGGCGTGGGCTTTGCGCCTCCAGGTCGTTGATCAGCAGGAAGTCCTTGCTGTAGCGCTGACGCAGCACAAAACCGGGGCGTGCCTCCAGCAGCAGTGTGTCACCGGCCTTCAATTTGGTACTGCCCAGGTTGCCGGATACTCGCTCACCCTGGCGCGCCACCGCCAGTACCGCGGCGCCGTAGCGCTTGCGGAACTGCGCATCGCGGATAGTGCTGCCAATCACCTCACAGTGTGGGGAAACCACCACCTCCACCAGGCTGCGCTCCTCAAAGCCTCCCTTGAGTGCGGCCTCCTCGTGATCGTGGTCCGATGGCACAATACCGCGCATACGCAGCAGGTCGGAAATGGCTTCGGTATCGCCGGCGAATACCAGGCGATCGCCACCACGCAGCTTCTCCTCGGACCGAACCGGGGTGATTACCCGGTTGTCCCGGTCGATCTCTACCAAGTATACCCGGCGCAGCCCCCGCAGGCCCGCGTCTTCCACGGTCTGGCCTACTAACGGCCCCCTGCTGTCCACCGCCACTTCCAGGGTGAACTCCCGCAGGTTGTCAAACGGCTGCTTCTCGCGGCGATCCGGCAGCCAGCGCGGGAAAAAGATCAGCATAAACATTACGCCAACCAGTGCCGCGGGCAGGCCCACCGCAGCGATGGAGAACAGGGAAAAGCCCTCGTTGCCAGTGATCGACTGGTATTGGCCATTGACCACCAGGTTGGTGCTGGTACCGATGAGCGTCAGGGTGCCACCGAGGATGGCGCCATAGCTAAGTGGGATCATCAGCTTGGAGGGCGCGATATCAATACGCTTGGCCCAGGCATTCAGCGCGGGAATCATGGTGGCCACCACCGGGGTGTTGTTGAGGTAGCCGGACAGGGCCACCACCGGTGCGAAGACCCGCAACATGGCGGAGCGGGTTGTCTTGGGGCGCCCCAGCAGGTGCTTTACCAGCATGTCGATACCGCCGGAGGCGTGGATGCCGGTGGCCACTACAAACATGGCGGCGACGGTAATCAGGCCGCTATTGCTGAACCCGGACAGGGCTTCTGCCGGCGACAGGATGCCGGTAACGCTCAGCAGGGTAAGCGCGGCCATCATCACCAGGTAGGCGTGCACACGGGTAAAGATCAGTGTGGCCAGAACGGCGAAGACGAGAGACAGGGAAAACCAGCCAGACCAATCCATAGCGGGGTAAGTTATTCGGTTGATGATTGCGCAGGTGGGCCGGTGTGGCCCGCTTGACGGCTAAAGCTACTGCAAACGGTTTATCACCAAAAGTTATTTTTTCGCATATTTATATAGCGAGCAGACGATTATGCGCGGTTGGGCCCTGGGGATCTATTCGATGAAAAACCCGCCGGCGGCTGCTATTCCCCTCCAGATTATCCGGGCGAGCATATTTTTCACTGCGGCTGCTAGTCTTTGCAGAGTATCGGCATCTGGTAAGCCCTGTTGTGCCGCCGGTAGAATACGCGGCTTTCAGGCAAATGCTCGATAGACAATAACCGACACGGGATTCAGCTCAGAATGGGAAATAAAACCGCGCTCTACGATGCCCACGTCGCCATGGGCGGCAAAATGGTGGACTTTGGTGGCTGGGATATGCCGCTGCACTACGGCTCGCAGCTGGAAGAGCACCACAAGGTGCGCAAGTCCGCCGGCATGTTTGACGTTTCCCACATGACCGTGGTGGATGTCGACGGCGAAGGCGCCCGCGATTACCTGCGCACCCTGCTGGCCAACGATGTGGCCAAGCTGGATGGCAATGCGGGTAAGGCGCTCTACACCGGTATGCTGAACGAAAAGGGCGGCGTGGTGGACGACCTGATCGTATACCTGCGCGATCCCGGCTACCGTGTAGTGGTCAACTGCGCTACCCGCGAGAAAGACCTGGCGTGGATGAATGAGCAGGCCGAGGCTTTTGAGGTAACCCTGACCGAACGCCCGCACCTGGCGATGGTAGCGATTCAGGGCCCTGAGGCCATCGGCAAGGTGAAGGAAGTGCTGGGCATCGATTGGACTGCGGCGATCGACGGTCTCAAGGTATTCAATAGCGTTTCCCGCGGCGACTGGTTTGTGGCGCGCACCGGTTACACCGGTGAAGACGGCCTGGAAATCATGCTGAACAATGAAGATGCACCGGGTTTCTGGCGCGCGCTGGCGGATGCCGGTGTGGCACCCTGTGGTCTCGGTGCGCGGGATACCCTGCGCCTGGAGGCGGGTATGAACCTGTACGGCCACGAGATGGACGACGATACTTCGCCCCTGCAGGCGAATATGGCCTGGACTATCGCCTGGGAACCGGAAGACCGCCAGTTTATTGGCCGTGAGGCGCTGGAGCGGGAAAAAGCCGCGGGTGTGGAAAACAAGCTGGTGGGCCTGGTGCTGGAAGAACGCGGTGTTCTGCGCGCTGGTCAGCAGGTTGTGGTGGACGAGAGTGATCGCCGCGGTATCATCACCAGCGGCACTTTCTCTCCGACCCTGGGTTTTTCCATTGCGATGGCCCGGGTGCCGGTGACGGTAGGTGATACCGCACAGGTGGAAATCCGCAAGAAGTTGATTCCGGTGCGGGTGGTAAAACCGAGTTTTGTGCGCAACGGCAAGTCGCTGGTGTGAGCACGCGGTTGGGCTTTTGGCCTGACGAATGGATACACTGTTTACAGTATTTTTTGAGCTTATTTGAGGGAAGAACCCATGAGCGAGATTCGCAGCGAACTGAAATACGCTTCCAGCCACGAGTGGGCGCGTCTGGAAGAAGATGGCACTGTTACCGTGGGCATCAGCGATCACGCCCAGGATGCACTGGGTGATGTGGTTTACGTTGAAACTCCGGAAGTGGGTCAGACGGTGTCTGCCGGTGAAGAGGCCGGTGTGGTTGAGTCGGTGAAGGCGGCGAGTGATATCTATGCGCCGATTTCCGGTGAGGTGATTGCGATCAACGAAGCACTGGAAGACGAGCCGGAAACCGTGAACTCCAGCCCGTACGACGACGGTTGGTTCTTCAAGATCAAGCCGAGCGATGAGAGCGAGCTGGAAAAGCTGCTGGACGCGGACGCGTACAAGGCAGAGAACGACGACTGATCACAGTCTTCGACTCCGCAAACAAAAACGCCGGGCAATTGCCCGGCGTTTTTCGTTCTGAACTGGTTTAGTGGCGGCGCGGCTACCGTGTATAGCCTTGCGAGACACGCCGTGAACCCATCCATGGGGGCTCTTCCGCGAGGTCCCTCTCGCGGAAGGTCTCGCAAGGCTATACACGGTATCCACACCTGCGCATTTCGCATTGTGCCAATCTACTGAATTACGAATCTGAACTCGCTTCCGCCTTCTGCGGCTGCACCAACCCGCCAATCCCCAGATCCTGTAAATACCCGTGCAGTTTTTCTTCAATCTGCTCCGGACTTTCCATGGTCAGTATCTGTTGCAGCAACCGATCGAGATCGGATTTGTTCACTTCCCGCAATGCGGCTTTTACCCGTGGCAGGTTAGTGGCGTTCATGGAGAGGACGTCGTAGCCCATGGCCACCAGCAGCAGTGCGCCGCCCGGGTCTCCCGCCAACTCACCGCAAATACCCACCTTGGTGCTGGTTTCGTGGCAGGCGGTGACCACCTGCAGCAATGCCTGCAGTACCGAGGGGTGGAAGCTGTGGTAGATGCTGGCAACACGGCTGTTGTTGCGGTCTACGGCGAGTAGGTACTGGGTGAGGTCGTTGCTGCCCACGGACATGAAGTCGACGCGCTTGGCCAGTTCGCGGGCCTGGTACACCGCGGAGGGGACTTCGATCATGATGCCGAGCGGCGGGCGCTTGATGGCGTAGCCTTCGTCGATCAGTTCGTCGTAGGCGCGGATGACCAGTTTGCGCGCGGCTTCCACTTCGCTGACGCCGGTGATCATCGGCAGCATGATGCGCAGGTTGTCGAGCCCGAGGCTCGCTTTCATCATGGCGCGCACTTGTCCCAAAAAAATCTCCGGGTGGTCGAGGGTGACCCGGATGCCGCGCCAGCCGAGGAAGGGGTTGGTTTCCTCGATGGGGAAGTAGGTGAGGGCTTTGTCGCCGCCGATATCCAGGGTGCGCATGGTCACCGGGCGCGGGGCGAAGGCCTGCAGCTGTTCCCGGTAAATCTCCCGCTGCTCTTCTTCTGAGGGGAAGCGGTCGCGCAGGAGGAAGGGGACTTCGGTGCGATAGAGGCCGACACCTTCGGCGCCGCGTTCCAGGGAGCGCACGACATCTGCCATCAGGCCGGTGTTGACCCACAGGCGCACCCGGTGGCCGTCGGCGGTTTCCCCGGGCAGTTTGGCGAGGTGATCGAGGTTGCGCGCCAGTTCGCGCTCTTCGGCGACGATGGCTTCGTAGTGGCGGCGGAGCTCGGGGCCCGGTTGCAGGTGCAGGTCGCCGCGGTAACCGTCGACGATCATGTCGACGCCGTCGATCTGCTCCCAGGGCAGTTCCTGGGCGCCCATTACCGCGGGCACGCCCATGGCGCGGGCGAGAATGGCGACGTGGCTGTTGGAGGAGCCCTTTACCGAGACCAGGCCGGCGAGCTTTTCTCGCGGTACGTCGGCGAGTACCGAGGCGGTCAGCTCCTCGCCAATCAGAATGGTGTTGGTCGGGTAATCCCGCTGGCTCTGTTCCTGCTGGCGCAGGTGCATCAATACTCGCGCGCCCAGGTCGCGCACATCGGCGGCGCGGTCGCGGAAGTAGGAGTCGGACATGGCCTCAAAGCGCCGCACATGCTCCAGCATGACTTCGGCCCAGGCGCGGCTTGCGGTGAGCTTCTGGCGAATGCGCTCACACACCTCGACGGCGATGGAACTGTCGTCGAGCATGCTGATATAGGCGTCGAACAGGGCGCGCTCTTCTTTGTTCAGGTCGTTCTTGAGGCGCTCGCCCACTTCGCGGATTTCACTGCGGGCCGCGGCCAGGGCCTGCTGGAACAGGGCCAGTTCCGCATCCACATCCATCGAACAGGCGAAGGGCACTGTGGCCAGGTTGGCCGGTGGCGCGACGATATGTGCGCGGCCGATGGCTATGCCTGGGGAAGCGGCGAGGCCGGTAAATTTGGCCTCGTTGCGCTGCTGGCCCATGGTGGCCAGGGCGCCGGTGGCTTCGGCGTGGGCGATCACACCGGCAAGCTGGGCAGACAGGGTGACGAGGAAGGCTTCTTCACCCTCGTCGAAGCGGCGGCGTTCGGCCTGCTGCACCACGAGTACACCAAGTACGTTGCGGTGGTGAATGATGGGGGTGCCGAGAAACGCGGAGAAGCGCTCTTCCCCGGTGGCGGGAAAGTACTGGTACGCGGGGTGGGCCTCGGCGTGTTCCAGGTTGATGGGTTCCTCGCGGGTGGCCACGTTGCCCACCAGGCCTTCGCCGGGCGCCATATGCACCTGGCCCACAGAGTCCTGGTTGAGGCCCTCGGTGGCCATCAACACATAATTGCCGGAGTGTTTGTCGCGCAGATAGACCGAGCAGACCTTGGTCTGCATAACATCGCGCACCCGCCGGACAATGATATCCAGCGCCGAGGGCAGGTCCCGTGCGGTGTTTACTTCCTGAACAATACTGCGCAGTGATCCGAGCAAAATGGCTTTCCTCGCCGAATTTCCACGCCGGTCTGATGCCGGCGTCGTCGCTGCTGAGCGCGCTCCCGGGGGCGGGGCCTGGATCTTTGTCGGGGCACCGCCTGGGCGGGGTTACTGGTCGCGCTTCAGCCAGCGTCTTTCCAATTGTATTTGTGTGGGCGCCAGCTCTGTAAGGGCGCGCCGGTAGACCTCTCGTTTGAAGGTCACCACTTTGGTCAGCGGGTGCCAGTAACTCACCCACCGCCAGTGATCAAATTCTGGCTTGTAGCCATTATTGAAACTGATGTTGCTTTCCTCGGCGTTCAGCTGCAACAGGAACCATTTTTGCTTCTGGCCGATGCACAAAGGTTCCGAGCGCCGCCGTACTAGCCGGTGCGGAAGGCGGTAGCGCAGCCAGCCACGGGTGCTGCCGAGCAGGGTCACCTGGCTGCGGGTCAGCCCGATTTCCTCATACAGCTCCCGGTACAGCGCCTGTTCCGGGGATTCGCCGGGGTTAATGCCCCCCTGCGGGAATTGCCATGCGTCCTTTCCGCCTACCCGGCGCGCCCAGAGAGCCTGGCCGCGCTCATTCAGGACAATGATGCCGACATTGGGGCGGAAGCCCTCGCTGTCGATATTGCTGTCGTTGTCCGAAGTCGTACCAGATGATTCCGCAGCGGCTTTGCGTTGGGACTTGCCGCCGCTGGGGCGGTCATTGCGCGCGGAAGATCTGGCGGGTTTGCGGCGGTGCTTACGCCCGGCGGGTGTCTGCTTGCCGTCGCCCAAAATACCGTCCTCAATTTTGTCGGTGCACAAATCGTCAAGGGGGAGTAACCCCAGCGCACCATAATGTCCTGCATTGTTCCACAGGGACCGGTTTACGGCAATTCAGTGAGATGGTCGATGTAACGTCTTGGTGGGCAAGGTAAAATCTCCCGCCCTGAATCAGGGGCGGCAAACAATGGAAGTGGTACCTCCGTCCGCACCAGGGTGTGAACGGGTCTGAATTTGGCGTAAAAAATTCCATCGCAGGGCAACCTGTGCGCCACCGGTGCCCTATAGTCAACTAAGGAGATTTCTGTGCAGCTGGCGATTTTTGATCTGGACAACACCCTGATCGGTGGCGATAGCGACCATGCCTGGGGCGAATTTCTGGTCGAGCGTGATTGTGTGGATGGCGAGCGATTCCGCAGTGAGAACGACCGCTTTTATCGGGATTACCAACAGGGCGCGTTGGATATCTTCGCGTACCTGTCGTTTGCCCTGGAGCCTCTGGCGCAACTGTCCCGGGGGCAACTGCAGAATCTGCAGCAGGAATTCATGCGAGAAGTCATCGGTGATATCTGGTTGCCCCATGCGGAAACACTGATCCAGAAACACCGCGATGCTGGTCATCACATCATGATCATTACCGCTACCAATCGCTTCGTGGTGGAGCCGATCGTCGATCGTCTGAAAGTGGACTCCCTGCTGGCGACCGAGCCCGAAGAGGTGGACGGCAAGTTTACTGGTCAGGTGGCCGGTCAGCCCTGCTTTCAGGAGGGTAAGGTGGTGCGGCTGCAGCAGTGGCTGGACGCGCACCCGCAATACGCCGAGGGTGAGAAATGGTTTTACAGCGACTCCATTAATGACTTGCCGCTCCTGCAGCAGGTCGAGTTTCCCGTGGCGGTCGATCCCGACAACCGCTTGCGCGAGGAGGCCATCGCCCGCGGCTGGAAAATCATCAGTCTGCGCGGCGAACAAGAAGATTTTGCCAGTGCTCTGGAATGGTAACCCGGCGGGCTATCGTTATCGGAGTGCCAATCGAAATGTATTAATACACAGGGTATCAGGGTTTGTTTGAACAGCTAAAAAACGCAGTATCTCAAGGGGTGCGATTCCGGGGGTCTTTGGCGCTGATGCTCAGCGGTGTGCTGGTATTGGGTAGTGGCTGCGAAAGAAAGCCTGCACAAACCATTGAGGAAGCCGAAGTGGCTCCCGCGCCGACACAGGCGGTGAACGAAGCTGCTGCCGGCGCCTATTCCGCGGAGTATTGGGGAGCTGGGCAGGCGCAGGTTATCGATGCGCAGGCGGCGGCCCAGGCTCTGGAGCGGGCAGTGGCGCAGTTGTTGATGACACCGACCGAGGATCACCTCGAATCGGCCAAGCTGGCGTGGCTGGATGCTCACCGGGAATTTGCCGCGTCCATGCCATTTATCGAGGTGGCATTTGCACCGCCGCCCCTGCAGCAACAGGGGAAAGACCTGTTGCTGGCGCTGAATAGCTGGCCGGTGCAGGCGGGGTATCTGGACACGGTGCCGGGTTACTCCACCAGCGGTATCGTCAATGACACGGCCATCGAGCTGACACTGGCGAACCTGCGCAAGCAGCACCGGCTCACCGCGCATGAAGAGGCGAGTACCGGCTTCCACGCATTGGAAATTATGTTGTGGGGACCGACCGGCGAGCGCTCCGCTGAGCAATTTACCGAATCCAGTGGTGGCGAAGAACCGAAGGCACAGGCCTCTAATCGACGCAGGGAGCTGACCCGGTTGATTTCTCAAGGTATCAGTGAAGATCTGGCTCAGCTGGCCAATCGCTGGCCGGTGACTGCCAACGATCTGTCCCAGCCTTACCTGGCGCGAGATCCGGTGGCGCGTCTGCAGCGGATTCGAGCCGCGCATATCGACCTGCTGCGGAATCAGGTGTTGCCGCGTATTCCGGAGAGTTCCGAAAGCGATGTAGAAAGTGGCTTGGCGGCGAATTCCAAGCAGGCATTACTGGCGATGCTGCGCAATGTTCAGGTTGCCTGGTTGCCGGGAGCTGGCAGCGGCCTCGCAGATCTGCTGCTGGATCGCCATCAGACGATGGCACTTGCGGAAACCTTTGGTCGGCTGGAAGAGCGGCTGCTGAAGATGGAAGATCCGATCGAACTGGCAGCCCCGACAGAACTCCAGCGCAGCCGCCAACAGGTTGAAAAACTGATGGGGCTTATATCCGGAGATACCCAAGTCCCCGCGGCCGAAGAAGAAATGACACCGGTGAGCGTGACGATACCGGCAGAAGACTGAGCAAACGTCCAGACGCGAAAAACCCAGGCAGTGCCTGGGTTTTTCGGTTTTTGCCCTGCCTGATTTCAGGTAGGTATGCCGCTGATTACCAGCGACGTACCGGGCCGGTGTCCACGTGTACGAAGTTACTCTTCGGGTAGTAACCCACACCACCTGCTTTCAGGTTGATGGCAGCCTGGCGCAGTTTGGACAGAGATACACCCGGCATGCGGATGTCCAGAGCCATACCACGGGTGTGGTAGCTGCGTCGTGCCACACCGCGGCCTGCTGCGCGGAGCTTGGCGTTGGTTTTGGGAGAGCGGTATCCGGAGATAATCTCGATCTCACCGTTGTAGTTCAGTTTTTCCTTAAGCTTGTACACGATGTCGAACAGTTTCGGGTCCATGCGCGTTACCTCATTGGCGCGGTGGTCGCGCAGCAGTCGGTTGAACTGCTTGAGGCCGCTGCTATCGTAGTCGCCATCCGCCCAGTAGGCGGTGCTCAGGCGTTCACCGGTGTGCAGGTTGCGCATTTTCAGATTGCGCGACTTGCCCACTTTTGCCATAGCGGGGCCGGCCGAAACCGCCGCCGCGGTAGCTGCAGAAACTGCTAAAAACCTGCGTCTGGAAAGTTCTTTCATACCCTGTTACCGCCTTTGGTGTCTGAGTGAGTTGTGCCCTTGGGGGCCTCTAGTCTTCGAGTGGCTTCCGGTGTCTCTCGCGATGTCTGCACTGTATAAAAAATAATCTTTGGTTACAAACTGATCGCCTCTGATAACAAATTGATCAAAAAATAACCTGGCTATTTTTTTCTAATACACTAGGCGGCTCGGACTTATTTTGCCTACTCACCTCCGGGAACCTTTAAAAATATGGTGACAGCGTTGTCATTAATGGGAAATTATTTTTCTGTGACTTGCGGGTTTCGGGTACAGGGTTTTCAGTTGGGTGGTGGATGCTTATCCGACGGAACCGGCTGGTTGCGCGCGTGCAAGGGGAGGTTCGCGTCGCAATCGGGTGTTTCTCGGTGCATTTTGAGCGGTTTTTGGGGCGGGCCGGTATCGGAGGCTGCGTGCGCGGGGAGGTATATTGACCTCCCCGCTGGCAGTGACTGACTGGGCGTTCTGAGTGCTAGCGGTCCCGGTGGTAGATGTCCGGGCGGAACTGTACCTGGCCGATGGCGTCCACCCAGGCCGTCAGGTAGGCAATAAAGAGTCGCGGCGGGTTGTCCACCTTGATGGTGACAGATTCGTCGCCGGTGGTTGCCTGTGCAACCCGGGTGCGGTCCCAGCCCTGTTTGCCCAGGAGTGCATAGGCCAGTTCTTCCGGTTGTTGCAGGCGGATACACCCGTGACTGAAGGCACGGTGGCGCAGTTCGAACAGGCTCTGGGCCTGGGTGTCGTGCAGGAAAATGGCCTGCTTGTTGGGAATCACAAACTTCACCCGCCCGAGGGTATTCCCCGGGCCGGCGATCTGGCGCAGGGTGGCCTTGCCTCGAGCGGCACTTTCGATGCTCTTATCGTTGATCGGCGTGGTGGTGTTACTGCCGTATTTCACCACCCGGTAACCGCGCTTGTGCATGGCTTCCGGAAAATTGCGCGCTTTCGGTAGCAGATCGGTGAGCAGGATACTGCGGGGCACGGTCCAGGTTGGATTGAATACCACCGATACCACTTTGGTCGTCAGGTCCGGGGTGCGTTTGCTGCTTTTGCCCACCACGGTTTTCATGGAGAGCACAACCCGCTGCTGGTCGATCAGTTGCAGCTGGAAGTCTGGGACATTGACCAATATGTAGCGGTTGCCGGGCTTGGCGGGTAGCTTTTCCCAGCGCTCGGCATTGATCTCGAGTTTGTTGGCCAGCTCCTGCGGGGGGTGTGACAGCGCGTGCAGTGTTGCCGCGTCCGCGCGACCGGTAGCCTCCATGCCATGGCGACGCTGGTAGCTCTCAACCGCGCGCTGGAGGCCTGCGTCGTAACGGTCTGAAACGTCGCTTTCCACAATCACGGGCCCCAGTGCCCCTTGGTAATCGCCGTACTGGCTCAGGATCTTGCGCAGTTGCGCGACCCGCGGGCCCTGGTCACCGGGGCGTAGCGGTGCGCCCTGTGCAATCGGTTGCCAGTGGTTGGCAATTTCGCGATATCGCGCGGCCTGTTCACGCAGCGCGGCGGCGGTGGTGGCAAAGTCGATGGCGCGACCGGCGTTCTCGTCGGTGTGCTGTGTATCTGCTTTCGGTTCCTCAGGGGCCACACCGGGCTGATTTTCCTGCTGTGGCTGCTGCAGGCTTTGCTCGGTTTCTGCCGGAGGCGCCGGCTCGGCCATCTGTGCGATAGCGTAGAGCGGTAACAGGGCGCAGAAACTAACCAGTGCCAGCGTCTGGCGCGGTTGTACGGCCCAGTCCCGCAACCCTGATCGCTGCCGGCACTTCGACTTGATGTGCTTGCTGTAGTCGTCGATATGCATGGTTGCCCCCAGTTCTCATTCGGCATTTAGCTGGTCACGCTGGTATATGTCCGGCCGAAAGTTCAGCTGTCCTTCTTCGTCCACCCAGGCGGTCCAGTACACGATATGCACGGGGATCGGCTGCTCGAGTGCGACGGAGCGTGTGCGACTTCCAGTGGTGTAGCGCGCCAGACGATCGCTATCCCATTTGCCGGGTTGGCTTTGCTGGGCGAGAACAATGCGGGCTAGTTCGTCAGGTTTTTCCAGCCGCACACAGCCGTGACTAAAAGCGCGTTGGCTGCGCCCGAAAAGGTTTTTTTTCTGCGTATCATGGAGGAATATGGCCTGCTGATTTGGAATCACAAACTTGAACCGCCCCAGTGCATTGCCGGCTCCACCGCGCTGCTGGAGCGCGATGCTACCCAGGCGCAGTGCGCGCAGGTTGGCGCCGCTGAAAGGGACCGATTTGCCGCGGTTGTTAATCAGTCGATAGCCCCCCGCAGACAGGTTGCCGGAGCCTTTGGGTAACAGCTCACGCACGGCGATATTGCGCGGCACCGTCCAGGTAGGGTTGAACACGACCCGGGTGAGGCGGGTGCTCAACTGGGGTGTCTGGTGCTCGGTTTTGCCGACCACCACGCGCATGCGGTATTGCTCTTCCTCGCCGTCCATCAGGCGCAGGGTGTACTCGGGAATATTGACCAGCAGGTAGCGCGGCCCCAGGTCCTTCGGCATCTGTTGCCAGCGCTGGAGATTGGCTTCCAGCGTGGCCAGGCGTTTGGCCGGTGGTGTGTTGAGGGCGTTGCGGGTGTGGGTATTGACGATTCCATCGGCGCGCAGGCCGTGGCGGCGCTGGAAGCGCTTCACGGCATTGCGTACCTGCTGATCGTAGAGGTCCGCCGGGTTCTTGGTGGCACTTGTATCCTGTTGCTTGTCGAGGCTGCTACCGGACATATCGTCGACCAGGGCCAGGTCTCCATACTGCATCAGCAGGCTGCGCAGGACCCTGACGCGCTCGTCGCGCATGCCCGGCGCCAGGGCCTGGCCAGAAGGCAGCGGTTGCCAGTCCTCACCCGCACTGAGGGCCCGGTAGCGCGCAAGTTCTTCGCGCATCAGCGCATACTGGCGTCCATAGGGGGTGAAAGGGCTGTAGGGTGTGAAAGAGTCTGTTTGGTCCGCTTTTTCTGTTTTTTGCGCTGGCCGTTTACTTTCGATTTGCTGCGAGCCGGACTGTTGTTCCCGTGCCGGTACCTCTTCGTCCATCGCCAGAGCATCGACGGACAGCGACAGAACCATCGCTGCGCCAATGCTGGCTGGAATTCCCAACTTGCTACCCATCTCTGACCCCTGTCGCTGTCGGGACTAAGGATTCAGCCCCGTAAACCACTCAACCTTCGGCGCGCGCGGCTGCGCGCAGTGTCTTAATTGGTAATTTGTGACTGGATTGGCGCCAAATACGATTGGGGTATGCCGCGGGGGGTTCTCGGGATCTTTCGGAATATGCTCGGTGAGCACTGGGCTGTGAGGGGGTGGCGCGCGGGTCGGTATTGGTGGCAGTGGGGCGGTTGGCAGGAGAAAGGGGCCGGGTGGTTCCTCCACCCGGCAATTCAGTGGGCAGTGAGAGAAGTCGGACGCAGGGCGGTGAGTGGTGGCACCGCCTGCGGTTGTGGAGTGCGCTTAGAACTGGTTTGCGGCGAGGCCATCTTTGCCGTAGATATCCGGGCGGAAGTTCATGCGCCCTTCGCCGTCTACCCAGGCTGTCCAGTAGGTCAGATACACCTTCACATTCTTGCTCATGCGCACCTCGGTAGTGTTGTCACCGGTGGTGAGCTGCTCGATGCGATAGCGGCTCCAGTCGCCGGGCTCGTCCCGCAGCAGCACTTCGGCCAGCTGGCGCGGTTTCTCCAGGCGCACACAGCCGTGGCTGTAGTCCCGATCGGTGAGGCTGAACAGGCTCTTGGCACGGGTGTCGTGCAGGTAGATATCGTCGCCATTGGGGATCTCGAACTTCACCCGGCCGAGGATATTCTGCTCGCCACCCTTCTGGCGCATAAGGAAGCCGCCAGCCGCCGCGCGCTTCAGGTTCTGGGAGTTCAGCGGCAGGTATTCACCACTGCCATTGACCACCCGGTAACCCATGTTTTCCATGCCGTGCGGGTTGGCCCGGGCCTTGGGCAGAATCTCGTTCACCAGGATGCTGCGAGGCACGGTCCAGGTGGGGTTGAAGACCACGCGGGCGACACGGGTATTGATTTCCGGTGTCTGGTGAATCTTCTTGCCCACCACCACGTTCATGGAGAGCTTGATGCGATCTTGCTCCACATAGTTGAGGCTGTACCCGGGAATGTTCACCTGGATAAAGCGGTCCCCCAGGTTGGCCGGCAGTTTTTCCCGGCGGCGGATATTGGCCTCGATAATGTGCGCACGGGCGGAGGGCGAGATATTCATGCGCTGGCGAGTCTGCTTGCCAACGATACCATCGGGCTTGAGGCCGTGGCGTCGCTGGAAGCGCACTACCGCATCGTGCAGGCGCTGGTCAAAGCGGTTGCTGTTGGTCTCGCCACCGTAGCTGTAATAGTCCCCGTACACCGACAACAGGTTGCGCAGGTGGATTACATTCGCGTGCTTGGCACCGAGGGTCATTGCCGGGCCGGCGGGAAGCGGGCGCCACTGGCCGGATGCGGCCATGTTGCGGTAGCGGGCCAGCTCCTGGCGCAGGGCCTGGGCATCGCTGCCGAACGGGGTGTTTTCCTCCCGGTACATCCCCTCACCGTGGGACGGTGTCAGGCCCGAACCTTCCTCGGACAGGTTGCGGAAGCGCGGCATCACGCGGGGGTAGGACTGTGGATAGCTGCGGGTGGAGTAGCGCGCACTGTGGCTGGTGCCGTAGCGCGAGCCGCTGCTGTACACCCGGCCTTGCTGGCCTTGAGAGGAGCGCTGGGTGTAGTAGCGAGAACGGTCTACGGACTGGCCACCGCGGTTGTAGCCGCGGAAGTACTGGCGGCCACTGTCGTTGGCTGCATAAAGCGTCGGGGCTGCCCTGTCGATGAGGTCTTCGGTGCCGGCGCTGGCCATCTGGAAGCCGCCCTCGGTCAGGTTGACTGGGGTGATGTCCTTCTTGCGCAGACGCAGGCGGGGTTGCTGCTCCGGGGCCTGTGGACGCAACTTGTCCAGCTGAGTGTCCTGGGCGTAGGAGATAAACGCGTCGGTGAGCAGCACATCGAGCACCGCGGCCATTTGCAGGCGCTGCGGGGTATCGCGCAGGGTGCGGTCGAAGTAGCCCAGGTGATAGCGGTAATCCACCATGCTGCTGGGGTTGCCGGAGCTGGATGCGGTGAGCTGCTTGAGCAGATCGTTCGCGGTGTCGCTCAGGCTGTAGTTATCGAACCACAGCAACCGGTAGTCGGTGCGGCGATAGATACGGCGCACCGCCACCGGGTTGAAGATGGGGTCCTGAGCGGGCCAGGCGTCAGGGTTGCTCTCCAGCCAGTTCACCAGGTGTGGGCGCACGGCATTCTCCGGCAGAACCGGGACCGTTTTCTGATTGGCAGTGAAAGCGTAATAGAGGGCGAACACGCACAGGCTGCCGAGAAAAATCAGCGGCAGCGGTGATTTGCGTTTGCGACGCTCTGGAATGAAATATGACATGGTACCTCAGCGATACTGCAGGGCGCCGGTTTACAGTGCGGAAGCCGGGGCCCGATCGTTCATACCTTCCCAACCTTCGGCGCACCTATCCACATCAAATCGCCAGAACGAATTCCGGCGACGGCGCACCTTAGCCGAGCATCCCGCGCGACCTTCCTTTTATTAAAGCGGGTACCGAGAACGTCGCCTTGCGCGTTTCTCAACATCCGCCTGCCTGTGAATTTAAGTATGGCAACAAATGCGAAATTTGCTTGGCGTTGGAATCATTTAACCTTAGGTTGCTGGCGCGCCTCGCGTTAGGCCGCAAACCGGTGGGGTAGATTGGCGTCAGGCTGGCGCATTTTGAGGCGTGGACGGGGACCTGGACCTGAACTGCGGAACACGGTCACGGCTGCCGGGTCATGCCGCCGGCAGGTGGAAATAAGCGGGGGACCCACTGACCCGTCCGTTGAGGTAGGCCTGTTCCCAGAATTGCACATCGCCGTCGGTGTCGACGGCGACCAGTGAGCTTACCCGGGTACCGTAACCGGCCGTCAGTGAACTGCCCGGTAGCGTATCGTCTGCGTCGATTCGTACGAAAATCGATGACAGGGCGGACTCCATTGCCCGGCCAACACCGGTGTCCGGCAGCTGAGTGGCAGGCCCCCGCCGGGTGTCGGCAAGCAGTGCCAGAGCCGGGGAAACGAAATTGCCCCGGTCCAGTGATGCGGGTAGCGCTGCAACCAGTTCGGACAGGGCCTGGCAACCGCGAGTGACCTTGGGCCATGGAGCATCCGGTGCCCCGTTGGAAATACCGTGCACGCCCGGCGGCATGGCAAATGGCCGGTGGCGGTTGCCCGCGCAGATCAGAGGCTGGTCTGCTGATTCCAGGAGTGACGCGTCGAAGAGAAGGGCGTTGAAGCCCCGGTAACGCGCCCCGGCAATACTCCGGGCGAAGGGCTCCGGCGCCTGGTCACCGGCAAGGAAGTTGACCGGAATCTCTCCGCGAGACAGGACATCTCGCGGTTCGGGCATCTGCGGCTCCCGCACATTGGTTACCGCGGCCACCCTGCCACCCGTCGAGACCCCCAGCCAGGTGCCACCTGCTTCCAGGTCCCGGCCCGCGGTAATCCGGCCGCCCGGCCAGTGGTGCGCGGACTCGGTAGCGCGGGAATAGAATTCGTCCCGGTTGGCGAGAATCAGCAGGGGAAATCGGGGGTGTTGCTTATAGGCAATCAACAACAGGCACATGTCAGCTCGCAATCGTCATTTTGTCAGTGCCATAATAACGCCCAATTTTCCCAACCGCGGTTTCAGCATGCTGACGTACCCCGAGATCGATCCCGTCGCATTGGCCATTGGGCCACTCAAGATTCACTGGTATGGACTGATGTACCTGGCTGGCTTCGCCGCCGCCTGGTGGCTGGCTATGCGCCGGGCACAGAAACCCTGGTCGCCGGTAATCAAGTCGGAGGTGGAGGACCTGATCCTGTTCTGCGCCATTGGCGTGGTGGTAGGCGGGCGCCTCGGCTACATGTTCTTTTATAACTTCAGCGAGTTGCTGGCCCACCCTCTCAGCCTGTTCAAGGTGTGGGAAGGGGGTATGAGTTTCCACGGCGGCCTGATCGGCGTGATGCTGGCGGCCACCATCTATGCCCGCAAGATCGGCACGACCTTCCCGGCACTGATCGATTTCGTGGCGCCGCTGGTACCCATCGGCCTCGGTCTTGGTCGTGTCGGTAACTTTATTGGCCAGGAGCTGTGGGGCCGCGAGACTGATGGCCCCTGGGGTATGGTGTTCCCTCGTGACCCGGAGCTGCTGGTGCGCCACCCTTCACAGCTGTATCAGGCCTTTCTTGAGGGGCTGGTGCTGTTTGTGGTTTTGTGGATTTACTCCAGCAAGCCGCGTCCGCGTCTGGCGGTAGGCGGTCTGTTTGTCCTCCTGTATGGCGTTTTCCGTTTCCTGGTGGAATTCGTTCGCCAGCCGGATGTGGGTATCGAAGTGATGTTTGGCTGGCTCACCCGCGGCCAGCTACTGTGCCTGCCGATGATTGTCGGCGGAATCCTGCTCCTGATCTGGAGCTATCGCACCCAGCCGCTGCCGGAGGGGCGCGGCCAGGGTGAAGAGCCCGAATTCAAGCCCGAGACCAGCAAAAGTGCCGGCAAACTGAAAAAGAGTGCGGCCAAATAATGGCCCGCTCACTGGCATTCGATTTAAAGACCTGTATATAGATGAAGCAATATCTCGACCTGATGCGCCACGTGCGCGACAACGGCACCCTCAAGAGCGACCGCACCGGTACTGGCACCCGCAGCGTATTTGGCTATCAGATGCGCTTCGACCTTGCCGAAGGATTCCCGCTGATCACCACCAAGAAATGTCATTTGCGCTCCATCATTCACGAGCTGCTGTGGTTCCTCAAAGGCGATACCAATATCGCCTACCTGAAGGAAAGCGGTGTGCGCATCTGGGACGAGTGGGCGACGCAAGAGGGGGATCTGGGGCCGGTGTACGGCTATCAATGGCGCTCCTGGCCCACGGCCGACGGCCGTCATATCGACCAGATTAAGGAGCTGGTTCACCAGCTAAAGACCCGCCCGGATTCCCGCCGACTGATTGTCAGTGCCTGGAACCCGTCGGATCTGCCGGATGAAGGCGTTTCGCCAAGCGACAACGCCCGCGCCGGCAAGATGGCACTGGCGCCCTGTCACGCCCTGTTCCAGTTTTATGTGGCGGACGGCAAGCTGTCCTGCCAGTTGTACCAGCGCAGCGCCGATATCTTTCTCGGTGTGCCCTTCAATATCGCCTCCTATAGTCTGCTGACGCTGATGCTGGCGCAGGTTTGTGGCCTGGAGCCGGGGGATTTCGTGCACACCTTCGGTGATGCGCATCTCTATTCCAACCACGCAGAGCAGGTGGAGCAGCAGCTCGCCCGCGAGCCACTGCCGCTGCCGCAGATGGTGCTGAACCCGGATGTCAAAGACCTGTTCGAGTTCCGTTTCGAGGACTTCGAGCTCAAGGGCTACGAAGCCCACCCGCATATCCCGGCACCGGTGGCAGTCTGATGGCGGCGGATGAGATCTCGATCGAAACTCCGGTCGCCATGATTGTGGCGATGGCGCACAACCGGGCCATTGGCCGCGCTAATGCACTGCCGTGGAAAATCTCCGGGGATCTGCAGTTCTTCAAGCGCACCACCCTCGGCAAGCCTGTGGTGATGGGGCGCAAGACCTTCGAATCCATCGGCCGACCGCTGCCCGGGCGCCTGAACATCGTGATAACCCGCAATAGCGACTGGCGCGCAGACGGCGTTGAAGTGGTTAGCTCTCTAAATTCGGCCCTGAAATTGGCAGATCGCGCTGCGAAAGAAGTGGGGCAGGGGGAGTTGATGGTGATCGGCGGCGCCGAGATCTATCGCCAGGCGCTGCCACTGGCCCGTCGGCTGTATATCACCGAGGTGGATGCGGAAGTGGAGGGAGACGCCTTCTTCCCCGAGTTCGGCAATGGCTGGCAAGAAGTCGCCCGGGACTGTTACCCGGCCTCGGAACGGGATGAATACAACTACTGCTTAGTCCAGTACGACAGGTTTATTTAAAAACAATTTGACCAAAAAATACTCTTTCGGGTAGGGTTGGTCAAATGTTGCACAGTGTAGATCGCCGCAAATGTGTGCATGAACCCCGCGGGTGTTACCCGGGTGTTACCTTGCTACACAGGCGGGACGGCGTAGTCAATCCGCATTTGAATAATCAAATCGGCTGTTTACAATGTGCGGCTCTTAGCTGTCTTCAAACCAAAAACTACCGCGTTGTGGCAGCTAATCCATCGCGACCATGTTGTGAAATATTGAACCCACTGGGGGGTCTAATGAAAACCAAGCGATTCATGGCTGTGGCGCTGACCACTGCGCTGTCTGCCGGCGCACTGTACGGTAGCGTAGCCACTGCGGACACACTCAACACCGTACTCAAGGTTGGCGAGCAGAAAACTGCTGCTGCCACTGCATCTCAAAAGCGCATCGACAAGATCGCTCAGGAAACCTCCGACCTGCTTCAGCAGTTCAAGGTAGTAAACAAAGAGATCGACGGTCTGCGTGTATACAACCGTCAGCTCGAGAAACAGCTGGCCAACCAGCTGGCCGTGATCAAGGATCTCGACGAGTCCATCGATCAGGTAACCGTTATCGAGCGTCAGATCCAGCCGCTGATCCTGCGTATGCTGGACGGTCTGGAGCAGTTCATCGAACTGGACGCCCCCTTCAAGCTGGCCGAGCGTAAGGCCAACCTCGAAGGAGTTAAGAACAATATGGACCGTTCCGATATCACTGTAGCGGAAAAATTCCGTCAGGTGCTGGAACTGTACAATTTCGAATCTGAATACGCCCGTAAGATCGACAGCTACGGCGACACCCTGAACGTGAACGGTCAGGATCGCGAAGTAAACGTACTGCAGGTTGGTCGTATCGCTCTGGTAGCTCAGACCACTGACTCCAAAATCTCCCTGGCCTATGACAAAGAACAGAAAGCCTGGGTTGAGATTGACTCCGGCGAATACCGTCGCGCCATCATGCAGGGTCTGAAAATCGCCAAGAAACAGGCTACTACCGACATCATGACTTTGCCGATTACTGCTCCGGAGGCTGCGCAATGAAAACCTCTATCGCCAAAAGCGTTCTCGCCGTAGCGGCTGCTGGCCTGATCAGCGTTTCCGCTGTTGCCCAGGACAAAGCCTCCTCCCTGGACCAGCTGCTGAAGATGGTTCAGAGCTCCAAGATCTCCGAGTCTGCCGAGCACAAAAAACGCGAAGCCGACTTCCGTCGTCAGAAAGCTAATCAGTCCTCCCTGCTGAGCCAGGCTGAAAACACGCGCGCTTCCGAAGAAGCCCGCTCCGCGGCGCTGGAGAAGAAGTACGAAGACCAGGAACTGCTGGTTCAACAGAAACGCGAAGCGCTTGATCAGCGTCTGGGTTCTCTGAAAGAGCTGTTCGGTCACCTGACCTCCACCGCTGGCGACTTGCGCGCTAACCTGGACGGCTCTCTGGTTTCCGCCCAGTACCCGGGCCGTGCTGAGTTCCTCGATCAGCTGATCGACAAAATGAACTCTGCTACCAAACTGCCGACTATTCCGGAAATTGAGCGTTTGTGGTTCGAACTGCAGCGTGAAACCGTAGAAGCCGGTAAGGTTGTGAAGTTTAACGGCACTGTAATTCTGCCTGACGGTGAACAGGTTGAGCAGGAAGTGGTACGTGTTGGTAACTTCAACCTGGTTTCCAACGGCAAGTACCTGGAAATGAACGACAACCAGAAGATGGCAGAACTGATCCGCCAGCCTGATGGTCACTTCCAGAAAATGGCTTCGAACCTGCAGGCAGCTACCAGCGGTTTCACCGCCTTCGGTGTTGACCCCACTGGTCCTACCGGCGGTTCCTACCTGAAAGCCATGATCAACAGCCCGAGCATTGTTGAGCGCTGGCACCAGGGTGACAAAGTGGGTTACATCATCACTGCGGTGGGTGTATTCGCTATCCTGCTGGCTATCTGGCGTCTGATCGTACTGTCTGGTGTTAACGCCAAAGTTAACGCTCAGCTGCGTTCCTCTACTCCGAACACCAACAACCCGCTGGGTCGTGTTCTGGCTGTAGCCGAAGAGAACAAAGGCGTAGACGGTGAGACTCTGGAACTGAAGATGGAAGAGGCGGTGCTGAAAGAGCGTCCGGCCATCGAATCCGGTCTGAACCTGCTGAAGATCATCGCGATGGTAGCCCCGCTGCTGGGTCTGCTGGGTACCGTTACCGGTATGATCGTAACCTTCCAGGCGATCACCATCTTCGGCGCGGGCGATCCTAAAGCAATGGCTGGCGGTATCTCCTCTGCACTGGTAACCACCGTTCTGGGTCTGTGTGTCGCTATCCCGACTGTACTGCTGCACACCGTAGTGAACGGCCGCGCCAAGCGTATCCTGCACATTCTGGACGAGCAGAGTGCCGGTATCGTTGCAGAAAACGCTGAGCGTAAATAAGAGGAGGCGGCAACATGCACGCATTGAATGACGCATGGGCCGCCGTTGTCGCCTTTATGGCGTCGGGCGGGCCAGTACTACTCCTGATCGCCGGCCTGACCTTCTTTATGTGGACGCTGATTTTCGAGCGGTTCTTCTACTTCAAGAGTGGCCTGAAGAGTGATGTTCAGGGCGCTGTGGACACCTGGGAAGCGCGCCCCGAGCGCAAATCCTGGGGTGCCCACCAGATCCGCTACGCGCTGATTTCCCGGGTATCCGAGAAAATCGACAGCAACTTGGACATGATCCAGACCTGTGTAGCCCTGGCGCCGTTGTTCGGCCTCCTGGGTACCGTTTGGGGCATGATCAACGTGTTTGAGGTTCTCGCGATCACCGGCGGTGGTGATGCCAAGCAAATGGCCAGTGGTGTATCCATGGCGACCATCCCGACAATGGCGGGCATGGTAACCGCACTGTCCGGTGTATTTGCTAACACCTATATCACCCGTACCGCCCAGCGTGAAAGCCAGCTGCTGGAAGACCATCTGACGATGGATCACTAAGGCACCACAAGTGTGTTGCTGCCGCAATCGAACGAGTGCGGCGGTAACCGAGAAGGTTTAGCCAACACGGAAGCTTCCATTTTCACTCTGTGTCAGTGGGAGCTTCAGGGCCAAATCTCGCTATTAGCATTTTGCTAGAGAGAGTTGCAATGAGCAGAAAACAGAATACGGCGGAAGAAGAAGGGCAAGCGATTGACCTCACGCCCATGCTGGACGTGGTGTTCATCATGCTGATCTTCTTCATCGTCACCGCGACCTTTATCAAGGAGCCAGGTGTCGATGTTCTGAAGCCGGAAGCGACAACCGCTGATCTCAAAGCCGCCTCTATTCTGGTAGCGATTAACGACAACAACGAAATCTGGATTGCCAAAGAGCAGGTAGATGACCGCCTGGTGAAAAACACCCTGGAGCGTCTCTACGCGGAAAACCCCAAGGGGTGGTTGGTTATTCAGCCCGATAAAAAGGCGAGTATCGAGAAGGTTGCCCTGATCGCGGACGCGGCCAGGAAGATCGGAATCGAGAAAGTGTCGGTCGCTACAGAGAAGAGTTAACAGCTATGAACCCGGTAAGACTAGTAGGGGCGGGTGCGCTGGCAGTAGTCACCACCATTGCCCTGATCTTCACCATGCATGCGCTGATTGAAGCCAATATGAAAGCTCCCGATGACGAGGAGCAGATCAAAGTGGCCGATATCGTGATGCCGGAAACGAAGATCGAAACGCAATACGACACCAGCAAACCGGATAAGCCCGACGAGCCCGAGCAGCCGCCACCCGATATGCCGGAGCCGGAGTTTGACCAGCCGGACGTAGACAATGCCCTGAACATGTCTGCACCGACTGCCAATGCCGACCTGAACGTAGGTGGTATCGGCGGCTTCGCTTCCGAAGGTGACTACCTGCCTATCGTGAAGGTTCAGCCCCAGTATCCACGTCGCGCCTTGCAGCGCGGTATCGAAGGCTGGGTTGTTGTGGAATACACGGTAACCAAAAACGGTTCTGTACGTGATCCGCGTGTTGTGGAAGCCTTCACCAAAGACGGCAACCCCACCACCATCTTCAACCGCGCTGCTGTGAAGTCCGCGTTGAAGTACAAGTACAAGCCGCGGGTTGTTGACGGTGAACCGATTGAAGTGCCTGGTGTAAAAACCAAGATCAGCTTCAATATGGCGCAATAAGATAGGGGACGCATATGAATATGACGACCGTGACGAAAGGCCTCTCCAGGCTCGTCCTGCGCACGTCCGTAGCGCTGCCCCTGGTCCTGGCGCCGGCAGTGAGTGTAACCGTGCTGGAGGCCGTGGGTGTTTCCACTTCTTTCGCTCAGGCTGAGGCCCAGAGCGAGCAGAAGACCCGCAAAACGCCTTCCATGCGCGAAAGTGCATTCAAGCACCTGGGCAAGGCCCAGGAAGCTGCTGATGCCCAGAACTGGCCGGCTGCCCTGGCGGCACTGCGGGAGATGGAAGCGGGTAAGGACAAGCTGAACGGTTATGAAACCGCGCAGATGTACTACTTCTACGGCTTTGTTTACTACAGCATGGAGAAGTATCCGCAGGCGATTACCTACTACAAGAAAGTGCTGGATCAGGGTGAACAGAACCTGCCGGTAGCACTGGAAGTGGGTACGCTGCTAACCGTGGCCCAGCTTTACTTCGTTACAGAAGATTACAAGCAGGCTGTCAACTACCTGAACCGCTGGTTCAAGGTAGCCGACAATATCAACGCGGATTCCTACGCCCTGCGCGCCCAGGCTTATTACCAGCTGGGCGACAACAACAAGGCACTGGCCGATATCAATCAGGCCGTGTCCATGTACGAAAAAGAAGGCAAGACCCCGAAGGAGAACTGGCTGGGCCTGCAGCGTTTCCTCTACTACGAGAAAAACGACTACAAGCAAGTGGCCAATATCCTGGAAAAGCTGGTCAAGTATTACCCGAAAGGGGAGTACTACAAACAGCTGGCGGGTATGTACGGTGAGCTGAAGCGTGAAGACGATATGCTTCACATGATGGAAGCTGCCTACATTGCCGGTGCCCTGCAAAAAGAGAAAGAGCTGTTGAACATGGCTTACCTCTTTATGGGTGCAGAAATGCCGTACAAGGGTGCCAAAGTGATCGACAAGGGCATGAGCGAGAAGAAGATTGCCCGCAACTCCAAAAATCTGGAAACCCTGGCTCAGGCATACCAGATGGCTCAGGAGCTGCAAAAATCGATCCCTGAACTGGAAGCTGCTGCAGGTATGTCCGACAAGGGTGACCTTTATTCCCGTCTGGCCGGTATCTACCTGGACCTGGACAAGAATAAAGAAGCTCTGGATATGGGTACCAAGGCGCTGAAGAAAGGCGATATCAAGCGTCCGGATCAGCTCTACATCGTGCTGGGTATGGCGAACGCCAACCTGAAGAAGTACGACGCCTCGCTCAAGAACTTCAAGAAAGCCCTGGAAGACAAACGTTCCGAGAAGTTTGCCAAACAGTGGATCACTTTCGTAGAAGGTGAGCAGGAGCGTGAGAGACAGCTGGCAATGTAAAACCCTACATTGACCGGATGTTTTTCCAAAGAAAGGCCGCACACTGTGCGGCCTTTCTTTTGCGTCTGAACAGGATTGGCATAATTTTGATCGATTAATGGGAATTATTTGCAATTTCGCCGGATTCAACTAGAAATGTAGGTAGCTGATCAGCTTTTTCCATCGCACCGACTCACCCCGTGCGCCGGTGCGTTTCAAACAACACCTGAAAATAAAAAGGAGAGGTGTTATGGAGCTGGCTTATCCGCCCAATTCCGTTTCAGATCTTTCAATACCCATTCAATCTACCGCCGCCGTGCGCAACCTGGCGATGGCCCTGGGGGTTACCGGATTACTGTTGTTCGGTATGTCGCAGCTGATCGCCACTGACTTTGAAGCACCACTTGTGGAGCCTCCTCCAAAAGTTGCACCGATTCATATGCCGGATGTAAAGCCTACGGTGCATCGGCAGGAGACCGTTAGTAAACCACAGGAGTTACCGCCACCGGTGACGCCGGCTACTGTTGAGCGCACCGTGGAGCCCGGTTCTATTCCCCTGGATATTCGCCCACCGGCTTCAACCCGGACCAAAGTGAATACCGCAATCATCAGTGCGGATCCACTACCCATTTACAAGCCGGCACCCCGCTACCCACGGCGTGCGATGGCCAGGGGAATCGAAGGCTACATAGTGGTGGAATTCACCATCAGCAAGAACGGCAGTGTGAAGAATCCGCGGGTTGTGGGTGGATACGATACCGCCGGGGCGCCGACGGATGTGTTTGATCACTCTGCGTTAAAGGCCGTTGAGCGCTTCAAATACCGACCAACGGTGGTGGATGGTGAGCCGGTTGAAAAGCACGGTGTACGCAACCGGATCTCTTACAAGCTGGCAGAATAACCACTTCGTCAGTGCACTCCATTAATGGACCAAAAAAAAAATAGCGGGCAATGCCCGCTATTTTTCTTGCCGCTGGGTGACCCCAGGATCAGTCGATTTCTCGCACCGCGCCTTTATCGGCACTGGTTGCCAGTAATGCGTAGGCTTTTAGCGCGCGACTTACCTTGCGTGGGCGAACCTTCGCCGGTTTCCAGCCTTCCTCACCTTTCGCGTTCATTGCGTCGCGGCGGCGTTGCAGTTCCTCTTCCGGAATATCGATTTCGATCAGGCGCTTGGGAATATCGATGCGGACCAGGTCACCATTCTGTACCAGACCGATATTGCCGCCCCCGGCTGCTTCCGGTGATACGTGCCCAATTGAAAGGCCTGAGGTTCCACCTGAGAAGCGGCCGTCGGTAATCAGCGCGCAGGACTTACCCAGGCCTTTGGATTTCAGGTAGCTGGTGGGGTACAGCATTTCCTGCATGCCCGGGCCGCCTTTGGGGCCCTCATAGCGCACGATGACAGCCTCACCTTCCTTCACCTTGCCTTCAAGAATATGCGCCACGGCGTCTTCCTGGCTTTCGACGATGTGGGCGGGGCCTTCAAAGTGCCACAGCTCTTCTTCCACCCCGGAGGTTTTTACGACACAGCCGTTGGGGGCGAGGTTGCCGAACAGTACCGCGAGGCCACCCTCGGAAGAATAGGCATGCTCGACAGAGCGGATACAGCCCTCCTCGCGGTCGCCGTCTAGGTTGTTCCAGCGGCAGTCCTGGCTGAACGCGGTTTGTGTAGGAATGCCGGCTGGGCCCGCACGGAAAAACTTGTGTACTTCCGGGTTATCTGTACGGCGAATATCCCACTCTTCCAGCGCTTCTTTAAAGGAGCTGCTGTACACCGTTGGCAGGCTGGCATCCAGCAGTCCGCCGGCCTCCAGTTCGCCGAGGATGGACATGACGCCACCCGCCCGGTGTACGTCTTCGATATGGTATTTCTGAGTGTTCGGCGCCACTTTGCACAGCTGCGGAATCTTGCGTGACAGGCGGTCGATATCGGACAAATCAAAGTCGATTTCGCCTTCCTGGGCCGCCGCCAGCAGGTGCAGGATAGTATTGGTGGAGCCGCCCATGGCGATATCCAGGGCCATCGCATTGCTGAACGCGGCGCGGTTGGCGATGCTGCGGGGAAGGGCGGAATAGTCATCCTCTTCGTAATGGCGCTTGGCCAGGGCGACGATCTCGCGGCCCGCGCGCAGGAACAGCTGCTCGCGGTCGGCGTGGGTAGCGAGCATGGTACCGTTCCCGGGCAGAGACAGGCCCAGTGCCTCGGTCAAGCAGTTCATGGAGTTTGCGGTGAACATGCCGGAGCAGGAACCGCAGGTGGGGCAGGCGGAGCGCTCGTACTCGGCGACCTTTTCGTCGCTGGCATCATCGGTAGCGGCAATCACCATGGCATCCACCAGGTCCAGCTTGTGGTCGGCTAGCTTGGTTTTGCCCGCTTCCATGGGGCCACCGGAAACAAAGATCACCGGGATATTCAGGCGCAGGGCCGCCATCAGCATTCCGGGGGTAATTTTGTCGCAGTTGGAGATACAAACCAGTGCGTCGGCGCAGTGGGCGTTTACCATATATTCCACGGAGTCGGCGATGATCTCGCGGCTGGGCAGGCTGTAGAGCATGCCATCGTGGCCCATGGCGATACCGTCGTCCACGGCGATGGTGTTGAACTCTTTGGCAACGCCGCCGGCTTTCTCGATTTCTCGTGCCACCAGCTGGCCCATGTCCTTCAGGTGTACGTGCCCGGGCACGAACTGGGTGAAGGAGTTGGCCACGGCAATAATCGGCTTGTGGAAATCTTCATCCTTCATGCCGGTGGCGCGCCACAGGGCGCGGGCGCCGGCCATATTGCGGCCGGCGGTGGAGGTGCGAGAGCGGTACTGAGGCATAGCGGTACTTACTAAACGTGTGAACGTGGATCAGAATTTGGTGGTTTGCCCGAAGTTTGGGCGGGGTAGCAATGTACCCCGGGGACGCGACAGGTTAGCAAAATGGAAGCGCTATTGCGCGGTTGCCAAAAGTAGGAGAATCCTGCGCAAGACCTGTCCGTTTCCCGTGGGTTTTCATGCAAGTCTATTGCGCTTTCAGCGGCTTGCGTAAAACGCGGGAATTTCGCTGAATGTTGTACAGAGACTTGCGGCTCGTGGGCAGATCCGCGACATCCATCTGGGTGAAGCCGCGCTCGATAAACCAGTGTTCGGTCTGGGTGGTCAGTACATAGATGTCCGCCAGATCCAGCGCCCGTGCCTGTCGCTCAAGATGTTGCAGCAACTTGGCACCGCGGCCGCCGCCGCGAAACTCCGGATGAATGGCCACACAGGCAATTTCCGCGGCGATGGTGTCGCCCTGATCGTCGAGAATCGGATACAGCGCCGCACAGGCCACCGGGGTGCCATCCACTTCCACCAGGGTAAAGTGGTCGATTTCCGACTCAAGCTTTTCTCGCGAGCGGCGCACCAGAATGCCCTGTTTCTCCAACGGCCGGATTAGCCCGAGAATCCCGCCCACGTCGTTGATCCGCGCCCGCCGGATCACCTCGTAGCTATCCCGGTAAATCATGGTGCCGGCGCCCTCGCGGCTCAGCAGTTCCTGCAGCAGGGCGCCATTGTCTGCGTAACTCAGCAGGTGCACACGTTGCGTACCGGCGTTACAGGCTTTGATGGCGCAACTCAGTGTTTCGCTATCGAGGTGGTCGGCAACGTCTTCCGCCTGATGGATACTGAGGTCATAAATCGTCTCGCCGTTGACTTCCAGTTGTGGCTGGTCGCGAAACAGGATCAGTTTCTCCGCCTGAAGCGTCTTGGCCGCTTCGGCGGCGAGATCCAGATAGTTGAGGTTAAACAGCTCGCCGGTCAGGGAGGTGCCAAAGGGTGACAGCAGCACCAGGGAGTTTTCCTCCAGCGCGCGGCCAATGGCCTGCACTTCCATCCGTCGCACCTGCCCGGTCCAGCGCATATCCACGCCGTCGATAACGCCCACCGGACGCGCGGTAACAAAGTTGCCGGAAACCACTTTCAGCGCGGAGCGCGCCATGGGCGAATCCGGTAACCCCTGGGAAAACGCGGCTTCAATTTCGAAGCGCAGTTTGCCCACCACCGCCTTGATCACCTCCAGGGTTTCGCGGTCGGTAATGCGGGTGTTGCCCTGAAAACGGCTTTCGATACCGGCGGCCGTCAATGCGCGGTTCACCTGCGCGCGGGCCCCGTGCACCAGCACCAGCTTTACCCCCAGGCTGATTAACAGAGTGAGGTCGTGTACCAGGTTGCGAAAATTCTCATGCTCGAACCCCTCCCCCGGAATCGCAACCACCAGGGTTCGCCCGCGCAGATCATTGATATAGGGCGCGGCGTTTCTGAACCAGTTGAGGGTGGTGGTTTCTGTATTCACGAGCTTTTGTGTTCTGCAGATTAATCGTAAGTCGGCTCAATATACCGTATTTTCTGCGGCAGCAGTGGTTAATGTTAAAGCGGGGATTTGTTCGGGCTGGGTGGCGGTGCCGCTACCGGGTGCACTTTTGCGAGACACGTCGTGAACCCATCCATGGGGACTCTTCCGCGAGGTCCCTCTCGCGGAAGGTCTCGCAAAAGTGCACCCGGTATCGCCACCTTCTCTCGGACTTCTAAACGCTGTCAGAGGCAAAACTTCCCAATCATCCCTTTCAACACGTCGACCATCGGATCAATCCGCTCAAGGCCGAGGTATTCATCCGGCTGGTGGGCCTGATCAATATCTCCGGGGCCGAGAACGATTGTCTGCATGCCGAGCTTTTGCAGGAAGGGCGCCTCGGTGGCGAAGGCCACGCTTTCGGCACTGTGCCCGGTCAGCTGTTCGGCTACCCGCACCAGCTCAGATTGTGCCGGCTCTTCGAAAGCCTCCACGCCGCCGATCAGGGATTCCATTTCCAGCTGGATCTTCTCGCCGCCTATTACGTCTTTCAGACGCTGGTGCAGTTCCCCACGCAACTCGTCCATCGGCATGCCCGGCAATGGTCGCAGGTCAAATTGCAGTTCCGTGTGCCCGCAGATGCGGTTTGGATTATCGCCGCCGTGAATACAGCCGAGATTGAGTGTCGGCACCTGAACGGCAAACCCGGGATTGGTGTAGCGTTCCTGCCACTCTCCGCGCAGTTTCAGAATTTCTCCCATCGCGGTATGCATCGCCTCCAGCGCGCTGGCGCCGTACGCGGGGTTGGAGGAGTGGCCGGCCTGGCCGGTGATGCGCAGCCGTTCCATCATCATGCCCTTGTGCATACGGATGGGCTTCAAGCCGGTGGGTTCGCCGATGATGGCGTAACGGGCCTTGGGCAAGCCGGCCTTTACCAGTGCGCGCGCCCCGGACATGGAGGTTTCCTCGTCCGCGGTGGCAAGGATGATCAGTGGCTGCTGCAACGGCTTGTTGGCAAAGGCTTTCGCGGCTTCGATCGCCAGCGGAAAAAAGCCTTTCATATCCGTGCTGCCGAGGCCGTAAAAACGGTTGTCGCGCTCGCTCAGTTTGAACGGATCGGATTTCCAGCGGTTGTCGTCGTAGGGCACGGTATCGGTGTGTCCGGCAAGTACCAGCCCGCCATCGCCCCGGCCAAGGGTGGCGATCAGGTTGGCTTTATGGGGCTGGTCTTCCATGGGCATGATTTCAATCTTGAAGCCCAGGGTTTCCAACCAGGCGGCGAGCAGGTCGATAACGCCGCGATTACCCATATCCAGTTTGGGGTTGGTGGCGCTGACGCTGGGACTGGCGACCAGCTGCTGCAGCTGTTGCTGAACTCCCGGCAGGTTGCGAGCGCTCATGGTGTACGTCCTTTTGTTATTTCCGACTTGTCTGTTCTTCAGCGATTAAATCAATTATTCGGCGCACTTTCGTCCGTGTCGTGTTCGGCGCGCCAACGGGCGGGGGACATCCCAAACTGGCTGGAAAACCAGCGAGTGAATGAGCTTGCCACCGAGTAGCCGAGCATATCCGCAATTCTGCCAAGAGAATAGTTGGGGTTTGCCATGTAGTGCACCACCAGGTTGCGGCGCACTTCGTTAATCAGGTCGGAAAAGGTTTCCCCACTTTCTTCAAGCTTGCGTTGCAGGGTGCGCACGTTTACCCCGAGGGCATGGGCGATCTGTTCAATATTGGCACGCCCCATGGGCAGGAACAGATAAATCGCCTGGCGAACCTCGTAGGAAAACGGTTGCTGTTTGGAGCCGGGCAGGGAGGCAATATAGGTTTCCGCATATTTCGCCATGGCTGGATCGGCAGATGGATTTGGGCTGTCGAGATCCGCTGCCGGACACACCATGCCGTTGAAGTCGGAGCCAAACTCGATTTTGCAATTAAATATACGCTTGTGTACCTGCAGATCCGGCGGTGCACTGTGTGTGAAGTTGACGCTGATCGGATGCCACTGGCCACTCAGCAGTGCGCCGCACAAACGAAACAGCACACCGATTGCAAGTTCGGTCGCCTGACGGGACGGGCGTGTATTGCTGGTGACGACTTCCTCGTGTACGACCACGACTTTCCCCGCATCCTCCAGGTGCATGACCAGCGCATCGTTCATCAAGTGGCGGTATTTGATGGTGGTATTTAACGCATCGCGCAGAGTGCGCAGATGTGGCAGCAAAAGACTGATCGCACCGAAATCCGACAGTTGGCGAAATTCTGCCAGGCGCAGCCCGAACGTCGGGCACTGACTTTCCTCTGCGGATAGTTCCAGCAGATCCACCACCGCATCTACCGAGATACGTGTATCCGCCTGTCCCAACACCGTGGGACGCAACCCGACATCGTGCATCAGACGCTGGTAGTTCAGTCCCAGTTGCTGGGCCAGTTCGGCATAGTCATTCAGCGCCGCAGCGCGAATCTGACTCGTCATTTATCCATCCTCAGACGGTTTTTCTTCCATTTTAGTGTGTCATGAAAAGAAAAGTATATGTCGCTCGAAGTGAAGATGCGCAAAGGGGGAAACCATACAGTAGATACCAGAAGCGAATATCAACCGAAAACGCGAAAGCACTACAGGAGGCCTGGGAATGGTCAAGGCTGTTCGATTTTATGAAACCGGGGGCCCCGAAGTCCTGCGTATCGAAAATGTCGAAGTGGGTAAACCCGGACCCGGCGAAGTGCGTCTGCGCCACGTGGCGGTAGGTCTGAATTATGCGGATACCTATTTTCGCAATGGCACCTATCCCATTCCCATGCCCAATGGTATCGGTGTGGAAGCTGCCGGTGTGGTGATGGAAGTGGGTGCCGGTGTGACCAATGTCACCGCAGGTGACCGAGTCACCTACACCGGTTTCCTCAACACCCTCGGTGCCTATTCGAGCGAGCGACTGATTCCCGCGGCGCCACTGATCAAACTGCCGGAAACCATTGCCTACGAAACTGCGGCGGCGATGACCATGCGTGGTCTGACGTCCGCCTATCTGATGCGCCGTATTCACGATTTCAAAGCGGGGGACACCATTCTGCTGCACGCGGCTGCCGGTGGTGTTGGCCTGATTGTTTCCCAATGGGCGAAGCTGCTCGGTCTGAATGTCATTGGCACCGTCTCTTCGGAAGCCAAGGCAGAAGTGGCGCGGGCACATGGTTGCGATCACGTGATCAATTACAGCTGTGAAGATGTGGTGACCAGCGTGCGCGACCTGACGGGTGGCGTTGGCGTGGATGTGGTGTTCGACAGTGTTGGCAAAGACACCTTTATGGCGTCTCTCGACTCGCTGAAACGCCGCGGACTGATGGTTTGCGTCGGTACCGCTTCGGGCACCATTCCGCCTTTTGATCCACAGCTGCTGGCGATGAAAGGGTCGCTGTATATGACGCGCCCGGCACTGGCAGACTACATTGCGGACCCCGCAGAAAAAGAAGCACTGGCCGGCGAGCTGTTCGACCTGGTGGGTAGCGGCCGCTTGAAGATCGGTATCAATCAGCATTACGCACTGGAAGATGCAGTGCAGGCGCACCGGGATCTGGAAGCGCGCAAAACCACCGGCTCATCGATTTTCATTATCTGAGGTGTCGACCATGCGCATTGAACCGCTCACCTGCAGTATCGGCGCCGAACTGTCCGGGATCAATCTCGCCGACGCCGTTCACGACGATGGACTGTTCGAAACCATTCGACAGCTTCTCATCGAGCACAAGGTACTTTTTCTGCGCGACCAGAATTTTTCCCGCGCGCAGCATGTCGCCTTTGCCGAGCGATTTGGCGAGCTGGAAGATCATCCGGTTGCTGGGTCTGACCCTGAGCACCCGGGGCTAGTGCGGATTTATAAAAGTCCGGATCAGCCCGCAGACCGCTATGAAAATGCCTGGCATACCGATGCCACCTGGCGCGAGGCGCCGCCGTTTGGTTGTGTGTTGCGCTGTATCGAATGTCCGCCGGTGGGCGGCGACACCATGTGGGTCAATATGGTGAAGGCCTATGAAATGCTGCCCGAGCATGTGAAAAAACAGATCGATGGTTTGCGTGCACGCCATTCCATCGAGGCTTCTTTTGGCGCCGCCATGCCTATCGAAAAACGCCTTGCGCTGAAGGAACAGTTTCCCGACGCGGAACATCCGGTGGTGCGCACACACCCGGACACCGGAGAAAAAATTCTGTTTGTGAATGCGTTCACCACGCACTTTACCAACTTCCATACCCCGGAGAATGTGCGCTTCGGTCAGGACGCGAATCCGGGTGGTGCAGACCTTCTACGCTACCTGATTAGCCAGGCAACGATTCCCGAGTACCAGGTGCGCTGGCGCTGGCAACCGCACAGCGTCGCCATCTGGGACAACCGCAGTACCCAACATTATGCCGTGATGGACTATCCGGCCTGCCACCGCAAGATGGAGCGCGCCGGCATCGTGGGCGATAAGCCTTACTAAATCACTATTCGAAAAAAATAAATTGCGAACGATGAGGAGTGAAGAATGCAGTTCCTAGATGATTCCCTGCACCCGCAGAACCAGGACAAAGTTGTAATTACCGTAGCCCCCTACGGACCTGAGTGGATGCCGGAAGATTTCCCGGAAGATATTCCGGTCACCATGGAGGAGCAGATCCAGAAAGCCGTCGACTGCTATGAGGCCGGTGCCACCGTATTGCACCTGCACGTACGTGAACTGGATGGCAAAGGCTCCAAGCGCCTGTCCAAATTCAATGAACTGATTGCCGGCGTGCGCGAGGCGGTACCCGACATGATCATCCAGGTGGGTGGTTCCATTTCTTTTGCCCCGGAAGAAGGGCAGGAAGCCAAATGGCTGTCCGACGACACCCGCCATATGCTCGCGGAACTGTCGCCGAAACCGGATCAGGTAACCGTGGCCATCAACACCGTGCAGATGAACATCACCGAGTTGATGCATGAAGAAGACGTCGCCGGTACCAGTATCTGCGACCCGGCCTACTGGGAAGCGTATCGCGAAATGACTGTGCCCGCAGGACCGGGCTGGGTGGAGGAGCACCTGAAGCGTTTGCAGGCGGCCGAGATTCAGCCGCACTTCCAGCTGACCGGTATGCACTCGCTGGAAACTCTGGAGCGCCTGGTGCGTCGCGGCGTTTATCGCGGTCCGCTGAACCTGACCTGGGTCGGTATTGCCGGTGGTTTCGACGGCCCCAACCCCTACAATTTTATGGAGTTTATCCGCCGCGCCCCGGACGGTGCCTGCCTCACACTCGAATCCCTGATGAAAAATGTGTTGCCGATCAACACCATCGCCATGGCACTGGGCCTGCACCCGCGCTGTGGTATTGAAGACACCCTGATCGACCAGCACGGCAATCGCATGACCTCGGTGGCGCAGATCCAGCAACTGGTGCGTCTGTCTCACGAACTGGGGCGCGAAGTCGCCAACGGACAGGAAGCGCGAGAAATCTACCGCATTGGCACCTGGTATAAAGACGCCAATGAAACCCTGGCGGCCCATGGTATGGCGCCCAATCGCAAGCTTGGACAGAAGAATGTTCCGCTGCGCGGGTATTGATTCAGCAATCCCGAACCGCAGCTGTTGAGTCTCGCACTGGCGGCCCTGTGCCGCCAGTGACGAGGTGACCGCGCTGTTCTGTACGCTGGCTTTCTGCGAGGAACCGCCATGGCCCACTATGCCGACAGTGATATTCCGGTCGTCTCGGTATCGCGCCGTTACGCCTGGATTATTTTCGCCCTTACCTTTGGTCTGCTGATTTCCGACTATATGTCGCGGCAGGTTCTCAACGCTGTATTTCCACTGCTCAAACTCGAGTGGCAATTGAGTGACGCCCAGCTGGGTTCCCTTTCGGGTATTGTTGCCCTGATGGTCGGTTTGCTCACCATACCGCTCTCCCTACTTGCCGACCGCTGGGGCAGGGTAAAAAGCCTGACCCTGATGGCGCTGCTGTGGAGCCTCGCCACCCTGATGTGCGCACTGTCCGACAGTTACGCGGAAATGTTTGCGGCGCGTTTTCTGGTGGGAATCGGTGAAGCTGCCTACGGCAGTGTGGGTATCGCACTGGTGATTTCCGTGTTTCCGCCAAGCCTGCGTGCGACGCTGGCGGGTGCCTTTATGGCCGGCGGTATGCTGGGGTCGGTGCTTGGTATGGCGTTGGGCGGAGTGCTCGCGGAGCACCTCGGCTGGCGCTGGGCATTCGCCGGTATGGCCATTTTCGGCATCGTCCTTGCGCTGATCTATCCCGTCATCATTCGCGAAAAACGCGTGACGCCGGCTACTTCTGCAGCCAGCGCGCAGCGCCCATCTCTGCGCGGCCTGGTCAACAACCCGTCGGTGCTGTGTGCCTACATCGCCAGCGGTCTGCAACTGTTTGTCGCGGCGTCGCTGATGGCCTGGATCCCCAGCTTCATGAATCGCTATTACGATCTCGGAACCGACAAGGCCGGTATGGCCGCAGCAGTATTTGTTCTGATCAGCGGTGCCGGCATGGTGGTGTGCGGCAATCTGTGTGACCGACTGTGCCGGAATCACGCGGAGCGTAAAATTTCGCTCGCCATTATTTACTGCCTGTTGTGCTGCCTGTTTCTGGGCGTCGGGTTTCGCCTGGAGTCTGGGGTGGTGCAACTGGTGCTGATCGGCCTCGGCATGTTCCTGGTAGCGGGGACCACCGGCCCCGCCGGCGCCATGGTGGCGAATCTTACACACGCGGCGATCCACGGAACCGCCTTTGCAACCCTGACCCTGGTCAACAATCTGCTTGGCCTGGCGCCGGGGCCGTTTGTGACCGGCATGTTGGCGGATGGGGTTGGACTCTCTCAGGCTCTGGCACTGGTGCCAATCATGAGCCTCGCATCGGCACTGGTTTTCTACTGCGCGAAGCGCCACTACCGGCAGGATATTGCCAGTGTGCGTGATCTATCCGCACAGGGGGCGGTAGTCGCGGCATGAGTAATCTGAAAATTGAAGTGGCGTTTGATTTTATCTGCCCCTGGTGTTTTATCGGCAAACGCAACCTGGAAGTTGCCACGGGATTGCTGCGTGAAAACCTGCCGGAATTGCATATCGACGTATTCTGGGTGGGCGTGCAATTACTACCGGGGCTTCCTGTCGCTGGTGTTCCGTTCAAGGATTTCTATCGCCAGCGGTTGGGAAGCGATGAGGCGGTGCGTATTCGTCAGGAGCAGGTCAGCCGCGCTGCGTTGAACGCCGGCATCTCCTTGCGCCTGCAAAATATTCCGATCATGCCGAATACGAAACTGGTGCATCGGATTTTTCATCGAGCGCAGCAGCTGGGCACTCCCGCGCAGGCGGACGAGTTTCTCGAATGCCTGTTTCACGCGTACTTTATTCACGGGCGCGATATCGGCGATGTGGAAATCCTGCTCGACATTGCCGAGGGCTGTGCACTGGATAGCCGCATGCTGGCGGACGGTGCGGCTGTGGCTCCTAAGTCTTTTCACTCGGCTTCCGCGGTGGAGGGGGTGCCGAGTTATACCTTCAATCACCGAATGCGCCTGCACGGTGCGCAGCCGCCGGAACAATTATATGCCGCGCTTTGCCAGGCGCTTGACGAACTGTCTGTGTAAGGACGCGAACAGCGAGGGGTTATCTCATGATTGCTGCTACCTGGGTTTCTGTGCGCTCGCGATCGCAGGTTCTGTTGCCCGGACTGATTGCCAGTACCGTCGTTGCCGCTGCGGCGAGTTTTCTTTCCGAACATTACTCCGCGCCGGTGATGCTGTTCGCCCTGTTACTGGGAATGGCGATGAATTTCCTCGCAGCGGATGGACCCTGCAAGGAAGGCATTGAATTTACCGCGCGTACGATATTGCGTATCGGTGTCGCCCTGTTGGGTATGCGGATCACCTTTGATCAGGTCGCCTCCCTGGGGTGGGGGCCGATCATCCTGGTGATAGGCATCGTTACTGCGACCATATGTGTTTCCGTGGGGCTCGCCCGGGCACTGGGTTTTCAGTCGCTGTTTGGCGTATTGACCGGCGGTGCCACCGCGATCTGCGGCGCTTCCGCGGCGATGGCGCTGTCTGCGGCCATGCCTGCGCACCCGGCCAAGGAGCGCGCAACCCTGTTTACCGTGGTGGGGGTTTCCGCACTGTCGACCATGGCCATGATTGCCTATCCGATGGTGGTGCAGTGGTTTGGGCTGGATGATGTTGAGGCCGGTATTTTCCTGGGTGGCACTATCCACGATGTGGCTCAGGTGGTAGGGGCCGGCTACAGCATTTCCCATGAGGCCGGCGATACCGCCACCATCGTCAAGCTGATGCGCATTGCCATGTTGTTGCCGGTGATTCTGTGTGTCGTTATGGTCGCCCGCGCCCAGGGTGCGGAGGATGGTGGCAAACGCCCTCCACTGCTGCCGCTGTTTGCGGTGGTCTTTGTATTGCTTGCCGCGGTCAACAGCACCGGCTGGGTACCACCGACGGCACAGCAGTTTGGCAGCGACCTGTCGCGCTGGTGCCTGGTTATTGCGATCAGTGCGCTGGGCATGAAAACCCAGCTAAAAGAACTGGCCAAGGTCGGGTTCAAACCGATACTGCTGATGCTGATCGAAACCACGGTGCTCGCGGCGATGGTCCTGGCCATTCTCTATTTCAGCTGATCGATCATCACTCTTTCCCGCTCTGCTTAATACCGCTGCATGCGGTGCAAGACCCTGCAAAAGTCGGTGTACTTTTGCGGGGTTTTCTTTTTCTCGGGCGCGCAAAAAACATGCAAAAAAGTCGCCGAGTGTCATCAAATGAAAACTGCCTGTCGCCTCAAGAAAAGTCCAGATTCACGCCCTCTTTTAGAGTGAGTCCGTGGCCGAGCGTTCCGGACCACCCCACATGCTGACGGGAATCGATGTTTTATTTCGGTCAGTCACGCTTCAGTGCGAGGCACTGAAGCATTTTGAGGAGACAATAATGAAATTTATACGCACCAATCCTGATAAAGATAATTCCATTGGACTGGTACAGCCGTCGCTGCTGGCTCTTGCTGTTGGCCTGGCGATTCATCCGTTAAGCGGGTTGGCTGAAACTAGCGATGCGAGAGACCTGAGAATAGACGAAGTCACTGTTACCGCACAGAAGCGCAGCGAAAGCCTGCAGGATGTGCCCGTCGCAGTGGACGCCCTGACCGGAGATCAATTGGCAAAGGCGGGATTCCGCGATGTCGATGATGTCGCCGCCCAGATTCCGTCACTGATTGTGACCAGCAACCTTTCCCCACTGAATGCCACTTTTCGCATTCGTCGTATTGGCAACGAGGGCAATATCCCCACTTTTGAACCGGACACCGCATTGATCATCGATGGCGCATTCCGCTCCCGTTCCGGGGTGGGCCTGGGCGAACTCGTCGATGTGCAGTCGGTGGAAGTTCTCAAAGGACCCCAGAGCACCCTGTACGGAAAAAATGCCAGCGCCGGTGTCATCATCGTCAATACCGAGGCCCCGACCTCAGACTTTGCCGGTATGGCCGAGTACGGTTTTGGCTCCGAGGGCCTGAGCCAATTCAAGGGCTCCGTCAATGGCGCGATCAGTGATGGTGTCAACGGTCGCGTCAGTGTTTCCAGTACCCGCCGCGATCAGATGATCGAGAACACCCTAGGCGAAGGCGGTGACAGCCAGGACGGACAGGCTCTGCGCGTTCAGCTGAGCGCGGATCTTTCCGACAACCTGACTTCCAGGCTGATTCTGAGCCGCATGGAGCGGCATATGAACACCATGCTTGGGGACACCTGGTACAGCCCAACGGTCGTGACAGTTGCCGGGGCCATGTCCCAGTTTGGCGCCGGCAGTGCGGTGACCAATAACGATCCGTCGGATCGTATTATCGAGCAGGTGGGGACCAACGATTTCGATCAGCAGGTGACCGACGGCGTACTGCAGTTTGAATACTCCGGCGATGGATACCTGTTCAATGCCATTACCGGATTTGAAGATTACTCCTCCAGCAACATCATGTATGGCGTGGAGCAGATGCCATCGGACCTGCTGGTATTCAACGATCTGCAGGACGGGCGCTCTTTTTCCCAGGAACTGCGTCTGATGTCGGATAACAGCGAAAACCTCGAGTGGTTACTGGGCGGCTTCTACTACAACAACACATTTACCCGCGGCGACAGAAACGGTGCAGAGTTTGAACTGCAGTCCGATATTGCCATGCTCGGCAATGTGGTTGGCTCGGTACTCGGCGTACCCGAGCAATTCCGCCCGGCACTGTTTGGCAGCGATGGTGATACCGGTGACGTTTTTGCCGAACAGGACACCCAGAGCTATGGCATATTCGGTACCCTCGGTTATCACATCAATGAGAACCTGAAGCTGGACACCGGCCTGCGCTACTCAATGGATGCGAAAGACGGAAAAGTCGAGCAGCACACCACCACCGCACTCGGTTGCGTACTCAATAATCTCGTCTGCTCGCTCACGCCGGATGCCAGCGACTTTGAAGACAACGACAGCTGGACTGCGATTACCGGGAATGTCACCCTGAGCTGGTTTGCCAACGACGATACCATGATCTATGGCACCTATTCCCGTGGCTTCAAGGCGGGTGGCTACAGCCTGCAGTGGGGCGACTTCAGCGAAGAGGCGCGACCCTTCGACGAAGAAGATATCGATAACTTCGAGCTCGGCTGGAAAACCGAAACCTGGGCAAATCGCGCGCGTATCAACGGCAGTCTATTCCATACCGAGTATTCCAATTTCCAGAATGCCACCTTTATCGGGCTTGCGTTTGCGGTCAACAACGCAGAGAAGGTTGTAGTTGATGGCATCGAGCTGGACTCCACCTGGCTGCTCAGTGAAAACCTGACAGGGGTAGCAAACCTTGCCTATATCCAGGCCAGGTACGATACCTACACCGGCGGACAGTGCTACTACGGTCGCGCACCGGAAAATGCACTGGGGCAGTGTGATCTGAGTGGCGAGACCCTACCGTTTGCACCGGAACTGACCGGCAACCTGGCGCTGGAGTGGGAGCAGCCCCTGGCCGGTGGGGACCTCTATTCCCGTGTGGATTATCGCTATACCGGACAAGCCAATTACAGTTCCGAGCTCGATCCCCGTCATCAGGAGGATGCCTACTGGGTGGGTAATCTGCGCGCGGGTTGGCGCAACGATACCTGGGACATTTCCACCTGGGTTCGCAACCTGCACGACGAGGTGTATTTCGTCCAGAAAACCGCCTCGCCTATCGCGTCAAAGCTGGATGGCGGCGCTTCTTATCAGGCCTACACTGGAACACCGCGCACCTTCGGTTTGACTGCGCGAATGCATTTCTGAGTATTTTTCCGATATTTGGTTAAGTGGAAATTCATTGTTGGGGCGGATCAGCTATCTGTTCACGCCCCTTTTTTTACAAGGTGAACAATGGAAACACAAGCGACTGTTTTGATCGTGCCCGGACTGCGAGATCACGTGGAAGAGCACTGGCAAACGCATCTGGAAAAAAGGCTGCAGCGTGTGTGCAGCGTGCCACCGCTTACGGAACAAAAGCTCGATTGCAATGCTCGAATAGAAAATATCCAGCGACAGATCGAGCGTATCAAAGGCGACATCATTCTGGTTGCGCACAGTGCCGGCTGCCTGATGGTGGCGCACTGGGCGGCGCGTTACACCCGTGAGATCAAGGGAGCGCTGCTGGTTGCACCGCCGGATTTGAATATCGACTGGCCGCCGCAATACCCGACACCGGATACTCTGCGCGAGCACGGTTGGGATCAGCCTTCGGCACAGCCGCTACCGTTTCCCAGCATTCTTGCCGCAAGTACCAATGACTACCTGGCTTCATTCGCCACGGCGGAAAAAATGGCGGCGACCTGGGGTAGCAAACTGGTCAACCTCGGCGACGTTGGTCACCTCAATCCGGCGTCTGGCTTCGGGCCCTGGCCGATGGCGGAAGCCTTTATTGAAGAGCTGGACAGCTGCCTGATTCCCTGTGCTCTGTAAACGCAAATTTTGACGAGAGGAAATTCTATGTACGGCCAGATGATGAACCTGCCGCTCACCATTACCAATATCATGCAATTTGCCGACAAGGTTTACGGTAGCAGCGAAATTGTGTCGGTGACCTCCGATAACCCATACCACCGCTATACCTACGGGGAGGCTTTTGCCCGCGCACGCAAACTGGCCAATGCACTTGAGCGGTTGGGCATCCAGCGCGGCGAATGTGTCGGTACCCTGGCGTTAAACGATTACCGTCATCTTGAGTTGTACTACGGGATTTCCTGTTCGGGCATGGTGTGCCACACCATTAATCCACGCCTTTTCCCGGAACAGCTGGAGTACATCATCAACCACGCTGATGACCAGTACCTGTTTGTGGATGTGCTGTTTGTGCCGGTACTGGAAAAGCTGGTGGAAAAGTTACCGCGGGTAAAAGGGTTTGTGGTACTGACCGATGAAGCGCATATGCCGGAACAATGCAGTCTGCCCAACCTGATCTGCTACGAGACACTGATTGCCGGTGAGAGCGACGAATTCGACTGGCCGGAATTAGAAGAAAATACCGCGAGCTCCCTGTGTTATACCTCGGGCACCACAGGCAATCCAAAAGGTGTTCTCTACTCCCACCGTTCCACGGTTTTACACTGCTACGGCTCCGCTCTGCCGGATTCCTTCGGGCTTTCCGGCCGGGACGTGGTGATGCCGATTGTGCCCATGTTCCATGTGAATGGCTGGGGACTGGTGTACAGCGGTCCTATGGTTGGCGCCAAGCTGGTGATGCCGGGGCCGAAAATGGGAGATGGCGAAACCCTGTGTACCCTGATCAATGAGGAAAAAGTAACGGCGTCGGCGGGCGTGCCGACCGTTTGGCTGGCACTGCTGGGATATCTGGAAAAGTCCGGCCAAAAGGTGCCGAGCCTGCAGCGGCTCACCACCGGCGGTGCCGCCTGTCCGCAACCGATCTTTGACAAGTTTCGTGAACATTACGATGTGGAAGTCCAGCAGGCCTGGGGCATGACGGAAATGAGCCCACTGGGTACCTACAATACCCAGAAGCCCCACATGGACAATTGGAGCGAAGAAGAGAAAACCCGGATTCGGCTCAAACAGGGGCGCCCCGTCTATGGTGTGGATATGAAAATTGTCGACGAAAATGATGTTGCCTTACCCTGGGATGGCAAGGCATCGGGTGCAGTGAAAGTGCGCGGTTCCTGGGTGATTCAGCGTTACTTCAAGGCGGGCACCGATGCCTGCGACACCGATGGCTGGTTTGAAACCGGGGACGTGGCCACCATTGATGCCGATGGGTATATGCAGATTACCGACCGGACCAAAGACGTGATCAAGTCCGGTGGCGAGTGGATTTCCTCCATCGAGCTGGAAAACTGTGCCATGACTCACCCGCAGGTGGCGGAAGCGGCGGTGATTGGTGTGTATCACGAAAAATGGACCGAACGCCCGCTATTGGTCGTTGTACCCAAAGAGGGTGAGTCGCCAGATCCGGCAGAATTACTGGCACATTTTACCGGCAAGGTTGCGCGCTGGTGGATTCCGGAAGCCTGTGAGTTTGTGGCGGATATACCGCATACGGCAACCGGCAAGGTCAGTAAAAAGGATTTGCGCGTGCGGTTTGAGAACTATCAGTGGCCCGCGAAGTAGCCGCGCGTTTCTTTTCGCGTTAATGGCTTTCTTCGGTGTGACCTGCTTCTATGGGCAGATCCTCGGGAAGCGAATAGCTGGTGGCTCCCTGTAGCCGCTGTATGGAAGCGAGGCCGCCACCGCTGCGATTCAGTCTGGCGGCTTCGCAGACAAAGGCGAATAGTGTCTCGGCTTCGCTTTCCGGCACAACCACGTTGACCAGTCTGGCCAACGCGGGCTCAGGGAGATGCCCGCGTTTGCTGCGAGCTTCCCGTAACATACCCACTGCCCGCAGCGGTACACTGTGGGCGCGGGTGATTCCCTTTTCCTGCAGCAGTGTTTTTATCAGGCGCAGATCGGTACCGTCATCGGGCACAATAACGCGGATACAGCAAGCGGCTTCCAGTGGTAGTGCCGAGGAAGAAGAGGGTGTTGCCGTCATGCCTGATTATCCACTGCCGCATTTTGCGGTGCGTTCATACGTGCAAGGATTTCTTCGGGAATATAAGTCGCGAGCCGCTGCAGTTCACTCACATACAGATAGCCGCCGCCCGGCGCGTCCAGTCCGCCGGTGTGATAAATCGCCTCTGCGATCAGTTCGCGCAAGTCAGCGGCGACGACCACGGTCACGACTTCTTTTTCCGTTTCCACCGCAATACCCAGTAGTCCAAGGCGTTCACGGGCGCCCGTGCCGCGGGCCAGGTGTACCACACCGCCCGCGACACCGAGATCGCGGCAGGCACGTAGAATGTCGTCGCTGCGGCCTTTCTGCACCACCGCAGTGATCTGCACCGCATCCGTCAGGTAAGTGATGGTTTTATCGGTCATGTGACTTCCTCATTCCTGGATGCGGTAGTGACGCCGTCTTGTTTTGCAGCCCGCGCCTGAGCTCTGGCGCAGTAACGGGACCAGAGCCCGGAGATCATGACGGTGATAATCGGGCCGACCGAAGCCATGGACAGAATGCCGAAACCTTCCACCGCTTGTACGGCATTACCAAAGCCGAGCCCCAGGGCCAATACCAATGGCACGGTGATCGGGCCTGTGGTCACGCCGGCACTGTCCCAGGCCACGTTGACGAATTCTTCGCTGGATAACCAGGTCAGTACCACGGCCACCAGGTAGCAGGGCAGAATCATCCACAGCAACGGCAGATTGAAAATCAGCTTGGCCAAACCCAGTGCAATGCCAAAGGCAACACCCACCGACACTGACAGAATAAGCGTGCGCTTGCGGAATACACCGTTGGTAAGAGTCTCCGCGGTAATACCCAGGGCGTTCAGCGCGGGCTCCGCGATGGTCGCGCCAAAGCCGAGCACCCAGGCAAATACCAGCGCCAGTACCAGGCCGACGGCATAAGTGTAGAGTGGTGAATCCTGCTGCCCCTCGATCGCCATAAAGGCCATTGGCATCATGCCGCCGGCGCTGCCTCCCAGTCTGGACAGACCGTAAGTGAGGCCAATATTGAAGATGCACATGCCCACAATGGTGAGCAGAATACCAAGGAAGACTTCTCCACGGTTTTTTAGCGGCTCTTTCAGCATCAGCCGCAGTACCAGAAAAAGAAAAATCACCAGCGGCAGAATGGCGCGTATCCCCATTACGATTTCCATCCCCGGGCTACGCGCGTACCAGGGGGGCGATTCAACCACCGCGGTACTGGCATTGGCAGCGAGCTGGAGAATTTCTTCGGGCGAGGTGACAAACGACAGAATTATCAGCAGCAACAGTACACCGCCAATAGGGAACAGGGATGCAAGGGTGACTATCCCGAAACCGGAAAGTCCGGAGTCCCCTTTGCCCGCCGCCGCGGCAATCCCGATACCCAGTGACAGAACCAGTGGCACCGTCACCGGCCCGGTGGTGACGGCGCCGGTATCCCAGGCGAGCCCGATGGCCGAGGCCAGTTGAGGCTGGCTGGCTGCATACAGACTGAGGCCGAGTACCGGTACCAGTGCGGCGTACACCAGTGGTTTCAGGCTCCAGCCATAAAGAAATCGCAGGGTACCGATAACCGCGGCAAGCCCTACACTGGCACCGACCACCAGCACCAGGGTATCGGACATCTGATTCAGCACCAGGTACAGGTAGGGCGCCTGTTCTGCGCTCACATTCTGCCCGGCCGTTTTCAACGCACCGATGGCGGGTTCGGCAAAGGTTACCCCGATCCCGAGGAGCAGGGTAATCAGCAGCACGACGGGAAGCGCCGCTTTGCGCGGTAACGTTTCACCTATGACTTCACCGAAGGGCATCAGGCCGAGTTTCAACCCCTCCATAAAGAGCATCAGGCCGACAATTACCGCCAGCAGGCCACCGGTGACAAGCCATGGATCTTCCACCAATTGTCGCAGCACGATGATCTGGAAAAGAGCCAGGTAGGCCGCGAGCGGTACAACGGCGCGCAACTGCTCGCGGAAGCGCACGGAAAAATACGGCCTGAGGATTCTGGAAACTTCACTGGACGTCAGCGACACCGGTGGCTGAGGAAGGCGCACAATACGACCGTCCGAATTCCGCTCGGGCTCCGGCAGTAGTGCGTGGATATCCAGGGTGCGGCGACCGGCGCCGCTGGCGTTCAGGTAATCACCGAAGCGGAATGTTTTTGGCTTCTTGTGGTTCTGTGACATAGCCGACCTCAAGTTGCCATCTGGTCGGGGATGACAAAGTAGGTCAGCGCCAGAATCAGATACACACTGAGCAACTGCACGCCCTTCAGCCAGTCCGAACGGCCATCACCGGCCACCTGCCCGGTAATCAGTACCGCCAGCAGCATGCTCAGAACCAGGCCGCCGGAAAATGCGAGATCCATTGGTTTTGGGCCAATTGTCAGGCTCAGTAACACCAGCAGGGGCGCCACAAACAGCGCTACCTGTACCCCGGAGCCGATGGCGATAGACAGCGACAGATCCATACGGTTTTTCATCGCCGCGGTTATTGCCGATGCATGCTCCGCTGCGTTGCCGAGAATCGCGACGATAAAGACCCCCACAAAAATATTGCTGAGGCCCAGCTCCTCCGCAGCAGGTTCTACGGCGCCCACCAGAATTTCACTCATCCACGCAATAAACACCGTGGCAATGGCGAGTACCGCCAACGCTTTTCCTACGGGCCATGGTGCCTTGTGTGTGCCGTCTTCCGAGAAATCCACGGAGCCTGCAAATAGCGCGCGGTGGGTAATCAGGGAGTAGAGGAGAAACAGCACATAAACCGTCAGCAGTACGACAGAAATGGTAATACTGATAAAACCAAGCCCCCGGGGAACCTGCTCGGCAACGGAGAAGGAGTAAGCTGCGGGCAATATCAGGCCGATGGTGGCGAGGGTAAGCATCGTCGCCTGAGAGCGGGCGCCCTCGGAGCTGTATTGCTGCTGGTGGTGCTTCATGCCGCCGGCCAGCATCGAGGCCCCAAGCACCAGAAGAATGTTGCCGATAATCGAGCCGGCGATAGAAGCCTTGACCACATCGTGCAGTCCCGCTTTCAGGGCCACCAGTGCAATGATCAGTTCGGCGGCGTTGCCGAAGGTGGCATTCAATAGTCCGCCTACACCTTCACCGGCGTGCTCCGCCAGGTGCTCGGTGGCGCGACCGAGCCAACCGGCCAGCGGCAGAATCGCGAGGGCAGAAGTGACAAACACCAGCAAGTGCTGCCCCGGTGCCAGATGTTCCAGGGCCACGGCGATAGGAATAAAAATCAGCAGTAGATTCAGCAAAAGGCAACCTCGTGCAAGACTCTTTCAAGAGTAGACGCGGAATAATCCCGACTGTGGTAAGCGGCGCTAAACCTTCTTTATCCAGGAACCTCTGATGAGTCGCGCGAGTAGCCTGCTAGGCTGAAGACTGTGCTTTATCGTGGAGAGGTGCTGGTGTGGAACTGACCGATGGGGTTCTGACTATTGGCTCATTCCTGGCGTTTACCCTCGGGCTGATCGTGCTGTTTGTGGGTAAGCGGATTAACGAGTCTGTCGGTCTGCTTCGGGAGTTTAGTATTCCCGAGCCGGTAACTGGCGGACTATTGTTTTCCGTGGTGATCGCGCTGATTTACGCGGCAACCGGTATCGCCATCGACTTCGAGCTGAATGCCCGGGATGTACTGCTGGTATATTTCTTTACCACCATCGGCATCAACGCCAGCATCAAGGACCTGGTTGCCGGAGGCAAGCCGCTGCTCATACTGCTGGGCGTAACCATCGCCTTTATGCTGGCGCAGAACCTGGTGGGGATCACGGTGGCGCGGCTGTTTGATCTGTCCGCGGCCACCGGTGTTTTGGGAGGCTCTGTGTCGCTGATCGGAGGTCATGGTACAGCGATTGCCTGGGCGCCCAGGATTGCCGAGGACTATGGGGTCGCCAGTGCCATGGAAATCGGCATTGCCTGTGCAACCTTCGGGCTCATTCTTGCCAGTGTGATGGGCGGCCCAATTGCCAAACTGCTGATTGATCGCCATGGTCTGACGCCAGTTCGAGCCGCACCGCTGGATGTTGGTGTGGAAGACAAATCGAAACACAGCGCTATAACCGCGCTGCAGTTTATGGATAGTATCCTGGCGATCCACCTGTGCATCCTGATCGGACTCGGGCTGAATGCGCTGTTGAAATCCCTCGGCCTCGACCTGCCGCTGTTTGTGACCTGCCTGTTTGCAGGCATCGTAATGACCAACCTGGTGCCGCGCACGGTGCCCCGCATTACCGGTATGACCTGGCCCACCCGCACCCCGACCATGGCGCTGATCGCCGAGGTGTCTCTCGGCGCATTTCTCGCGATGTCCCTGATGAGCATGCAACTCTGGACACTGCTGGATATGGCCGGGCCCATATTGTCCATCCTCGCCATGCAGAGTGTGTTGGTGGCGGTCGTGAGTATCTTTGTCGTATTTCGTGTAATGGGAAAAAATTACGATGCGGCCGTTATTAGTGCGGGATTCGCAGGGTTTACCATGGGGGCAACGCCCACGGCGATGGCGAATATGTCGGCGGTCACCAGTCGCTATGGTGCGTCACACCTGGCGTTTATTATCGTGCCGTTGGTGTGCGCCTTTTTTATCGACCTGGCCAATGCCCTGATGATTCCCGTTTTCCTGAATCACTTTTAATTTTACCGCTTGGCGTTTTTATCTTTTGTTTATGTTATTGGCTGCGGCGGAAGTTTCGCGCCTGCCTGCGACGCCTTCGCCACCATTCCAGCAGCTGCATGGTAAACAGGGCGTATACCGCGACCAGTAGAAACAGCGACATGCGCACCAGAAATGCCCGGTACACATCGTTGCCCACAACACTGTCCTGCACTGCCGCACCGAGCAATATCAGCATGTTCATCAGCGCGTTGCTCCAGAAGCCGGGACTGAAGCGGTTGCGGAATACCTGGTAGCAGCCCGCCGCCACAAACAGGCTCACCAGCAGGATCCAGGCACTGAAAAACCAAAGCTCCACCGCGAAGCCGAGGCACCACCACACCGCAATGGCCAGCAAGCCGCCGGCCAGTGTGGAGCCCACCAGCTCGCGGCCGGCATGGCGCAACTGCAGTTCGCTGGCTTCCCGTCCCAACAGAATGCTTTTCACCAGAAAGGGTAAATTGGTGGTGGGGTTGGTCAGCGTAAACCCAAGCGCAGGCAGCACGATCAGGGTCGCACGCAGGGACAGCCAGTGATCATCGAATGGTGTAGTCGACTGTGCCGGTGGCGCGAGTGCCGCGTCTTCCGGGAAAAATGGATACACAAGCCACAGACTGAAAATGGCGAGGGCTAGCCCCAGCACCAGTGCTTCCACCAATGCGGAAGCGAGAGCCGAACTCGCGACATCCGCCACGGGAATGACGGTAAACCCCAGGGCCAGCAATGTACCGGGCAGCGCCTTGCCTCCACCGATGGCGAGGCGATTACTGAAATAGGTTCCGGCGGCGATGATCAGCAGTGCGGTGAACGGTGCCTGCTGCAGTAGCGGGCCAATCAGAATGCCTACGGTAAGTGCGGCGGCCATAAACAGCAGCAGCCCGAGCGCTCCGCGAAGATCCGGTGGCGGCTTTGGCGCCGCTGCCACCAGCACCGCAAATACCGGTGCGACAAAGGGAATACCAATATTGAGGCCGTAGCACAGGGCCAGTGCAAGCGCGGTGGTAAAGGCGAGCCGGTAGCAGCGGCGGGCCGCCAGCGGTAATGGCGAGGAGGTTGAGGATGTGCGGTTGCGGGCAATCATGAATATGCCCATCGCTATTCCGCTGCGTGGAGCGCACGCATCTTTGGATAGGTTTCACGCATGAACAGCGCGATCAGCAAGGCAATCAGAATGGCCAGTAGCAGCGGCCGCGCGGCAAATTGTGCGAGTTCGGCGGAGGCGGGCACCAGCCCCTCGGCCTGGCCGAGACCAATGCGCATTCCCGGGCGGCTGATCATGATGCCACCGACAATAAACATGACACCGTTGACGATGGCCGCCGAGGTGCCGATGTTCTCTGGCTCCACCACATCGGAGGCGGCGCTGAAAGCCAGCATATGTGCGGAGTTGCCAAAGCCAAATACAAAACAGAGAGACATGTCTGCCGCTGCTCCCATGGGCGGAGCAAATAAAATCAGCGCGAGCGCGAACAGCTGGATCACAATACCCACGATGGTGGGCAGCTTGCGCCGTTGCAGACGATCCGACAGCCACGGAGTGATAAAACAACCGGCGGCAAGTCCCAGCCACAAAAACGACGCGGCGAGATTGGCTGTTGCAGGCTCAAGCCCGCGCACCATCATCAGCTTCGGCCCCCACACCACACCGAGTGCGAGCATTACTCCGAAGCAGAGTGCGCCGAATGCCGATGCCACCCACACCATGGGGACAGCCCCCACCTTCCTGAGCGCGCGGATGACACTGCGCAGAAACGGCCGTATACCGCGTGCGCCGGCAACCTCGACGGGCACGGGATCCCGCAAGCGTAAAACGGCAATAATTAGCAGGGCCAAGCCAAAACCGGCGGCCATGGTAAACAGCTCCCGCCACGGCCAGGATTCCAGTGCGCGGGTCAGCAGGTTCTGATTGAACGCGGAGAAAAGGGAAGCCGAAAACTGCACCAGACCGAACATCAGGCTGAACTTGGCCCAGCCAAACCAGGTGCCGCCAATATACCCCGCGCCCACAAACCCGGTGCAGGCACCGAGCGCGATAAATACCTGGGAGAGCAGAAGCATGGAAAAACTCTGCGCGCGGGCAAACAGGAAGATACCGATGGTGACCAGAACAATCGCCGGCAATAAGACCTTGCGCGCTCCCAGTCGATCCAGCAGTGGCCCGGCGAGGAACTGGAAGATGGCGAACACCCAGGTGTAGAGCGCGGCGATAAAGCCTACTTGCGCGACACTCAGCCCCACATCTTCCTGCACCCGTGCGTTGACGATGGAATAGCCGGTCTGGAAACTGAAGTAGTACACCACAAAGGCGACTCCAATCAGCCACGCCCCCCAGGCGCGCCAGCCACCGAGAGGGGGGCTCTGCCCTGCGCCGGTACCCACGTCAGCTACTCCTCAGCCATGTCCCTGCTGTGGATAAGTTTCCCGCATAAACAGCGCGATCAGCAGGGCCAGCGCACCGGCAATAATCAGCGGGATACTGGCGTACTGCGCCAGTGCCAGTGACTCCGGTTGTATGCCCTTTTCCACGCCGACGCCGATACGGAATCCCGGCCGGCTGATCAGGATGCCGCCGAGGATAAACATGATGCCATTGACGATGGCCGCGGACGTGCCGATCTGGTGCGGCTGCACAACATCGGCGGCAGTACTGAACGCGAGCATATGGGAGGCGTTGGCAAAACCGAGAATAAAGCACAGTGTCAGCGCCAGGCCGCTGCCAAGACCGGGAATAAACAGCAGCCCGAGCAGCGCCGCCAATTGAATGGCACAGCCCACAACCATGGTGCGCTTGCGGCGTTTGATGACATCGGACCAGTGGGGTACCACCGCGCTGCCGGCCGCCAACCCGAGCCACAGAAGCGAAGAGCCGAGCGCCGCGGAAGAGGGGCTGAGTCCATGCACCATCAGGATTTTTGGCATCCACACCACCCCTAAAGCCAGTAGCATGCCAAATGACAGCGCACCTACCAGTGCCGCCACCCATACGTGTCCGATCTTGGCGACGCTTGCCAGGCTTTTCAGAACGCCGACAAAAAAGTTGTCCCCACTGCTGTCGGCCTCATGCACCACCGGTGTCGGATTGCGGATAAAGATCAGGCCCAATACAAACAGCACCACGCCGAATATCGCGGTGGCGTTAAACAGGGTGCGCCAGGTGGTCGTCTCCAGTGCCATGCTGATCAGGTTCACCGAGAAGGCGGACGTCAGTGCGGCCATGACCTGTACCAGACCAAACATAAAACTGAACTTGGCCATACCGAACCACTGGCCGCCGATATAGCCTGCGCCGACAAACCCGACACAGGAGCCAACCGCAACCACGATCTGGGAGACCAGCAGCATGGTGTAGCTCTCGGCATTGGCAAACAGGAAAATACCGAGGGCAACCAGGGCAATGGCAATAGGGATCACCTTGCGCGCGCCCAGCCGGTCAAGCAATGCACCACCAAAAAACTGGGAGATGGCAAAGGCCCAGGTGTATACGGCGGCAATACCACCGATCTGTTTGATCGTCAGGCCGACATCTTCCTGCACACTGGGATTCACGATGGAGTAGCCGGTCTGGAAACTGAACAGATACACCACAAACAAAACGGCGAGTGTCCACACCCACCAGGCCATGGCACCGCCGAGCTTGGGGGCGCCAGCGGCAGAAGCGTTATCACGGGTGGCAGACATGGCTGGCCTCCATCAATTTCTAATTACGGACGCGGGTTTATCGGGCTTTGGCCTGCTCGTATTGCAGTTTGCCGGCGATATAGGTGGCCTGGACCGCGCGGTCGTCGCCGAGGGTCATCTGCACAAACAACGCCTCGTGGATGTCTTCCACAAACTGCATGCGGTAATCAATGATCGGAGTGGACTTCATATCGAGTACCACCAGATCCGCTTCCATTCCCGGGGCGATGCTGCCCACCTTGTCGTCGATATACATGGCGCGGGCGGTGCCGCGGGTCGCGAAATAAAATGCGTGCCCCGCCGTGAGCGCCTTGCCATTCAGCTGCGCCGCTTTGTATGCCTCGTTCAGAGTGGCGAGGATCGAAAACGAAGTGCCGGCGCCGAGATCGGTGCCGATGCCTACCCGTACCGGGCGCTTGGGATCTTTCGCGCGATACACATCGAGATAGCCGCTGCCGAGGAAGAAGTTGGACGTGGGGCAGTGGGAAATGGCGGAGCCGGTGTGATGCATGCAGCAGAGCTCGTCTTCGGTCAGGTGGATACCGTGGCCGAACACCGCCCGAGGCCGACACAGTTTGCTGTGGTCGTACACATCCAGATAACCCTTGCGGTCCGGGAACAGCTCTTTTACCCAGGCGACCTCATCCATATTTTCCGATACGTGGGTCTGCATATAGCAGTCCGGGAATTCGTCCCACAGTGCGCCGGCGGAATCCAGCTGATCCGCGCTGCTTGTCGGCGCAAAGCGCGGGGTAATGGCGTACATCAGGCGGCCGCGGTTGTGCCACTTGCTGATCAGTGCCTTGGAGTCGTCGTAACCGCTTTGGGTGGTATCCAGCAGGTAGTCCGGTGCATTGCGGTTCATCAGCACCTTGCCGGCGGCCATGCGCATGCCCAGGCGCTCGGCCTCTTCAAACAGGGCGTCGACGGACTGCGGAAACACAGTGCAGTAGACACAGCTGGTGGTGATACCGTTTTTCAGACACTCATCGAGAAACACTTTCGCAACCGATGCGGCAAATGCCTTGTCCGCGTATTTGCGTTCCGTGGGAAAAGTGTATTTGTTCAGCCAGTCCAGCAGCTGCTCGCCAAAGGCGGCAATCATCGGTGTTTGCGGAAAGTGCACATGACTGTCGAGAAAGCCCGCGGTGATCAGAGCATCCGCGCCGTAGTTGCGAACCTTCAGGTCTTTCGGCAGCTGCGGCTGGATTTGATCTGCGGGGCCGAAGTGGGTAATCACTCCATCGCCAAATGCCACTATGGCATCTGACTCGTAACACAGGGTGTCCTCGACACTGGAAGCGAAAGGATCGCCGGTAAATGTCAGCACCGGACCGCGGATAGCGCTGTCCGGAACCGGGTTGGAAGAAGGCATTCGATTCCTCCGCAAACTGCTTGGTTACTACTTCATTGGGGGAAAAATTTGCGCGCTCCGGGTCTGCGTCGTGTAAGGCAGACCAGATCAACCACCCGTTCGGCATCGCGGAATAAGGAGCTACTCTAGTAGTTAAGCATCAATTCCCTATTTTCGAGCCGAATCGAGGCGGTATTGCTTTCGCTTTGGCGAATTATCAGTAATTTCTGGGTGTGTCTGCGGAGTCTATGAATGACCAAGTCCACGATGTCGTTTCTACGTGCGGAGCTGGCGGAAACACCGACCAATGCACAGCGGTTGTTTCTGCTTTATTACAACGGTGTCCTGGTGGACCTGGTGGTGCTCAATCTGTTCGCGGAGTTTTCCGAGAACGTCGAAATTAAATCGTTCAGCATTTCTCTGCTGGCGGCGATACTGCTGCAGCTGCTGCTGAAACTGACCATTGCCGTGGAGCACCGGGTCGCAGAATTTTTTACGCGGTACACCAGCGGCTTCTCGCGTTTTCTGCGTTACTTCTGCGCCTGGCTGGTGTTATTTGGTTCGAAGTTTGTGATTCTGGAAGCGATCACTCTGGTATTCGATGAGGACGTGCGCTTTCACGGAATGTGGCACGGCGTGGTTACCCTGATTGTGGTGGTCGTGGTGATGCTGGTGGCCGAAGAGCTGGTGGTGCGTCTGTTTCGCCGGCTGCGTTTCCGCGATCAGGGCGCGGAAGCGGAGAAGAAATAGGAGCGAAATAGGGGAAAAATCGGAGAATAAACAGAAGCTGCGGCCCTGGCGCCGCGCTGTATAAATTTTTCCAACACCGCGCGATCAGTAGGCGTAGGACAGATAGCTCATGACGCGGATATAGAGCTTCCCCAGCTGGCGCAGGATAAGGTGTTCGTCGCTGTAGGCGATCACCGAGGCCTGGCCGCCTATGCGCAGTTGTGCGAGTACCTCCGGCGGTGGCGCTTCATCAAAGGTTACCCGCACCGGGAATCGCTGAGCCTGGCGCAGCCAGTCGCGGTTGTTCTGAATTTCCGGCAGTGCGCCAGGGGTTGGGGTTCTGCCCGCATTTACCCCCGCACCGATATCCAGTATTCGTCCTTTCAATACTTTGCCCGGCAGGGAGTCCAGCAGGATTTCCACCGGCGTACCTTGTTGCAGGTGGCCCAGGTTGTTCTCGGTATAGTCCGCGGCGATCCAGAAATCCTCCCGGGAAATCAGTGTCAGTACCGCATTGCCGGTGCCGGCATAGCGCCCGACCTCGACGCGCAGGTCGGTGATGATTCCATCCTTCTGGGCGATGACCGTGGTGTTGTCCAGGTCGAGCTGCGCCTCGTTGACCGCCGCGCGGGCGACTTTCAGCAGCGAATTGTTGTGCTCGGAATCCCCCCCTTTCTGCTCGATGGCCTGTTGAATGGCCGCTTCTGCCGCGATGACCTTGGCGCGCGCCTGTTCGAGATTGGCGCGGGAGATTTCCAGGCGACGGACGGAGATGGTACCTGGGTCACTGTCGCGCAGGTGTCGCAAACGCGTGTAGTCCTGCTCTGCTTCAAGGCGCGCGGCAATGGCGGCACGCAGGTTGGCGCGGGCCTGTTGCACCACCGCGTCTCCGGCCGCCACCTGCTGCCAGGCGTTGTCCAGGTTCGCGCGGGCGGTTTGCAGCGCCAGCTCATACTGGGTGGCATCGATGGCGAACAGCTTGTCGCCCTGTTGGACACGCTGGTTGTTCTCGACCCACACCTCGGTGATCACCCCGGCTACTTTGGGGGCAACTCCGACCACATAGCCCTGCACCCGCGCCTGCGAGGTATAGGGGGTGAAGCGGTCGGCGAGGAGGTAGAGGCACAGTGAGACGAGGATCAGCGCCAGCAGGATCTTTACACCCCGCCCGACGGCCTTTGCGGGTGTTTCTTTTGCTTCCGTTTCCGGAGATACCCTATCGGCCCCTGTTGTTGCGCGGTCGCCGGACGGCGCGGGTGGAGGTGGAGGTGCAGCTGGAGGTGCACCTGGAGAGACGGGCGCGGACGATTCCCCGCCGGCCGATTGTGCCGCGGCGATCTCGTCCAGGGTTTGCTGCCCCGGTTGTTTGTTACTGGCCTGTTTGCGTGGATCCATTACGGGGTTGTGCCCGCGTCAGCGTCGGGCAGCGGCTCCTCAAGCAGATTTCCCCAATTGGTGCGCTCCAGCATCTGGTAGCGGGTGTCGCTGGGGATCAGGTCATCGACGGTGGCATCGCGCCAGCCACCGCCGAGGGATCGGTACAGTTCAATAATGGCAGCTACATGGTCACCGCGGTTGATTACCACCAGGTCCGACTGGGCAAATACCGCAGCCTGGGCGTCCAGCACTCGCTGGAAATCGGAGTAACCCTCCTGGTAGCGGCGGCTGGCAATGTCCAGGGAGCGCTGCGCGGCCACCAGGGACTCATCGAGAATGCCCTGGCGTGCATCAGTCTGGGCGATACGGCTGGCGGCGTCGTCGATTTCCCGCGCGGCCTCGAGGACCGTGGCGCGGAACAGCTCCAGCAGCTGCTGCAGGCGCGCGTCCTGTACCCGCACGTTATTTTTCAATCGGCCGTAGTTGAAAATATTCCAGCTGAGCGCCGGGCCTACCGCCAGTGTGGATACATCCGGCAGCCCACGGAGACTGGTGCCCGCCCAGCCGAGGGTGCCGAACAGGGAGATAGCCGGGTAGAGGTCGCTCATGGCCACGCCGATCTGTGCCGACTGTGCCGCGGCATCCCAGGCGGCGGCGCGCACATCCGGGCGACGCAGCAGCAGGTTGACCGGTGTCTGCCGGAGAGGAATCTGTTCGATATTGGGCAGTTGATCTGTCGCGCCGGCGAGTTCCGGCAGGTCTCCCGGAGCGCGTCCCAGCAGGGCACAGAGGGCGTTGCGTTGCAGTGACTGTGTCAGCCGCAGAGTGGGGATGGTGGCGAGACTGGCGAGATACTGGGTACGCGCCTGCTGCAGGTCCAGTTCCGACTGCTGGCCGCTATCGAACAGCTGACGGGTAATGTCCACATTGCGTTGCTGCAGTGCGATATTGCGCTGGGCAATATCGATGCGTTGCAGGGTTGTCTTGTAGCCGTAATACAGCCTGGCCACTTCCGCCGCCAGCAGTACCTGGCCATCGCGCTGGTTGGCGATGGAGGCAAAAAAGGCGGCGTCTGCGGATTCTATGCCGCGGCGGAAACGCCCCCAGAAGTCCATTTCCCACTGCAGGTTGAAGGCGATGTCGCCGGTGCGGTAGTCCCGGTGGTCGTCGTCCGGCCCACCGTGCAGGTACTCGGATACATAGGCGCCACTGCCGTCGATTCGCTGTATCTGTGGATATTTCAGGCCAACGGCAATGCCCAGGGCCGCACGGCTTTCGAGAATGCGCAGCCCGGCAATCTGCAGGCTCGGGTTTTCACGGCGGGCAAGGGCAATCAGGTCGTTCAGGATGGGGTCGCCCAGGCGGTGCCACCACTGGCTGATATCCGTCGCATCGGGGTCCTGATAGGTCTGACCGTAGAGATTCGGCTGCCAGGCGGACAGCCAGGTCACGTCCGGCTCGCGGAAATTGGGCCCGAGCGGGGCACAGGCAACCAGCCCCGTCAGAATGGCGACGAGTAACAGGTGATTGCAGCGTGGCCACAGGCGGGGTGATTCACTCGGTGGCATCGCTGCGAGGGCTTTCCGCTGCGTCCATCATTCACAATTCCTTGTGCGCGGTGAATGCGAAGAAATTCGGCGCTATCCCGCGCCCGCATCCGGCAGCAATTATAGCAGCCGCCAATCCCGCTCAATGGGGCGCCCGGTTACGCCGTTCGCTGAGTACCACTGCGGCGACGATGATGGCACCGCCGAGCGCCAGCCGCGACAGGTCCGCGTCCCGGTTCCAGATCAGCAGGTTGACCAGCAGCCCGGCGGGAATCAGTGCGTTGTTCATGGCCGCGAGGGTGCCGGGAGATACCTGAGTGGCGCCCTTGTTCCACAGGAAATACCCGACGCCCGAGGCGATGGCACCCAACCACAGCAAGATGCCCCATTGCACACCGCTGCTCGGGTACTGTGGCTTGCCGAGTATCAGCCAGGCGAGGGTGGCAACGATACTGGCACCGATAAAAAACCAGCCGAAGGTCTGCCGGGGTGGCAATGTGTTCCCGCGGCTTTGCTGAGATTGCATAAACTGCTTGTAGGCCACCTGGCCGCTGGCAAAACAGAGATTGGCACCCTGGACCACAAGAAAGCCGGTCCAGTAATCACCGCTGAGATTATTCCAGCGGATAATGGCGGCGCCGCATACTGCGATAGCGGCGATCAGCAGGTTCAAGGGAGAAAACCTTCGTGCCATCAGGTCGTAGATCAGGGTGATATATACCGGGGTGAAGATGGTAAACAGCAGCACTTCGGGCACGCTGAGCAGCAGGAAGGACTGGTAGTAAAACAGGTACATCAATCCCAGCTGCACGGCGCCGATGGCCATCAGGATGAGCGCGGTACGTGGTGGAGTACGCCAGTTGAGAAATGGCAGAAATACCAGCGCCGCCAGCAATACCCGGGTGAGTACGGAAAAGTAGCTGTCCACCTGGCCGGCGAGGTAGACGCCGATCAGGCTGAAAGAGAATGCCCACAGGAGGGTGATAAGGATCAGCAGAATCATGAATAGGTGCGATGTCCGGTGAATGCAGTGGTGGATTACAAAGCTTTGTTGGCGTTAGCGCAATTGGTTGAGCGGTTAAAGAAGGTGCGCGCATTCAGTTTTAATGCGAGCAACGGGCCCGGGTCGCAAACCAACTGGCGCGGGCACGGGCGCGGCGAGGTGGCGGTGACGAGTTTCGGTGCGCACACTCTGTTTGCGGAGCGGGCGGAGTTTACCGATGGCGACGGCCACAAGATCGATCTGCAGAACACCTACCGCTGGACGCGCTGTGTTGATTTTGTGCGCCTTGAGCATTTGCGGCGGGAAGAGCCGGTTTTGTTATTTAATCTGGTTCCGGTGACGGAGCACGGGTTTCGTCATCAGTCTCCGCATTTATGTGGAGAGGATACGTATACCGCCGACCTGATTCTGCATTCGGATGAAATCGAGTTGATCTGGCAGATTGATGGGCCGCGGAAGAATGAGCGGCTGCATTACCATTATTGGTAGTCCTTTGTGTGCTCCGTAGCAGGTTGGGTGGCGGCGCCGCTACCGGGTGCAAACTTGTGAGACACGCCGTGAACCCATCCCTGGGGGCTCTTCCGCGAGGTCCCTCTCGCGGAAGGTCTCACAAGTTTGCACCCGGTATCGCCGCCTTCTCTCGAAACTATTTACTTCGAATTGACCACCGTAGCTTTACAGAGTGATCTGACCCCGCAAATAAGTCACCGCCTTGCCCCGCATAATTACCCGCTCTCCCTTCAACTCACAATCCAGTTCACCACCGCGCGGTGAAATCTGTTTTGCCGTGAGCGCGGTTTTATCCAGCTTCTCCGTCCAGAATGGTACTAGCCGCGTGTGGGCCGAGCCGGTTACCGAGTCCTCGTCCACACCAATCGCCGGGGCGAAGAAGCGGCTGACAAAGTCGCAGTCGAATCCGTCGCCCGGAGCGGTGCAGATCACGCCCTTGTAGGGGAGGTTACTGACAGCGTGCATATCGGGTTCGAGGCTGGCAACGGTTTCTGATGAGGCGAACTCGATTAGTACTTGCTGGTTAGAGCCGGCAACTTCCATGGCCGACAGCGGCTCGGCGCCGAGTGCATCGGAATATTCCTTGCCGAGTCCGACTGGCTGGATGTTCTGCGCGGGGAAATCCAGGGCCAGTAGCTCGCCGTCACGGCGCACAATCAGCTCGCCGCTGCGGGTAAAAAAGTGAATCTCGTCGTCGGTGAACCCCAGTTCCGTCCACAGCAGGTGCGCGGTGACCAGGGTGGCGTGGCCGCACAGGGGGACTTCTTCGCCGGGGGTGAACCAGCGCAGTTCAAAGCCGTTGCCGGCGGGGACGGTGTAGGCGGTTTCGGCGAGGTTGTTCTCCGCGGCGATCTGTTGCAGCAGCGCGTCGTCGAGCCAGCGGGTCAGCGGTACGTAAGCGGCGGGGTTGCCTTTGAAGAGTTCCGAGGTGAAGGCGTCAGCCTGGTAAATGGGCAGTTGCATGGAGGGATCCTTCTCACATTGCCAGTGCAAATTGAACACAAATAAAAAGGGAGAGCTAAACAGCTCTCCCTTTTTATCAAGTGCACCAGGTAATTTCTATTACCGTTCCAGTTTTACCAGCCAAAGACGCCCTTGAAGAAGAAGAAGAACAGAATCGCCAGGCCGGCACCGGCGGGCAGGGTGACGATCCAGGAGGCGGCGATGGTGGTGATCATGCGCAGGTTCAGTGCGCCGATACCGCGGGCCAGGCCGACACCCAGTACCGCACCCACCAGGGTGTGGGTGGTGGAAATGGGCAGGCCGGTGCCGGAGGCGAGTACCACGGTGGAGGCGGCACCCAGCTCGGCGGCGAAGCCGCGGCTCGGGGTCAGCTCGGTGATCTTGCGGCCGATGGTGGCCATTACCTTGAAGCCGTAAGTGGCGAGGCCGACCACGATACCGGCACCACCCAGCAACAGAATCCACGGCGGCATCACTGCCTTGGCGGTGACAGCGCCCTGTTGCACGGTGTTGACCACCGCGGCCAGCGGACCCACGGCGTTGGCCACGTCGTTGGAGCCGTGGGCAAAGGCCATGGCACAGGCGGTGAAGATCATCAGGATGGCGAATACGCGCTCCACGTTGGCGAAGCGATTGTCTTTTTCCATGGAGGGATCACGCTTGATGCGCTTCAGCAGTACGATGCCAATACCCATCACGATCAGGCCGATCACGCCGGCGATCAGCGCGTCCTGCCAGAAGGACAGGGTGATACCGGCGTCCTTGAATACATGTTTAAGCCCCTTGGTCAGCGTCACCATGGCGATCATCCAGCCCACCGCGAACATATAGATGGGGATATAGCGCTTGGCGTTGGTAAAGGGATCTTCGGTGTTCAGGATCAATCGCTGCACGCTGCGGAACAGCAGGAAGGAGATGGTGCCGGCGAGAACCGGAGAGACCACCCAGCTGGCGACGATACTGGCCACCTTGCCCCAGGCCACCGCGTCCACGGAGATGCCCACCGCGGAGAAGCCGACAATGGCGCCAACAATGGAGTGAGTGGTGGATACCGGCCAGCCGAGAATACTGGCGATCATCAGCCAGGTACCTGCGGCCAGCAGGGCGGAGAGCATGCCGTAGACCAGCAGTTCCGGGCGATCGTTGAACAGATCCGGGGCGATGATGCCCTTGCGGATGGTGGAGGTGACCTCGCCGCCGGCTAAATAGGCGCCGGCAAATTCGAAGATCATGGCGATAATGATCGCCTGTTTGATGGTCAGTGCGCGGGAGCCAACGGACGTGCCCATGGCGTTGGCTACGTCGTTGGCGCCCACCCCCCAGGCCATAAAAAATCCAAATACACAGGCCAGTATCAGAAAGATATGGCCGTACTGAGCAATGATATCCACGATTTCTCTCCCCGTTATCGCGCCAGCAACAGCTGCAATCGGTTGCCCACGCCGTGGGCCTCATCTGCCAGGTCACCGACCCACTCGATAATGCGGTAGAGGAAAATCACGTCTACCGGTGGCAGGTCTTTTTCTAATTTGAACAGTGCGGCGCGCACTTCCACTTCCAGCTCGTCGGACTTGCGCTCGAGGTCGTCCAGCTCTTCAGTCATGCGGCGGGCAATATCCACTTCGCGCCCGGCAAAGCCGGATTCCAGCAGCTCGTCCAGCTCATTGATGGCAGTCAGGGCCTGGGCGGATGTGGCGACTGCGCTTTCCACGAAGGTGGCCATCATGGCGTGCATAGAAGCGGGGATCTGCATCTGACGGCCGATCGCCAGGCCGGCGATGTCCTGAGCGGTGTTGGCCACCTTGTCCTGCACGTGCAGCAGCTCCAGCAGGTCGGTGCGGGAGACCGGCATAAACAGGCTGTCCGGCAGGTGCAGGCGCAGGTCTTTCTTGATGTCGTCGGCGCGGTTCTCACTGGCGGAGATCCGCTGTTGTACGGTTTTGGCAGTGCTGAGGTCGCCCTTCATAAGGGCTTCAAAGAAGGGCACCAGATCCGCTGACGCCTCGTGGGCAGTCGCCATGTGCTCCTTGATCGGCTTGATCGGCGAGCGGCCGAACAGGTTGGCGATATTGGACAGGGGCATGGTCTGTTCCTTTTTCCGGTCCTGACAGTTGACGAAAAGACCGCCTGGTGACGTGAGCAGCGGCCAAATTTGGCGGCATGGTACCCCAACCTGTGCGCAGGGCACAGTGACGTGACGGTTTCGTTACCATTGGGGGCAACCGGCGCACTGTTGCGGCTCGCCATAAGAGCTACAATGCGCCTTCACAATAAAGCGTAGACGGATGACAGGGTATGGCTGTAAGCACTGGGACAAGAGGGGCGGACCGGGTTCTCGATCTGCCCGGATTGCTGGAGGACCTGGTGAGTCAGGGGTATGTGGCGCGTATGGACGCCAATCGCCTGATCGGCACCCCGCGCACCGCCGAGCAGGCGCAGATGCACCCGCTCACCTACATTGCCAGCTGTGAGCTGCCCAATCAGAAAAAGCCCGGTAAGACGCTGGACGCGGCCACACTTACCCAGTGGCTGGCGGATACTTCTTCCCACGGCCTCTACCATATCGACCCGCTCAAGGTGAATGTGGCGGAAGTGACCGAGGTGATGAGCTTCCAGTTCGCCAAGCGCCACCAGATCCTGTGCGTCGAAGCCTCCAAGGAAATGCTGCTGGTGGCCACCGCTCAGCCCTACACCTCGGGCTGGGAAGAACAGCTGGAACACACCAGCGGCCGCACCGTGCAGCGGGTGGTGGCGGACCCCGCCGATATCAAACGCTACGGCACCGAGTTTTACTCCCTGGCTAACTCCATCTCCGGGGCCAGTGGTCTCAAGGGCAGCTCCGGTGCAGGCAACTTCGAGCAGCTGCTGGAGCTTGGCAACCTCAAGGATCCGGAAGCCAACGACCAGCACATCGTCAATATCGTCGACTGGCTGCTGCAGCACGCCTTCGACCAGCGCGCCAGTGATATTCACATCGAGCCACGAAGGAACATCGGCCGTATCCGCTTCCGTATCGACGGCGTACTGCACCCGATCCACGAGTTGCCGGATCAGGTCAACGCCGCCGTCACCAGCCGCCTGAAGATTCTCGGTCGCATGAACGTGGCGGAGAAGCGCAAACCCCAGGACGGCCGTATCAAGACCAAGCGCCCGGACGGCAGCGAGGTGGAACTGCGGCTTTCCACCCTGCCCACCGCTTTTGGTGAAAAGCTGGTAATGCGGATCTTCGACCCGGAAGTGCTGGCGCGCTCCTATACCGACCTCGGCCTCGCCGGTGACGACCTGGCGCGCTGGCACAAAATGCTGGGCCGCCCCAATGGCATTGTGCTGGTGACCGGCCCCACCGGTTCCGGTAAAACCACCACCCTCTATACCGCGCTCAAGCAGCTGGCCTCCACCGAGGTCAATGTGTCCACCATCGAAGACCCCATTGAGATGGTGGAAGACAGCTTTAACCAGACTCAGGTGCACTACAGCATTGGCCTGGACTTCGCCGCCGGTATTCGCACCCTGATGCGTCAGGATCCGGACATCATCATGGTGGGCGAGATCCGCGACCTGGAAACCGCGCAGATGGCAGTGCAGGCCGCGCTTACCGGCCACCTGGTGATCTCCACCCTGCACACCAACGACGCCCCCACCGCAGTAACCCGTCTGCTGGATCTCGGGCTTCCCCATTACCTGTTGAAGTCCACCGTGCTGGGGGTGATGGCCCAGCGTCTGGTCAGAACCCTTTGCCCCAGTTGCAAGCGCAAGGCGCAAGTGAGCGACGAGGACTGGCAGGCGCTGGTGAAACCCTGGAAGGCGCCAAAGCCGGAAGTGGTGTATCAGCCGGAGGGCTGTCTCGATTGCCGCAATACCGGCTACCGCGGCCGTCAGGGTATTTACGAAATCCTGCCGTTCAGTGAGGGCATCCAGTCCCTGGTGACCCACGACTGCGATCTGCAGCAGGTACGCAGGCAGGGGATGCGTGAAGGCATGAACAGCCTGCGCCTGTCCGGCGCACGCAAGGTGGCTGCAGGCATCACCACTGTGCAGGAAGTGCTGCGGGTGGCTCCGCCACCAGATATCGCTTTCTGAGAGTTTTGTAGGGTGGATGAGAACTTGCAATAATTCCCAGCTGGCGCATAGTCAGGGAAGGCGACAATAAAAAAGGAATTGAGTGATGACGATTGAATACGCACTGCTGGATGTGTTTGCCGATGCACCTTTTCAGGGCACCCAGATTCCGGTGGTGAATCTGGCTGGGAAGAATCTGGACGTGGCCGCCAAAAAAGCCATTGCCAGTGAATTCCAGCAGACCGAAACCGTGTTTATCGAGCCGGACAATACGGTTCCTGCCTGCGTGTATAACAGCCGCGGCCAGCAGCACTTTGGCGCCCACACCATTCTCGCCGCGTCTTTTATGGCATTTGAACTGGGGCTGACGAAAGGCGAAGGTAGCTTTGCCTCCTTTCTGTTGCAGCAGGACAGCGGCCTGATCGAAAGTTTTATCGACGACAAAGAAGGCACACCCGGCAATATCCAGTTTGCCCGCGAACTGTCCCCCACGGTGGATCGCTACACACCGGATGTAGCCCGCCTGGCGGCGGCGCTGAATACCGAAGATAAACACATCACCTTCAGTAAATACAAACCACTGGTGGTGAGTGTGGACACGCCGACACTGATCGTTCCCTTTACCCGCCCCGAACATGTACTGGCCGCCAGTCTTATTCACGATCACTGGAATGCGCTGCTCGGTGACCTGTATACCTCCGAGCTATTCCTGTTTGCCCCGGGCTCCATTACCGGCGGCACCGAGTTCCACGGTCGCCTGTTAAATCCCAATCTGGCGAAAGATGTGTTTCCACCGATCGGCAACGTCATGCCGGAATTTATTGCTTATCTTGCGGAGCAGCAGGAAACCGCGTCTGGCACGCACATTTTCTCTGTGGATCGCGGCAGTCTGGAAACCCGCAAAAGTGTGTTGCATGTGGAGTTCGATAAAAAGCCGGGCAAGGAAGTGCGCTGCCGCATCGGCGGCAATGTAATCAGGATGGGTGAGGGGAAACTGTTCTTCCCTGAATCCTAAGGTTTGCTTTCACCCAATAAAAAACCGCGCAGTGCGCGGTTTTTTTATTGGTTGAAAGGTGTCAGCTTTTTGCATCTTCTTCCTGAGTATTACCGGATTCTTCCTCCGCGGTCTGCTCCTCATCATCCCGCTCCACCAGCACCAGATCCTGGTGGCGTTTATCCATCACCCGATCGAAATCGTACTTGGCGATTTCAAAATACTGCTCGCGGTCGTCTCGGCGTACATAGTATTTATCGTTCGCGCTGGCGAAGTGATAGCGCCGCACGCCCTCACTGGTCTGCACCTTGATTTCCGTTGCCTCTGCCTGGGGAGCTTCGGTGACGGCTTTGGTAATGCGCAGCTTTTCCAGTGCCGCAGCCAGTTCCCGCGCTTTGCCGGGATCTACTGCGGGCGTCGGTTCCCCGCCACCTGAGTTAGTAGGCGCAAACGCCCAGCCGTCCTCGCCCTTTTCCAGGGTGTAGTCCGGGCCCTGAATCTGCTCCAGTGTACCGGCGGCCAGCAGGGATTTGTCTAGCCAGCTGTCGGCGCTAGAGGGCAGGTCAAAGCTGTTCAATTCCACCGCATAGATGGCGTCGTCATCGGCGCGGCGCACATGCACCTTGCGGAATCCTGGCGAGGTGCCCAGAAACAGTTCCAGCGCCGCTTTATCCCCTTCCGCGGAGTACAGCTTCAGGTGCTTGCGGAATTTTTCTTCCGCCACCTCGAAGCGCTCCCGCGCACTGTTGCTGGTGGCCACCGGCCAGTTGCCTTTCAGGGCGGTGAGTTTTTCCAGCAGGGTGTCCAGTTTGTCACCGTTTACCGGGAGGTCGTGAAGCTCGGGCAGCAGCCACTGTCCGTCTTTGCGTATCAGGGTAACCTGTTTGTCGTCACCGGCAATCTCCAGTCGCTGCAGGGCATCGGTTTCTGTCTGTACCAGTTGGGTGGCCTGCGCCTGTGCCTGTTGTCGGGAGGTCGATTCCCAGAACAGGCCGGTGGCGAGGACCAGCTGCAGGGCCAGCACGCCACTCAATGCCATTTGTAGATTTTTCATGGGCTATTTCTCCTATCCTCCTCAGCCGGCCAGCAGTTGTTGGTAACGCTGCTGACGGGCGCGATTGCGCAGCTGTTGGATCAGGGCGACGATGCCCAGTGCCAGCAGTGCGGCGATATAGTTCAGTGATTCCCAGAACAGCCGGCTGTCCTGCTCCATGGGGGGCAGGGTGCGGTTGAAGTGGCTGCGGGCGCGGATGCTGAGCAGACCTGCATCTTCCAGAGACCAGTCCACACTGTTGGCCGCCAGTTGCAGGGTATTGAGGTAGTCACCACCGGCCGCGGCGCCGCTCATGCGCACCACCTGATCCCGCAGGAAGTCGTTGGAGGCGAACAGAATGATGCGCGCAGATTCCGGCGAGCGGCTGATCTGGCTGGGCAGGTTCTCCAGCTGGCTGGCGTCACTTGCGCTGTCGTTTTCACTTTCGCCTTCCGTCGTGTTTTCCGCGGCACTTTCTTCTTGCGCCAGTGGTGACGGTTTATCGGCAAAGTAGGAGTCGAAGCGTCCGGCACTGACCACACCCAACAGGTGCGAGGCGCGTTCGCCCTCGGGGGTGAAGGCGCTGATCTGACCGTCCACGTAGCGCGGCATCACGTTGGTGTTACTGGACAGCCAGGCACTGTCGGAACTGCGCAGAAGCGGGGTAATGCTGCGTGCAGCAGACTTCTCTTCATCCACGTGAATGGGGGAGGCCCAGCTCACGGTGGCCTGGGGAAGATTACCGGTGATGGGGTTGTCGGCATTGAGGCCGTCGCCGCGTACGTCGATAAAGTAGGGGTAATCCAGCATGCGCAGTTCCTGCAGCTGGAAACCGCCCACGTTGCGGGTGACCGGTACCGGGAAGGCGCTGTTTTGCGGATCCAGTACCAGCTTGTTGTCCACCTTCAGGCCCATGTGGTCGAGCCATTTTTCCAGGCCGCTGTTGACCCGGTTCAGGCTCAGGCTGCGGTTCGACAGGTTGGCGCTATAGGGCGAGGTAGCGGCGATCACGGTGCCCCCCTGCATCAGGAACTGGTCCACGGCGTAGAGGGCCTTTTCACTCAGGTTGCGCGGTGCCAGCAGCATCAGGATATCTGCATTGCCGGATACGCGACCGTCGCTCAGGTCTTCGCGTTCCACATTCAGCTCGGCGCCGAGCAGGGTTTCCAGCTGGCTGAAGCGCGCACCACCGCCCATACCGTGGCTGAAATCGTCCGCCGGTGTCACCAGTGCCACGGTTTTGGTAAAGCCGCTGGCGAAGCGCTTGATACCTGCTTCCAGGTTGCGCTCGAAGGTATCCGCGCTTAGATCGTCCAGAGGAATCTGCACCACTTTGTCATGCTGATCATCACGGGCGAGGGTCAGATAGAAATAGAAGGGGCGGCCGATCAGGCTCGCGGCCATGGGCTGAAAGCCGTAATCCTCTGCAATCTGTTGCGCGACCTTGCCGCCATCTGCTTGCGGGTCGATGAAGCTGACTGACAGCCGCTCGCCGGCGTCTCCCTGTATTTTTTCCACGCTTTCGCGGATGGACTGTTTGAACTCCGCCAGTTGTTCCGGCAGCTGTTCATCGGCGGAGACGTAGGCGGTAAATTCCAGTGAGCCCTGCACCGTATCGAACAAATTGCCCTCGCTCTGATAGCTCTGCAGGACTTTTTTCACCGCGCGGGTCAGGTCGTACTCCGGGTTGCGCAGTTGTACGTCCACGTCGGTTTCTCGCTCCGCGTTCACCTCGATCAGGTCGCGGAAGCCCAGTACTTCGTACTCATCGCCGTACTGCACCAGCACATCAAAATAGGAGCTGACGATGGACGCCTGATAGCGGTCCGCCACCTGGAAGGGCACCGGCGCAATACCGTATTTGCGGTTGGCCTCTTCCTCCAGTTCAGGCTCCTGGGTCGGATCGATAATCTCCACCCGCACACGGCCGTCGCCACTCACTTCATATTCCCGCAACAGATCGCGCATCTGCGGTACCAGTGGGGCCAGCAGTGGATGGGTTTTGCCGCTGAAATAGCCGCGGATCAGCAGCGGTTCCTGTAGCTGGTTCAGGTACTGCTCGGTGGCCGGGGAGATGGAATACAGGTTGCCTTCGGTCACATCCGCGCGCAGGGATTTCAGTTGCCCCAGCCATAAATTGGCGCCGAGCGCGTTTACTACCAGCAGTGCGGTGACCGTCTGCCAGGCCTGGCGGTGTTTACGGTCGCCACCATTGGCCCAGCGCTCGCGCTCCAGCACCAGAGTGTTCAATGACAGGAACACCGCGCACAGGCTCAGGTAGTAATACAGATCTGGAAGGTCGATAACACCGCGGGTGATGGCATCAAAGCGCGCGCCGGTGCTGAGGCTGCGCAGCCACTCGCCGGCGCTGTTGCCGAAAAAGTCGGTGAGCAGCGGCGTGCCGATAAGATAGAAAACCCCGCACAGGGCGGAGGCCACAATCAGGCTGACGATCTGGTTGCTGGCGCGGGCGGAGACGAACAGGCCGATGCTGAGATAGGCCGCACCCAGCAGGAAAGTGGCGAGATAACCCGCCCACACCGGGCCCCAGTCCAGCTCGCCGATCAGCGCCACAGTTACCGGCAGTGGCAGGGTGATGGCGAGTGCGATGCCCAGCAGTGCAAGACAGGCGACAAACTTGCCCAGCACAAACTGCCACAGGGGCGCGGGCTGGGTGAGGATATGTTCCAGCGTTCCCTTGGCCCGCTCGTCGCTCCACAGGCGCATGGTGAGGGCGCTACTGAGGAAGATCAGCAGCAGCGGCATCCACTCGAACAGCGGGCGCACGTCGGCGATATTACGGGCAAAAAACGCCTCGCCCCAGAAAAACACGAACAGGCTGACCGCGGCAAAGGTGGCGAGGAACAGATAGGCCACCGGCGAGGCGAAAAACAGGGTGAGCTCTTTGGCGGCGACGCGCTGGATCAGCTGCTTGCCGCTGACGGGAGGTGATGATTCAGGCCGCATTTTCCAGTGCCTCCGTGTTTTGTTGTTTGCTGTTTTCATTCACCTGACGGAACAGGCTTTCCAGGTCCCGCTGTTCCGGCTGCAATCGATAGAGTTCGCCGCCGGCGGCAATCAGGGTGCGGGCGATCACCGCACTGGTGGAGCGCAGGTTGGCATCCTCGTTGAGGACGATGCGGAACTGCCCGGCGTTCTTGAGCGGCTCGATACTGTGAATACCTTCCTCCTTGCCGAGTCGGCCGAGTATTTCGCGGGCATCGGTGGCGGAAGTGTCCAGCAGGATGCTGTTGGCGCGGCGCAGCTGGTCGAGTTGTTCGTCCACCGCCAGTTGCCCGCGGTGGATGATCAGTACCCGGTCACACAGGGCTTCCACTTCCTGCATGATGTGGGTGGATAGGATGACGGTGGCTTCGCGGGCGATGTCTTTGATGAGTTTGCGCATCTGTTCGGTCTGGGTGGGGTCGAGGCCGTTGGTGGGCTCGTCCAGAATCAGCAGGCGCGGGCGACCGAGAATGGCCTGGGCGACGCCGACGCGCTGTTTGTAGCCCCGCGAAAGGGTGTGGATGCGGGCGTGGAGTTTGTCGGCCAGTTCGGTGGCTTTGATGGCGCGGCGGATTTCGTCGACTTTGTCGCGGTCGTCGAGGCCTTTCAATGAGGCTGCGTAGTCGAGGTAGTCGGCGACGGTCATTTCGCCGTACACGGGCAGGTTCTCAGGCAGGTAGCCCAGTTGCCTTTGCAGGGTTTTGGGCTTGTCGGCCATAGATATGCCATCAATGGTGACGCTGCCGCTATCCGGTTCCAGGTAGCCAGAGAGCATTTTCATGATGGTGGTCTTGCCGGCGCCGTTGTGGCCGAGCAGGCCGACAATTTCGCCTTTTCCGATTCTAAAACTGACGTCGTCGACGGCTTTGAAGTCGTCGTAGTAACGGCTGAGGTGGGTGACTTCCAGCACCTTGTCCTCCTTTTGGTTTGGTTGTCAGGGGGTGGTGGTAACACTTAGGGGGTTTAATCAGCTCCGTGGCGGCGCCGCTGTCCGGTACAGCTTTGCGAGACACGCCGTAAACCCGTCCATGGGGGCTCGGCTGCGGCCGTCCTGGCCGCAGACGGTCTCGCAAAGCTGTACCGGACATCGACGCCTTCGCGCGAAGTGATGTGGAATTTATTCGAGAGTGATTACGGCGGTGGACGCGAGATAGGCAGGTAGATGGGTACGCGTCGCATGGGGCGGCGACAGGTTGCCGCGGCCCGGGGGAAATAGTGAAGCTGGTGATGATTTGTGTAATCAGTCGAAATAGTCATGCTCGTAATACGGTTGGGGCCGCAATAAAAACAAGGTTCAGACGAAAGATCGCTCGGTGTTGATCGAGGGTTAGATAGGGCCTGTGTAGGAAAGTTCAAGACCTGGTGTCCGCGCTGGTGAGGAATCCGGTGACGGCCGGTGTACACTTTGGGTTTCGCCGCTTTTTGCGGTCACTACACTCGTCGTTCTGGATTTAGAAGGAATCGCCCATGTCATTGATGGAATTCTGTCCGCAACCGCATCAAGCACTGTTTGCTCAGCGCTGGGAGGATTGGTGCGCCGCGGTGGGGGAGGAGCAGGTGGCCGGGGTTGAGTCGCTGGTGGGTGACGAGAAGAGTGGTGCATTGGGGCGGGGACTGGTACGGGCGTTTGTGGGCTCGGATTTTTTTGTGCAGCAGTGCAGTCGTCATCCCAAGTGGCTTGCCGGTTTTGTAGGGCAGGCGGATTGCGGGCTGGTGGCGCCGGATCTGGCCGAGATCGAGTCGGAAGAGCAGCTGGAAAAAGTGCTGCGTAACCTGCGCAACAGGGTCAATGCCGAGGTGATCTTTCGGGATTTTGCCGGCCAGTGGGATATCCCCACCGCCTGTGCGCGATTGACCCAGCTGGCGGAAGTTTGCATTCAGACGGCGCTCGACTGGCACCGCCAGAAGATGGTCGAGCGCCACGGCGAGCCGCGCTGCCGCGCGGGGGATGTCCAGCCGATGGTGGTGCTGGGGATGGGCAAGCTGGGAGCGCGGGAGCTGAACCTTTCCTCCGATATCGACCTGATTTTTGCCTACCCGGAACCGGGTCAGTCTGATGGGGACAAACCACTGGAAAACCAGGCCTGGTTTCAACGCCTGGGGCAGCGGCTGATCAAATCTCTCGACGCGGTCACCGCCGATGGTTTCGTGTTCCGCGTGGATATGCGCCTGCGCCCCTACGGGGACAGCGGCCCGTTGGTGAGCCATTACGCGGCACTGGAAGACTATTACCAGACCCAGGGGCGGGAGTGGGAACGCTACGCCATGATCAAGGCGCGCCCGGTGGCCGCCTCCGGCGAAGGTGCGGCTGCCGCCTCGGAGGAGCTGGTGGAACTACTGCGGCCGTTTACCTACCGCCGCTATATCGATTTCAGTGTGATCGACGCGCTGCGGGAAATGAAAACCCTGATCCAGCGCCAGGTGCGGGCCCGCGGTCTGATCGACAATATCAAGCTGGGTCGCGGTGGCATCCGCGAGGTGGAATTTATCGCCCAGGCATTTCAGCTGATCCGCGGCGGGCGCGAGCCGGATCTGCGGGTGCGCAATATATTGAAAGTTCTGCCGTTGCTGGAGGAGGGCGGTCATCTTCCCGAAGGGGCTGCGGCCGAACTGCGCGATGCCTATTTACTGCTGCGCCGGGTTGAGCACGGCCTGCAGGCGGAAAAGGATCACCAGACCCAGACGCTGCCACCGGAGATCGAGCGCCGCGAGCAGCTCGCGTTTGCACTCGGTTACGACAACTGGGCAACGTTGGAGAATGCGCTGGTGCAGGCTCGCGCGGCCATTGAGCGCGAGTTTGACGAGGTTATCGCACCGCCAGAAGAGAGTTGCGAGATTACCGATTCCGACCAGTGGGAATTCCTCTGGGCCGGGTGTGAGCGCGCCGACGATCGCGACAGCTGGCTGGAGCAGCTGCACAACGCCGGTTTCCAGCCTGCGGCCAAAGCACTGGAAGCGCTTACCAACCTGCACTGCGACCGCATCGTCGCCGCGTTACCCGCCGCCGGTCGCCAGCGCCTGGATCAGACAATGCCGCTGTTGCTGGCTGCAGCTTCCGAGGTGAGTGAGCCGTTACTTGCGCTGGAGCGGGCGCTGCCTTTATTGCGCTCGATTCTGCGCCGCAGCGCGTATCTCGTACTGATCAATGAAAATCCGCCGGTACTGAACCAGCTGCTGCGCCTGTGCAGTGCCTCGCCGTGGATTGCCGATCTGCTCGCGCGTCACCCCATCCTGCTGGACGAAATGCTCGACCAGCGCCGCCTGCTGCAACCTTCCACCGCGGAAGATATCGCCGACGACCTGCGCCAGCATATGCTGCGGGTGGACGAGGACGACCTGGAAGCGCAGATGGAAGCCCTGCGTCATTTCAAGCAGGGGCAGAGCCTGCGTATCGCCGCCCAGGAAGTCACCGGTGCGCTGCCACTGATGAAAGTGAGTGACTCCCTGACCTGGCTGGCGGAAGCCATACTGCAGCAGTCGCTGACCCTCGCCTGGCAGCAGGTGGTGGAAAAACACGGCGAGCCGAAGGATGCGAGCGCAGAGGATATGCGCTTTTCCATTGTCGCCTACGGCAAGCTCGGCGGCCTGGAGCTGGGGCATGGCTCGGATCTGGATATCGTATTTGTGCACGACGCCGATAGCGCCGGCTATACCAGTGGCGAGCGGTCGCTGGATGCGCAGAGTTTCTACACCCGCCTGGCCCAGCGCCTGATTCATATTCTGCAGACCCGCACGCTCAGCGGCCCTCTGTACGAAGTGGATACCCGCCTGCGTCCGTCGGGGAATTCCGGTCTGCTGGTGACGTCGCTTGCCGCGTTTGAAAAGTACCAGCGCGAGAGCGCCTGGACCTGGGAGCACCAGGCGCTGGTGCGCACGCGCCCGGTTGCCGGCAGTGCGCGCCTCGGATTGGCGTTCGAGGACCTGCGCACCAGGCTGTTATGCGAGGGGCGTGATGAGCAGAAATTGCGTAAAGAGGTGGTGGAAATGCGCAATAAGATGCGTGCACACCTCGATAAGAGCAATGATCGACAATTCGATCTCAAGCACGGCACTGGCGGTATTGTCGATATTGAATTTATGGTTCAATATGCCGCATTGGCCTGGGCGCAGGGCGCCCCTTCGATCGTGCGATATACCGACAATATCCGCATTCTTGAAAGCCTCTCCGAGGCGGGCCTGATGCCGGCCCACCAAGCCGCGCATTTGATCGACGCCTACAAAGCCTACCGATCAGAAGGTCATCGCCTGGCATTACAACAGCTGCCGGGGGTTGTATCCGGTGACCAATTCGAAGCGGAAAGAAAGACCGTTGAAACAACTTGGCAGCAGATGCTGGGCTGAATCCCCTGTTAAGGGATTCCTGTGCCTCGCCATTCCCGCTGCCCGCTTAAACTGTTTTTCACCTGGCTCTGTGCTGTAGGAGCCAGCCTGCTGGCGAACTGATTCGATCTTCCCTTGCAATGCCTCGCAAGGACTCGACCATCCTCCCCCAGGCCGCTCCTACAGGCGTTAATAGAATTTTGTAGGAGATCCCCATGTCTTTTGCCGATCGAGACGGCGTTATCTGGTTTGACGGAGAACTGGTTCCCTGGCGCGATGCCCGGGTACACGTGCTCACCCACACGTTGCATTACGGAATGGGCGTATTCGAGGGCGTGCGTGCCTATGAAACTGCCGACGGAGGCACCAGTATCTTCCGTCTGCACGAGCATACCCGTCGTTTGTGCCGTTCCGCCAAGATCATGAACATGCCCATGCCGTATAGCGCCGAGGAGCTTAACGAAGCCCAGCGTCTGGTGGTGCGGGAGAACGGCCTCAAGGAAGCCTACCTGCGCCCCATGGCATTTTATGGCTCTGAAGGCATGGGACTGCGCGCGGACGGACTGCAGACCCACGTGATTGTCGCCGCCTGGGAATGGCCGAGCTACATGACCCCGGAAGCCCGCGAACTGGGGATCAAGGTCAATACCTCTTCCTATACCCGCCACCATGTGAACATTGCCATGTGTAAGGCCAAGGCCAATGGCAACTACATCAATTCCATGCTGGCCCTGCAGGAAGCCATCCGCAATGGCTGTGAAGAAGCCCTGCTGCTGGATCCGGAAGGCTATGTGGCGGAGGGCAGTGGCGAGAACTTCTTCCTGGTCAGCGACGGCATCATTTACACCCCGGAACTGACCTCCTGTCTGGACGGCATCACCCGCGCCTCGGTGATCCAGATGGCAGAAGAGTGTGGCTACACCGTGAAGGAAAAGCGTATTACCCGCGACGAGGTGTATATCGCCGATGAAGCCTTCTTCACCGGTACCGCCGCAGAAGTACTGCCGATTCGCATGTTGGATGGTCGCACTATCGGTGAGGGTCGCCGTGGCCCGATCACCAAGCGTCTGCAACAGATGTACTTCGATGCTGTGCAGGGCAAGAGCCAGGCGCACCTCGGTTGGCTGAGCGATGTGCATGAGACCTGCGAACAGGTAGCGGTATCAGCCTGAACATTCCAGTAAGCCTGAATGCAAAAAAAGGGCGGATACCCTCGGGTATTCGCCCTTTTTTTTGTGCGTTGTCTGTTGACCGTCATTTCATAGAGTCGTCTTCGCTTTACACATAGAATGGTGTGCCACGTTAGAGGAGCGTATCGGGAGAGCGAAATTGGCTGGATGGAACAGAGCGTATGTTTACTAATTTGCTGAAGGGGCGGCTTCGCAAGCACGACCAGGTGAACAACCGTAAGCTGGAATCCCTGCTTCGGGTGCAGTTGTTACAACAGCAGGTGCTTGGAAGTAATGACATGGGCGTGGGGAATGAAAAGGAGCACAGCATTGTTGTCTCTCTCACCTCATTCGATCGTCGCATCCACAACGCGGTTTATGCCGTGGAAAGCGTATTCCAGCAGTGGCTGAAAGCGGATGCGGTGGTGCTGTGGCTGTCGCGGGAGCAATTTCCTGAGGGACAATTACCTGAAAGCCTGGTACGCCAGCAGACGCGCGGTTTGCAGATTTGCTATGTCGAGGACCTCGGTCCTTACACCAAGTATTTCTACGCGTTTGAAAAATATCCGGACAGTCTGATCATTACGGTCGATGACGATACCCTCTATCCACCGGACATGATCGACCAGCTGTACCGCGCGTGGCTCCGCAATCCTGACTGGATCCATTGCCACCGCGCGCACCTGATGCAGCTGGACAAACGAGGCGAGTTGAAGCCCTACAGTAACTGGTGCGCCGACTGGCGCTGGCAGGATAGCAGCGGCGAGCCCTCTCCACTGGTATTTCCGACCGGTGTAGGCGGTGTACTGTATTTCCCCGGCTCGCTGCACCCAGACGCCTTCGCCAAAGACAAATTCCTTGCGCTGTGCCCCGGAGCGGACGATGTGTGGCTGAAGGCCATGAGTCTACTGCAGGGAACCCCCTGCGCGAGATTGCCCGATACCCGGGACTGGTCCGGGCGCTTTTTGACCGTGGATGGGTCTCAGGAAGTAGCGTTACAAAATGAGAACTGGCGCTCCAGAGGTGGGAACGACTGCAAGATTCGCGCGGTGTTTGAGCGTTACCGTTTGTACGGGCTATTGCGTTAATCGAGGACTGGCGCACCAAGCGCAGAGGGGTGCGCCAGGTGTGCCAACGTGTCTGAAAGGGGGCTACTGTCCACCTGCCGCCTGTGGGCGGCCAACGCAATAGTACTCGAATCCGGCTTCGACCATATCCAGAGGGTGGTATAGGTTGCGTCCATCAAATACCACTGGCTCCTTCAAATTGCTATTGACCGTGGTGTAGTCAAGAGACTTGAACTGCTGCCATTCGGTGGCAATCACCAGCGCGTCGGCGCCGGACAGTGCGCTGTCACGGGTACCGCACAGCTGCAGGTCGTCGCGATTGCCATAAATACGCTCGCACTCCTGCATGGCTTCCGGGTCGAAGGCGCGCACACTGGCACCCATTTCCCACAGGTTTTCCATCAATACACGCGCGGGAGCCTCGCGCATATCGTCGGTGTTGGGTTTGAATGCCAGTCCCCACAGAGCAAAGGTTTTACCGGACAGGTCCTTGCCGTAGCGCTCGACAATTTTATCCAGCAGGTAGTGTTTCTGGCTGTGATTGCGGTCTTCCACCGCATTCAGAACCTTGGGTTCGATGCCCAGCTGTGCGGCAGTAGTTTTCAGAGCCTGTACGTCTTTGGGGAAACAGGAGCCGCCGTAACCGATGCCCGGGTAGATAAAGTGGTAACCGATACGCGGGTCGGAACCGATGCCCTGGCGCACCGCTTCAATGTCGGCACCGACTTTATCGGCAATCACCGCCATTTCATTCATAAAGCTGATCTTGGTGGCGAGCATGCAGTTGGCCGCGTACTTGGCCAGTTCCGCGCTGCGCACATCCATCACGATTACCTTGTCGTGATTTCGGTTAAACGGCGCGTACAGCTGGCGCATTTTCTGCTCGGAGGCATTTTCCGAGGTGCCGATAATGATGCGGTCTGGCTTCATGCAGTCCGCCACTGCGGATCCCTCTTTGAGGAATTCGGGATTGGAAATTACGTCGAATTCCAGATTTAGTGCTTCGCGTTCTTGCAGGGTGCGAGTCACTTCCTCGCGGACTTTATCCGCGGTACCTACCGGCACGGTGGATTTGTTGATGATATATTTCTTGCCGTCCATATGTTCGGCAATAGTACGTGCCACCTTGAGTACATAGCGCAAGTCCGCAGACCCGTCTTCATCAGGTGGGGTGCCGACTGCGATAAAGATCAGGTCGCCGTGCGCTACCCCTTCTGCAGCATTGGTGGTGAAGGCGAGGTTTCCGGATTCGTTGTTGCGTTTGACCAGTGGTTCAAGGCCTGGCTCGAAAATTGGTATATGGCCCTGTTTCAGTCGTTCGATCTTGTTTTCGTCAATATCGATGCAGGTTACCCGGTGGCCGGCCTCTGCGAGAACGGCGGCCTGCACCAGGCCTACATAACCAGTGCCAAATACAGAGACATTCATTGCTTTTCGCTTCCTTCAATTTTGTCTAAATTGGATATTTCATTGCTCGCGATCCGTGGTGTGGCTTCCGGGAGGTTTGAGCGTGCAATTACCAGGGCAACGCAGAGCCACGTAAATACCATCATTTCTGAGCTGAACAGCTCGCGATGCGTACTCAGCGGAAACCATGTGCACAGCAAGATAATCAGTGGAGCCAGTGGGCGGCGGGTTTCACTCACGCGAGAGTAGTCACCGCGCCATACGATACGCAGAAAGCAGGCCAGTACGGTAAAAAACAGGGTGAAGCCGATAATGCCGGTGCCCGCGAGCACTTCGAACACCACCTGGTGTGCGTAAGGCTGGTCCAGGTGGGTATCGGCCCAGGTTTCCGGTAGGAACATCACATAGTTCCCGGCGCCGGTACCGAGCCAGGGGGAAGCGAGGAATTGCTCCCAGGCCTGGGACCACAGTTGGATGCGCACCGGAATAACGGAAGACAAGCCCTGTACATCGAGGCTTTGCGGTATGCTGGCGGCGATGCGTTTGCTGACCATTGGGTCGCTCATGATCCACCAGCCGGCGGAGAGTGCTGCGGCGGCCAACAGGCACATCACACTTTTTGAGGCCTGCAATTGGTGGCGAATAGTGTACAGCCAGATCAGGCTGACCAGAGCGAATGCCACCCAACCGGCGCGGGTATTACCAAAGAAGGTGACAGCGAGGCACAGAAGATAAATGCCAGACTGTAACGGCAGGCTTAGCTTGCGCACTATCGGGGCAAACAGAACCCATGCGCAGAGTGGTGCTATGTAATAGCCAAATTTGTCTGGGTGACTGAAGTAGCCGCCGAGCCGTTCGGCCCGGGGCACTCCGAAGAAGTCGAAGCCCACCAGGGCCTGAAAGAGCCCATCCACCAGCCAAAAGCCGATAATCGCGACCAGGCACAGCTGCAGCTTGTGCCATATGGCATCATTGCGTGCCCAAAGCAGCACCGGAATGCCCGCGAGCATCAGGACCAGCTGAAACACCGCGAGTTCAATGGGTTTGCTCGAATATTGCGATCCTGCGGCAGAAAGCGCCAGCGCCATCGCGGCCAGCAGGTTCATCAGGCACCAGGGCTTGATGCCAAAGGGCTTCCAGCTATTCCGGTCGCGCACCAACTGAACGATCGCCGTAATGGCGAGCACAAGGACAGAAAGTTGGAATGTGCGTGACCAAGGCAGCACCCAGATAAAGCTACACAGCAGCAGACCGATGGCGAAAGGCTGGTCAAAAATCTCCCGTAAACGGGCTTTTCGCGAAGGGGGCGTGTGCGTGGATGAGGCCGACAAAATGGTAGACATACAACGGGAATCCTGTTTTCCGGCCTTTCTGGTAGTGACTTTGAGGCTCTGGATAGGCGGCTCATTGTATCCGTAGAGCATGTCGCGGGCTACCGCGGGGCGTGTCTGGTCCGGCGGGTCATAGGTGTGCATACCGTCTGTTGTCGACAGTCCGCGAATAGCGGCTGCGGTTTCAGTCTTCCCTATGGCTGCGGTAGCATGCCGCGCGGGGCGTGGGCTTATCTTCGACACGCTCGATTTTGATTATTCACATGTAGATGCCACATTGATGAATGCGATAGGTAGTAGATAGGTGCTAGTGGTATCGACGGCTATTGAGGTGGAACTGTGCTGGTTATCTGGCGTTTTGTGGACGGTAATCGCGCGCATGAAAAGCAGAGCGCCGCACTGATCAGTGGACTGGAGCGTTGTCTGGGGGCAGGCAGGCTCGATTGCCGGGTTATCGACTGCAGAGCCGTGAAACTGTCGCTTTTTGGGGGGGGGGCCGAGGCTTTACGACAGCTGCCACGCCCAGACCTGTTAATTGGTGCGGGGCATAGAACCCACTGGCCCTTGCTGCGTGCACGGGGCCTTTGTGGTGGCCGCAGTGTTGTAATCATGCAGCCCAGCCTGCCACTGCGCTGGTTTGATTTCGTGATTGTTCCTGAACACGACCGGCCTCCAGCCGTAGAAAACGTGATTCTTACACAGGGAGCGCTGGCCGAGCCGCTTCCTGATATTCCTTTCGAGGCCGACCGTGGGTTGCTGTTGTTGGGTGGTCCCAGCCGACATTTTCAATGGGACGCTGCAAAAGTTACGGCAGTTGCTGAGCAGCTACTGAAAAGACCGTTGAAGTGGGTAGTGGCAGACAGTCGCCGCACGCCCCAGGGGGCTCTGACGCAATTCATTGGGAGTGGTGCAGAGTTAGTTTCCTGGCAGGAGACTTCATCGGGGTGGCTGGCGGAGCAGATGGCCCGATCCGGACATATCTGGGTTACTGGTGACAGTGTTTCGATGGTGTCCGAGGCGCTACAGAGCCGCGCGCAAGTGGGGGTAATTACCTTGCCCAGTCGACGGCCTAACAACAAGATCCGCGGGGCCATACAGCGATTGCTGGATCAGGAGCTGGTTACAGAGCAGTTGGATGAAGCTGCCTGTTCTGCATTGCAGCAGTTTCCTCGAAAACCGCTCAATCAACAGGTAAGCTGCGCGCGGGCGTTATTGCGGCGCTGCGGCATTAAATCGACTTTGGAGAAGGGTGATGGTTGAGACGGCGAATGACGTGGAGAGAAGCAAGCCATTGCGAATCTGTCAGCTGTTTACCAGCGTCGAATCCGGTGGGCTCGAGAAGCATGTTCAGGAGTTGAGCGGTTGGCAGCTGCGACACTGCAATGCGGAAGTCTATGTGATCGCCCACCCCCGGTATGAAGCCATGTTCCCCGAGGGTGTCAGATTCCTTCCGGTAAATACCGATCGCGGTCGCCGCAATCCATTACTCAGTATTGAACTTTTCCGCCTGATGCGGCGTTATCAATTTGATCTGGTTCATGCGCATGCAGCCAAACCCGCGTATATCATGCGCCGTCTCCAGGGGTGGATCCCCGGTAAAGTAGTTCTGACCAGGCACAATGTGGTCAACCCGAAAGACAATCTGTCCAAACACTTTCCGCATCGGATTGCTGTGAGCCAAATGGCTGTAGCCAATTCCGCGTTGCCCTGGCATGTGATCCCGAATGGTACTCAGTTGCGGGACGCTGGTGATAGTCATGACTCGCTTCTGGATTCAACTAGGCCAGCAGTTATTTCCGTTGCAAGGCTAGTTCCTGCGAAGGGCATAGACCGGCTGTTGCGGGCCTGGGCACAGGCGCAAGTGGGTGATGCGGTGCTGTATATCGTGGGCGATGGCCCTATGCGGGAAGAGCTGGAAAGCCTCGCTCAAGAGTTGCACCTGGAGGGGCGGGTCAAATTTGTCGGGTTTCAGTCTCGAGTAACTGATTGGATGGCTGCCGCGGACCTGAAGGTTGTAGCATCCAGCAAAGAGGGAGCTCCTTATACCGTGGTCGAGGCGCTTTTGGCTGGTTGTCCGCTGGTTTCCACCCGTGTGGGCAATGTGCCGGAAAATATCCCGGCTTCATATCTGGTGGATATCGGGGATACTGCCGGTCTTGCAGTCAAGCTGACAGCTGCACTGGCGAGTCTGGAAAAACTGAAGGATGACTACAGCCCATACTTTGCTCGCGCGCGAGAGAGGCTGACTCTCGACGCCATGGCACGTGAAACCTTTAAGGTGTATGAGCAGGCATTAGCAGAGAAGTCGACTGCTGGATGATTTTGTCGGCAAGAATCTAGAAAAGCCGGCGTCCACTCAAAAAGTCAGCGTCGGCGGCTGATGGCTTCAGCCTCTTCCCAGGTAATGGATCGATTCGAGATTTCCCAGGCTACTCGTGCCCACATGCGTTTGATGCGACGTTCCAGGTAGCGATCGCGGGATCGATCGAAAATTTCGGCAAAAGGCAGGAATGCGGAGCGGCCAAGGCCATCAATCAGTACGAGCTGAGGCTGCTCTCCGGCCTCGCGAATGACCAGGTTGTGGGGTAGCAGGTTTTTGGTCATCACGCCTGTTAACCGCAGCCAGTCAGCGAATTCGGAAATGGCGTGCCGGATTCTGGTGTCCAGCCCGTTTTGCTGCAGATAGTGCTCCAGAGTGATTGCTGGTTCGCCATTGCTGTCGAGTATCAGTTCGGAAACCGCACCAGGTCCCTGGCTAGTCTCTTCCATGCCATACCAGTAGGGCAGGTGTTGCCAGACGATACTAGTGGGTGGCTCACTGCGCAGTGCTTTCTGGGCGTACCCGTCCCGCTCCCGTGAATTGTCATCGAACTGATCGTCGCCGAATAATTTTTTATACCAGGGTGCGCGGGCGCGGAGTTCTGCAAGTCGGCCTGGCAGCATGACTTTGACACAGCGGTCGGGAAACTCGGGATGGCGGAAGCAGTTGCGATTGCCACCTTTTGCGAAAGGCTTGCAGTTACTGAGGTCGATCAATGGGCTGTTTTCTCTTGGACTTTCTGTGTGAGCAGCTTGCGGTATAGCGCAATTGTTTTTTGCGCTTGAGTGTGAAGGGTAAACTCCGGACTGAGTGTCGGGTTCGGAGCTGCTGCAAGTAGCTCCCGTGTACGCGATAGCAGTTGTGCGGGGTCGCCGTTCGTTACCAGCCCCTGTGGGTAGCAGGCACGCAGGGATTCCGCAGGCCCGCCAATATCATATCCAATTACCGGTGTCCCCATGGCCACGGCTTCGATTACCGTGCGCCCGAAGGGCTCAGGCTTTTTCGACAGGTTGTACACCAGTGTTGCGTGACGGTACCACTCACGTACGTCACTGCGGTGGCCGGTAAAGGTAATGCGGTCGGAAATGCCGGCTCGCTCGGCCTGCGCCTGCAGCTCTTCAGCAAAGTGCTGCTTGTTCTTTTCCGCTGCTCCGACAATCACCCCCTGGATATCGGTGTGATCCCGGGCGAGCTCCGCGATCATGTCGATAAAGTCCTGCTGACCCTTCCAGCGTGTCAGGCGTGCCGGTAACAGTAGCCAGCGGCGATCGCGCAGCTCCGGAAAATCAGTGAGCGTGTTCTCGAGCCAGGCAGCTGGAGGTGGAATATCCGGTGAAAATTCATCGGTGTCTACACCGCGATAGATGACTTCAGGCGCTGTCTGCAGTACGGATGAGTAGTTGTGCTGCAAGTAGTTATCCACACAGTCTGAAATTGCGATCACCTGTTCCGCGCGCGCCATGATCGCACTGTAGCGGTTGATGGAGTAGAGACCGTGGGCGGTACTCACGAGGCGGGGGCGAGTGGCTGCCGGTAGCTTTTTCCAGGCCAGGTAGGTGAGCCAGGCCGGCATGCGTGAGCGTACGTGCAGGATATCGGCTTGCAGCTCGCGCAGTACCGCGCGAAGTGGTCGTACCTGCCGCAGGCTGAGCAGGGATTTTCTGTGAATTGGCAGGGTGATATGCCGGCTGCCCTCACGCTCCAGCTGCTCTACCAGGCGGCCACCGCTGGAGATCACAATGGACTCATGCCCCTCTTGCACCAGTACCCGCGCGAGATCCAGGGTGCCCCGCTCGACGCCACCGGAATTAAGAGCGGGTAATAGCTGGACGATTTTCAACGTTGACTCCGTGGTCTGATGGGTTGCGCGGTGGGGGGATCGCAGCCCCTGCCCGGGTTGCACCAGCATGGCGCGAGATCGGGGTAGATATTGAGGTAGAATAGTGCCCTGAAAAGAATCCAATTGCACACCCCATGGCGCTGTGTCGCTGAACTTCGATATTGACCTGATGCGTTTTCTGTACACCTGGTTTTTCCGCCTCGCCCTACCGCTGATGTTGCTGCACCTGTGGTGGCGGGGCCGTGCGGATCCTGCCTATCGCAAGCGCTGGAGCGAGCGCTTTGGCCTGGTGCCATCGCGACCGGGCGCGCGGCGGCGCTGGCGGGAGCGTTTCGGGGTGGTGCCGGACCGGGCCAGCCGTGCACCTCTGATCTGGATCCATTCGGTTTCCGTGGGTGAGACACTCGCGGCAATTCCTTTGATCGAAGAGTTGGCGGCGCGCCACCATCAATGGCAATGGCTGGTAACTACCACCACGCCCACCGGTTCTCAGCGGGTACACGATGCGCTCGACCCGATCCTGAACGGTCGCCTGCTGCACTACTACCTGCCGTTTGATCTGCCCGAATGTCTGTCACCTTTCCTCGATGCACTGCGCCCCAACATGCTGGTCAGTATGGAAACCGAGCTCTGGCCAAACCTCCTGACCCTGTGTTCCCGCCGCGGTATGCCGGTGGCGCTGGTAAATGGACGCTTGAGCGCAAAGTCGGCTCGCGGCTACGGTCGCTTTGCGACCCTGAGTCGGGAAATGCTCAGCCATATAACCCGGGTCGTGGCACAGTATCCGGCTGATGCGGAGCGCTTTATTGCCCTTGGTGTGTCGCCCCGGCGCGTACAGACAGTAGGTAACATCAAGTTTGATCTGCAGATCGGTTCCGGCCTGGTGAGTGAGGCCCAGGCCTTATCCCATCAGTGGCGAGAGCCCGGCCGTCAGGACCTGCAGGGCCATCGTCGCCCGGTATGGCTGGCGGCCAGCACCCACGCGGGTGAAGATGAGGTGGTTCTGGATGCATTCGAGAAGCTCCGGGATTCCTTCCCGGACTTATTGCTGGTGCTGGTGCCGCGCCATCCCATGCGCTTCGACAGTGTGGCGAGGTTATGCCGCGAGCGAGGTCTGAATGTGGCGCGTCGCAGTGACGGTGTGAAGCCCGCTGCATCTGACCAGGTGCTGTTGGGCGATACCATGGGCGAGTTGCTGCGCTTCTATGGTGCCTGTGACGTGGCATTTGTGGGCGGCAGTCTGGTACCGGTCGGTGGCCACAATATGATCGAACCCGCTGCCTGGGGCGTGCCCGTGGTGTCTGGTTCGTATCTGCACAACTTCAGTATGGTTTCTGATTTGATGCGGGAGGTGGGCGGCCTGAAGGTGGTGGAAGATGCCGGGCAGATGGCGGAGCAGGTTGCAACGTGGCTGGGGAACCGGGACGAGCGAATCGCCGCTGGGGCGCGTGCACGGGATGTGGCTGCGCAAAACAGCGGTGCATTAGAGCGCACGATCGAAGTGATTGAGTTGCTGATGCGGCGAAGAGGCGGCTGAACAACCTCTTTAGTGGGGGAAAAATAAAAGTGCCGGATGCTTCTGTGAATAAAGGAAGCATCCGGCATTTTTGTTTGCGGGTGGTCGGTGTAACTCAGTGCTTGTCGGTTGCCTGCCGTACACTACTGCGGATCTGGGTATTCAATTTGCTGCCGGTATAGCGCCCCTTGCTGATATGGCGGATACGGTAAACACTAGGAACCGCCAGAGGGGTCCCCTGGGTGCCCAGCAGCCATCGGAAGGCCCGGTCCTCGTGTGCTTTGCACCAGCGCTCGGCGGGTTTCTGGTAATAGCTCAGGCAGTCGCAGTAACCTCCCGCGCGCGCCACATCGCCGTGGGCGATCTGCAGTGGACCGGTAGCGCGATCGCGTGTCTGCTCGATAAAGCGCGAATCGTCGATATCCGCGAGGCTCAGGTTTTCCGGATCGAAGTTCAGCATGGGGTCGTCGTCCGCCAGCAGCGAGGTGATGCGCTCGCGCTCCGGAAACACCAGGGCATCCTTGCGCCCTTGCAATAGTTCTGCGAGCTGGTCGAGACAGTTTTCCCGGAACATCAGGTCGCAGTCGGTAAACCAGATCCAGTCCGCTTTGGTAGCCAGTGCCGCCTGGTTGCGGCCGATGGCGCGGCGGTACAGGGACTCTCTGGGGAGTTCACACCAGTTCCAGGTGACACCCGGCACCTGTTGTTTGCCGAAGAAATCCAGTACCGCAGCCGTGCGGGTGTCCTCGCGGTTAAAGTACACGGTCATGGTGACCGTAGCCTTGGTTGGTGGAAACAGCGCGAGAGAGCTCAGCTGATAAATCAGGAAGTGGGAGTACTGCCAGCAGTGGCTGACGATTTCGATATCCAGCATCCCGGTGCGCGCAGTGCGCTCACTCTCTGTTGGCAGCGGCTTCTGAAACAGTGAAGGCGGCACCAGCCCGCTGGCGGCCAGGCGCAGAAAACGGCTGACGATAGGGTCGGACCAGTGCTTGTGAGTTGTCGGTGCGCTCATGTAATTCGCTTCGTTGGGGAGGTGTGGTGGTGCGGTGCCTGCAGGTTCTACTGCGGGCGGTAGCCAGACTCGGTCAGCTGCCGGATTCCCTGGGGTGTCTCAATCACTCCCTCTTTGGCCACACGCAGGCGAAGTGCCTTGTTGCGCGCGACAATCTCCGGGTCTGCATAGCCTCGCGGGTGATCCAGATGGATACAGATTGCATCGAAGCGCACGTGGCGGGGCTTGATTCCGGCATTTTCCAGGCGCACGCCAAATTCGCGGTCTAGCCCGCCCCAGGCCATACGCTCATCAAACCCATTGACCTTGAGGCAATCCTCCCTCCAGGCAGAGGCGTTGGAGCCCTTCAGGTTGCAGGCAGTGGGGGTGAGGCGGTTCAGCAGCGGAGCCCAGCGCGCAGTCGCGCGCAGCTTCAGGGTCTTGCGCCGGGTTGTCAGGCCGTTGGCGCACAGCCAATTGAAATCGAAGCAGCGCCCGGACAGGATATCGTCGCGGTCAATGGTTTCGCTGGTGCTCATGGGCAGTTTGAAGTAGCTACCGGAAAGGAAGTAGCCGCGCTCCGCACGGCGCTTGTGTACCGCGAGGAAATCGTCGCGCGGGATACAATCGCCATCGGTAAACACCAGGTAATCGCCGCGAGCGCTTAGGATGGCCTTGTTGAGAATCCTGCACTTGCGGAAGCCGTCGTCTTTCTGCCAGATATGCCGAATATCGAGGCCTGTCTCCTGGCGCAGCCGCTCAACCAGCTGCGCCGTCTCCGGCCCTGAGCCATCGTCCGCCACGATGACCTCCAGTGGCTGCTCGGTCTGGCAGCTGTAGCCCCACAATACCTTCTCCAGCCACTCTGGGGAATTGTAGGTAGTCATGATGACGGATATGTTCATGACAGATTGGCTCATGGTGTCTCCGCGAAAGATGCCGGTAATTCTGCGCGCGAATTGTACAGGATTTACCGCTCAGAGGTGGTACCCGTAGCGGCTGGCGGCGGACGCCAGATTTGCCCGTGTTTCGCGGGAGAGCAGATCGAGGGTAATATCCTCGCGCTTTTGTCCGCGGGTATTCACATTCGTTGGCAATGCGGCAAACGCCTGCTGCACGGCGCTGCGGTCATGGGGGAACTCGATCCAGGTGAGCACCTCTTCAAGTTTCGCCAGGTCGAAATCCTCAATCCGGTATTGCAAGTAGGGTTTCCCCTGAGCCCGCTCTTCTACCAGCGCGTTCCAGTCGATCCAGAACCTCGCCAGCCAGTCAGCCTGCTCCTCAAGCGGCAGGGCTGCGAAGCGCGCTTTATTCATGCGCGGGAAGTGCGGCAGGTGGCGACTGCGAAAGCGGCCGTGTACCCATCCCTTTTTCTGGCGTGAACGGATAAATTCCAGCGGATGGCGCAGTTGGTGCAGAACACAGGTGTTGTCGGGCATCAGCGGTAACCACGGGGCGGCTTCCCAGGCAGCCTCGCCGATGGTCGGGGGCTGCCAGCGCAGTTCGCGCGCGCCCAGACGGGCCAGCAGCTCGGTGCCGCGCCCCGGTCGGCTGCCGGTAAAAAACACTTCGTGATTGCATTTGCAGCCGAGTTCGCAAAGTAACCTGGCAATATAGGTCGTTCCGGATCGGCCACAGCCGGTGATGACAAAACGCTTGGTCATTGGGATCTCAGATAGTGGTAAAACGGCCAGATCCTTGGCAGTGGGGCGGAAAGTGTTCGCGGTCAAACACGCTCCGGAAGAGTCTAGTCAGTTTAGGACCGGTATTGCAGTAACCTGGTTCAAGGTTTGATACGCTTTCTTTTTAAACCTTGTGTGACCGCTTGTTGCAGACAAGCGCTGGATTGACGCCTCTCTGTAAAACAGAGATGGGAATATGGGCAGTTATATGCATATCTTTGTGTTTTCATTCAATCGCGGTCGGTATCTGGAGAATTGCGTCAGCTCCATTGAAGCGTGTGCGCCCCAGTGTCGGCTCACGATCATTGATGATGGGAGTGATGATCCGGAGACTCGCGAGGTGCTGGCGGCAGTGGCGAAGCGGCACCGGGTGATCGACCGGACGGCAGAGTCCGGACATAAGCTGGGTGGGTTGTATGCCAACATGCAGGCTGCATTTGAGATGGCGTCCGAAGACGAGCTGATGTGCTTTCTTCAGGACGATACCCAGATGGTGCGGTCGTTGTCCGAAGCCGATATTCAGGGATTGAAAGACAGTATTGATACGCAGCCGGACCTCGGGTTTATCTCGCCGGCATTTGTGCGCGGTATTTCCCTGAAAAAAGCCGCGGATCGGGATTTCCGTTTTGATGCGGAGCGCAACTTCTGGTTCTGGTACCCCCGCAAGCGATCAACAGGAACCTGGTTCTCCGCCTTACTGATTGCCGATGTTGCCCGCCTGCGCAGTGTCGGGTGGAAATTTGAGGTGGGGGAGTCGGTGAACAATCGCCGGGCGGCGAAGGTTTTTTGCCGGATGGCAAGAATGCGTGCGCCCTTTGCCATGTGGCTGCCAAATGGCGGAGCCTATCGTGGCAAGCAGAAATCCCTCGCGCTGCGCTTCGGGGAGTGGATTCGCAACTGTGGGTTTTACCCGCTTCGCATGATGACTGAGAGTGAGGCGGATACACTGGCGCGATCTGAGCCACCCCGATTACCTGTGGCTGAAGAGTTCCTGTCTGCGGACCGCAAGCTGAAAACTCCCTGGGCCTATGACCCGATGCAGGGAGCCGGATGGTTGAAGCTGCTGGATCGTCTGGAGCGAAAGCTGAAAAAAGGCTGATTTCTACGGGAAATTATTCCCCCAGAGCGGACTCCGGGGAACGGCGGTACTGGGGCCGAGGCGCCGCAGCAGGTAGAATGTGTAAAAGTTTCTAATTTTCGGTGTCTATCCTGGTGTGGCGGGGAAGCAACTCCTTGCCAAGTTTTCCGGTTCCAGGTGCTTTTGGGGGCAAGCCCGTGGGGTATCAACAATTTACGCGCAAGCGCGCCGCTATCATCTATGACGATGAGATTGTGGGGGCCGACTGCGAAAAGCTATTCCAGCCGAATTGGCTGGCGCAAGCGAGCGGCCACTGCGGACAGGTACAGCGCGGTACCGCGATCATGTTTGAATACGATGGCAAACAGCTGGTATTCAAGCAGTACCATCGCGGCGGGCTTGCTGGCCGGCTGGTCAAAAAAACCTACCTCTACAGCTGTCTCGCAAACACGCGGGTGTGGCGGGAATTCAATATGCTGCGCGACATGCGTGCCATGGGCTTGCCGGTGCCGCGCCCGGTGGCGGCGCGCTGTGAAAGCTTCCCGCCTCTGGTCTATCGCGGTGAATTGATTACCGAGCGGGTGGAAAATTCCCAGACTCTGGCCGAGGCCCTGTGCAAGGGCGCGCTTGACGACGGGCTATGGGAGTCCCTTGGGGCGCTGATTGCGCGCTTTCACGGACACAACGTTTATCACGCGGATCTCAACGTGCACAACATCCTGTTGGCAGGCGCTGGCACTGCTGCGCCGGCCTGGTACCTGATCGATTTTGACAAGGGAGCCATTCGCACGCCCCTGTCTCGTCAGGACGCCGATGGCAATGTGGCGCGTCTGCGCCGCTCGCTGGACAAGGAAATGGGGCGTCTGCCAGGTTTCACGTTCACGGAAGACAACTGGCAGGCCCTGCTTGGTGCTTACCGAGTGCAGGTGACTGCCTGAGCCGGCTCAAGCCGACTTAAACCGCATAGTAGTTTCGGTACCACTCCACGAATTTCCCCACGCCCTCGCGCACGCTGGTATCCGGGCGGTACCCCACCGCCTGCTCCAGCTTTCCTGTATCCGCGTGGGTGTCGGGGATATCACCTGGCTGCATTGGCAGCATCTCGCGAATGGCCTTTTGGCCGAGGGCATCTTCCAGCGCGTCGATATAGTCGACCAGCTGTGCCGGGTTGCCATTTCCAATATTGAACACGCGGAAGGGCGCGTTGCTGGTAGATGGTGACGGCTGGTCACTGGACCAGCGGTTATCCACAGTGGCGACCTGGTCGCTGGACTTGATCACCCCTTCGACGATGTCGTCGATATAGGTGAAGTCTCGGGTATGGTGGCCGTGGTTGAACACGGGGATAGGCTTGCCTTCGAGAATCAGGCGAGTGAATTTGAACAGCGCCATATCCGGCCGGCCCCATGGACCGTACACCGTAAAGAAGCGCAGCCCGGTAGTGGGCATGCGGAACAGGTGGCTGTAGCTGTGCGCCATCAGTTCGTTGGCACGCTTGGTAGCAGCGTAGAACTGCAGTGGGTGGTCAACACCGTGGTCTTCACTGAATGGCATCTGGGTATTGCCGCCGTAGACACTGCTGGTGCTGGCATAGGTCAGGTGTGGTGTGCTGGCGTGGCGGCACACTTCCAGCAGGTTGGAAAACCCCACCAGATTGCTCTCGACATAGGATTCCGGGTGCTCGATCGAGTGACGCACGCCGGCCTGGGCGGCCAGGTGGATAACCCGGTCGAACTGGTGTTCGGCGAAGATCCTGTCCAGTGCTGCGCGATCGGCAATATTGGCCCGTTCAAACTGGTAGGCGACGCCGCGCTGCTGTGCGGTGTGTTCCAGCTCGCGCAAGCGGGCTTCCTTGAGGCTGGTCTCGTAGTAGTCGTTGACGTTGTCGATGCCGACCACGGCATCGCCGCGGGCCATCAGCGCGCGGGCGACGTGGAAACCGATAAAGCCGGCATTGCCGGTGATCAGGTGCTTCATGGATAGTTGGATCGCAAATAAATCTTGGGTAGCGGCAATTGTAGCCAGTGGCCGCGCCAGTTTTCTCCAGACGGAAAAAAGGCCGGGACTATAGCAGTACCGGCCTTCAATTTCTGCGCCTCGCGCGAAAGTCGCGAAGCGCGTCAGGTTTCCCACTCAATAGGGGAGCGGTTATTTGCTGAAGCTCGCTGCGCCGCTATCGAGGATATGGGCGCGGGAAACCGGAGTGGCCGGGTTCAGACGGGTATCCAGCTGCTGCAGGTCTTCCGGTGCCAGCAGGCCTGCAACCAGTTTCAGGTTCAGGGTGTTGAGGATGTAGTCGTAGAGCGCATTGGCGTAGTCGGTCCGGGCCAGTGCGAGGGTACGCTGTGCCAGCAGCACGTCGACGATATTGCGGGTCCCCACCTCGTAACCGGCCTGAGTGGCGTCCAGTGCACTCTTGGCGGAAATCACCGCCTGCTCGCGCGCCTCTACCCGGCTGGTGTCGGTAGTCACTGCACGGTGCAGGGTGCGCGTGTTCTGGATGGTGTTGCGCTCGGTCAGGTTGCGGACATCTTCCGCCTGGAAGGCCAGATTGCGCGCTTCGCGGCGGCTGGCGCTGAGGCCACCACCGGTATACAGCGGCATGTTGAAGGTGATCGCCGCATACTTGGTCTGGGTATCTGTGGAAATCGGCAGGCGCTCATCCATTTCCCCTGGCACAGAAGTGGTGGAGGATCCGTCCTGGTGATAATCCTGATAATTCAGGGTACCGGTCAGGGTAGGCAGATGCTCGGCCGCCGCTGCGCGTGCGCCATAGCGGGCGGCATCGGCAGACAGCCGCGCGGCCTTCAGGGTGAAATTGTTTGTCAGTGCAAACTCAACCCATGCGGCGCGGTCCGCCGGGTCAGGTGGCGCGACCGAAAAGTTCGGCTGCAGGGGCGCGACCACATCGTGGTTGCGGCCGGTCAGCACTGAAAGCGCGTCAAAGCGGCTCAGCAGGTCGTCCTGAGCGGTCAGGCGACGGGCCACGGCGCTGTCGTAGGCGGAACGGGAGTCGTAGACGTCGGTAATTGCGGTGAGACCCACTTCAAACCGCTGTTGAGTCTGCTCCAGCTGTTTGGCCAGGGCCTCTTCTTCCGCGATCGCCGCCTCGAGTACATCGTGTGCGCGCAGTACATCGAAGTAGGCGCTGGCCACACGAACCATCATATCCTGCTGGTTGGCACTGAACTCGGCGGTGGACTGCTCGCTGGCAGTTTTGCCCTGTTTGTAGCCGAACCACGCCGGTAAATCGAATAGCGCCTGACTGAGGGTCGCCGAATAGATGCGCTCGTCAGTGTCGGTATCGCTGCGGTTGGGCACCACAACAACCTGGTTTTCGGTAAAGGTGTAGTTAAAGCGCGTGGCATCGGTTTTGGTTCTGCTGGCTTCCGCGGAGGCGTTTACCTGGGGCAGCAGTGCCGAGCGGCCGAGATTCTTGGCTTCCAGGCCCGCGCGGTAAGCGGCGCGGTCTGCAGCCAGTTGCGGGTCGTTATCCAGCGCCTGCAGGTAGATTTCCCACAGGGTGTCCGCTTGCGCCTGCACGGCGCCAAGTCCGGTACCCAACCCCAAAACGGCTGCGGCGAGCAGAGATTTCATCGGGCGGCCCAGCTTGCGTGCGATGCGCCCTTTTGCACTTCTTGTCATTTCGTTTGATTTCCTGTGACAGCTGCGGTCTTCAAGTTTCCGGTGGCGTTTGCGGACTGTGAACCCCAACGCCCACTGCTTTCCTGTAAACCCCGCATTGCATTTCGCTGCGCATTGTTCGTTATTTATGCGCGTGAAATGGTTCTGGAGCCAGTCTGTCGAGTGCTCTGAAGGCAATGCTGGCTTGGCCCCTTCTCGTTAGCATTGATTGCTGGCATCCGTTTTCAAGACGGAGATCGGGCCCGCGGTCGCGAGAGTGTACCGTTCGCCCGCAGGAGCGTCGAGGCGACGGTTGGGGCAATTTGGTATATCTTCGTTAAACGGACGCGAATGTGCGTCCAGTGACAAATTATTCCCCCCCGCCGGCTTTCCGCCGTTCCCGCCCATCAGACGCGCCACAGGCGCTGAATGGATGCAGGCGACTTTACGGCCCCGTGGAGACCGAAAGCTGGTCGCCAACAAGCGGAGATTGGGTGGGTAAACGCATTGGAAAACGGAGCGTATAGACCGTTTATGGGGCAGGGCATGGATCAGACTTGCCAGCACTCGCAGCCTTCGGGGGCCAGACCGGTCGCCTGGCAGCGGGCCTGTCATCAGTGCGACCTGCTGCTGACCCGCGCCCACGCTCCGGTGGGGCAGCGCCTGTTGTGTCCGCGCTGCGGCGCGTCCCTGCACCGCAATATGGACCGCAGCGTGACGCACACCGCGGCATTGAGCCTGTGCGGGCTGCTACTGTTTATTCCTACCGCAAGCCTGCCACTGCTGGAGTTTTCCCTGTTTTCCTTTGGGGCTGAAAACACCCTGATGAACGGTGTTCAGGCACTGTTCGCGGCCGGTTACATCTGGCTGGCCTCCATCGTCCTGTTCTGTAGTGTGCTGGCGCCGGTGGGCAAGTTCCTGCTGCTGGGTTTTATCTGCTGGGGCAGTGGTTGGGCGAGTATGGCCGGGCCGGTGGCGCGGGCACTGCGCTGGTATCACCACCTGCAGGAGTGGGGCATGCTGGATGTGTATATGCTCGGCATTCTGGTGGCACTGGTGAAAATGTCGGATCTGGGCAAGATGACGGTGGAGCCCGGTCTTTACTGCTTTGTTGCCATGATGGTGGTGGCCAGTGCCACTTCCGTGTCATTTGACGCGGAAACCATCTGGGCGAGGTTGGCGCGTCGTCGCGTACAAAGTGACGCTGCCGAGAGCGGCCGCGACGAGGATACCGTGTGAACCGTCCGGCGCGCGCATTGTCTCACGGATTCTGGACCTGCCTCGGCTGCCGCCAGCTGGTGCGGGTGTCGCCGCAGACGCAAACCTGCCTGTGTCCGCGCTGCGGCGCACGTATGCACGGGCGGGTCGAATCCAGCCTGATGCTGACCTGGGCACTGACAATTACCGGTGCACTGCTGTTGATTCCGGCGAATATCTTGCCGGTGATGACGGTGATCTATCTGGGCGCCGGTGAACCCAGTACGATTATCGGCGGTGCGCTGGAGCTGTATCAGAACGGGCTCTGGGGTATCGCCCTGATCGTGTTCGTGGCGAGTATCGCGGTGCCGGTGATGAAACTGGTGGGGCTGGTGATCCTGTGCCTGATCGTACAGTGGCGCCTGAATGTGGCACCGCGTCAGGCCATGCGGATCTATCGGGTCGTCAATGCCATCGGCCGCTGGTCGTTGCTGGATCTGTTTATGATTTCTATTCTGGTGGCGCTCGTAGATATGGGCGCTATCGCCGAAGTGGAAGCGGGTGCCGGCAGTACCGCCTTCGCCACGGTGGTGGTGGTAACCATGTTTGCGGTGCGCGCATTTGATCCGCGTCTGGTATGGGACGTCTATGAAGCCAGGCTGCTGGCGGACTCACCAGTGAACGAGAACGAACACAGGGAAACTGAATGAGCGAACCGCCGATGGAGTACGACGTTCCGCCCGAAGGGGTGGCGCGCCGCAGTCGCGGAATTTCGCTGGTGTGGCTGTTGCCGTTGATTGCGGCGGCCATTGCTGCCTGGTTGCTGTACGAGGATTTCACCCAGGGGGATATCAAGGCCACGATTCTGTTTTCCACCGGCGATGGCCTGGTGAAAGGCAAAACCGCGGTGAAGTACTCCGGGGTGGAAATCGGCGTGGTGGAGGATTTTCGCCTGGCGCCCAATGCCAAGGAGCTGGACGGGCAGGATGGCGTCGTCGCGGAGGTGCGCTTTAACCACAGCGCCGCTTATCTATTGACCCGCGGCAGCAAGTTCTGGCTGGTGAAACCCGAGGTGTCTCTTACTGGTGTTCGCGGCCTGGAGGCGCTGGTTTCCGGCAATTACATTGCTATTGAGCCAGGCAGTGGCCCGTCACAGAAGCACTTTGTGGCGGTGGCGGAGCCTCCCCCCAATGTCCGTGGCGACGGTCTGCGTATCACCCTCAAGTCCCCGCGCCTGGCATCGCTCAATCGCGGCTCGCCGGTGTACTACCGGCAGCTGGAAGTGGGGCAGGTCGAGAGCTACCGCCTCACCGAAGATGCCAGTGAGGTGGAGATCAACCTGTTTATCCGCCGTCCTTACGCCCATCTTGTGCACCGGGGCAGTCGCTTCTGGAATACCTCCGGGGTATCGATTCAGGGCGGTATCAGCGGCGTGAATGTGGAGCTGGAGTCCCTCGCTTCGCTGATTGCCGGCGGCGTCAGCTTCTATACACCCGAGTCCCAGCGCCATTCGCCGCAGGCGGAAGACGGCAATGCGTTCAAGCTGTACAAAAATTTTGCCGAGGCTGACGCCGGCATTCCCATCACCCTGGACTTTGATCGCGGGGTCAGCCTTTCGGAGGGCTCCACCGAGGTCATCTATCAGGGGATCAAGGTCGGTGAGGTCAGCAGCGTCAAGGCGAATCGGAAGATCGACGGCATGTCGGTCAAGGTGCTGATGGACCCCATCACCGACGACCTGCTGAGCGAGAACACCCGCTTCTGGCTGGCGCCACCCACCCTGGATTTCACTTCCGGGGTGAACGATCTGCTAAAGGGCAATCGTATCGAGGTCGACCTGCGCAAGGGGCAGCGTTCGGTACGCACCTTTGAGGCCGCGTCCAAACCACCCCAGCGGGATCCCCGTGTTCCCGGGCTGCATCTCACATTGACCGCACGCAATACCGGCTCCCTGCAACGCGGCGCGTCTGTGTATTACCGCCAGATTGAAGTGGGGCGGGTACAGGGGATGGCGCTGTTGCCCGATGGCTCCGGGGTGGAGGTGTATGTAGTAGTCGACCCGCCCTACGCGCATCTGGTCAACAGCGACAGTCGCTTCTGGAATGTGAGCGGCGTGCGTGCCAGCGCCAGTCTCGAGGGCATCGAAGTAGAGACCGATGCTCTGTTATCGGTGGTGCGCGGTGGCATAGCCTTCGGCAGCGGACCCCACCACAGCAAAAACGCGGAAGACGCGCGCACCGGCGATAGTTTCCGGTTGTACGGCAGCCGCGAAGAGGCGCAGGAAGAAGGCATCAACATTTATATCGACCTCAAGGGTGACGAGGGGTTGAAGGTGGGATCGGCACTGCGCTACCGGGGTATTCAGGTAGGTGAGATCACCCGTATGCGCCTCACCCTGGAGATGGACGGCGTGCGCGCCCGCGCCCGCCTGTACCGACGGGCGGAACGCTTCGCGCGCACCGGCACCCGGATGTGGGTAGTGGGGCCGAAGCTGGGGCTGGATGGCGTGGGCAATCTGGAAACGCTGGTTACCGGGCCCTATCTTGAGCTGGAGCCCGGTGGCGGCAACGACCCGCAGACCGAGTTCGTGGCCCTGGCTGCCAAGCCGGTACCGGATCTTGCGGATACCATGATGATGCCAGGCCTGGCGTTGATTCTGGATGCGCCGCGACGGGGTTCACTGAAGCGCGGCAGCCCGGTGTATTACCGTCAGGTACAGGTCGGGCGCGTGACCGGATATCAACTTGGGGAACTGGCGGACCGGGTTTACATCTATGTTTATATTGAACCCCAGTTTCGCACCCTGGTGCGGGAGCACTCGCGGTTCTGGAATGCCAGCGGTGTGGACGTCAACTTTGGTCTGATGACCGGGCTCGATGTACACACCGAATCAACGCAGGCACTGCTGGCCGGCGGCATTGCCTTCGCTACACCGAATAACCCGGAAATGGGGCTTGAAGTGGAGTCCGGCAGCCATTACCCACTGTATGGGAAACCGGAAGACGAGTGGCTGCTGTGGAGCCCGAAAATCGAACTGTACCCGGCACTGGAAGACAGTTTCAAATAGCACGAAGGAGTTTCGTTTACGGAGCTTAGCGAATAGTCGCACCTTCGTCGCACCAAGGACCTAAGGAAGCTTTCATGGGAATTATGCACAAACCTGTAACCGCGCCTGTTGTCGCTATGATGCTCGCGCTGGGCGTCGCCCTCGGGCTCGCCGGCTGCGGGACACCGACAAAAATCGAGCGTATCCAGTCTCCCGGTGCTCCGGTCGCATTTCAAACCTATGCCTGGGGTACTGAAGCGCTCAGTGCCGATACCGGCGCGCCGGCTCAACTGGTGGAGCTGGATACCGAGCTGCGTCAGGTTGTGGGCGGTCTGCTGCAGTCCCGCGGATATCGCCAGGTGGCCAGCACAAATAGCGCGCAGATGGTGGTGGATTACCAGATTGCGGTAGTGGAGGAGGAATTCGCCAGCGATGACAACAATGAAAGCTGGGATTCCCAGTTCGACAGCAACGCCCAGCGCGGCGTGGTCGAATTGCCTGATCGCAGCGGCGCTCCCAAGGTAACCCTGTCGGTGGGCATTGGTCCGCAAAACGCGATGCCCATCTGGGGTGGCAGTGCCACCAAACTGATCGCGCGGCCGGAAGATAAAAAAGAGCGCCAGCGCATTTTGAACAGCGCCGTCGGTGAGCTGCTGAAAGACCTGCCACCGGCCTCGTGATTGGCGATAGAATCCGTCTGACAATCTGGACCGATACATTGCCCAGTCCAATTTAGTCACAACGAATAACAGTTTCGGCAGGGACGCCGGTACTCTCAACGTACTACCGGGAGAAGACATGGCTTCACTGCATCGACCCATGCCGCGCAAATCATTTGCTGCCGTTACCCTCGGCTTGCTCACAGCCCTGCTACTGGCCGGCTGCGCGGCCCCCAACCCGGTGGCGGTCGATTACGATCCCACCTACAAATTCGCCAACCTGCGCAGCTACTACCTGCTCGATACCCTCGCCAATGGGCCTGTTTCGCCGTTTGAGAGCAAGCGGGCCAATCAGGCCGTGGATGACATTCTAAAGGGAAGTTATCAGCCCGCCGCCTCGCGTGAAGAGGCGGACTTCCTGGTGCGGGTGCAATTGTTCAGCGCCGATAAGGTGGCGGTCTATGAAGACCCGTTCTCTATCTACGGTGGCTATCGCTATTTCGGCTTCGGCTGGCGCGCACCGCTGCGGGTGCGGGAGTACCGGGAGTCGTCACTGATTGTCGATGTACTCTCGCCGGAAGAGGCGCCCCTGTGGCGCGGCTCCATGCCCTCGGTGGCGGGCCGTCACGATGCGCCGGAGCAGCAGCTGTTCCAGTTGCGCCAGGAGGCCAGCCAGATTCTTGCGCGGTTCCCACCGTACAACGACGTGGGTTTTGACTGAGGCCGGTATTTTGGCGAGAAAGGAAAACGGCGCAATGAGTGAAAAGACGGATCTCAAACCCCAGTTTACCCGTGGCGCGGTGGATATTGTCGAGCGTAAAACCGTCTACAACGGTTTCTTCAAGATGCAAAAACTGCGCTTGCGCCATCGCCTCTATCGCGGCGGCTGGGGGGGCGAAATGGAGCGTGAGCTGTTTGTGCGCGGCAACGCCGTGGGGGTGCTGCTGTATGACCCACAGCATCAGCTGATCGCCCTGACCGAGCAGTTTCGGATTGGTGCTCTGGAGCGGGACCCCAGCCCCTGGTGCCTGGAAGTTGTTGCGGGCATGGTCGAGGAAGGTGAATCCCTTGAGGAAGTCGCGCGCCGCGAGCTGCAGGAGGAGGCGGGGCTCGAGGTCCAGAAGCTTCACTTTATCCGCAGTTACCTGCCAAGCCCCGGGGGATCCAGCGAACGCATGCACCTTTTTTGTGCTTGTGCGGACCTTCGGGGTATCGAGGGACTATTTGGCCTCGCCGACGAGCACGAGGATATTCGCCTGAGAGTGTTCCCTCTGGACGCTGTCATGGCGGCTTTGGAAAGCGGTGATGCCGCGATCGACAATGCGGCGAGCGTCATCAGCCTGCAGTGGCTGCAACTGAACCGGGATCGTCTGGACTGAGCCCGGGTACCGATAGCGGATCTCTGGTCGCATGGATCCGCCCCTCTTAACCTTATAATTCCTTTGATAGTTACACTTTAATGGCAATCACCCCCGGAAACTGCCAAGGTAGTGAATGGTTACTAGCGGCGTGTGCCTTTCAGTCTCTCGGCTCGGGGCTCCCGCTTTCTGACCGGAGATGTACTTAGCAAATTGTACGCTTTTTGTACGTCGACAGGCCCGATAAGCCGAAATTTCATCTCGCCGCAGATATTTTGAGAGATCAGTCACGGCGTGAACTCAACAGGAGTGTCGATAATGGCGGTACCGGCAGACACAGGCCGAAATAAAACGGCATCGCCGCCGCGAGAGGGGTCTCGCAGCCTGGCGACAGCAGTTGGCAAAGACCGCTTTCGGGTGGATTTGCCTACGTACCACGCCGATTGCGATGCAAATTATCTTCGCCTGTGCAAGTTGATGCCGGAGCTCGCAAACAATCAGAGTTGGCGCTACCAGATCCCTCACGGGACTCTGGAAGTTGCCGTACTGGATCGCAGCAGGTACACCACTGAAGTGTGTCTGCAGGCCTCGGCCAGCGTTTCCAGTGACAAGGACAAACACTGGCTGACGCCGCCGCCGATTACCGTGCGCCTCTATCACGATGCACGTATGGCGGAAGTCGTCGCAGTGAACGGACAGGGCCCGGTTGGTGGTGATGGACTGAATTTCCGCTACCCCAATCCGGCCATGCACAATGAAGATGAGCGCCAACAGGTCAACCGCTATCTGAGTGAGTGGTTGGCCCATTGCCTGGCCAATGGTCGCGCCGAAGTTACTCTCCCCTTCGGAACTCAACCGCCGACCTGAATAGACCTGAGTAGTCGCCGGGCATCGTACAGGCGTACATGGATGTATCGGCAAGGTGAGAAAGTGAGTAACAATCCAGCACAAGCAGCACATCGGCTGATCCAGTTTACCGACCCCCATATAGGCGGCCGGCCGGATTATCAGTTGCTGGGCCTCGACACCGGTCATACCCTGGACGAAGTGCTTGTCGCCATCGACAAATCCCCGGTAGCCCCTGAGTTGATGGTGGTGACCGGCGATGTTTCTGCAAACGCCTCCGAAGCATCCTATCGCCGCTTCCTGCATAAAATGCAGCGGGTGCGGTCTCCCTGGTTCTGGCTCCCCGGTAATCACGACAATCCCCAGCGAATGGATCAGCTGGCGGCCAAGCGCCGGCCGGAAGTGGTCAGCGTGGGCAACTGGCGTTTGCTGTTACTGGATACCAGTGTGCCCGGTCAGATCTGTGGTGGGTTTGACGACGCCGAGCTCGCGCGCATCGCAAATCTGATCGAGAGTCACGCCGATCACCCGCTGATGCTGATGATGCATCACCAGCCGGTGGCCGTTGGCAGTCACTGGATTGATGGCCATATGCTGAAGGCCGGGCGCGAGGCATTTATCGAGCTGGTGCAAAAAACTGAAAATGTGCGTGCAATTACCTGGGGGCACGTGCACCAGCAGTTCGATAGCCATATCGGTGACATCGGCCTGCACGCCACTCCGTCCACCTCGGTACAGTTCACTCCGGGCAGCGGTCCCTTTGCTGTGGATAGTGAAATGCCTGGCTACCGCTGGTTCGACCTGCACGACGATGGACACTACGACACCGGTGTAGAGCGGGTCGCCATCGCCGAATACAGTGTCGACCTGGCATCTTCCGGATACTGATACCGCGCAGCTCCGCGAACGCAGACCAATAATCTATTTGCACTTCTTAACCTGTCTTTCGTGACTTATTGGCCGCTCATCTACTCTAAGATGGCACCTGAATTCGCGGTTCAGTGGTACCGGGTTCCTGCAGACGGCAGGCCGGCGGGTTGCCAGCCTCTTCTGCAACAACTTATGTGTTCATCAGGAAGTGAGGTCACCATGCAGACTATTCATAAGAAATTCTTACCCCTGCTGTTTCTTGCGGCGGCACTGGTTGCCGGCTGCGCCCAGCAACCGGTCGCATCGCCAGAAGACGAGGCGGACGGCCTGTTGCCCCGCAAGACCGGGCTGGACAGTGTCAGTGCAGCCTATGCCTTTGACCTGAGCGGTGCCAAGGTGTATCTGGAGCCGGTGGGTGTGCAGTACAACAAGCGTTTCCCAACCGCCGGTTCACCGCTGCGCGCTCAGGACTACGAACTGCGCGACAAGGATCTGGTCAAACTACAGGAAGTGATGGGAGAAACCTTGAACGAGCGCTTCCTCGCGCCGCGTCGGAGCCAATTGGTCACCGACAAGGCGGAAGCGGATTACGTGATGCAGCTCGACCTGAGCCGCTTTGCGCTCGGTGCACCACTGGACCCGCAGCCGTGGCTGTGGCGTGTTTACACCGACCAGAGCGCCTACGGCACCCTCTCCGGTGAGCTCAAAGACAGCAATGGCAACGCCGTGATGCGCTTCAGTGACCGCCGCGATATCGGCGAAAACTTCGGCAGCCTCGGTCCGGGCGGCCGCTTCGAGCGTTTTACCAGTGTTACCTTCTGGAGGGATATGAAGGTCGATCTGCGCCGCGCCTTTGCCAGCCTCGACGAATCGCTTCAATAAATTCATCGTTACCGCCGCCGGTACATCTGCCGGCGGCATCGTTATAATCCCCTGCATGTCGCAACATGCCAACCCTCAACACCGCAGCCCTCAGCACCCCAGTCCCCAGCCGCAGGATCGCCCGCTGCTGGTGTACCTGCACGGGTTCCTGTCTTCACCACAGTCTTTCAAATGCCAGGAACTCAAAGCGTGGCTGCAGGAAGTTCGCCCGGATATTGTTTTCTATGCACCGCTGGTCTCGCCTTATCCGGCGGAGGCCGCCATGACACTGGGCAAGGCGCTGGAAGATTTCAATAGCAACCACCGCGGCCCGATCGGTCTGGTGGGTAGCTCGATGGGCGGCTTCTGGAGTACCTGGCTGGCAGAACAGCACAGGCTCCCGGCAGTGCTCATCAACCCCGCGGTCACACCGTCACGGTTTATGCCGAATTATCTGGACCAGAATCTGAAGCCATACAGTGGTGAGGATAAAACCTATCGCCTGCGCCCGCAGGATGTGGATAAGATGCGGCAACTGGAATCCGGTATTCCGGCTACACTCAGTGGCCGCTACTGGCTGCTGGCCCAGCGCGGTGACGAAACCCTGGATTATCGCGAGGCGGAAGCCTTCTACCGCGGCCAGCGGCAGACCATCGAAGACGGTGGCGATCATAGTTTTCAGGAATTTGCCCGGCATATGCCCGCGCTGGTAGATTTCCTGTTCCCGAATCAATCAATAACAACACCCAAGCAGTAGGCGCCGGCCACGGCGAGCAGAACTCTATGGCTAATTATTCCGCAGAAGATATCGAGGTATTGACGGGGCTGGACCCGGTGAAAAAGCGCCCGGGGATGTACACCGAGACCACGCGCCCCAACCACCTCGCCCAGGAAGTGATCGACAACAGTGTCGACGAAGCCCTCGCCGGGCACGCCAAGAAAATCGAAGTGGTACTGCACAAAGACCACTCCATCTCCGTCAGCGATGACGGCCGCGGCATGCCTGTGGATATTCACCCGGAGCAGGGGCGTCCGGGGGTGGAAGTGATCCTCTCCACCCTGCATGCGGGTGGCAAGTTCTCCAACAACAACTACCAGTTCTCCGGTGGTTTGCACGGCGTCGGTGTTTCCGTGGTGAATGCCCTGTCCAAGGTGCTCGAAGTGACCATTCAGCGGGATGGCAAGGTGCACCGCATTGGTTTCCAGGACGGTGAAAAAGCCTCCGATCTGGAAGTGGTCGGAGAGTGTGGCAAGCGCACCACGGGTACCAGTGTGCGCTTCCTGCCGGACCCGAAATACTTCGACTCGCACAAGTTTTCCGTACCGCGCCTGCGCCACCTGCTGCGTGCCAAGGCCGTGCTCTGCCCGGGCCTGAACGTCACCTTTATCAATGAGCAGGATGGTGAATCCGACCAGTGGTATTACGAAGACGGGCTCAAGGACTATCTCGCCGCAGCAAACCAGGGCTGGGAAGTGCTGCCCGCAGAACCGTTTATCGGCAACTTCGCCGCGCAGACCGAGGCCGCAGACTGGGCTGTACAATGGCTGCCGGAAGGTGGTGAAGTCACCGCTGAGTCCTACGTCAACCTGATCCCCACCGCCCAGGGTGGCACCCACGTGAACGGTCTGCGTGCAGGGCTGCTGGATGCCATGCGTGAATACTGTGAAATCCGCAACCTGCTGCCACGCGGCGTTAAGCTCGGACCGGAAGATATCTGGGGGCAGTGCTCCTATGTACTCTCCGCCAAACTCGCCGATCCGCAGTTTTCCGGTCAGACCAAGGAGCGTCTCAGCTCCCGTGAAGCCACCGCCTTTATTTCCGGTGTAGCCAAAGATGCTTTCGGCCTGTGGCTCAACCAGCACACCGAAGACGGTGACAAACTCGCCGAGCTCTGCATCAGCAATGCGCAAAAACGCCTGCGCTCAGCGAAAAAAGTCGCGCGCAAAAAAGTTACCCAGGGACCTGCACTCCCCGGCAAGCTCGCCGACTGCTCCAGCGCCGATGCCAGCCGCTCAGAACTCTTCCTGGTGGAAGGGGACTCCGCCGGCGGCTCTGCAAAGCAGGCGCGCGACCGCGAATTCCAGGCCATCATGCCCCTGCGCGGTAAAATCCTGAACACCTGGGAAGTCGACTCCAGTGAAATCCTCGCCAGCCAGGAAGTGCACGATATTGCCGTTGCCCTCGGTGTTGATCCCGGTAGCGACAATCTGGAAGGGCTGCGCTACAACAAAATCTGCATCCTCGCCGATGCCGACTCCGACGGTCTGCACATTGCCACTCTGTTGTGTGCGCTCTTTCTGCGCCACTTCCGTCCCCTGATCACTGCCGGCCACGTCTATGTCGCCATGCCGCCACTGTTCCGTATCGATATTGGCAAAGACGTTTACTACGCACTGGACGACGCTGAACGCCAGGGAATTCTCGATCGCATCGCCGCCGAGAAAAAGAAAGGGAAAATACAGGTAACCCGATTCAAAGGCCTGGGTGAGATGAACCCGCTACAATTGCGTGAAACCACCATGGACCCCAATACGCGACGGTTGGTCCAGCTCTATATTGACGCGGGAGACAACAGTAACCAGTTGCTGGATATGCTCCTCGCCAAGAAGCGGGCCAGCGATCGCAAGCAGTGGCTCGAAAGCAAGGGTAACCTTGCCGAAGTCAGTTGACTCCAAAGCCCCGCCTTGCGGGGCTTTGTTATTTTTGCCTCAAAGAAAAATACCCACTTACAACGGGTTGAAGGCCCTGATTGGCGAGATCCTGGCCGGATGTAGATCCATGATGCGGGTAGGAATATATGTCTAGATATAGACATATTCGATATGAGGCGGCATGGCTATATATAGCCATTATGGGTATATATAGACATCCCATGCCCAGATGTAGACATTATGTCTATATCTGGGGCTTATGAATAAAACTGTTAGGCAAAATAGGAAAAATTTTAGTGGATTCTATAACAAAAACTATTCGATGGAACTTGCTCATCTATTCATATGTAACAGGTGTCCTTGGAATTTTTACTGTTTTTTATTTTACTTGGCAAGACCAGCCCTCAGATAAGAATGTCGGGATGCTCCTGGGGATCGCTATTCTACTGTACGGCTACCAGATATTTGGGGCGTATGAGTTCATGAAGAACGATCAAAAAAGTAGAAACCTACTGCTATCTTTTATAGCGCAAATTCCAGTTCTATATACATCTTATTTCATTTATAAATTTTCGTCTGCTATTACGTATATCATTTATTTCCAATTTGCACCTAATGCTTATCTTTATTCATGGCAGTACTTTCACATAGGCTTGGAGTGGGCGCTTTCGTATGGTAGTGACCGTCCATTCGTTTTTGGCTTTAATCTGATTGCGCTACTTTTTCTCGTCTTGATCCTAATATATAGGTCCTTAACGCTTGACAAACTTTTTGCTAAGTATGCCTAACAAGGCGCTGCAGTTTGCTCCGGGCCTTTGGCCCTCCGCGGGACGCCCAACGCTATGCACCTTTTGTGCTGGTCGCTGCGCTCTCATTTTCGCACAAAAGGTGCATAGCATTGGGCGCCCCTGAGCGCGGCGTTAACGTGCTGAGGCAAGAAAGTAGTTCGTGGGCTGGCTGAGAAAAATCGAATTTAAAAAGTATTGAATAGCGGATTGTGGTTGAGTCCAGGTTCGGATAGAAAGAAGGTTTTTGCTTCGGGATTTTACCGGACATCCAAAATTATGGAGAAAAGCATAGTCTGCTAAAAATTGTTGGCTGCAAGTTAGGCGGCCCAATTTCAGCGTCGCTCGACACTCCAGGTTTGTTGTAAAGTAGAGAGAGACTTTTAGCTAATTCTCACCCTTTTTATATGGGTGTGGGCGGCAGGTCTCAAGTAGCAAATTTAATCCGTAGCGGCCCAAAGGGCAGTGCACGTTAACAATGCGAGGCAGTTCGTTCCGGCCCTTCGGGCCTCCACCGGACAGCTTACTTTGTCCACTTTATTGCGCGGTCGCTTCGCTCCCATTTTTGCGCAATAAAGCGCACAAAGTAAGCTGCCGCTGCTCGCGGCGTTAGAGTTTCGGCGTAATACGAAGCAATGAATGGAAAATAATTTAAATATTAGTGTTGGTACTAAAATGAATTTATTTTGGAGAGTTTGGAGGGGCTGGACGGTTGGCGTAACCGTTCTGTTTTTGCCGTTACTTCTGCTAGCTATCCTGTCATCTAAGAATATGCCAGATCTCTCGCTTTATACAATTCCATTAATCCCGGTAATTGCTGCGGTCCAGGGACTATTTGTAGCATGTTTGGTAGTATTGGGTCTTAAGATTTGGCCCCCTAAGCAAGCGCAGTGAGTACTCTAACAAAGCGAGGCAATTCGTTCCGGCCCTGCGGGCCTCCACCGGACAGCTTACTTTTCCCACTTTATACGCGGGTCGCTTCGCTCCCATTTTCGCGCATAAAGTGCGCAAAGTAATCTGCCGCTGCTCGCGGCGTTAACTGTTCATGGAGGGATCATTTGGGCATTCAAAGAAACGAAACATCAATAAATTGGAGTTACTTCTTAGCCTTAGAGTCAGATTTAGAGAGGCTTGCACGATTTGTTGATTTATCAGCGAACGAAGATACATTCTCTATCGAAATTGCGCGTCTTTTTTTGTCTTGCTGCTCCGAGGTAGAGGTAACCTTAAAGCAGCTCTGCGAAGTGTTTTGTCCCGATAGCTCTCCAAATCGCATCAATGAATATTATGAAGTGATAGCAGCTAACACCAAAGATTTTATTGAGTTTCAGGTTACTATTCCTAGGTATGGTGTAACTTTAACGCCATGGATTGACTGGAAAGCCGACTCTTCACCAGTTTGGTGGAGCGCTCACAACAAGGTTAAGCACGGACGTCATGAGCACTTTAGCAAAGCGAGCCTTAAGCATTGCCTAAACTCTATTGCGGCCCTTTATATGACCACTCTATATCTGAGCCATGCAAAACGCATAGAGGATGATGAGCTGCCTATTCCAAAGCTGTTGAGCGTATCGGATCGTCATTTTGTAGGTTCATACATGGGCAGGTTAGGTCCCCATAATGCCTACCATTTCGAGTAACACAGTTAACAAGGCGCTGCATTGGGACGGCTTACTTTGTGCACTTTGTTGCGCGGTCGCTTCGCTCCTATGCTGCGCAACAAAGCGCACAAAGTAAGCCGCCCCTGAGCGCGGCGTTAGTGTCTAGAAGGGAATCTGGTAACTATTATGCTTAGAGTATTGTTTTTATCATTATTTTCATTCGGAATGGCCTGCTGTGCTTCGCCGATCAATGAGAAATTTGTACCTATTTCATTGGCAATTAACGAGTTCGGTAGAAAGTACACAGCCAACTTTGTGGCTGATACAGAGGGCAGGTATATTGTAGCTATCGAGTACGAGACTACGAAAGAAAATAGACAAAGATTGCTTTGTCAGTTCAACGGGAAAGGCGGTCCTAGGTTTCCTGCTTGCGAGGAAAATTTATCGAAAGTCAAATTTACGTATCGAATAGTCAAAGAAGGCCATGGGGTTGTAGAAAAGCTAGATCGAGACTATTTGCCTGATGCATTTTTTGCGGCCGAATCTGCAGGCGCTCTTATAAGTTATCTTCCAGCAATGCCTGGCGAAAAATTTTCGGTAACTGTAAGTATTGATTCAGGAAGTCAGTCAATTTTGAGTGCTAAACCAAAATTAATCATATGGTCCCCGCCAACACACTAACAATCAGCGGCAGAGCGACAGCCAACGCTACGCACCTTTTGTGTTACTCGCTGGCTGCGCCTGCGCTGGGCGTTAGGTTTCCGTAATGGCAACAGATGGATTTGTTTTACTTTTTTGGATTCCGGTACTTGTAATATCTGGATTCCTTTGCGTTGCATACTATTTTTCTAGAAAAGATCGTGAATTTTCTACGTCCTTCAGTAAATTTAGTGGGCGCAGAGTTATCCTTGGTATTTTTGGCTCCCTCCTAGCGGCAGCTATCTATGCATTGATCAATGCTGTCCAAATCGGCTTCGGAAAAATCGATCAGGGAATATTTACATTTCAAGAGATGCTGATTCATATTCCAGGTTACTTTATCTACTTATATGTTTTGCTTACTCCATTCATACTCCTGGGCGTGGGCATCATAGGTGTTCCTTCAATTTTAATCTTAAACCAATTTCGTCTCGCTTCGTTTTTTGGAGTCGCTCTCGTTTGTCTGCTAATTTCAATACTCTGGGGTCTGAAAGTATATTATTTCCCTTACAATAATTGGTGCCATGCTAACCCATTTGCCTGTTTTAGAAGTAATTTTTCATATATGATTTTCGCCTGCATTATTATAGGTGGTGGTTTTTCACTCGGTGCAAGGTTACCGTTGTGGCGTAACTCCGGTGAGTAAAAACCTAACAAACAGCGGCAGAGCGACAGCCAACGCTACGCACCTTTTGTGTTACTCGCTGTCGCTCAAACATTAACACAAAAGGCGCTCCGCGCTAGCTGCGCCTGCGCTGGGCGTTATGCGTCTCGGTTCAAAGGGAGTTACGAAATATGAATCTAAAATTTCCTAAGTCTATGGAAGAGTTTAAGGAGCTAATTGAGACTCTTGATGTCGAATCGCCAACTCAATGGGCGAGTAGTTCCGAGTATCGTCGTGGAGATGTAATTGAATTTTTATTTTTATGGTCAATTTGGCAATACATCGAAAACCCTAATAATTCATCTTATTCAAAAGATCGTATAGAAAATGAAAAAGCGTGGGCCAATAGAAACCCAAGTAGAACAATAAACCCTGTAATTCCGATAGTTGAAAAATTCATTAGCAAGGGAATATCTCCTGAAGAAATTTCGCAACTCGTTATGTTGGAGCAAGAAAGTTTGGCGTACAATATCTGCTATCATCTGGACGATCCGAATTCATGCACCGGAATGATGAGCCATGAAGATAATGGGGTCGGCTTATATGTAGAAGATAAGAATGGAAATCCTATTGTTACCGAATGTATGACTTGTTTGCACGAAGTGCTTCATTGTGCAAAGCCTAAAGGTTTTCTACTTTGATTTACACTGATCAATGACGCTGAATAAATATAATTCAATTTGATCGGGCACTAAAAATTACATGTAGCGGTTTTAGTGTAAGTCAGTGGTGTAGTCAAGCATAACAAACAGCGGCAGAGCGACAACCAACGCTACGCACCTTTTGTGTTACTCGCTGGCGCTCAAACATTAACACAAAATATGCTCCACGCTAGCTGCGCCTGCGCTGGGCGCTCAGGGAGCCTTTAGCCTCGCTAAGCCTTTATCGTATTCTTGCTGGTGAACCGTCAGTAGGCTCCCGCGCTGTAGATCAATTCGTAGCTATGACTATAAATTTCTACGATGTTCCCAAACGGATCTTCCATATAAATCATGCGGTACGGCTTCTCGCCGGGGTAATAGTAGCGCGGCTTCTCCATGCGCTTTTTACCACCAGCAGCCACGATGCGCTGTGCAAGTTCTTCGACGTTCGGGTCTTGTACGCAGAAGTGAAAAACCCCGGTTTTCCAGTACTCGAAATTGTCTTTCGGGTTGGTCTGGTTTTTGAACTGAAAAAGTTCCACTCCGATTCGATCTCCTGTCGATAGGTGAGCGATACGGAAGCTCCCCCAGCCCGCGCCGAATACATCGGTGCACATCTCTCCGATGGCGCTGTCGTCCTCTTCGATCTCGGTTGGCTCCATAATCAGATACCAACCCATGACCTCTGTATAGAATTTAACGGCGCGCTCAAGGTCCGGCACGGATATGCCAATATGTGAAAAATTTCTTGGATAAACGTTGCTCATTGCTGTCCTCCTCTGGTGAGTAAGAAAAGGTTACATAATACTTATTATTACGTAAAATTATGATTTGTGATCATTTAGATTTCATAATGTAATGATAAATACCACTTGGTTACGCAGCTTTTGCACACTGGTTGAAGTTGGTCATTTCACGCGTACCGCAGAGCGGCTCCATATGACGCAGTCCGGGGTTAGTCAGCACGTCCGAAAGTTGGAGGAGCAGCTCGGCACTGAGCTGCTTGTACGGCAGGGCAAGCAGTTCTCACTCTCGGATACCGGTGAAAGACTTTATGCCGACGCGCAGGGTATTCTCCTCGCGTTGTCGAATCTGGAGCAGAACATTCGAGACGATCCGCCCTACGAAGGAGTTGTGAGGGTGATGTCGCCGGGAAGTGTCGGGCTTAAGTTGTATCCACATTTGCTGGAGTTGCAGAGCGAGCATCCGAAGCTTGTTATTGATTATCGGTTTGCACCCAATGCCGATGTGGAAAATGCAATCGCTGAATCTACCGTTGATATTGGATTCATGACGTCGAAACCCACCCTGGCCGATGTGGTTTGCACGCCGGTCGCGCAAGAGTCGCTGCTGTTGGTAACACCTGCTTCAGTCAAAGAGCCGGAGTGGGACACGTTGATGGCACTTGGCTTTATCGACCACCCTGACGGGAGTCATCACGCTAACCTGCTTCTCGGTGCCAATTACCCTGAATTTCAGCACAGTAACCTGTTTCCAAGAACGGGATTCTCAAACCAGATTGGCCTGATTTTGGAACCGGTAAGTATGGGGCTGGGTTTTACCATTCTTCCGGCACATGCGGTTGAAGCCTTCCAACGGCCTGAGCAGATTAAAGCTCATCAACTTTCTAGCCCGGTCAGCGAAACGCTATACCTTTGCGCTCTGCGGAATAGGGCGCTTCAGAAGAGGCTGGAAACGGTAATTTCCGAAGCCAAGCGATGGCTCTAGGAAAAGCTGAAATTTGATAAATCGCGTCGCTACGTTCTAATTTTTGCGAAAATACGCATCGTTAGGGTGTCCACTTATCTGGGTAAGATCAGGCTCGACAAGGGCTCGTCAGTAGTTGATGGAGCCCAATGTGCCATATGAACCTTGATGTTATTTCAGATGCGTTTGCAGAAACTGGATCATGTCGTCCAGAGTGTCCGGTGCATCATCATCAAAACAGTTGCCTAGATATTCGTTGCAGCCATTATCGAGAAAAGCATGATTTTTGTCTGCGTACTCTTTGAATACTACTGATTGCCCCGCCGTTTCCAGATGATCTGCAAACTTCTTAACGGCTGCTGGCGGTGTCGCTGTATCCCTGCTGCCGACGTGAGCAAATATTGCGGGTAGCTTTCGGTCCTGTACATTGGGTATCAGGTGAATTGGCGATACGGCCTGGTAGAGCTCCGGATGTGTGGCGACGCTGATATCGTTCCCGAAAATGCTACGCGCTTTGGCGCCGCCCATTTGCCAGAAGCCGTTACCCGGAGACTCCAGACCTTCGCGGACCCGCTTTTCAAGATCAAACACACCGTAGCTCAGTACCGCCGCTTTTATCGGGCTCTGTTCCCGGTTTGCGATCTGTTCCGGTGTTTTTCCGGCGGGGATATAGGTAGGCCGGAATGAGAGGTTACCCGGGCCGAAAGGTTTACTGCTCAGATTAGTCGCAGCGAGCACGACCATGGCGCTCAAGTGGCCACCGGCGCTATCGCCGGTAACGGCAATACGGCCCGGATCACCGCCATACTTGGAAATATGCGCTTCTACCCACAGAAATCCGCCGAGCGCGTCCTCAATAATTTCGCCCATGGTTGTGGTGTTGTTATTGTCACCGAGCAGTCGGTAGTTCATGTTGGCGACCACAAACTCGCCATTGCGTGCGAGGTATCTGGCAGTGGATTCCATGATGCTGTTGTCGTTAATCAGCCAGCCGCCGCCGTGATAGATGATCACAACCGGATACCGTTGGCGGCCGGTGTCAGGCACAAAAATGTCAGTGGTGAGGGTCTTGCCGCCGGCCTTTGCCCACGGGATATCCCGGTATTCGAGCAGTGGGCTCGTTACCTGCTGCGGAGTTGATTCGGCCGATGCCGAGGCTGTGTAGCCTGCGAGTAGGAATAGCAGAGTGACGAGGGCAGAGCGAAGGGCGCTAGGTGAGCGTTTGAGGAGCATGGGTGGCCTCACATGTTGTGGTGAGGCCACTCTACGGGGCATTTCGAGTGAATGCCAGGCGGGCTGTCGTTTAGCCAGCTTCGGCAGTACGGGAGGGCTCTTCGGCGCTTGCGGAGGTCACTGAAGCCCTGGCGAGCCGGCGGCCGTATGCGGCAAGCAGGAATCCGATCGGGAACATGATGACGCCGTATATGGCCGAGGGTACCGACATCTCATTGGATTGCAGCAGGGTGAGTGTCACCATCAATCCGAGTGTGCCGTTTTTGATACCCAGCTCGGTGGCAACCGCAAGGCGTTCGCGGCTTCCCAGCCCGGCAGCACGGGTGCAGAGCAGGCCAATAGCGATACCCAGAATATTCAGGGCGACGGTTGCGGGGCCGGCCTGGATCAGCAGGTCGACAACACGGTCGCGCATGCCGTAGATAATACCGGCGATCAGAACTGCAAGGACCAGCCCGCCAAACACGCTGACCAGCCCTTCCGCGCGTGCAGCCAGGGCCGGGCGCAGCGCCTTCACGCCCATGCCTATGGCCACCGGTAGTAAAACGATCGCAGACAACATCAATACCGTCTTCCCGAATGGCAGAGAAATAGTTTGTTGTGTGCCGGAGAAAGCTTGCAGGGCGTAGTTTGCGAACAGCGGCAGGCTCATGATCGTGATCAGGCTGGCAGATACGGTCAAAACAATAGACAGTGCCACATTGCCCTTGGCCAACAGGGTAAACAGGTTTGATGTGGTACCACCGGGACACGCGGCGATGATTACCAGTCCAACCGCCATTGCCGGAGGCAGCTGTAGTGCCCATGCAAGCGCGAAGGCGGCGAGGGGCATGACCACGATTTGGGTGATAGTGCCGATAATCAGGCCGGCGGGTTTCACGGTGACCTGGTGAAAGTCCCGGGCGGTGAGGGTCATACCGATACCGATCATGATGATGAACAGGGACAGCGGGAGACCGATCGAAATGAGAGGGCTGGATTCCATGGGAACCTCCGGATTTATTATTAGCTCTTATGTGTATAGCCCAAAGTGCCGGAGCTTCCATCCGTTGGCAAGTTTTCTAAGGACATGACGGTCGTGGCCTTTGCGGCTTCGCGGGTATGGCCACGCTGTCACCAGCGCCCGACAAGCGGCGCTGGCGAGGGTGAGTGCAGGCCAAGCTCAGAGCAGGTTTAGTGCAGGCTGAGTTAGTGCAGACTGAGCTAGTGCAGGCTGAGAGAGTAACGCAAGGTGGTGTAATCTTGCGGGTCGGCCTTGCAGGCAAATCCCAGTTCCCGCGCGACGTGGTCGATGGCGCTATTGCCTGCGGATTCGATGGAGTAGATTTCGTCCAGGCCATCTGCTTTGGCGGCGTCGACCAGCTCGCCTAGCAACAGTTTACCCAGGCCGACGTTTTGCCAGTCATCGGCAACCACGACGGCGCACTCGCAGGTGCGGCCATCCGGATCACAGGCGAAGTTGGCGACACCCGTGGCGTGCAGGGTCCCGGATTCATCCTCAAACAGTGCGATAAAGGCTTCGTGCTGCGCGTCATTGTCGGTGAGTACGCGCATCAGTTGCTGACTGACCTGGCCGATCCCGCCGAGAAATCGCATGCGGCTGGAGTCTGCTGACAGACTCTCAATCAGCTCCCGTTCCAGTTCACCGTCGCTGGCCCTGACCGGGCGGATGCTGACTTCGCGGCCGTCGCGTAGCGTGTGGGTCGTGTAAGACATAAATTAGCCCTCCCCGTTTTGTGGTGGAGAAATACTACGGTGGGCCTTTTGGTCTCGAAAGGTTCCACGGTCAGGAGCGTGAATAATCCTGCATAAAGTGTTCACGGTGCGAAATTGCAATTAAAACTGGGCAGTCTACCGCGCTGTGTTATAGTGCCGCGGCTGGCGCTACCGCCAGTTGCGTCATCTGTAGGTCGAATTAATTTTCGACTCAATTCCGGAACGCTGTTCTCAACAGTGTGTCTGAACCCTTTCTACTGAATGCCGCACCCGGCCGATTGAGAACATTCGGCCAACGCCTTTGGCGGCAACCAATCTCACCCCGTGGAACATCGGCCCTGAATCTGAAGTCTGACTGGACTTGAAACAAGGGATCGGCGGGTTGAGCATTCCAATTTTTGCCCGGAGCACCACGGCTCGGGCGCAACGCGAGCCGGCGTGATTGTTCCGCAGGCTGCACTCAAGTAAGAAAACCTATGCTTTTTGAAGACCTCGGCCTTGTGCCGGAAATTGCCCGCGCCGTTGCGGAGCAGGGCTATACCAAACCCACCCCGATTCAGGAGCAGGCCATCCCTGTGGTAATGCGCGGTGGTGACGTGATGGCGGCGGCCCAGACCGGTACCGGCAAGACTGCCGGTTTTACCCTGCCGCTGCTGCACAAACTGAGCGCCGGTGAGCGCGCGCGCAACAACCAGGTGCGCGCCCTGGTGCTGACCCCTACCCGCGAACTGGCGGCGCAGGTGTTCGACAACGTACAGAGCTACAGCCAGTACCTGCCCATGCGTCACTCGGTGGTGTTTGGCGGTGTGAAGATCAACCCGCAGATGATGCGCCTGCGCGGTGGTGCAGACATTCTTGTGGCCACCCCCGGCCGTCTGCTGGACCTGTACAACCAGCGCGCGATCAAGTTCGACCAGTTGGAAACCCTCGTGCTGGACGAAGCCGACCGCATGCTGGACATGGGCTTTATCCACGACATCAAAAAAATCCTGAAGGTACTGCCGACGAAGCGCCAGAACCTGCTGTTCTCTGCGACCTTCTCCCCGGAAATCCGCAGCCTGGCCAAGGGCCTGGTGAATGACCCGGTAGAAATCGACGTGGCGCCGCGCAACAGCACCACCAAGACGGTGGTCCAGAAGCTGCACCCGGTGGATAAGTCCCGCAAGGCGTCTCTGCTGTGTCATCTGATCAAGGAAAATGGCTGGCATCAGGCGCTGGTGTTCAGCCGCACCAAGCACGGTGCCAACCGTCTGGCCAAACAGTTGGAACAGAGCCGAATTCCGGCGGCAGCGATTCACGGCAACAAAAGCCAGAATGCGCGCACCAAGGCCCTGGCCGACTTTAAAGCCGGCAAGGTGCAGATTCTGGTGGCCACTGATATCGCCGCGCGCGGTATTGATATCGACCAGCTGCCCCAGGTAGTGAACTTCGATTTGCCGAACGTGCCGGAAGATTACGTGCACCGCATTGGCCGTACCGGCCGTGCCGGTGCTTCCGGCCAGGCGGTGTCTCTGGTTTCAGCGGATGAAGCCAAGCAGCTGTGGGATATCGAGAAGCTGATCCAGAAGCCGATCGAGCGGGAAGAAATTGAAGGCTTTGAGCCGGATCACCAGCTGCCGGCCTCCGGTGGCAAAGCGGGAAAAGGCAATCAGGTGCGTCGCGGTGGTGCCAAGCCGGCAGCGAGAAGTGGCGGTGGCAATAAAAGCGGTAACCGCAGCGGCAACGGCGGCCGCGGCGCCGCTTCTGGTAGTCGCTCCGGTGGTGCCGGTCGCGGCGAAGGCCGACGTAGTGATGGAAGCCGTAGTGATGGAAATCGCGGTGACGGGAATCGTCGCAATGGCAACGGCGGTAACCGCAGCCGGTCAGCGTCTGACAACGGCAACAACAATAGTAATAACAGTGGCAACCGCCGTCGTCGCCCTCAGCGTCGCACGGAATCCGCGTAACACCGCGATTTTCGCTTGCGCCAGTTGGTGTTCAACAACTGGCGCCGGCGCGCTGTAAAACCGATTCGATACTGGCGACGACGGCCTGGCATTTTTCCGCATTCAATGCATCTGTATGAGGTGCGGAAAAGGCGCCTTTGTCGTTGTCGAAATATTTCCCTGAGGCCCCCTCGAACTCGCTGGAGAGGGCTGCACGGACAAGGATGTCTGTCCCTATCTGAATATCATTACCCGCCTGCCCGAATCCCTCTTTCACCATTTTGGTGGCGAGCAGAGAACCTGGATTCACCGCGACAATCAATGGGCCCTGATCCCCGTTCCGTCGAGCCTGGTCTGCGGTCCACATGGTCAGTGCCAGCTTGCTCTGGGCGTAGGCGTTAAAGGCGTCGGCGATAGGGCGCTGCCCTTCCAGTGCCTGGAGATCGACCGGCGACTGTGCGGCAGATGACAGGTTGACCACGCGCGCATCTGCGGCCAGGTTTGGCATCAGCAATTGCGTCAGCAAAAAGGGCGCAACGGTATTTACCGCAAACCGGATATCCAGGTTGTCTGCTGTACGCGTTTCCGGAACCTGAAACACACCGGCATTATTGATCAGAACATCAATGACCGGGTGATCTCTGGTGACCGCCTGAGCAAGCGTTTGTACTTCTTCCAGCACGGAAAAATCGGCGAGGTTACCAGCTGCGGTATTTTTTTCTGCCGCACCCGGGGCCTTCCCGAAAACCGTTTCTTGCGCTGTGGCGAGCTTGGCTGCGCTGCGTCCGTGCAATAGAACCTCGTGCCCTTGTGCATGCAGTGCCTGTGCCGTGGCCAGACCCAGTCCATCGGTGGCACCGGTGATCAGAATGGTTTTCTTGTTCGCTTTCATAAGGCCTCCATTTTCGTAGTCAGGGTGCTTTGCCGCTCGTCTCAGCCGGTGCTGGCAGAATTCTCAGTAGCTACTCGATTCGGTAGCTGCCATTGGAGTTGATGTAGAGTACCGCGCCTTCCTGAGTTTCGATGCGATGCTTACCCGCTGTGGAGGCGCTGAAAAAGCTGCTTGGCGATAGCGATGTCCGGGTTTTGTCTCTGTTCCATCGGTAGCTGGCCTCACCGCTGACCACTACCGCTTTCAACCCGTTCGGGTTCTCGATGGTGCCGTTGAATCCGGCAGGTAATCGGACAAAGCTGCCATTGGCCGCACTGGGTTTACCCCAGAGATACGCCACTTGCGCGTTCCCCTTATCGAGCCAGGTCACGTCTTTCGCATCCAGCCAGACGAGGTTGCGCTCATCGATATTGATCGGGCGCTCGCCGCTATCAAACGCTTTCTCCGGGGGCAGCACGAGATAGGGACCGCTGTCGATCTCCAGATAGATCAGGTTGCGCTCTCCATTGGCTGCGGTAATGTGGGTTTCCCCTGCGGGCTGTGTCCAGAATGAGCCGGTGGAGAGCCACATGTTTTCCGCGCCCGGGTCATCATTGTGCATACGCCCTTCAATCACCACACCGCGGTAAGTGATGTTGTGAATGTGGGGTGGGGAAGAGAACCCCTTGTCGAATTTCACCAGCATCCCGGTTGCCATATCTTTGGTCCGGTCTCCCCACAGGTCGGCGGCTTTGGGGCTGGCATCCCCTCTGAGCGGGTTGAGCAGGCCCCACTCAATATTGTCGGTGGCAATGACGGTGTGATCGCCGGCGATGGTGGGTAGTGCAAACAGACTTGTAGCCAGAGCTATTGCCGTTAGTGTGATTTTTCTCATGTGGATTTATCTCCCGGTGAGGACCAGCGCCTTCCTTTGGGAAGAGCGCTGTGCCCCTGCCTTGGCGTAAGGGAACAATTAATTTTCTACAACAACCTTGCCGATGGCTTTGCCAGTCGTGAGGTGATCCTGGGCGCGGCCGATATCTTCGAGACCAAAGTAGGTGTCGTCCACCAGGGGTGTCAGTGCGCCGGCATCAATAATTTTTGCCAGTTCCTTCAGAATGGCACCGTGGGTTTCCCGCTGCACGTTGTGCAGCATGGGGATCAGCATAAATACCACATGCAGTGACAATCCTTTGAAATGGGCCGGGCTGAGGTCCAGGTCGAGCAGCGCGACGGTGGTGGCGATTTGGCCGTTGAGTGCGGCAGCCTCGAACGAGTTGCCCAGGTTCGCGCCACCCACCGAGTCAAACACGATATCGAAGCCGGTCCCGCCGGTGTGTTTTTCCACATAGTCAGCGACCTTCTCTTTTTTGAAGTCGATGGCGGTGGCTCCGTACCCTTGGATAATCTCCAATTGCTCGCCGTGGCCGGTGGCGTATGTATCGGCACCGAAGTGGCGCGCCAGCTGGACTGCGACGTGGCCGACACCACCGGCACCGCCGTGGACCAGTACGCGTTTTCCTGCCTGGGTACCAGCCCGTTTCAGTCCCTCAAATGCGGTGATGCCAACCAGGGGGAGCGCGGCCGCTTCACGCATGGAGAGGGTTTTGGGTTTGTGCGCGACCAGGCGGGCGTCCGCCAGCATAAATTCCGCGAGGCTGCCTTGCAGGTCTGCCAGCCCACCGGCGCAGCCGTAGACTTCATCGCCAGGCTGGAAGTCATTCACGCCTTCGCCGACGGATTCCACGGTGCCGGCGAAGTCCATGCCGAGCACGGCGGGAAGATCCGGTGCCAGAGGGAGCTCCTTACCCATTTGGCGGATCATGGTATCGACGGTATTGACGCTGGAGGCGGTGACGCGCACCAGCAGGTGACCGGGTTGTACGTCCGGGCGCGGCAAGTCGGTGGCCTGGAAGCGGGCATCGGCGCCGTATTCGTTGAGGATCATGGCTTTCATGGTGTGCTCCTGTCGCTGCCGGGGTCCGTGGTCTTCAGTGCCCGCGGCAAGTGGTATAGGGACCGTTCTGATGGAATACCACTAAGATAGGCGTTTCCCGTTTCAATAAAAACGGTGCATATCGGAGTTCACTTTTTAGCTTTTCTATATAAACGGCTATTGCAGCCAGGTGGGGCGTTGTCCGATGTGCTCAAGCAGAAAGTCGATAAACACCCGCACCTTGGCGGTCAGGGCGTTGGATTGTGGGTAGACAAGCCACAGTGCGGCCCGGGTATCGGCTTGATAGTCGGGGAGCACCCGGATCAGGGCACCCGAATCCAGATCCGCTTTGACGCTCCACAGGGCGTTCAGGGAGATACCGGCACCGGCGATGGTGGCAAGCCGCTGGCTGGCGCCGTCGTCGATGGTGAGTCGGGAGCCGGCCGTGCGCGGGTCGAACTCGCCGCGGCGGCCATCGGCGGCGACCAGAGGGGTAGTACCGAGACCGCGAAAGGCGATCAGCTGATGCTGACCGAGCGCTTCCGGGGTTGGCGGGGCACCGTGTTGCTCGAGGTACGCGGGGGACGCACACAGCACCACAACATCATCGGCCAGTTTGCGCGCTTTCAGGCTGCTGTCCGGCAGTGCCGCATAGCGCAGTGCCAGATCGAAGCTGCCTTCGATCAGGTCGAATTCCGTATCCGTGAGTCGCAGGTCCAGATGGACCTTGGGGTGGCGCTGCATAAACGCCGGCAGGATCGGCGCTATATATAGCTGCGCAAAGGTGCTTGGGGCGGTGAAGCGCAGGGTGCCGGTGGCTTCGAGGTTACCTTTGCCGAGGGCGGCAAACGCCGCGTCTTCCTGGGCGAGGAGTTCTCGGGCAAAGGGCAGGAATTCGGCGCCCTCGAGAGAGAGGGCCACCTTGCGTGTGGAGCGGTGCAGCAGATCTGCGCCAAGGGACTTTTCCAGCTTGGCCAGTTTGGCGCTGGCCACCGCCGGTGCCATCCCCAGCTCGCGGCCAGCGGCACTGATATTCAGCATTTCTGCGGCTCGCACAAACAGGCGTATGGCTTCGGTATCCATCGGCAGGCTTCATCTACGGTAAAGAAAACACGTCGGCGTGCCGCCGGGCTGTGGGCAGCGCAGTCTGCCCATCAGTTTTTTTGACGCTCGAAATAATCCAGTGCCAGCTGGGTAATCGCCCTGGTACCGATGGCCAGCGCACTTTCATCCACATAAAAGCGCGGTGAGTGGTTGCTGGCGGCGGTGGCCGGGTCGGTGCCCTTCGGGGTGACGCCGAGGAAGTAGTAAAAGCCCGGTACTTCATTGGCGAAAAAGGAAAAGTCCTCGGCGCCGGTAATTTTCGGGATCACCATGACTTTGTCATCGCCGGCTGCCGCTTTCAGCGCCGGGATGGCGGCCTGGGTCAGTTCGGGATTGTTCACGGTGACCGGGTAGCCCTCGAGAATTTCCACTTCCGCTTCGGCTCCGCTGCTTTCGGCAATTTTCTCCGCGGTCACCTTGAGGCGTTTGAAAATCTCCTGGCGGTTGTCCATATCGAAATTGCGGATGGTGCCATTCAGGTAGACGCTGTCGGGGATGATGTTGTTGCGTACACCGCCGTCGATTACGCCGTAGGACACCACCGCCGGTTCCTTGGTGATATCGATCTGCCGGCTCACCAGGGTCTGGGTGCCCATTACGATCTGCGCCGCGGCGGTGATCGGGTCTACACCGCCCCAGGGGCGGGAGCCGTGGGTCTGGCGGCCTTTTACGTTGATACGAAATTCATCGGAGCTCGCCATCAGCGGGCCGGAGCGGTAGCCGATCACACCCACCGGCAGGCTGGAGGTCACGTGCTGGCCAAACGCCACGTCCGGCTTGTATTTTTTGAACAGGCCTTCCTTCAGCATCAGTTCCGCACCGCCTTCCTCGCCATCCGGCGCGCCTTCTTCTGCGGGCTGGAAGATAAACAGCACATTGCCGGCCAGCTCATCGCGCATATCTGCCAGTACCTGGGCGGCGCCCATCAGCATGGCGACGTGTGTGTCGTGGCCACAGGCGTGCATCACGCCCACTTCCTCACCGTTGTATTCGGTTCTGGCCTTGGAGGCGAAGGGAATGTCCACCTGCTCGGTAACGGGCAGTGCATCCATATCCGCGCGCAGCGCCACGGTGGGGCCGGGCTTGCCACCCTTGAGCAGAGCGACCACACCGGTGTGGGCGATGCCGGTTTCCACTTCCATACCGAGGGCTTTCAGGTGCTCGGTGATGTATTTGGCGGTTTCAAATTCGCGGTTGCCGAGCTCCGGGTTCTGGTGCAGGTGGCGGCGCCACTCGATGACCTTGTCTTCGGTCTGCTTCAGCTGTTTGTCCAGTTCGGCGGCGTGTGCCATGGGCACGAGGGCGAAGGCTGGGGTGAGGGATATCGCGAGTGCGATGAGTGTCTTTTTGATCGAATTATTATTCACAAGGATTTCCTGTGTTGCGATGCATAGCCAATAGTGAGGTAACCATGCGCTGCTGCAAGAATCAATCCTGATCGCCGGAAGCGGCTGAGACGATTGCGCCGGGTAAAAAAAACCGCGCTCGGAGGCGCGGTTTCGGGAAGTCAGGAGGAGGTTGGGATTTACATATTGAAGTAAGTCGCCGCGCCCGGTCCCACCGGCATGCCGGCAATAAACACCCACAGGAAGAACAGGGCGGTCCAGCCGATAAAGAAGAAGATGGAGTAGGGGATCATGGTGGAGATCAGCGTACCCATGCCCAGGTCTTTCTTGTAGCGGGTGGCGAAAGACACGATCAGACCGAAATAGCTCATCATTGGCGTGATGATATTGGTCACGGAATCGCCGATCCGGTAGGCCGCCTGGATCACTTCCGGCGCATAGCCCAGCAGCATCAGCATCGGCACAAAGATCGGCGCGGTCACCGCCCACTGGGCCGACGCGCTGCCCAGGCTCAGGTTTACCACGCCACACATCATGATAAAGAACAGGAACAGAATCGGGCCGGTGAGGCCAATGCTCTGCAGGGCCTCGGCACCCAGCACCGCAAAGATGGTACCCAGGTTGGTCATCTTGAAGAAGGCCACGAACTGCGCGGCGAAGAACACCAGCACGATGTACATGCCCATGGTGCCCATGCTCTTGGACATGGCGTCGATCACGTCGCGGTCGTTCTTCATAGTGCCCACGGTCTTGCCGTAGACAAAGCCCGGGATCGCAAAGAACACCACGATCAGCGCCACAATGCCCTTCAGGAACGGGGAGCCGGCCACGGCGCCAGTCTCCTGGTTACGCAGTACGCCCCACTCGGGCACGATGGTGAGTGCCAGCAAACCACACACGCCCAGTACCGCGAGGCCGGCGAACTTCAGGCCGCGCTTTTCCTCGGCGGTGAGCTGGGTCATCTTGTCCTGGGACAGGTCCACGGAGGCTTCGCTGTTGTCGTACTTGCCCAGTTTGGGCTCGACGATCGCCATGGTCACCCAGCTACCCAGGGCGGTGATCAGGAAGGTACTGATGATCATGAAGTACCAGTTCACTTCCGGGCCAACCACATAGTTGGGGTCGATCATATGCGCGGCGGATTCGGTGATACCGGACAGCAGCGGGTCCACGGTGCCCAGCAACAGGTTGGCACTGTAGCCACCGGAGACACCGGCGAAGGCCGCGGCCAGACCGGCCAGCGGGTGGCGGCCGAGGGAGTGGAAGATCATTGCCGCCAGCGGGATCAATACCACATAGCCCAGCTCAGACGCGGTATTGGAGATGATACCGGCGAACACCACGATCACGGTGACGGTGCGCTTGGAGGCCTTCAGCACCATGCCGCGCACGGCGGCAGACAGCAGGCCGGAGTGTTCCGCAATGCCCACACCCAGCAGGGCCACCAGTACCGTGCCCAAGGGGGCGAAACCGGTAAAGTTGGTGACCAGTGTGGTTACGATAGTCCTGAGCCCCTCACCGGAGAGCAGGTTCACCACATGGATGACCCCGTCTGCGGAGCGGCCGGCGGCGCCTTCCGGGCGCGGATCGATCACCGAGAGATCGAAGAATGAGGCGATGCCACTCAACACCACCACGCCCAGGGCGAACATGGCGAACAGGGTAATGGGGTGAGGGAGCAGATTGCCCAGCCACTCGACCGTATCGAGGAAGCGGGTAAATGCGGTTTTCTTACCAGGCCCGGCAGGCTGGATGTCACTCGAGGAAGTGGATGTCGTCATTATTTCTCCTGTGGCTCGCCTGCCGGCTAAAAAATGATCAAATGGCGCGCAATCATACATGAAAAATGACAGCGATGCCTTTTGGCGCAGCGATACCGGTTTTTATTCTCTGGCTATGCAATTTTCGGGCAATGTTCCGCCCAATTATCGGTTTAATAAAGGACATGCTGCCAGTTAATTGGCGCAGAATGCAATGTTTGTCAGGGTTTGCGCAGGGCTGGGCAGAACGGGGCAGGGCGATAGGGCAGGGGCGGGGGCGGGCACCGGCGGTGCCCGCGTAACGGTATGGTCAGAATTTGTAACCGAGACCGACGGAATACACCCAGGGGTCGATATCCACATCGGTGGTGATGCGGGTGTTGTAGCCCTGGTTGGTGCGGAAGTCGATTTTCGCCTTGGTATCGATGTCCAGATACCAGACGGCCGCGTTAAACAGCCAGTTGCTGTCGCGGCCGAACATAATGTCGATCCCCAGCTCGCCGGCCAGGCCCCAGGAGTCATCCAGTCTCAGTGTGGCGTTACTGCTGGCGTCGAGCACGTCCTCAAAGTATTCCTGGGCGACGTTGCTGATGTCCTCGTCCATAAAGGTGGTGAAATTCACACCGATACCCACATAGGGCTGCACCCAGGATTCCTTGCACACTGGGAACCACTGTACGGTGAGGGTGGGGGGAAGGTGCTCGATGCTGCCGAGATCGACTTTGCCCAGCAGGCCACCGTTTGGATCCGGCAGGCCAGCCACCGCGAGGTCGTGCTTAAATGGCAGGGCAGCCAGCAGCCCCAGAGCGAAGTGGTCGGCGAACAGCCAGCTGGCGGTAAAGGTTGCGCTGTCTCCATCGTCTACATAGACACGGGTATCCTCCAGGTAGATGCTATTGTCGATGCGCAGCAGGTCGGAGTCGTCATCCGGATCCACAAGGCCCCAGCCGATGCGGACAACAACGTCCCCCTGTTCATAATCCGCCAGGCAGTAATTGGCGCCCAGAGAGGCCACTATAAGGGCGGCGGCGAGGCTGAGAGTTTTCATGAGGTCGCTCCTTGAACTACATGGCGTTACAAAACATCGGATCCGCGCAACACTTTGAGTCTAGTCGGGCGTTGGTTTACGTAACCTTTTCGCGTCTTATCCGGTGCCAGCCTGTCAAAGGTTCGATCTCCGGGTGTGTGCAGGGTTGTTAGAGGCGTGTCCTGGCGCAATAATGTGATCACAAATTCGGACTTCCGGTGTAGTGTAGGTGAAGAGATGAAAATTGGTGTTCTGAAGACGGATGATGTGCGGCCACAGTTGGTGGATGAGTTTGGTGAATACCCGGAGATGTTTGCGGCGCTGCTGCAGCGGGAGGATCTGTCTCTGGAGTTTGTGACCTACGAGGTGCAGCACGGGCAGTATCCGCAAGATATTGATGAGGTGGATGCCTATCTGATGACGGGCAGCAAAACCGGTGTTTACGATGATCAGCCGTGGATTGCGCCGTTGATGGCGTTTGTGCAGGAGCTGCACCGCCGGAAGAAGCCGACCCTGGGGATCTGTTTTGGTCACCAGTTGATTGCACAGGCACTGGGTGGTGAGGCGCGCAAGTCGGAGAAGGGCTGGGGTGTGGGTGTGCACAGTTATGAGGTGCAGGAGACGCCGGGCTGGATGGTGGAGCCGCAGGATCAGTTCAGTCTGCTGGTGAGTCATCAGGATCAGGTGGTGGCATTGCCGCCGAAGACAAAGGTGATTGCGTCCAGTGATTTCTGTCCTTATGCGATGCTGCAGGTGGGTGAGCACATGCTTACGATGCAGGCGCACCCGGAGTTTACCAAACCGTATTCGAAGGGCCTGATGGAGTTGCGTCAGGAGGTGTTCGGGGTGGATATGGTGGAGAAGGGCAAAGAGTCCCTGCACAACGATATCCATGCGAGCGCGGTGGCGCGCTGGATGTTGGCTTTTTTGAAGAGTGCTTCGTAGGTAGCATCTCACAGTCAAGGTGCTTTGTTGTCATCTCGTGGCGCCAAAGCACTGGGTATCTGTTTTCGAAACCGCTGTGGATACATCCCTGTACGCTGCGTCGGCGACGTCCATGTCGCCGACGCTTTCGAAAACAGATACCCAGCACTTTGACTTCAGCTCACCTATTTACTTCGTAAGCACGTTATTTCCACTTGATATTGCAGCCGATAGACGGCGTCTGATCTTCGCTCGGTTTCTCGCCAGTCAGAATCTTATCCACAGCCTCCAGTAAATCCTTTCCGTCCACAGGCTCATCATTCCCTGGTCGACTGCCATCAAACTGGCCGCGATAAGCCAGCTTTCCTTCCTGATCAAACAGAAAAAAGTCCGGTGTGCAGGCCGCGTCAAAGGCCTTGGCGACGGACTGATCTTCATCCACTAGATAGGCAAACGGATATCCCCGCAGTGCAATTTCCTCGCGCATTTTTGCCGGGCTGTCTTCGGGGTAGCTGGCGAAGTCGTTGCTGTTGATGGCGACGATACCGAGGCCTTTGGGCATGGTCTGGTTGGCGAAGGCGGTGAGGGCGTCGGCGATGTGTTTTACGAAGGGGCAGTGGTTGCAGATAAACATGACCAGTAGCGGTTTGCCGGCGTAGTCGGTGCTGCTGATGGTTTTGCCTTCCGCGTCGGGGAGGGTGAAGGCGGGAATGTTGGTGCCTAGCGGGATCATCGTGGATGGAGTCAATGCCATAAAAAATTCCTTTTGTTGGCAGGAAGTTAAGCGGGTTTTTATTTGGGAGGCTACATGTCGTGAATTTTAAAGCGCGCGGAGGTACGCGGAATTGCCATAGTAATGGAATTCTTCCAGGGCACTGTACGCCAGCTTGATCACATGATCGTCGTCACTGTGCAGCGCCTTTTCTACAATCTCCGCCTGTCGTTGTGAAATGGAGCGCAGTTCACTCTTCTCAATGGGCAGAATATTTTTCGGTCCGGTACTCAAATACGCGATCACCAGCCCTTGCCAGAAATAGCGCAGTGCCGCTTCGCGATCGTCGCAGTAGGGCAGGATCAGACGCAGTGCGTGACAGCCGGTTACACCGTGGAGCAGGGTAAAGTCGCCGGTGCCGAGATAGGCGTGTATGGCGACATCCGCAATATCCTCCAGCCCAATCGATTGCGGCTGAATAGGGGTATCCATCCAGCCCGGTTGGCCGGTAACGGACTGCATATGATCGGCAATATTTCCCGGTGCTAGGGGAATGGCGGGGTATTTACTGGCCACCGCGGCAAGGATTTCGGCTGGTGAAGCGGGAATTCGCTGATCGCTGCTGGCAAATTCGTGATAGTCGAGGTTCCAGTAAGTGAGGCCCATGGCCACTTCTTCGAGGTGGCGGGCGTCGATGCCATAAGCGGTACGGATCAGCCCGTGAAATGCGGCCGTGGCCATGGACGGCAGCAGTGGTGGCAGCTCCTGTTGCAGACATTTGGCGATACCAAGCTGTTTGAGCTGGCGTTCGTAATAATTCAGCACGCTGGGGGAGCGATCTTCGCGGTTGCGTCCCTGTACGGGATCGCTGATCTGTTCCACTGGACTCGCCGGGCGCGGTTGCAGATGCGGTGTGCTGCGATCGAACGCGTGCCGCAGGCAATCAGGGGGAGCCCTCAGTTTGTCGAGGGCGATGAGTACCATGGGCAGGTGGTTGGCGAGGCGATCGCCGTAGTGCACGTGGTAGCGACTGCCTGCTTCCAGCAATTGTGCACAGTCGCGGGTGATACTCATAGGGTTTCTCCCTGTCTGGCAAACGGATTGAAACAGGCTAGCGGATTTCTACGGGGTCTCCCAATTGTATGGTTGCCGTGGGCTGGTCGGCAGTGGCCGGGGCCAGGTTCATACCGAAGTAAATCTGTCCATCTTCCCAGCGCCGGTAGCTGGCCAGGGTTTTCAGCGGCTCTTTCTGAGCGCGACCGGTAAACGGGTGGAGCCCGGGAATGGCGCAGCGGGCGCAGGGATGGGTACAGTCGAAGGTCACGGGCCCGTCTTGGGTGTGGACAATCAGGGTTTTCCAGTCGTCTTCTGCAAAAGGTTCACAGCCACTGACCACCAGGTTCGGGCGGAAGCGCAGCATGGATACGGGCTCAGTCAGGCGGCTGTTGAGATCGTCCAGGGAGGCCTGACTGATAACCAGTAAAGGCGCCGCGTCCGCGAAGCTGACCTGGCGATCCTGTCGGGGCGCCTCCAGCGGGCGCTGGAACTCCGCCCCCTGGGCCACCAGTCGTACCGGTGACTGCAGCTGGTCGCTCAGCCATTGCGCTACATCATCGCCCGCATCCCGGGCTGTCACATCATCACCCCACACACGCACGCTTCTCAGCTCGGAATCAGCGCCAGGCTGATTTACCTCGAACCGCTCACCGCTGGCACTTTCCAGTTGTAAGCCCGTCGCGGTCACCGCCGCTTTGAGTTGAGCCATGGCACGGGTGCGGCGCTGGGTGACGAACTGATTGTCGGTATCTACCAGCATCCAGCGGCGGTCGTTCACCGCACCATAGGTGTCCAGCGAAAGGGATTTGGTCTTATGGCCCTGCAGAGATTTGACCGGGAAGTGATAGAGCGCGGAAATTTCCATTGGTGGCTCCGGAGTAGGGGGATTTATCTGGCCGGCATTAGCGCATCACGGCCGTCATGGTACAGGAGGTAGCAGCGAAGCTCTAACTGGAACGCCCGCATTCGCATTTGGGACAAACGGAGTCAATACCACCGCGATGAATAGTGATACATTGGGTGTGCGCATTAAACTACGGTAGCAAGTAGAAAAATAAGAACGGAGTGACGGCGATGGGTCTCTCGAAGTGGCTTTTGTGTGTGGCAATGATTTTTGTCTCGGTCAGTGTCCGGGCAGAGCCCTTTGTTGTGGGCGGCGCACAGTCTCCTCAGAGTCTTTCTCCATACCTTCGTATACTGGTTGACGAGCACCGTGGCCTGAGCTTTCGCGATGTCGCGGAATCCGATTTCTCCGGACGCTGGCGCACCAGTGAGGGTGACGGGACCAATTTCGGTTTCAGCGATGCCGCTTACTGGGTTGCGGTCACCCTGCATAATCCCACGGCTGCGCCCCTCGAGCTGGTATTCCGTCAGGACTATCCGCTGATCGATTACCTGGATTTCTGGCAACCCACAGACAACGGCAGCTGGACTCAGATTGCAACCGGCGATCGCCGCGCGTTCGACACTCGTCCATTGAATATGCGGGATTTTATCTTCCCGATTACCCTGCCCGGTAATGCCACCCGGACTTACTATCTGCGCTATCAGACTGCGGGCTCCATGAATATCGGGCTCAGTGTCAGCAGCGAGATTGCACTGCTTCCCCAGCTGAGTAAAGAGCAGCTACTGCTTGGTATCTACTACGGTGGATTCATCGTGCTGGTGGTCTACAACCTATTTTTATTTCTCGCGGTGCGCGACCGCGCCTATGCCTTTTATATGGGGTATGCAATCTGTTATGGGCTCTATTTCGGAGTGCACAACGGTGTCTCTTACCAGTACCTGTGGCCGGAAAATCCCTGGTTGGCGAATCAGAGCCTGGTGGCATTGCTTGGCCTCACGCTGATTTTGGGTATCCAGTTTGTGCGCACTGTATGTGCGGGTCCGCAGCTGGCTCCGCGCACGGATCTACTGGCCCGGGTGTTGCTGTACGCACTGCTCCCTTTGACTGCCATATCGCCCTTCGTCAGCTATGGCCCCATGATTCTGATACTGGCAATTCTGACCCTGGTGCTTTCCATGCTGTTTATGGTGATGGGTGTGCTCAGTCTGTTGGGGGGATCGGTGTCCGCGCGGTATTTTCTCGTTGGGTGGACGGCACTACTGGTGAGTGTGGTTATCTATATGCTGAAAACATTTGGCCTGCTGCCGCACAACAGTATTACCCATAATGCCTTCCAGGTGGGGGCGCTGCTGGAGATGGTGTTGCTTTCCCTGGCGCTGGGGGCGAGGGTTGGTGAGATTCAGCGGAGTGGCTATCTAGACCCGTTGACCACACTGTTCAATCGCCGCCATTTCGACGAGCGATTACCGAAGGAGTTTGCGAGTGCCGAGCGCAATGGGACGCCTCTGGCGCTGCTGATTCTTGACCTGGATCACTTCAAGGTCATCAACGATGGCTTGGGGCACGTGCGGGGCGACGCGGCTCTCGCTGCACTGGGGCAGTTGGTCAGAAAGCAGATTCGTAAACCGGTCGTGGCCTGCCGTTATGGAGGGGAAGAATTCGCGATTCTATTGCCGCGCACGAACCGTGCACAAGCGGCAATTGTGGCGGAGCGGTTACGTCACCTGGTTGCGGAGCTGAGCCTGAACGATATTTCTCTTACCGTGAGCTGTGGTGTCGCAGCCCTGGAACAAGGAAACTACTCGTCAGCGATTCAGTTGTTTGAGGCGGCAGATGCTGCGCTGTATCGCGCAAAACATACCGGCCGCAACCGCGTTGAGCTGGCGCCGCGCAATCCGGAACACGGGACAACACAGCGGACTTTTGTGGCGGCAACCTCATAGGCTGGCAACGGCCGCTCACAGGAGTTTACCAAGGGCCGTTTTCACTGCTGACAAATATCAGCGCAGAAGGAGGTTATCCTCGATCGGAATAAACTGACTCGCGGCATTGATCAGGGAGGCGGATGTCTGTGGTGCGACGCCATATACCTCCACCTTCCTGCCGTAACCAAGGCGCAGCTTTTCCGCCAGCAAATCAAAATCTCCATCGCCCGATACCAGCACCACCGTATCGGCGTCTCTGCCATATTCCAGTACATCAATAGTAATTCCCACATCCCAGTCGCCTTTGGCAGAGCCATCGGCGCGTTGGATAAAGGGTTTCAGCTTCACCTCGAAACCGATGGCTCTGAGAATGTTCTGAAACTCCCGCTGCTTTTTATCGCCGCGGTCGGTGGCGTAGGCAATGGCCCTGGTTACCTTTCGGGCTTGCGTGGCCCGGGACCAGAAGGCGTTGTAGTCAAAGTTGCGGCGAAATGCCTGCCGGGTGGTGTAGTAGACGTTTTGCACGTCGACAAAGAGGGCGACTTTTTCCATGGGGATTCTGTGTGTATGAGGCTGGGGGTGCCGGGTTGGTTTTTGTTCGATGAATTAGCGCCGCTTATCAGGGTAATATCTGTAGGCTATCGAAATTTTCTCATGGATTGTCTGTGTTAATTGAGACGATAACAACGCCTAATTTCAAGGTGATTGTGTAACCCTATAGGATTCCCTCGTCCGATAGATGAGACTATAAGGAACGCAATCCAATGCTCAAGAAATCCCTCTCCCTGGCGGTAGCCCTGGCGACAGCCCTCTCTGTCAACGCCAATGCTGCGCCGTCCGGCGAGCCGATGTCCAACCGGGACTGGTGGCCAAACCGTATCGACCTGCAACCCCTGCGCATGAATGCAGAAAAGTCCAACCCCATGGGCGAAGACTTCGATTACGCCGAAGCCTTCAGCAAGCTGGATCTGGACGCGATCAAAAAAGATATCGAACAGGTCCTCACCACCTCCCAGGATTGGTGGCCAGCAGACTACGGCCACTACGGTCCTTTCTTTATCCGTATGGCCTGGCACAGTGCCGGTACCTACCGTGTATACGATGGTCGCGGTGGCGCCGGTGGCGGTCAGCAGCGTTTTGAACCTCTGAACAGCTGGCCGGACAACGTCAGCCTGGATAAAGCCCGCCGCCTGCTGTGGCCGGTAAAACAGAAATACGGCAACGCCATTTCCTGGGCCGACCTGATGGTGCTGGCCGGAAACGTTTCCCTGGAATCCATGGGCTTCGAAACCTTTGGCTTTGCCGGTGGCCGTGAAGACGACTGGGAAGCCGACGTTGTCTACTGGGGCTCCGAGCGCGAGTGGCTCGGCAACGACAAACGTTTCGATGGCGACAAGCTGGAGAAGCCTCTGGCCGCGGACCACATGGGGCTGATCTATGTAAACCCGGAAGGCCCCAATGGTAACCCGGATCCAGTTGCTGCCGGTCACCGCATTCGCGATACCTTCGGTCGTATGGCCATGAGTGACGAAGAGACCGTTGCCCTGATTGCCGGGGGCCACACATTCGGCAAGGCCCACGGCGCGCACAAGCCGGAGAAGTGTATCGGTGCTGCTCCTGGGGACGCGCCCCTTGAACAGCAGGGCTTTGGTTGGGAAAACAAGTGCGGTAAAGGGCACTCGGAAGACACCGTGACCTCCGGCCTGGAAGGTGCCTGGTCAGCAAACCCAATCGCCTGGAGCTCCCAGTTCCTGGATAACCTGTTCGGTTTCGAGTGGGTAAAAACCAAGAGCCCGGCGGGCCACACCCAGTGGGAACCGGAAAACGCCGAGCAGGTGAAATTCGTTCCGGATGCGCACGTTGAAGGTAAACGCCACGCGCCGATGATGTTCACCACCGACCTGTCCATGCGCTTCGATCCGAAGTACAAGGAAATCGCCGAGCGTTTCCACAAGAATCCGGAAGAGTTCCAGCTGGCCTTTGCCAAAGCCTGGTTCAAGCTGACTCACCGCGATCTGGGCCCGCGTGCGCGCTACCTGGGTGACGAGGTACCGGCGGAAGTGCTGAGCTGGCAGGATCCGATCCCGCAGGTGGACTTCAAGCTGATCAACGATCGCGACGTGAAGAACCTGAAAGCAACCGTGCTGGATAGCGGCCTGACTGTACCGGAACTGGTGCGCACCGCATGGGCCTCCGCTTCCTCTTACCGCGGAACCGACATGCGCGGTGGTGCCAACGGTGCACGCATTCGCCTGGCGCCGCAGAAAGACTGGCCGGTAAACAACCCGCAGGAACTGAACAAAGTTCTCGCCCAGCTGGAATCTATTCAGCAGGACTTCAATCGCAAGGCACGCGGCGGCAAGAAAGTGTCCATGGCAGATATGATCGTACTTGGCGGTGCGGCGGCAATCGAGCAGGCGGCGAAAAAAGCCGGCTATGAGATTGTCGTGCCGTTCAAGCCGGGTCGCAACGATGCCACCCAGGAAATGACCGACGTTCAGTCCTTCGGCTTCCTGGAGCGCAAGGCCGACGGCTTCCGCAATTACTACAGTGAGGAAGCGCACCTGATGCCGGTGGATATGCTGATAGACAGCGCCAACCTGCTGGACCTGAGCGTGCCGGAAATGAGTGTTCTTGTCGGTGGCATGCGCACCCTGGGTGCCAACTACGACAACAGCAAGCACGGTGTCTTCACCGACAAGCCGGGCACTCTCAGCAACGACTTCTTCGTCAACCTGCTGAGCATGGACACCAAGTGGTCCAAATCCTTCAAGGAAGATGGCCTGTACGAAGGCAAGGACCGCAAGACCGGCGAACTGAAGTGGACCGCCACTCCGGTAGACCTGATCTTCGGTTCCAACTCTGAGCTGCGTGCGGTTGCAGAAATGTATGCAGCCAGCGACAACGACGAGAAGTTTGTGAACGACTTTGTCAAAGCCTGGACCAAAGTGATGACCCTGGACCGCTTTGACCTGAACTGATCCAGACATTCACGGGATTGATTTGCAGGGATAGATAATCACCGCAAGCAGGACGCGGGACCCTAATGGGCAGCCTCAGGCTGCCCATTTTCTATCGGGAGATTGGATTGGCCACTACATTGGGGGCAGCTCTAAACAGTGTGATAGTATTTTCACAGCCTGACGATCAGGTGCAGCAGAGCCAGTTGCCGGACACCATCAAAAAGTGTGGCACTGCAGACAATGATTCGACTTCACTGGGTTAGGTTTAGGGATGAAACTGATCGGCGCCCTCTATTATTGCATACGCACTTTCTTACTATGTGCGCCGTGGATTTTTGCGTCATGGGTGGTCTATGGCGACACGGTTCAGGTCGAACCCGGCCAGCCTACTCACTCCCTTACTTCACATTTACAGCTCTTTATCGATCGCGACCAGACGTTGCCGGCGCAAAAACTGGACCCCGTTGCGCTTGCCAGCAGGCTTTCGCCATGGCGGAAGGACGCGGCAAATTTCGGTTTTAGTGACGCCGCTTATTGGGTGGCGTTCACTCTGGAAAATCCCACCGAGCACGATCTGCCGCTGATTATCCGACAGGACTATGTACTGATTGATCACCTGGATTTCTGGGCGCCACTTGGCGATGGGCAGTGGCAACATATTCGCACCGGCGACCACCAGCCCTTTGGCAGCCGTCCGCTGGCCCTGCGGGATTTCGTTTTTCCGGTGACACTACCAGCCGGAAGCCGGCAAACCTTTTACCTGCGTTTCGCCTCCGCTGGCAGTGTCAATATTGGTCTGTCCGTCAGCAGTCAGGAAGCCTATCTGCCACGCCTTGGAGTAGAGCAGCTGTTGTACGGCATTTACTACGGCGGCTTCCTGGTGCTGGTGCTGTACAACCTGTTCCTGTTTCTGGCGTTGCGGGACCCGGCGTACGCCTACTATATGGGGTACAGCATCAGCTGTGGTCTGTTCTTCGCGGTACTGAACGGTTTTGCGTTCCAGTTTATCTGGCCTGACTTCCCTTGGATTGCAAATCGCGCGTTGCTTCTTGCGCTGGGGCTCACATTGACTTTTGCCATTCAGTTTGCCCGACTGATTTGCAACCTGAAACGGCTGGCGCCCGGGATCGATAGATACTGTGGCCTGCTGCGATATTGTGTGATCTTACTGACAATCCTCGCGCCGTTTGTCGACTATGCAACGATGACGGAAGTGTTTTCGGTTGCTGCGCTGATTGTTTCATTGACTTCACTGTCGGTCGGCGCTGTCAGTGTGTGGCGGGGCTCCGTCTCCGCGCGGTACTTTCTGATCGCATGGATCACGCTGATGTGGACGGTGGTCATGTATATTTTCAAAACCTTTGGTGTGCTGCCGCACAATGCTGTTACCCACAATGCGTTTCAGGTCGGCGCTTTGATCGAGATGGTGTTGCTGTCTCTCGCCCTGGGTGCCCGGGTCGGCGAGATTCAGCGCCAGGGGCATACCGATCAGTTGACAGGCCTGTTTAACCGCCGCCATTTTGACGAACTTCTGGCGAGGGAGTTCTCTCTGGCCGCGCGCAATGGCACTCCGCTCGCATTGGTGGTGCTTGATCTGGATCATTTCAAAGCCATTAATGATCGCCTCGGGCATGCCCGGGGAGATGAGGCTCTGCGGGCCGTCGGGCAGCTCACCGGTAAACTGGTGCGCAAGCCGGCCGTTGCCTGCCGCTACGGCGGAGAGGAATTTGCGGTGCTGCTTCCACGATGTGATCGACAGGTGGCAAACAGGATTGCCAACCGGTTGCTGGAAGCCGTGGCGAAAACCGAGTGTGATGGTGTCCCGTTGAGTGTCAGTATCGGAGTGGCCAGTTATGAGGATGGCAACTTGAGTTCCGCCATACAACTGTTTGAAGAAGCGGACAAGGCGCTATACATGGCAAAAGAGCGCGGCAGAAATCGGGTTGTTATCATTGATGGCGTCGAAGAGCCGCGGGGTCGTGCGCTAACGGTCTGAAGTTCCCGCTTGTTTACGGTATTTCAGGGCTTGCTTGTCAATACAGCCCGGCAGGGCTGGCTAGTCCAGGTGGCTTTTCATCGCTGCAATCAGTTGCGGGAAGGCGATGGGTTTGGTGAGGTAGCCGTTCATGCCGGCGTCGAGCGCTGCACTTTGCTGATCACTGAAGGCCGCCGCGGAAAGACCGATAATCGGCGTACTGCCAATGCTCGGGTCCTGACGGATTTCCCGTGTCGCTTCGATGCCCGTTAGCCCAGGTAACTGCACATCCATAAAGATCAGATCTGGACGCAACGTCCGGGCTTTTTCAACGCCGTCGCGCCCGTTGGTGACGAAGGTCGCGCACAGCTCCAGGTCGTCACAGAACGCCTGCATTAACGCCTGGTTTAGCGGGTTGTCTTCAAAAATAAGTACCTGTTTACCGGTGAGCACGGTGTGGGAGACTTCCCCGTCAATCGCGCCCGACGGCTCCGGATTACCTTCCTGCAGCGGCAAAAGGACTTTAAAGCATGTGCCGGCGTTACCGTCACTTTCCAGATCGATACTCCCTCCCAGAAGCTCCACCAGGCTGCGGGTGATGGGGAGGCCAAGACCGGTACCGCGCGCCTGCCCCTGCAGGGATTTGTCGATCTGCTCAAAGGGCTCAAAAATGATCGCCTGCTGCTCCGGCGGAATACCAATCCCCCTGTCCGTTACATCAATGGCCAGTTGCGCTTTAGCTTGTTTTTGCAGCTTGAGCTCGACACTGCTGTTGGCCGGCGAGAACTTGACCGCATTGGCGATCAGGTTGATCAGAATCTGCGAGAGTTTGCCCCGGTCGCTGCGAATGTACTCGGGCAGGGCCGGGTCGATATTGCAGTGAATGTGCACACCCTGGCGCAGGGCCTCGGGCTCGCAGGAAATCAGAATGCAATCGAGCAGTCGCTGCAGGGGAAAGTCCTCTTCCACCGCCTCAATTTTTCCCGCCTCGATTCGGGAGATATCCAGCACGTCATTTACCAGCTCTGCCAGCCGCTGCCCGCTGATTGAGATTTTTTCCAGAAAGGAGTGGAAGTCCCGGGGCAGTTCAATTCCTTCACTGCGGTTGTGCAGTACCTGGCTGAACCCGACAATGGCATTGAGCGGTGTGCGGATCTCATGGCTCATATTGGTGAGAAACTGGGTTTTCGAACGGCTGTAAAATTCTGCCTTTTCCTTCGCCTGAATCAGGTCCCTCTCCAGTTGCTTGCGATCAGTGATATCGAGAATGACGCCGATCAGGCCGCCGACACGTCCATTTTCCAGTTCGTAGGCGCCCTTGTTGAATATGACATCGTGCAGGGTGCCGTCGGCATACACCACCTGAGACTCATACACCTGGTGCCCGCGCTGGCGCATCAACTCAAGATCTTTTTCGTGATAGATCTTTGCCTGTGGGCCCGGCGATACACCGTAGACCGAACGTCCGACAATTTCACTGCGGGGCTTGCCCAGGAAAGCCTCAAACGCCCGGTTGCAGCCGGTATAAATACCCTCGGCATTTTTATAGAAAATCGGCGCCGGAATAGCGTCTGTAAGAACTTGCAGAAAGTGAAGCTGGTCCGACAGCGCCACTTCGGTGGCCTCCCGCTCGAGCAGTTCTCGCTGGTAGCGTGCGTTCAGTTTTTCCTGGTACTCCAGCAACTTTGTCAGTTGCCGGTTGAGCTTTCGCTGTCTGCGCAGCAGGTAGTGCCAAAGGGTGACCAGTAGCAATGTGACAAAAACGATTCGAATAGTCAGGCCAAGGGGGGCAGTACTCTGTGGAACCCAGGTGTCGACGGCCCATTCACTGATACCGATCAGAGCCGCGGTGAGTAGCGCAATGGGAAGTAATTTGCGCCCGGATGAAAGCTGGACTCCTGTGGGATCATTCATAGGCCGGTATCAATTGGTATCGCTTTTCCACCACATTACGCAATTCAGTGAATACCGGCAATATTGCAATCTGGTTACATGCCAATAAAAAAGCCCGCGGGCGCGGGCTTTTATACTGCGACGTGCGAAAGTATCAGGTCTTCAGTTTCTTGTACTGCATCCGGTGCGGGGTGGCATTCTCACCGTTGCGGGCCACGAAGTCCTCGTGGTACTCGGTGTAGTTGCCTTCGAAGAACACCACGTTGCTGTCGCCCTCGTAGGCGAGGATGTGGGTCGCCACCCGGTCCAGGAACCAGCGATCGTGCGAGATGACCATGGCGCAGCCGGGGAAGCTCAGCAGGGCTTCTTCCAGGGCGCGCAGGGTTTCGATGTCCAGGTCGTTGGACGGTTCGTCCAGCAGCAGTACGTTGGCGCCCTGCTTCAGGGTGTAGGCCAGGTGCAGGCGGCCGCGCTCACCGCCGGAAAGTTCGCCCACGCGTTTCTGCTGGTCGCTGCCCTTGAAGTTGAATCGGCCAATGTAGTTGCGCGAGCCCACTTCGTAGTTGTTGATCTTGAGCATGTCGTGACCGTCGGATACGGCTTCCCACACGGTCTTGTTGTCGTCCAGGTTTTCGCGGCTCTGGTCGACGCTGGCGATCTGCACGGTTTCCCCGATCTTGATCTCACCGGAATCCGGCTGTTCCTTGCCGCTGATCATGCGGAACAGGGTGGACTTACCCGCGCCGTTACCGCCGACGATACCGACGATGGCACCCTTGGGTACACGGAATGACAGGTTGTCGATCAGTACGCGGTCGCCGAAGGCTTTGCTGACATTGTTCAGCTCGATCACGCTGTCACCCAGGCGCTCACCCGGCGGAATGTAGATCTCGTTGGTCTCGTTGCGGGACTGGAATTCCTGGGACTGCATTTCTTCCAGGCGGGACAGGCGGGCCTTGTTCTTGGACTGGCGGCCTTTCGGGTTCTGACGGGCCCACTCCAGTTCTTTCTGCATGGCCTTGGCGCGGGCCTGCTCGCCTTTCTGTTCCTGCTCCAGGCGCTTCTCTTTCTGTTCCAGCCAGGTGGTGTAGTTACCTTCCCAGGGGATGCCGTGGCCGCGGTCCAGTTCCAGAATCCAGCCGGCTACATTGTCGAGGAAGTAGCGATCGTGGGTAATGGCGACCACGGTGCCTTCGAAGTCGTGCAGGAAGCGCTCCAGCCAGTACACGGATTCCGCGTCCAGGTGGTTGGTGGGTTCGTCCAGCAGCAGCATGTCCGGGCGGGACAGCAGCAGGCGGCACAGGGCCACACGGCGCTTCTCACCACCGGACAGGTTGTTCACGTCGGCATCCCAGGGCGGCAGGCGCAGGGCGTCGGCGGCCACTTCCAGGCGGTGCTCCAGGTTGTGGGCGTCCCAGGCCTGGATGACGTCTTCGAACTGCTGCTGTTTTTTCGCCAGGGCGTCGAAGTCGGCGTCGGGTTCGGCGTAGTCGGCGTAGACCTGTTCGAGGCCGGCGAGGGCGTCGATGGCTTCACGCATCCCGTCTTCGACGTTGCCGCGCACGTTTTTGGCCGGGTCCAGCTGCGGTTCCTGGGGCAGGTAGCCGACGTTGATGCCGGGCATGGCGCGGGCTTCACCGTTATAGTCCTGATCGACGCCTGCCATGATACGCAGCAGGGTGGATTTGCCGGCGCCGTTCAGGCCCAGTACGCCGATTTTGGCGCCGGGGAAGAAGGACAGGGAAATATCTTTCAGAATCTCACGCTTGGGCGGAACAACCTTGCCCACGCGGTTCATTGTGTAAACGTATTCAGCCATTAGAGCTCTAATCCAGTCGGTCAGAATTTGCGCGCAAGTTATCAGTTTGTTGGAAAACTTCAACCTGCGCTTGGTGGTGTTTTTTTAATCGCCGGTTAAGTCACCTTTCGGGGAAGCCCCGGGTAATGCCACTGCTACCGTATCTATGTTTAACTTTGCTTCAAATAGCACAATCCGGAACCAGTATGCCCCAGGAATCACCCGTACTCGTTGAGCGCCAGGGCGCGCTTGGCAAATTGACGCTGAATCTGCCCAAAGCACTCAATGCCCTGAACCTCGACATGATCGATATTCTGGCCGCCCAGCTCGATGCCTGGGAGCAGGACGAGAGTGTTGGCTGTATCTGGATCGACGGGGCTGGGGAGAAAGCCCTGTGTGCCGGTGGCGATGTGGTGGCGTTGCACCGGGAATCTGGCAGCTACGGCGAGCAGGGCGCGAGCCGGTTTGTGCAGGACTTTTTTACCCGCGAGTATCGCCTCGACTATCGCATTCACACCTATTCGAAACCGATCGTGGTCTGGGGCAATGGCATCGTGATGGGTGGGGGCATCGGCATTATGAGTGGTGCCAGTCACCGCATCGTTACCGAGTCCACCCGTATGGCAATGCCGGAAATTACCATTGGCCTGTTTCCGGACGTGGGCGGGAGCTGGTTTCTGAATCGGATGCCCGGCCGTACCGGTCTGTTTCTCGGCCTCACCGGTGCCCAGTTCAATGGCACCGATGCGCTGTATTGCGGCATGGCGGACCGCCTGTTGCCGAGTGATGCGAAACAGGCGTTGATCGACAAACTGGCGGCGCTGGAATTTGCAGGGGGGGATCAGCAGGACCACGCCCGGGTCAGCCGCGCGGTGCAGTCCCTGGAATTGGGCGCGGCGGATCACCCGGCGCCGAATCTGCGCGAACACTACGATGTGATCCAGCAGCTCACCGACGCCGCGACCCTGCCGGAGGTGTACCGGGATATCGTCGACTACAGCGGGGAAGATCCCTGGCTGCAGCGTGCCGCCAAAACCCTGAAGGCAGGCTGTCCGCTTACCGCGTGGATCGTGTGGGAACAACTGCGCCGGGCCCGGCATATGTCTTTGGCGCAGGTGCTGCAGATGGAACTGGCGCTGGCGGTAAATATGTGTGGCAACGGGCAGGTAAAGGAGGGCGTGCGCGCGCTGTTGATCGACAAGGATCGCAACCCGCAGTGGCAGCCGGCCGCGATTGAAGATGTGACTCTCGCACAGGTGGACGCGTGCTTTGCCAGTCCATGGGATGGGAAAAATCCTTTGTCCGATCTGTAACGGCTTTATAAAAAAGGGGCGGTGATACCGCCCCAAAGTTCCTGCAGACCATTCTTTCGCACTTGTGGCGCCGCTGCTACTGGTCCCGGTAGAGCACGGTGACCGCAGTACCTTCGGCAATGACGCTGCCGCTTACTATCCGTCCGTTACCGGCCGCTGGGTCGGACTTCTCCATTGCCACTTTCCACTCACCGGCGGGCAGATCAAATTGATAATTGTCTGCGCTGTTGTAAATCACGATCACGTCGTGCCAGCTGTCGCCCACTGCGGCGCCATTGATGCGGTTCACGATCACGCCGTAGCGCGGACGCTGGCTGGTGACGTATTGATTGATGTCATCCCAGCTGGTCAGGCGGAACGCCGGGTGGGCGCGACGCAGTGCGATCGCATCCCGGTAGTAGTCGTAGACATCGGCATTGTCGATTTTCCAGTGCCAGTTGTACTGGTTGATGGCGTCCGGGGACTGGTAGCTGTTGTGGTCTTCCTGTTTATCGCGCATCAACTCCACGCCGCCGTGCAGGAATGGAATACCCTGGCTGGTGAGTACGATTCCATTGGCAAACTTCTGGATGCGGCGCAGGTAGCCGCTGTCCCGGCTGATGCCGTTCAGGTCGGCCCACTGCAATACTTTGTCGCGCAGGGTGAGGTTGTCGTGGGCGGAGACATAATTGATGCTCTGTTCCGGGTCCATGGCAAACATCGGATCCCAGCTGTCGATCGCGGTGTCCTTGTTGTGGGTGTAGCGGAGGGCGCCTCGGCTGCCCACTTCAATGCGCCAGGTGTCCGGGTTATTGTTGAAGGCAAAGCAGTCGCCGGGGTTGCAGTGGCCGTTGTCGTTCTGGCCTTTGATCGCCTCGCGGAATTTTGGATTGAATACTCCCACCCGCGCTTCGTGAATCCGGCCGATGGTACCGAGACGTACCCGCTCCAGTTCCCGCGGGTCCGAGGCGTAGCCGTTCCAGGGCTCGCCGTAGAGTAGTAGGTTCCGGTCTGGGAATCGCTGGTTCAGGTAGCTGCCCCATTCCCCCACCTCGTCGTAATCAAAAATACCGATCAGGTCGAAGCGGAAGCCATCGATATTGTATTCCTCCACCCAGTATTCCAGTGAGTCGCGAATCATGCGGCTCACCATGGGTACATTCGCATCAATGCTGTTGCCGGTTCCGGACAGATCGGTGGGGGTGTAGTAACTGGTGGAAATCGCTTCGAACATCTCCTTGGAATAGGTGTGGTTGTACACCACATCCATGATCACGCGCAGTCCGGCCTTGTGAAATTCATCTACCATCTGCTTGAACTCGCGCACGCGGTTTTCATAGTCATAGGGGGTCAGCGAGTAGCGCTCTTCCGGGATGCTGTAATTGCGCGGGTCATAGCCCCAGTTGTAACAGGTGTTGTCGGTCACGTCGGGGCAGGAGCCAAAGTCGTACACCGGCAAGAGTTGCACGTGGGTAACTCCGAGCTCCTTGAGGTGATCGATGCCGGTTGCGACACCGTTGTGGTGTGAGCCACTTTCCACCATGCCGAGAAACTTGCCGCGCTTGTCACTGCTCACACCGGATTCCGCAGCGATGGTGAAATCGCGCACGTGCACTTCGTAGATGACCGCATCTTCGCGCGCGTGCAGAACCGGTCGCACCGACCAGCCGTTGGCCAGTTCGGTGCGCGACATGTCCATGACAATGTTGTTGTTGGTATTGGGTTCCACCATTTTGCCGTAGGGGTCGCGTACTGCTACCCCGTTGACCACGAAGTAGTAAGGCTGCAATTTCCAGTCACCGGCCACGGCTACCGAGTAAATATCCGTGAGGCCGGTGCCCGCGAGGGCGCTGGCGGAGACTTTGCTCATCGGGTAATTCTGACCGTCGAGCACCAGCTGCACGTCGCTGTGGTCCGGTGACCAGAGCGAAAAGGTGGTTTGCTGGGGGGTGTAGACCGCACCGAGCTGCTGCACATCGCCACCGCAATTCTGGTCACAGCCGAGCGGATCCAGTGAGTAACTCAGGTTGGCATCATTCACCGTAAGCAGGTAGTCACCAGCGACACCGGTATAAATATCACTGCCGCTCTGCTCGAGATGACCGTCGCCGTTACTGTCGCCATAGTTCTGACTCCAGTCACCAAAAACGTCGACCTTGAAGCGCTGGTTGGCCAGGCCGTCAAAACTGACCGCCAGTTGCCAGGTGTTGTCCGCTACCAGCTCCATGGCGCTCGCACTCCAGCCGTTGGCGGTACCGCGGAAGTACAGGCTGGAGAAATTGCTTGCGGGACCGCTCTCGTCACAGCTGGCGACTTCCGCAACCTGAATGGTCTTGCTGTCGCTGTAGAAGGTGATGTCGTAGCTGGTATACGCCGTTACGCTGTAATCGGAGGCGGGGTAGGCCTCCTGCCAGTTGCCGGATTTGTCGATCTTGAAACGGGGGCCGCCGTTGTCATCGCCGCCGGCGAAGCTCTGGCAGGTTTGGTATTGGGTGTCGCTGACCTGGCTCAGGGCTTCGGCGGCCCAGCCATTGGCCGTGCCGCGGAAATACCAGTCCGCCGAGGCATGGGCGGAAAAAGTGGCAAGTAACAGGCAGGGTAACAGGCTGGGAAAGGTGCATAGCCGTTGCCGGCCACCGGGGGTTGGCTTGATCATCGCTGAGTACCGTATTTTATTTATTGGAGTTATGGGCCGAATGTCACGATACCGCTGTGGCTTCGACAGATGAAAACCGCAGTCTGCAGATTAGTGGCGCAGTGTGTTGGCGTGCATCCTCCCCGATCGGGGCGTAGTGGGTTGATATGGCGCGAAAACTGCCGTTGCAGTGGGTTGCCGGTTGTCCCGGAACTCATCGCCCGTGATAAAAATTGAGTAGTATGGTGTCGGCTCCCCTGGTCTGGATCGCTGATCATTGGACGGGGAGCGAACAATAAATATAAAAGGATGATTTGATGGAGAAGGTCGCATTTATTGGTCTCGGCAATATGGGTGGTCCCATGGCCGCGAACCTGGTGAAGCAAGGCTTCACGGTAACCGCATTTGACCTGTCGGCGCCGATGCTGGAAAACGCTGTGGCCAGTGGTTGCCACAAGGCGGACAGTGCGCTTGCCGCCATTGAGGGCGCCAATACGGTGGTTTCCATGTTGCCCAGTGGAGAAGCGGTGCGCACTTTGTACCTCGGTGTGCACGGTCTGTTGCAGGCAATGGGTTCCGATACCCTGTTGATCGATTGTTCCACCATTGCCGCCAACGATGCCCGGCAGCTCGTTGCCGCCGCTGGAGAGCGCGGGATTGCCGCACTGGATGCACCGGTGTCCGGGGGCACCGCCGCCGCTTCAGCGGGAACACTGTCTTTTATGTGCGGTGGTGAGGAAAGCGCCATCACTCGGGCGCGCCCGGTGCTGGAGGCCATGGGCAAAAATATTTTTCATGCGGGGCCTGCGGGAAGCGGACAGGTAGCGAAAATCTGCAACAACATGTTGCTGGCGATTCATATGATTGGTACCGCCGAAGCACTGCAGCTGGGAGTGGATAATGGCCTGGATCCGTCGGTGCTGTCGGAAATCATGGCTGCGAGCTCAGGCGGTAACTGGTCGCTGGAAAAGTACAATCCCTACCCGGGAGTGATGGAAACTGCTCCCGCTTCGAGGGAGTATCAGGGGGGCTTTTCCGTGGCATTGATGCTGAAAGATCTGGGGCTGGCCATGGATACCGCGGCAGGCAGTGCCTCATCGACTCCCCTCGGCGCGCTGGCGAAAAACCTGTATCAGCTGCACGGTGGTGACCCGATTAATCGGGTGCTGGATTTCTCGTCTATCCAGAATCTGTTTCGCCGCCCGGCAGGTGACTGACGAGTTATCAATCGCTCCCCACTTGATTCAGATCAAGTGGGGAGCACCTGCATTTTCGTAGCCTCCGGGTCCCGGTAACAGGAGGCATGCCAGATGGACCCCGCAGTATCTCTTTCCCCCGCGCGAGCGTCTGCGCTTTCTCCGGATAGTCTGTCACTGGCGTTGCTGCAGCGTTACGCTGGCCCCTGCCCGCGCTATACCTCATACCCGACCGCCGACCGCTTCGCACCGCTGGACGGCGAAACTGGCGATGCCAGCGGCCGTAAACCCTGGGCATCCCTGGGCGACGCCGGCTCTCTCTCCCTGTACGTCCACATCCCCTTCTGCCAGTCCCTGTGCTATTTCTGTGCCTGTAACAAGGTCATTACCCGCAAGTACGACGGAGCGGCCGATTACCTGGAAACGCTGTTGCGGGAGGCCCGCTGGTACCGGGGACTATCGAGGGCGCCGGTTACCCAGTTGCACCTGGGGGGCGGCACACCGACCTTCCTGAATGACAGTGACCTCGAGCGTCTGATCAACGGCCTCGGGGAGCACTTTTCCCTGCAGTCCGGCGACGAGGTGGAGTACAGCATCGAGGCAGACCCGCGCACCCTGGCCCCCGGTACCTTCAAAACCCTGCGCCGGCTCGGGTTTAATCGACTGAGCCTCGGGGTGCAGGATTTCGATCCTGGTGTGCAGCGGGCCATCAATCGTATCTGCAGTGCGGGCGAGGTAGCGGCATTGACTGACGACGCGCGCGCGCAAGGGTTCGGTTCTATTGCTTACGATCTGATTTACGGATTACCGGGGCAAACCGTCGATAGCCTGCAGCGCACTGTTGAGCAGGTGCTGGCACTGGCTCCCGACCGCATCGCGCTCTATCACTATGCCCACCTCCCGGAGCGCTTCAGGGCCCAGCGCCTGATCAACGCCAACCTGATGCCCGCGCCAGTGGATAAAATGGCCATGCAACTGGCTGCGACCCGGCAGCTCACTGGCGCCGGGTACCAGTTCCTGGGGATGGACCATTTCGCACGCCCCGGTGATGCCATGGCGAAAGCGGCAATGGAGGGCCGGCTGGCGCGAAACTTCCAGGGGTACACGTTGATGCCCGCAGAGGCGTTGGTTGGCCTGGGGGCCTCAGCCATCAGCTATAGCCGGGATGGTTACTGGCAAAATGCGCACGCACTCAAGGCGTACGCCGGAGCAGTTGCGGACCGGGGGCAGGCCATTGTGCGCGGTTGGTACATGAGTGAAGACGACCGCTTGCGGCAGTGGCTGATTATGGAATTGATGTGCCAGCTGGGGGTGGACAAGCGCGAAGTAGAGGCCCGTGCCGGTGCGCCCTTCGAGGATTTCTTCGACGCGGAGTTGAAACGATTGCAGCCCATGTTCGACGATGACCTGGTTCGCCTTGATCAACGTGAATTTTACGTTACCGAGCAGGGGCGCTGGTTCTTGCGCAATCTGGCTGCGGCATTCGATACCCACCTGCACCGGGCGGTGGAGAACGGGCCCTATTCAAGGGTGCTTTAATACCTGCGCTTTAACGACAGTGCTTTAACAAAAGCGCTGCCCTCGATTCAGGGCGTGAACCTTGTGAAAAACCCAGGCAGGGTGTTAAGGCGATTTGTAGAGAATACAATGTGACTACAGAAATTGGTGCAATGGCCAGTAACAGACGGGCGGCAACAGTGGTTACCGCGAGAGGGAGAGTGATCGGTTTGAGCGCACGCAACACATCACCAGCGGCAAAGTCGCAGGCCGTCAGCTGTGGCAACTGTTCGGTCAGGGCTCTGTGTCTGCCGGCAGGTCTCTCGGCGGAGGATATCGAGCGTCTGGAGCAGATCACCCGCAAGAAAACCGTGATCAAGGCCGGGGAGCAGTTATTTCGTGCCGGCGACAAGTTCAGCAGCCTGTATGCCATCCGGTCCGGTAGCTTCAAGTCGGTCGTGCTTGCCGCAGATGGCGATGCCCAGGTCACCCACTTTGCATTGCCCGGCGAGCTGCTCGGTCTGGATGCGTACAGCGGTCAGTCCCATCCCAGTTTTGCCGAGGCGCTGGAAGACAGCAGCGTGTGTGAGCTGCCCTTCGCTCAGCTGGAGACACTCGCGCAACAGGTTCCCGGCTTGCAAAAGCAGATCTTCAATCTCTTTTCGGAAGAGCTGCGTCAGGAAAAAGACATGGTCATGCTGCTCGGCAAGCGATCTGCTGATGCGCGCCTGGCAGCGCTGTTGATCAATATTTCCGAGCGCTATGCCCGCCGCGGTTACTCGGCCGTGGATTTCAACCTCACCATGCAGCGCATGGATATCGCCAACTATCTCGGACTCACTGCGGAAACCGTAAGCCGGTTAATTTCCCGCTTCCAGAAGCAGGATCTGATCAGGGTGAAGGGAAGGGCGGTAAGCCTGCTGGATAAACGCGGACTCGCCGCCCTGGCGGGAACCAGCTGCGACGAGACTCGATTGAAGGCGCAAGGCTGAAGGCGTGAGCCCTGCGCAGCGGGAAAATACTTCGAGGGAGAAATAGGTCCAGCGAATTAGAAGTAGTAGTCTTCCAGCTCGATTTCTTCCCAGTCATACACCAGGTGAGCGCCGTCTGCAGTGACCAGGCTAACCTTGTCGGCCTCCAGGCAATCGGACCAGTCAACCTTGTTCAGGTCGACCATCTCCGCACCACCGTGCACTTTTACCAGTGAGTCTTCCCAGGCCTGGTGGCAGTAGCGGGGAATTTCTCCCTGCACGATCAATTCTCGGCCGAGATAATTTTCGTAATCCAGTTGTGGAACACTATTCAAGTGATAGCGCTCCTCTGAGGCCATCAGATAGAACTTGCCGTTTTCCTCAACCAGCAGACCTGTCGCGGTCAGAGACTGCGGAACCTGATTTACCCCGCACCCGGCAAGCAGCAACAGCGGAAGCAGAAAGCCTTTTCGAGAAGTCATATTTATTACTCTTTAGTTACTTGTTACTAAAAAGTAACAAATGACGATTGCAGTAGCGTTGCAGTTTTGTTGCGCTGCAGCAATCTATTAATGGCGTTGTTAGTGCCGTTGTAAAAAGCCGTTATTGGTGTGGCAATTCCGTATCATTCTTTTGGCGTCATCAAGAATAGCGTTTTGGTTGGGGCCGGAAACCTGCGCGGAAACAGCAGCGGCAGCTCAAAAACTGAGCGAAAATATGTGTTGCGGCATGACTGGCTGGTCTATATTCTGGTTGAGTCTCAAGGTGTACCAGCGTATCCCCTGGGGTATCCCTGCTGGTGAGGCATTCGACACCGATCAAGGATATGGAGATAACTATGAAAAAAATGGCTCTTGGATCCCTTCTCGCTTCACTGCTTTCCGCGCCGGCACTCGCGTATGAACCTGGAGAATTCATTTTGCGCAGTGGTGCAATTTCGGTGAGTCCCGATGTCAATTCCAGTGCGCTTGCGCTGGGTGATGTGACACTCGAGGGCACTGCTGCAGACGTGAACAATGGCTCGGCTTTGAGTCTTATTGGCACTTACATGTTAAATCAGAGCTGGGGGGTCGAGGTGATAGCGGCGACGCCGTTCAGTCATGATCTGGAAGTTTCCGGGCTTGGTGAGACATTTGACCTGGGCGAGACGAAACACCTCCCTCCCACCGTTATGCTGCAATATTTCCCGCTTGCTTCTTCGTCCAGTGTGCAGCCTTATGTAGGGGTTGGGTTCAATTACACCGTTTTTTTTGAAGAGAAAATCAGTGGCACCGCCAATGACGTATTCGCAACCCTGGGTGCAACCGATTCTGCGGATCTCAAGCTGAAGAATTCATCAGGCATTGCCGCGGAAGCCGGTGTCGACTTTGCTTTCGGTGCTGACAAGCGCTGGTTATTTAACGTGGCTGTGTGGTGGATGGATATCGACACCAAGGCGACGGTGGATATTCCTGGAGTGGGTGCGGTGACGGCGGATGTGGAGCTTGATCCGCTGGTGTATGCCGCTGGACTGGGCTATCGATTCTAAAAGCACTTTTTAGATACTCGGGTCCGCAGTGCAGGAAGTGCTGCACTGCGGGCCACGGAGCGGAAATGGCGGCGCCTGGGGTTACGCGGCGTCGCTGTTCTTTTCCTTGTGACCATCCTTCAAATGCAGGGCAACCTGCTTTTCCAGACCTTCCAGTGCGTACGCCTGGCCGAAGCCTTTCACGTAGCGGCCGGCACTCGGTTTCAGTTCGAACAGATGGAAATCTTCCAGGTCTTTCAGGTGATCCATTACCGGGCCAAACTTTTCGCGTAGCTGCTCGATACGTTCCAGCCACAGATCCTCACCGCGGCCGATAATACTGGCTACCACATTGAAGGTGACACGCAGGCGGGCGAAGGCCTGTTTGGTGTCCGCTTCGTCGGCATTGAATATCACCGAAGCCTTGCTGTTGGCCTTGAGATTGGCGCAGTGCTCGGACAGGTCGGAGATGTACAGGTAGAAATTGCCATCGGCGGCGAGGAAGGGCGCGGTACTGGCGTGGGGCTGGCCGTCTTCGGCGAGGCTGGCAAGGTTCAGCAGTTTGCGGGTGGCAATAAAGTCGCGAACTTCGGCCACCAGGTCGGCGCCGTCGTTGGTTTGGGAGTTGGTTTTCTGCGCTGCTTGTTGTTCGTTCTGTTCTGTCATTTCCGAATCTCCCCTCAGGAATGTGCAGCACTGGCGCCTGCCAGCTGCTGTTTTAATTGTTTGAATCGATCGACCTGTTCCGGGATCAATTTACGCTCGGCGTCCCGCCCCAGGAATACCTTGAATACGCAGTTGCCGCTGGGGGCGAGAAAAACCATGGAGTGGCTTTCGGACCCGCGGTGCGGTTTGCTGACGAAGGCGACTTCGACCAGCCCTTCGACCAGCAGGTGGCCGTGGAAGGGGTTTTTGTGGTGCATAAAGTTGTAGTAACCGTGGGCAATGCTGCCTTTGGGAAACTCGCCTTTAAATTCAAACACGGAGCCTTCGTTCTGGACGATGGCGGTGACTTTGCCCCAGGTGGGCAGTTCTTCAATCAGTTGCCAGACGACGTCGCTAGCGGCGAGGGATGCCATTTCGGCTGGCAGGTTGGCAATAATCTCGCGCACGCTGGTATCAAGCTGTTTCGCCATCTGTTCCAGGGTAAAGCCAGATTCATTGGCAAGCAGTTCCTGTACTTTGTCTTGTATCACTTTTTGTTGCCCCTGTTTTTGCATAAGCAATACCAAAAATTCTCTGTATCAATTCATTTCCACATAATCAGCCGAAGCAGTGGTGGCCATTGCGCAAACGATTGCCGATGAGGTTGTTTGCGCGGTGGCCACCACTGATTCGGCGGGCTACGGAGCTATGACCGGCTCCGTGGGCCACGGTCTTCGGCGTTTTGGGCTCCGCGAGCCGCGGCCTCCGGGGTACTTACCTGTCAAACAACCTAGCGGCAATCGTTTGCCAAGTAAGTACCCCGCAGGCCGCTCGTTTGTGGTGGATTTCGATTTTGACTGTTTCGATCAGAAACGGTAGCTGGCAGACAGTTTAATGTTGCGGCCCGGCATATACAGTTCCTGGAAGGCTACTCGGTACTCTTCGTCCGTCAGGTTATCCAGGGCCAGGCCCAGCTTAATGCCGTTCAGGCTGCCAGCGGCAGGCTCCCAGGTTACGTAGGCATCGGCCAGGGTGTAGCTGTTGTACTCGTTGGTCACTTCTTCCGGCAGTTGGTCCTGGGCAGAAACTACAGAGGTGCGCAGGCCTGCTTTCAGGTCGCGCTGCAGGAAGTAGTGGCCTACATCCAGCACGAACTTGTCCGCGGGGATGTTGCTCAAATAGCTGTCGTCGGACAGGTCTTTACCTTCGGTCTGACCGTAGCTTACGCCTACCGCCAGGTCGTTCACCAGATAGTTGGTGCTCAGTTCAAAACCCTTCAGTTCCGCTTCGTCCACGTTCAGATACGTCGTGTTCATCGGGAAACCGAAAACCGGGTGCGGGTTGATCACTACCTGCTCGATAAAGTTGTCCACTTTATTGCGGAACACGGATGCACTGGCGGTCAGCTGGTCGTTTTCGGTGGCGAGGCCACTGAAGGCGAAGTCGGCGCGCAGCTCGGTGTTGGCGGCTTCTTCAGACTCCAGATCCGGATTGGGGATAAAAGTGTTGGCGAGAAATCCCATGCCCATAAAGCTGAAGTCGCCGTAGGCGTAGTGAGTACCCTGGGTGTACATCTCCTCCACGCCCGGTGCGCGGAAAGCTTTGGCGTAGCTGGCGCTCAGGCTCAGCCAGTCGGTGGCTTTGACGGAGGCGGCGATGGATGGGGAGACGGCGGTGTCCTCGCGCGCGGATTCGCTCAGCTGCTGGCTTTCCGCTTCGAAGCGGTCGTAGCGCACGCCCGGGGTCAGGGTGAATAGGTCGCCGAAGGTGAATGCGGCCTGGGCGTAGAGGCCGAGGACGTCGGTGTCGGCATTCAGGTTTTCGGGGCGGTTGTCGCCGTCGCGCACGGTGATGACGTCATCCTGGTACCAGTCGAGGCCGTATACCCACTGGGCGCCGAAACCTTCGGTGGCCCAGTTGGTGGAATTGGTCAACGCGAGGCCGGTGGTGGTGACTTCGGTGTTGTCGTTCTGGCCCAAAGTACCCAGGGAAGAGTCACCCTGCGTGGGGCGGAATTCGTCGAACTGGGTGTCGTTGCGGTAAACCGTGAACTTGGAGGTGTGTTTGCCTTCCAGTGCCTGTATCCAGTAATTCGCAGTGACGTTCTGATCTGTAATGTCGCGTTCTACCAGCGGGGAGCTGGTGCCGACGTTGGCGTTGGGGTTGGACGGCACGCCTTCTTCGCGATTGTTGTGGCGGAAGGACAGGTCGATGCGCTGGTTGTCGCTGATCTTGAAACCGCCGCGGGCGAGCAGGGCGGTGTTTTCGCTGGCGCTGTTTTCCAGCTCTTCGCCACCGCCGATTTCTACATTGTCATGCTCGGATACGGAGCCATTTACCAGATAATCGAAGTCACCGGCCAGGCCGTAGACGGCGGCGGTGGTTTCGGTAGCGTCACCGTTGCTGCCCAGTTCCTGTTTCAGGTAGCCGCCCAGAGTGTCGCCGCTTTTCAGCAGGTCCGCAGAGCTTTTAGTGGACATGGCCACCACACCGCCGATAGCGCCGGAGCCCCACAAGCTGGAGGCGGGGCCTTTCTTCACTTCTACCTGTTTCAGCAGTTCCGGATCCAGCTGGTAGGTGCCGCGGTGGCCGGAATTGAAGTTCTGGCGGGCACCGTCGATGGTTTGCAGTACACGCACGCCGGACAGGCCGCGGATATTCGGAGCCTGGTTGGAGTAGCGAGGGCCGCCGACCACTTCGATATTGGGCTCGTATTTCAGGGCCTGGGCAATGGATTCCGGTTGCTGCTCTTCCAGCTGCACGCGCTCAACCACAACGGTGGCTGCATCCTTCTCTTTAGCGGCCGGGTTGCGGTCCGCAGCGACAACGACTTCACCGAACTGAATTACTGGCTGCTCGACCGATTCGGAATCTGTCGATTGAGCCACAGCGCTGCTGGCACCGAGTGCCAGTACTGCGGCTGCGAGAGGATGGAGTTTCAGCGTTTTTAATTGAAAAGCTATGAACTGGCCCATGACGGTGCTCCCTTTTTACGTTCCCAAGTGGATGTCCGTGTCGCCGGCCATTGTTATCACTGCCGGTTGGTACGGTTGCGCCGAATCATAGTCGCAGTTAAACGTTATGTAAATGCAAACTATTATCGTTTGATCTTAAATCTGCAAGTTGGTACCCTTCGCTGCGTTAGATGGTCAACTGGGGCACTTCCATCAGCGGGGAAGTGAAGCGCAAATTGGAACGGAACAGTGAGGCAATAGCGTGAAGTGGCGCATGGCCGTGATGGTGGTCCTCTCCTTTGCGTTGCACGGCTGGCTGCTGTGGGCGGCGCCCGTACGGGAAGTGCAGGCACCTTCGGGCGTAGTGGCATTGAAGCTGGGGCAGGTAAAGCTGGCCTCAGCCGCACCGGTCTCCCCGCCGCCGGCGGAACAGCCTGCGCCCGTCGAGCCGCCGGTTGAGTCTGTGAAAAAGGCGGAGCCCCAGCCGGTCCAGAAAAAGCCGGTCGAGAAGAAGCCCGCAAAACCCGTTGAAAAGAAACCTACTGAGAAAACGTCGGTAGAGAAGAAACCCTCTGCCGAAAAAGCGCCGCAAGCACCCGAGCCGGTACCGGTGCAGGAGGCGGTTGCAGAAGCTGATGTGAGCCAGCAATCCAGCGCGCCGACACCGGCAAAACAGCAGAGTGTCAGCGAAGTGCCGGTACTGGTGGAGCGCCCGGCATTTGCCAGCCCGCCCGGTGCGCCGGTCTATCCAGAGCTTGCGCGGCAGCGGCGACAGCAGGGCACCGTGGTGGTGGAAGTTCAGCTGGATCATAACGGCACACAAGTTGTGCGGCGCCTGCTGCAGTCTTCCGGTGTCGACAGCCTGGATGAAGCCGCACTGAACGCGGTGGAGGGCTGGCAGTTTTTACCCTACCGGGAAAACGGCCAGGCGCGACTGTCCCGGGTACGGTTGCCGATCCGGTTTGCCTTGTAAGTTTTTGCCTGGAGCAGGCTGCAGTATTAAAACGAGAGCGTTATGTTCGAACATCAAACCTGGTCTGAATTTTTCGCACAGCTCGGTCCCATGGGCTGGCCGCTGCTGGTGGTTTCCGCCCTCGCGCTGGCACTGCTGGGCGAGCGCCTGTGGTTCCTGCTGACCACCGGCCACCGGGGAATCAGTGGTTCCTTCAGGCGTTTGCAATGCACCGGCGAGGCCGAGCTGGACCAGCTCGGAGCCCTGTGTGAACAGGAGCGGGCCCTGGCCAGCCGCGCTACCGCACTGCTGTTGCAGCACCGCAAGGTGGACAAGCCCCAGCGGGAAGAGATCGCCGCGGTGTGGCTGCAGGACCAGCGCCGCCAGTTGCACAGCGGCCTGCGCCTGTTGATGGTCATCGGAATTATCAGCCCACTTATGGGCCTGCTGGGCACGGTGCTCGGTTTGATCGGTATGTTTGCCGGCATCGAAGGTAGCAGCGAACCGGTAACCCCGGCGCTACTCGCCGACGGCCTGGGCATGGCCCTCAGCACCACCGCCGCGGGCCTGATTGTGGCCTTGCCGGCGATTGCCGGTGCGCACCTGCTGGCGATCTGGAGCGACCGTGTGGTGGCGGATCTGGAGCACCTGTTCAACCGCGGCAACCTGTGGCTGGAGGGACTGGACCCCTGCTGCAAAACCCCGGATGCCTGTGTGCGCGAGGCGGTCAATATTGCGGTACCGGCCCAGTGATCAATATCAATCCTCCCGGTCAGCGGGAATTCTCTCTGGCCAATCTGGCACCGGATCTGACTCCGCTACTGGATATCATTTTTATCGTACTGGTCTTCCTGCTGCTTACGGCAAATATGCGTCTGACCTCGCTGCCCATGGATCTGCCCGCCAGCGAGAACGCCGCGGCGGCCATGCCTGCGGACCCGATTACCGTATCCCTGTCCAACCGTGCTCCGGACCTTTGGGGCATCGGTGAACAGGGCTACAGTAGTCAGGCGGATTTTGAGCAGGCGCTGATCGTTGCCCTGATCGCAGAGCCGGAACGCCCGGTGGCCCTTGCTTCGGACCGCAACGTGCCGGTGCAGCGAATGCTGGATTTATTTGCGCTGCTGCAGAAGCAGGGCGTGGAAGTTGCGGAAATTGCGATGCAGCCCCACGTCGCAGCACCCTGACACTGTTTAATCCCGATTGGAAAAACCTGGTTTAAATCGACTGGACTCGAAAGATGATTTTTTCAAAAACTCGCACCCTGAAACGTACTCTCAGCCATTTTCTCTCCGCCACGGCTTTGCTGGTTGCCAGCTCAGCGGCTGCCGCCGCGCCGGAACGGGTAATCAGCACCGGCCACTCCATCACCGAGCTGGTGTTGGCTCTGGGGGCTGGCGATAGCCTGATCGCTGTGGATTCCTCCACGCGCCTGCCGGCGGATTTCAAAAAGGTACCGGTGGTTGGTTATTACCGACAATTACCGGTGGAGGGAATGCTGGCGCAGAACCCGCAGGTATTGATTGGCGGTGAACATATGGGTCCGGCCAACACCCTCACCCTGCTGGAAAACGCTGGTGTAAAAATTGTAAAACTGCCGGAAGCGGAAAATGGTGAGCAGCTGATCGCCAATATCGATCGGTTGTCTGAAGTGCTGGAAAAGCCCGCAGGCAACGTGAAAAAACAGGTGGTACAGCAACTGCAGTCCCTGAAAAGTGCCCGCACCGCCTTGTCGGACGCACCGCGCATTTTATTTGTCCGCGCCCAGGAAGGCCGCGGCCTGAAAGCCGCTGGCACTGGCACCAGCCCGGACAGCCTGATCCGTATGGCGGGCGGCGTCAACGCTGTGGAATTTTCCGGTTACAAGCAACTGTCCGACGAAGCACTGATCGAGTTGCGCCCGGACTGGATTCTGTATTCCAGTGACCAGGACGCACAGCTTAAAGGCGGTGCGGTATTGCTGGAGTGGCAACCGCTGCTGAAGCTGACCCCGGCCGGCAAGAACGGTGCTTTCTTTTCCGTAGACGGTTTTGCGCTGCTCGGCGGTATGGGCCTTGCCAGCCTAAAGGAAGCGAAAAAACTGAACGAAAAGTTTTCTGGAAACTGATCGAACAAAGTGGCGGTGGCGCTACCGGGTGCAACTTTGTGAGACACGCCGTAAACCCATCCATGGGGGCTCTTCTAAAACGTCCCTGTTTTAGAAGGTCTCACAAAGTTGCACCCGGTATCGCCACCTTCTCCTTAGCCCTTTTCGCCTTGAGGTACCTCTCCCTTGGAATTTCGCCTGAGTGACAAAAGCCTGCTGCCAGCGCTGATTGCGCTGTTGCTGTTGGGGAGTTGTATCTCCCTTGCGGTGGGCGCCATGACCATCGGTTGGCGGGATGTGCTCGCCGGCCTGATGCAGTGGAGCTGGCCCGGTATTCTGGATCAGGATGTGCCGGAACAGTACGCGCTGGTGCTGGGTGAAATCCGCCTGCCGCGTTTGCTGCTCGGTTTGATTGTCGGCGGCACCCTCGGCGTGTGCGGCGCGGTGATGCAGGGCATGTTCCGCAATCCCCTCGCCGAACCGGGCATTATCGGTATTTCCTCAGGCGCCGCCGTAGGCGCGGGTATCGTGCTGGTATTTGGCGGCGTGCTGAGTGTTTGGCTGGGCGCATTTTACGAAAAGCTGCAATGGCTGCTGTTGCCCGCATTCGCCAGCACGGGAGCAATTCTTGCCACCTGGCTGGTGTATATCCTCGGCGACCGCGGCCGCTCGGTGGTAATGATGCTGCTCGCCGGTATCGCCATTTCTGCGCTGGCCGGCGCGGCCCTGGGAATGTTCGCCTACGTGGCTACCGACACGGCGCTGCGGGATATGACCATGTGGCAGCTGGGTTCGCTGTCCGGGGCAACCTGGACCAGTGTGCTGGTGACAGGATTTATTTTTGCCATTAGCGCCGGCTTGTTGTGGGCGCGGGCGAATGATCTGAATGCGCTGCTGCTGGGTGAGTCCGAAGCGCGACATCTAGGCGTGGATGTGATTGGCCTGAAGCGGCAGATTATCGTGCTGAACGGTATCGCCGTAGGCGCTGCGGTTTCGGTATCGGGAATTATTGGCTTTGTCGGTTTGGTGGTGCCGCATATCGTGCGTCTGCTGCGCGGGCCGGATCACCGCTACCTGATTCCCTACAGTGCCCTGCTTGGCGGACTGTTACTGACCGTGGCCGATACCATTGCGCGCAGCGTCTTCGCGCCGGCGGAAATGCCGGTGGGGATTATTACCGCGCTCCTGGGTGCACCTTTCTTCCTGTTCCTGCTGTGGCAACAGCGCCAGCAGATTTTCTAACGGGAGGTTGCCCTATGTTGATGAAAAGTTTGTTGGAAATTTCCGACCTTTCGATCCAGTATCCGCGCGCGGCATCGCCGTTGCTGGAGCATATCTCCCTGGGTTTTGCCTGTGGTGAAGTCACCGCGCTCCTCGGCCCCAATGGCTGCGGCAAAACCTCACTGCTGCGCGCCATCAGCGGTGAGCTGGATTATTCAGGCCGCATTCACCTGTTCGGCCGCCCGCAGGCAGAGTGGTATCGCTCTCAGAGCGAGCATCGCGCCCTGGCGCGCCGCTACGGCCTGCTGGCCCAGCACTCCAACCTGAATTTTGCCTTTACCAGTCGCGAAGTGGTTCAGCTGGGTCTTGGCCCGGGCAGCCTGTCGCGGGCAGAGCAGGGCGAGCGGGTAGAGCACTTTATGCAGCGCGCGGATGTATGGCATCTGCGCGACCGGCTTTTCCCCAGCCTCTCCGGCGGCGAAAAACAGCGGGTGCAGCTGGCACGGGTTTTGTCCCAGCTCAGCCTCGCGGAACCCGGTGAAGAAAAGATCCTGCTGCTGGATGAGCCCACGTCCGCGCTCGATCTCAAGCATCAGCACGAGGTACTGGCGCTGGCCTGCGAAATCGCCGGTGAAAATACTGCCGTTGTCGCCGTGCTCCACGACCTCAATCTCGCCGCCCGATATGCAGACCGCATGGTAATGCTGGCCAACGGACAGGTTCAGGCGGACGGCACCCCCGCCGAGCTGCTGCAGCCGGATCTGGTGGAGCAGGTTTATGGCTACCGCGGGCAACTGGTGGACGTGGCGGGTTACAGCGCTCTGCTGTGATTTTGGTGTCCTGCACAGATTGTCGAATAACGCGACAACTGGTACGCCTGCATCCGAGGATTCTGCCGGCGCCGCCAACTTGAACCGAGTGGGGCGCTGAATTGAATTTGTTTCAAGTGCACCCTTTGCACCGCCGCCGCCCCCTTGGTGTACAATGCGCCGCTTTCTGGGGGCGGGCCGGTCACAAACGGGTCGGGATTTGCCCTTGTCGAGATTATGCTTGCGCGATTCGCGCCTTATCATCCGAGGGAATACCATGTTTGATAAATCCGTCACCCTTTCTTCCTACGATCCCGATGTGTGGTCCGCCATTCAGGACGAAGACCGCCGCCAGGAAGAGCACATCGAGCTGATCGCCTCGGAGAACTACACCAGCCCGCAGGTGATGGAAGCCCAGGGCACCAGCCTCACCAACAAATACGCCGAAGGCTACCCGGGCAAGCGCTACTACGGCGGCTGTGAGTACGTCGACAAGGTAGAAGCTCTGGCCATCGAGCGCGCCAAGGAACTGTTTGGCGCGGACTACGCCAACGTTCAGCCGCACTCCGGCTCCCAGGCCAACGCCGCGGTTTACCAGGCGCTGTGCGCCCCTGGCGACACCGTACTGGGCATGAGCCTGGCTCATGGCGGCCACCTGACCCACGGTGCCAAGGTCAACTTCTCCGGCAAAATCTACAACGCGGTGCAGTACGGCCTGAACCCGGAAACCGGCGAAGTGGACTACGAAGAAGTCGAGCGCCTGGCCCTGGAGCACAAGCCGAAGATGATCGTTGCCGGCTTCTCCGCCTACAGCCGCATCATGGACTGGGCCAAGTTCCGCACCATCGCCGACAAGGTTGGCGCCTACCTGATGGTCGATATGGCGCACGTTGCCGGTCTGGTTGCCGCGGGCGAATACCCGTCTCCGGTACCCCACGCCGACGTGGTGACCTCCACCACCCACAAAACCCTGCGCGGTCCTCGCGGCGGCATCATCATTGCCAAGGCCAATGAAGAGATCGAGAAGAAGCTGAACAGCGCGGTATTCCCGGGTGGTCAGGGCGGCCCGCTGATGCACGTGATCGCGGCAAAAGCAGTTTCCTTCAAGGAAGCCATGAGCCCCGAGTACAAGGCCTACCAGAAGAAAGTGGTAGAAAACGCCCGCGCCATGGCCGAGACCTTCCTCGACCGCGGTATCAACATCGTTTCCGGCGGTACCGACGACCACCTGATGCTGGTGGACCTGATCGGCAAGGAATACACCGGTAAGGATGCGGACGAAGCCCTGGGCAACGCCAACATCACCGTAAACAAGAACGCCGTTCCCAACGATCCGCGCTCCCCGTTCATCACCAGCGGTCTGCGCGTGGGCACCCCGGCCATCACCACCCGCGGCTTCGGCGTGGAAGAGACCAAGCAGCTCACCCACTGGATCTGTGACGTGCTGGACGCACTGGAAAAAGGCAATGCCGACGCGACCATCGCCGAAGTGAAAGCCAAGGTGCTGGAAGTCTGCGCGAAGTTCCCTGTTTATCAGGGCTAAGCTCCTAAGCTGAGCCCCCGGCTCTGACTCCCAAGCGGCCCCATATGGGGCCGTTTTTGTAGGTGGGTAGCGGACCCCGGGGCGCGAAATGTTAGAATCCCGCGTAAAGCAGATGAGAGCGTTTCCATGAACAAAAGACAGGTAGAGCAGATACTGAACCGGGCCGACGAGCGCTGTCGGGCCAAGGGCGTGCGCTTTACCGAGAAGCGTCAGAATATTTTGCGGGCGCTGCTCAAGTCTCCGGTGCCGCTTTCCGCCTACGAGATTGCCGATGTTTACCGGGAGGCCACCGGCGAGACCATTCAGGCCATGTCGGTTTATCGCATGCTGGATTTTCTGGTGGAGAACAGCCTGGTACACAGACTGGCATCCGCCAACAAATTTGTGGCCTGTTCCCATATCGCCTGTAGCCATGACCACCAAACCCCCCAGTTCCTGATCTGCGAGCGCTGTGGCGCGGTGAAAGAGGTCGGCATCAAGGGGGATGTCATCAAGTCCCTGCAGAAGGGCGCTTCCAGTGCAGGCTGGCAGTTGCTGAGCCCAGCGTTGGAGTTGCCCTGTCTTTGCGATCGGTGCGCCGCCTGAGCCTGTCCGTCCCGCCCACATTGCAATTACCCCGGCGCGCAAGGCGTGGGCACTTCTGTGGTAAACTCCGCGCATTTTCCGAACGGGCCCAATCCCCATGCACTGTCCCTTCTGCAGCGCAGACGAAACCAAAGTCGTAGATTCCCGCCTGGTGGCCGATGGCGACCAGGTGCGGCGCCGTCGTGAGTGTCTGCAGTGCCACGAGCGTTTCACCACCTTTGAGACCGCCGAGCTGGTGCTGCCGCGGGTCGTCAAGCAGAACGGCCAGCGCGAACCCTTCAACGAAGACAAGCTGCGCGCGGGTATCCAGCGCGCGGTGGAGAAACGCCCGGTCAGCACCGAGCGGGTCGAGGCCGCCGTGGCCCAGATCAAACACGCCCTCCAGGCCACCGGCGAGCGCGAGCTCCCCGCCATGCATATCGGTGAACTGGTGATGGAACAACTGCGCGAGCTGGATCAGGTGGCGTTTGTGCGCTTTGCCTCGGTCTACCGCCGGTTTGAAGATGTCAGTGATTTCAGCGATGAGATCGAGCGTCTGAATACGCCCAAGGGAGCGGATCAGTGAGTATTACCCCCCGTGAACTGATGGCGCGCGCGGTCCAGCTGGCCGAGCGCGGCACCTACACCACCATGCCCAACCCGCGGGTGGGCTGTGTGATTGCCGATGCCGAGGGCAATATCGTCGGCGAGGGCTGGCACAAGCGCGCCGGTGAACCCCACGCGGAAATCGAGGCCCTGAACGACGCCGGTGAGAAGGCGAAAGACCATATCGCCTATGTGACCCTGGAACCCTGCAGTCACACCGGCAAAACCGGCCCTTGCGCCGATGCCCTGATCGCCGCCGGCGTGGCCAAGGTGGTTTTCGGAATGGAAGACCCGAACCCCAGCGTCAGCGGGAATGGGTTACAGAAACTGCGCGATGCGGGCATTGAAGTGGAAGGCCCGTTGCTGGAAGAATCCTGCCGGGCGCTGAACCCGGGCTTTATCAAGCGCATGACCCTCGGCCTGCCGCTGGTGCGGACCAAATCCGCCATGAGCATCGATGGGCGCACCGCCATGGCCAGCGGCGAATCCAAGTGGGTCACCGGCCCCGCCGCCCGCGCCGATGTACAGAACCTGCGCGCGCGCAGCTGCGCCATCGTCACCGGCGTGGATTCGGTACGCCACGACAACCCGAACATGAACGTGCGCCCGGAAGAAATGGCGCTGCCGGAGGTGGAAGCCGCCGCAGCGGCTGAGAAACAGCCGCTGCGGGTGATCGTAGACAGCAAACTGCGCACCCCGGCCAAGGCCTTTATTTTGCAGGGTGACGCCCCCACATTGGTGGTCACGACGGAAGCTGCAGACAGCGAACGCCGCGCGCGGCTGGAGAAGACCGGTGCCGAGGTACTGGTACTGCCCGCGGACAAAGACGGCCGCGTACACCTGGGCGAACTGCTGAAAGAGCTCGCCCGCCGCGAATGCAACGAAGTGCTGGTCGAGAGCGGTGCGACCCTCTCCGGCGCCTTTATGTATCAGGGCCATGTGGACGAAGTGATCATTTACGTGGCGCCCAAGATTCTCGGCTCCAGCGCCAGACCGCTGTTCGAGCTGCCGATTGAGCGCATGGGATCCATGCTGCCCATCACCATTACCGATATGCGCGCAGTCGGCCACGACTGGCGTATTACAGCCACGACCGATATCGAGCGGTAAGCGGTAAGAGGGTGCTTCTAAAAAGCAGGATTTTCGCGCGAGGGCTAGGAAGCCCCGCGCGCAGGACCGGAATGTATATAAATACATGAGGATCCGAGCACGGAGCTGACGACGCCCTCGCGTGAAAAGACAATTTTTAGGAGTGCCCGGATTGTTTACCGGAATTATTGAAGCCGTTGGCGAAATTACTGCTTTGCAGCCCAAGGGCGGCGACCTGCGCCTGCGGGTAAAGACTGGCAAGCTGGATCTTTCTGACGTCAAACTCGGCGACAGCATCGCCACCAACGGTGTCTGTCTTACCGTGGTAGATCTGCCCGGCGACGGGTACTGGGCCGACGTCTCCGCCGAGACCCTCGCGGTTGCGACACTGCAGGACTGGAAACTGGGCGACAAGGTCAACCTGGAAAAGGCCCTGACCCCACAGACCCGCCTCGGTGGCCATATGGTCAGTGGTCACGTGGATGGCATCGGCGAAGTGGTATGGCGCAAACAGACCGCCCGCGCCGAACAGTTCCGCCTGCGCGCACCCAATGAGCTGGCCAAATACATCGCCCACAAGGGCTCCATCACCGTCGACGGCACCAGCCTCACGGTGAATGCTGTCGATGGCGCCGAGTTCGAACTCACCATCGTGCCCCACACCATCGCCGAAACCGTCATCGGCGGTTATCAGGCGGGTACAAAGGTGAACCTGGAGGTAGACCTGATAGCGCGCTATCTGGAGCGGCTACTCTTGGGAGATGCCGCGGCCGAGCCCAGGAGTGAAGGGCTGACGATGGAATTTCTGGCGCAGCACGGCTTCTACAAGGCCTAAGGGTTATGTGGCGGTCCTGTCACTGGGTAGGCCTTTGCCGGACACGCCGTGAACCCATCCCTGGGGGCTCTTCGAAAAAGTCCCTTTTTTCGAAGGTCCGGCAAAGGCCTACCCAGCGCCAGGACCTTCGCGTCAGAGTGATGTACGGCTTGAGATATACGAGGTTTACCTGACAGGTAGATCGAACGAACTAGAGGTTTTATGGAACTCAATAGCGTTGAAGAACTGATCGACGATATCCGTCAGGGCAAAATGGTTATCCTGATGGATGACGAAGATCGCGAGAACGAAGGTGACCTCGTCATCGCCGCCGAACAGGTGCGCCCGGAAGACGTCAACTTCATGGCCACCCACGCCCGCGGCCTCATCTGCCTGACATTGACCGGTGACCGCTGCGAACAGCTCGACCTGCCGCTCATGTCCCGCGACAACGGCGCCCAGTTCAGCACCAACTTCACCGTCTCCATCGAAGCCGCCGAAGGCGTCACCACCGGCATCTCCGCCGCCGACCGCGCGCGCACCATTCGCGCGGCCGTCGCCCGCAACGCCAAGCCGTCCGACATCGTCCAGCCCGGCCATATCTTCCCGATCAAAGCCCAGCCCGGTGGCGTACTGAGCCGCGCCGGCCACACCGAAGCCGGTTGCGACCTCGCGCGCCTCGCCGGCTTCGAACCCGCCGCCGCCATCGTCGAAATCATGAACGAAGACGGCACCATGGCCCGCCGCCCGGACCTGGAAAAATTCGCCCAGCAGCACAACCTCAAGATCGGCACCATCGCCGACCTCATCAACTACCGTGCCCTGAACGAAAAAACCGTCGAGTGTGTCAACGAGCGCAAAGTGCAGACCGAATTCGGCGAATTCAAACTGCGCACCTACCTCGACAAAGCCCGCCGCGAACGCCACTTCGCGTTCAGCCTCGGCGACTTCCAGCCGGAAGAGCCCACCCTCGTGCGCGTCCACGTCGCCAGCACCCTGCGCGACGTATTCTCACTGCGCCGCGGTGACGAAAAATACGAACCCTGGACCTTCCGCAACGCCCTGAAAAAAGTCGCGGAAGAGGGCAAGGGTGTAGTGGTCGTGATCTGCCACAACGAAACCACCGATGAAATCGAAGAAAGCATCGACTGGCTGATCAGCGGCAAGCAACAGCGCCCGAGCCAGGACCTGGTGTACAAACAGGTCGGCACCGGCTCGCAGATTCTACGCGATCTGAAAGTACGCAAAATGCGTCTGATGAGTGCGCCATTTAGATTCAGTGCTATCTCCGGTTTCGATCTGGAGGTAGAGGAATACCTGAACGCCGAAGAAATTTAATCGGTTAGGTAAAACTCAAGAGTTCAAATCGAAGGCGGGGCGCTGGGTATTTGTTTTCAGAAGCGTCGGCGACAGGGACGTCGCCGACGCAGCGTACAGGGATGTATTCACAGCGGTTCTGAAAACAAATACCCAGTGCCGCGCCGCCACGGAATCCCGGCCGAAGTGACACCGGGGCCTGAAGTGGAAAAACAGAAACGGAAAAAAGAAATGAGCAATATCAAAGTAATCGAAGGGGATTTCGTAGGCAGCACCGGTAAATACGCGCTGCTGGTAAGCCGTTGGAACAGCTTCGTAGTAGAAAGCCTCAAAGACGGCGCCCTCGACACCCTGCGTCGCAAAGGCATCAAAGAAGAAGATATCACCATCTACTACGCCCCGGGCGCCTTCGAATTCCCGCTCGCCGCGCAGAAAATTGCCGAAACCAAAAAGTTCGACGCCGTAATCGCACTGGGCGCCGTTATCCGTGGCGGCACCCCGCACTTCGAATACGTCGCCGGCGAATGCACCAAAGGCCTCGCCCAGGTCTCCATGAACACCGGCATCCCTGTGACCTTCGGCGTCCTCACCGTAGACTCCATCGAACAGGCCATCGAACGCTCCGGCACCAAAGCTGGCAACAAAGGCTGCGAAGCCGCCGAGACCGCCCTCGAAATGGTCTCCCTGATCAGCAAAATCTGATTGAGAAATCACTGAAATGACCGTAACCGCATCCGCCCGCCGCAAGGCCCGCCACTACGCCATGCAGGCGCTGTACCAGTGGCAAATGGCAGGCTCCAGCCTGAATACCATCGAAGCCGAGTTTCATGCCGACAACGACATGAGCAAAACTGACGTGGCCTACTTTCGCGAACTCTTCCACGGTGTAGCGAAAAATCTCGACGAAGTCGAAGGCGCCTACAGCCAGTATCTCGACCGCGACGTCGAAGAGCTGGACCCGGTATCCCGTGCCCTGCTGCGCATGTCCACTTTCGAGATGATGAACCGCGTCGACGTACCCTACAAGGTCGTCATCAACGAAGCCGTCGCCCTGGCGAAAAAATTTGGCCCCACCGACGCATTTAAATTTATCAACGGCATCCTCGACAAAGTTGCGGCGAAAGAGCGCAGTGTCGAAGTAAAGGCCGACAAAGGCTAGACCGCCCATGCCCGGCCCCGGTGAATTTGAACTGATTCGGGAGTACTTCAGCTCCCGCTTTCAGACCGGAGCCCGGCCGGGCAGTGCGGCAAATACGGTCGTACTGGGGATTGGCGACGACTGCGCGCTACTGACTCCCCCCGCCGGCAAAATACTCGCCACCAGTGTCGATACCCTGGTCGCGGATGTGCACTTTCCCGCAAACGCTGATCCATACCGTATTGCCAGCCGCGCACTGCGCGTCAATCTCTCTGACCTCGCCGCCATGAATGCCGAGCCCCTGTGGTTCACCCTCGCGCTTACACTGCCGGAAAGCGACCCGCAGTGGCTGGAACCTTTCGCCCGTGGCTTGGCGGAAACGGCGCAAGCATACGGTGTCATACTGGTGGGAGGCGATACCACTAAAGGCCCGCTGTCCATCACCATCCAGGTCACCGGCGCCTGTGAAAAACCGCTGCGCCGCGATGGGGCCAGCGCAGGCGATATTGTTTTTGTTTCCAACCAGCTGGGCGCGGCCGCCGCAGCGCTGCCGATCGTACTCGGTGAGATGGAAGGCTCCGCTGAACAGCATCAGCAGATGGAGGCCGCGTATTATTTTCCCGAACCGCAGTTCGCCGTGGCCCGCGCGATCGGCAACTACGCCAGCGCCGCGCTGGATATTTCCGACGGGCTGCTCGCGGATCTTTCGCACATCTGCGAAGCAAGCAAACTCGGTGCCGATCTGAAGCTGGATACATTCCCCGTCGCCGCACTGGCGCAATCCTTAAGTACGGAAAGCGCACTGGAAACCGCACTTACCGGTGGGGACGACTATCAACTGTGTTTCACCGTGCCCGTGCAGCATCGGAGCGCTGTGGACAAATTGAATTTACCGATCACCGCCATCGGTTACATGAGTGCAGAGCCGGGTATCCGCTGCCGGCTGAATGACAGCCCCTGGCAACCGCGCGGTTCCGGTTACCGGCACTTTTGAAGGTAAAGAGTGACAGCTAAGAAAAGAATAAATATGAGCGAGAAAAAGACCCCGCTGCCAACGCCGACCTTTGCCGAACTGCTCCGCAGCCCGGTCATGCTGCTGGCATTTGGATTCGGCTCCGGCCTTGCCAAAAAGGCTCCGGGAACATTCGGCACTTTGGCCGCAATTCCGTTCTGGTACGGTCTGCAGTTTCTGTCTCCGGTCGCCTATATGGGCGTGATCGTGGTGACGTTTATTCTCGGCTGTTACCTGTGCGGCGCCGCCTCGAAAAAACTCGGTGTGCACGATCACGGCGGTATCGTATGGGATGAATTTGTCGGCTACTGGCTGACCATGTTTATGGCCCCCGCAGGCTGGCTGTGGGCAGCTTACGGGTTTGTGCTGTTCCGGATTTTTGATATCGCCAAACCCCAGCCCATTGGCTGGGCGGATCGGCGGGTACACGGTGGTCTGGGGATTATGCTCGACGATATACTGGCGGGCATCTACGCCGCGCTGGTATTACAGGGCACGGCCTATCTGATTCATACCCTTTGAGGCAGGACGCCCATGAAAATACACAAGCTGTTGGTATCGATTGCTCTCGCGCTGTCACCGCTGTTTAGCCACGCACAGGATGTGCGCCTGCAGGCGATATTCGGCACCAGTGCAATGTTCGAAATTGACGGCAAGCAGCGGTTGCTGAAATCCGGCAAGACCTCGCCGGAAGGGATCAGACTGGTTTCCGTTACCAGTGATTATGCACTGGTGTCGATTGATGGCCGCGAGCAGAAGCTCACCCTGGCGGCGCCGGTGGCAGCAAATTACCAGCAGGCGGACCGCGCGGAAGTGCGACTGAGTCCGGATCGTCGCGGTCATTACAGTACCACCGCCTGGATCAATGGCCGCCGGGTGGATGTGATGGTGGATACCGGCGCGACCAGTATCGCGTTCAACTATCCCACGGCAAAGAGCCTTGGGCTGGATCTCGCCCGCGCGCGGCCGATGACCGTTTCCACCGCCAGCGGTGTGGAGAAGGCCTATCGCCTGAATCTCGCCAGCGTCACCATCGGCGGTATCACGGTACACAACGTGGATGCCACGGTACTGGGAAGTGATTTCCCGCAGGTAACCCTGCTGGGCAACAGTTTTTTGAGCCGCGTGGATATGCAGCAGCAGGATGGTCTGTTACTGCTCCGCGCGCGCAATTGATCACGCATATTGATGGAATACGAGGTATCAGTTTGACCATTCGTTTTGTGGAATCCTGCAAGCTGCCCACTTCCTGGGGCATGTTTGAGATGCACGGTTTCGAGGAGTTGGAAACCGGCAAGGAGCATGTGGTTTTGAGCATGGGTGATCTGGATACCGACACCCCGGTGCTCGCTCGTATTCACTCCGAGTGTCTGACCGGCGACGGGCTGTTTTCCCTGCGCTGCGATTGCGGCGCCCAGTTGCAGTATGCGATGCACCGTATCGCCACCGAGGGCCGCGGAGCGGTTTTCTATCTGCGCCAGGAGGGCCGCGGTATTGGCCTGCTGAACAAGATCCGTGCCTACCACCTGCAGGATGCAGGGGCGGATACGGTGGAGGCCAATGAGCAACTGGGGTTTGGCGCGGATATGCGCGACTACTCGATTCTGAAGCCGATGATTGATCACCTGGGTATCCAGTCCATTCGCCTGATGACCAATAACCCGCGCAAGGTAAAGGCGCTGCAGGATCTGGGCGTGGACGTCACCGAGCGCCTACCGCACCAGTCCGGCCGCAATCCCCATAATACCGATTACCTGTCCACCAAGAAGGGCAAGCTGGGACACCTGTTCGACGACGAGAGCGGCACCGGGGAAGGGTGAAGCTGAAAGCGGTGACTGAGAGCGGTTTTCACTGTCACAAACCTTTCATAAAACCGTCACAGTAAGGCAACGGGAAAACGCCAATCTATACGTGAGCAAGATGCAGAGCGCGGGAAATGCTCAGGAAGAGCGGATCAGTTACTCAGGGACAGCGTGCTCAAAAATTGTGTCTATACTCAAAGTTATCTGATCGTTGGCGGTCGAGAAAGGTGATGTACCTCCAGCGCTAAGATATAAGGGCCGGCTTTATGCCGGCTTTTGTTTTTTATGTGCCGTCGAGAAAAATGACATCCATGTCATTTTTCTCTCCGACGCAATCGAAAACGCTGGCGCAGAGACGTGGCTCAGCTGGGTTTTCGGTTGCTCGCGCCGACCTGCGGCCGCGGGCGCTACATCCTGTAGCGCTGGGCACTTCGTAGCTTGTCTGTTTTTTCTATCCTATTGCGCAGGGGCGGCTGCCCTGCTAAATTGCGCGAAATTCCACCAGCGGAGGCTTGTTGATGAGTGTATCCAACCCCCGCCGGGCCAGCCGCGACTAAAAGGTCGTATACAGCCCGGCAAGTTCCTATTGTCGGGTTTCCCCTTACATGGAAACCCCTTCAAACTGTGCCCAGACTAAAGTTCTGAGGCTTGGATGATTTGCGCCTGCGTGTCATGAAATCTCGTGCGCAGGCGCTGTTGAGGGTTAGAACCTTGAGTAAATCCCTGATTTCACGCCGCCCGGCATTCCGGCGCGGTGCTTCCACTGGTGCTGAAAACAATCTTCAGGCCAGTATTTCCCCGTTGCAGGCGCTGGGCTGGAAGCCGTTCTTTCAGCAGCAATTGAGCCTGGACGAGTTGAGCGAGTGCGAGCCGGTGAAGGTGATGGCGGTGCACCGCAGTCAGATTGAAGTGACCGGTGACGGCGGCGACGAGGCGGTGCTGGTAAATGGCCCGCTGTTTGAAGACGCGGCCGAGCGCCCCACGGTGGGCGACTGGCTGTTACTGGAGCGGGAGACCCGCAAGCCGGTCCGCCGGCTCGACCGCGTCAGCCTGTTCAAGCGCATGGCGCCCGGGGCCAAGCAGGCGCAGCTGATCGCGGCGAATGTGGATAACGTGCTGATCGTTTCCTCGTGCAATCACGACTTCAACCTGTCGCGGGTAGAGCGCTATCTGGCACTGGTGAAAGAAGCCGGTTGTCGCGCCTGCCTGGTGCTCACCAAGGCGGACCTGGACGAAGACCATGAGCAGTATCGCAATGCCCTGGAGGGCCATCGCGACCTGCCTGTAGTACTGGTAAACGCGCTGGATTCGGAGAGCGTGCAGCCGCTGCGCGAATACTGCCGCAGTGGAGAAACCCTGGCGCTGCTGGGCTCATCCGGTGTGGGTAAATCCACACTGCTGAACAGTCTCGCCGGCACCGAGCTGGCGGAGACCGGTGGCATCCGCGAGGACGACAGCAAGGGCCGGCATACCACCCGCCACCGCGCGCTCTACGCCATTCCCGATGGTGGCCTGCTGCTGGACAGCCCGGGTATGCGTGAGCTTGGGCTCGCGGATGTCAGCCACGGACTGGCCGCGACCTTTGCAGATATCAGTGCGCTGGCCGCAAAGTGCCGCTTTGCCGACTGCGCGCACGAGTCGGAGCCGGGTTGCGCGGTGCAGGCGGCGGTCGAGTCCGGCGGGTTGGATGAGCGGCGCCTGCGCAACTGGCGCAAGCTGGAGCGGGAAGTGGCGCGCAACAGCAAAACACTGGCGGAAGCCCGTGCGGACGACCGTGCCCTTGGGCAGTTTTACCGTTCGGTGCAGAGCCACGCGCGAGCCCATAAAAAGCGTGTCGACTGACTGTTAACACGCGTGTAGCGCGATAAACCCGCAAGCCGAACACCTCCGAGGTATTTGGCTTGCGGGTTTTTTTGTGGGAGTTTTGATAGTCTGCCCGGCAAATAATCCATTCGCCCCGTACCGCTTCATGAACCCCGATCTCAATCCCTCCCCCAATCCCTACTCCAATCCAGACGCTGCCAGCTGCCGCATTCTGATCGCCGAAGACGACGCTGAACTCAACCAGCAGATTGCCACCATGATCCGCGATGCCGGTTATCAGACCGGCAGCTGCCTGGATGGGGAAGCGGTGTTGCAGGAGGTGGCGCGCCACTCCTACCAGCTGATCCTGCTGGACCTGATGTTGCCCAAGCTGGATGGCCTCTCGGTACTGCGCCTGTTGCGCAAATCCAGCCAGATCCCGGTCATTGTGGTCACCGCCAGGGGCGCGGAAGAAGAGCGGATTACCGGGTTGCGCCACGGCGCCGATGACTATATTTCCAAACCGTTCAATCAGGTGGAACTGCTACTGCGGGTCGAGGCGCTGCTGCGCCGCGCGCAACCGCTGGTCGCGCAAACGCGGGAATCTCTTGAGATCGATCAGTTGCATCTGCAGCTGTCGGATCTGCAGGCGCGGGTAGGGGAGCAGGAGATGGAGCTCACCGCGATTCAGTTCAACCTGCTGTGGGAGCTGGCGGCGAATCGCGGGGAAGTACTGAGCAAGGCTTACCTTTCCCGGGAAGTGCTGAACCGCCCTCTTGGAGCCTACGACCGCAGCCTGGATATGCATCTGAGCCGGGTGCGGCGTAAACTCAACCAGGCAGGGTGGCGCGGCGAGCGTCTGCAAACGGTGCGCGGCCAGGGGTACTGTCTGAAATGAACCGACTCCTGTTGTGGAAATTGATCCTGCTGATCACCGCTGGCGTCGTCGCCATGTTTTATCTGATCAATTACGTCACCGTACGCGCCGAGGAGGAGATGAGTATGCTCAGCCAGGCGCACCGTGCCGAATTGCGCGGATGGGGAAAGCACGCGGAAGCGCTGTATTTATCCGGGGAGGCGACATCTTTGCCGCAATGGCTGGATGCGTTGCAGGAGCGGGAGGAGACCCTGGCGGCAGTAGTGGGCTATTCCATTCACCACGTGGCTGGCAGTCGTGGCCTGGAAGACCGCTACAGCGGCAACAACCTGGGGCGGGATGTGGAATGGAAAATCCATCTGTATTTTGAAAATAACCCGGTGATGGAGATCCCGTTCGAGAACTCAGATATCAGCTTCCTGGTCCTGCTGCCGGAGCGGATGCGCCCTGGCAGTTACTGGCAGACCACCCGCCTGTTGTTGCAGATTTTCCTGCCTGCACTGATTCTGGCCATTCTGTCCGTGCTTCTGTACCGCCACATCATGCAGCCGTTGGGTAGCCTGCAGCGGGCCACGCGGGACTTCAGTCGCGGGGATTTTTCTGTGCGGGTGCGCCCGCAACTGGGTGGGCGCAAAGACGAGTTCAGCGAGCTTGCCACCACCTTCGACCAGATGGCGGCGCGTATCGGCGAGCAGTTGGTAAACCAGCGCCAGTTGATCGCCGACTTCTCTCATGAGCTGCGCACCCCGCTTACACGCCTGGAAATCGCTATTGAAAGCCTCGGCAAGCATTACCCGGAGGACCCCAATGTTCAGCGCCTGTACCGGGAATCCCGGCATTTCCGCAAACTGACTGAAGATACCCTGGCCCTGGCCTGGCTCGACAACGAGCAGCCAAGTTTGACCCAGGAAACCCTAGACCTGGTGGACCTGATCGATGTCATCGTCGACGATGCCCGTTTTGAATTTCCGGACCGGGAGATAGAGTGCCGGCTGCCGGATACCGCTGAACTGAATAACAGCAACCACCAGGCCGTGGGCCAGGCGCTGGAGAATATTCTGCGCAATGCGCTGCGCTATACGCCGGTGGGCGAAGTGGTGGAAGTTGATCTCAACGCCTGTGCGCTGGACTCCGGTGAGAGCGGGTTTGAGGTGACCGTTAAAGATGGTGGACCCGGGGTGCCGGAAGCGCTGCTGGAAACCATTTTCCGCCCCTTCTTCCAGGCGGACCCCTCACGCAATGCCAGTAAATCGGACAATAGCGGTTCTGGGGGGATTGGCCTCGGCCTGGCGCTGGCGCGCCGGCAGCTCAAAGCCGTGGGAGGCCAGGTGGTAGCCGCCAACCGGCCTCAGGGCGGCTTGTGTATGACGATCACCTTGCCAGTGGTCTGACTGGTATCTGCGTGCAATGTAACAAGTGCAACAGCACTGTACTTCAATAGGGTTAATGGTAATAATTCGCGTTTACGGTTAAGTGAAACTGCGAATCCACCTGATTCACCTGAAAAGGAAAGCCCAATGCCCAACAAATCCCTGCTCAATCACTGCGCGTTGCTGCCGCTACTCGCCACCGGCGCCCTCACTGCAGCGCCCGCTTTTGCGGAAGACAAGGCCGCAGAGCGGGAAAGCCTGGAAACCGTTGTTGTGGTCGGCATGGCCACCGATACCGAAATTACTCCACTGCAGCTGGAAAAGCAGCAGGCCAATGACCTGGCCGATATCTTCCGTCACATCCCGTCCGTATCCGTTGGTGGCTCTCTGGGCATCGCCCAGAAGGTCTATATCCGCGGTATGGAAGATACCCTGCTGAACGTTACAGTCGACGGTGCCCCGCAGACCGGTACCCTGTTCCACCATATCGGCCGTGTCTCCATCGAGCCGGAGCTACTGGACAAGGTCGAAGTGCAATCCGGTGCCGGCGAAGCCACCAGCGGTCCCGGAGCCATCGGCGGTGCCATCCGCTTCAAGACCAAGGATGCCGACGACCTGCTCGGAAGCGGCGAGCAGTTTGGCGCGCGACTGAAGGGCGGTTATTTCAGCAATGACGGCACCAAGGGCAGCGCCTCCGTCTACGGCAAGCTGGGCGAGAACTGGGGCGTGATCGGCTCCTTTGTCCAGGTCGAACGGAACAATATGAAAGACGGCGCCGGCAATGAAATTCTCGCAACCTCTGCGGATCAGAACCTGGCGTTTGTAAAAGTCAGCGGCGACATCGCTGACAATCAGAAGCTGACCGTCAGCTACGAGCAGCGCGAAGAATCTGGCGAACTGGGTCGCAGACCAAACTGGTACGTACTGGAAGGCGACACGCTGTATCCGATGGATGCGGAGCGTGAAACTCTGGTGGCCAACTACAGCGCCAGCCTGAGCGATGCCGTGAACCTGGAAATTACCGCCTACGACACCAACTCCGACATGGTGCAGGATGGCCCCTGGGGACTGTACGGCGGTAATACCGCATCGATTGGTTTTGATATCCGCAACACCAGCAGTTTCGGTCAGCATACCTTGACCTATGGTATTGAGCGGCGAAATCAGAAGGTGGTTGCCGGTGGTCGTGAGGTGGATTCCACATCAAGCATTTCGGAAAGCGGACGGGTGCAGGGCGCCTACATTCAGGATCACTGGCAGGTGACCGAGCCCCTGCTGCTTAGCTTCGGGGTGCGTTACGACTCCTACGAATTGACACAGAACAATGCCGACGGCGAGTTCAGCAGTGACGATGTCAGCCCCAATGTCGGCTTCTCTTATGCACTGAGCGATACCTGGACGCTTTCTGCGGGCCATGCCCAGGCCGTGCGCGGCAAGGAAATTGGCGATTCCTTTACGCTTGATGTTGCCCATATCGACCCGGATCTGAAGGCAGAATCCGTCGATAACAACGAGCTGGCCCTGGAATATGTTGGCGAAGCCCTGGCATTGAAGGCTGCGGTTTACCAGAGCACCATCGACGACGTGATTTACGATGAGGACCTGTTCGAAAATATCGGTCAACTGGAGTCCGATGGTTTCGAACTGAGCGCTGCTTACTCCTACGACAGCTGGTATTTGTCTGCCGCATACAGTCACAACGATTCCACCCTGAATGGCAACGATATCGAAGGCTACGAGCACAACGGGCTGGGTAATACCCGCGGTGATACTCTCACCCTCGCGGTAGATTACGCGCTTACTGATCGCCTCGACCTTGGCTGGAACCTGACCCATGTTCAGGGAATTGATGTTGAGGTACTGCACCGCTCTGTTGAACTGGGCTGGATTGACAGCGTGCAGACCATCGACAAGTCCGGTTATCAGCTGCACGACATCTACCTGCGCTGGCAGCCGCTGCAGGACGACAGTCTGGCGGTAAACTTTGCCGTGCAGAACCTGTTTGACGAGCACTACCGCGACCACTCCAGCGTAGGGGATTACTCCGATATTCCCGGATGGGGCATTGTTTCCGGTGTTTATGAAGCGGGTCGCGACGTCCGCCTGTCTGTAGATTATCGTTTCTGATTTCTGCAGCGAATGAAAGTGAAGGCGCGGTGTGTGAGCACCGCGCCTTTTTCTTTATCGCAGACGACTATTACAGTTATTTATCGCAGAATGTTTTTGTTGGCGTATTTGAAAACTAAATCAATTTAAATAAAACCATGAAATCCAGAACCCGCTTGCTGTGGATAAAACTCCACACCTATTTTTCCTGTTTCTTCCTTCCCCTGGCGGTGATGTACCTCGCCACTGGCATGCTGCATATGATGGATATCGACGGTGGAGTCCGCACCGAGAAGCAGTTTGAAGTTAACCTGCCCAACGGCATTCCCAAGGACGAGGAAGCCGTGCGGGCAGTGATACTGTCGCTGATGCAGGAGAAAGGGCAGGATATGAAGTTGCCTGCGGACTACTATTACGAGCCGAAAGAAAATTATATCGGTTGGTATGGCTACAAGGGGCAGGTGTTCTTCGAGCCGCAGGAAGACCCGAACAAGGCGATACTGCACGTCAAAAAGCACGATCTGTGGCACCAATTTCTGTTGATTCACAAGGGGCACGCCGGGCCGGCGTTCTGGGTGCTCGGTATCATGTTTGGTCTCAGCCTGTTATTCAGTCTGGTCAGCGGCCTGGTGATTGCCATTGCGGTACCGATGTTCCGGAAAACCTCCATCGTATTTACTTTACTGGGAGCTGCCACCCTTGCGATCGGTATTGCGCTGAGTGTGTAGAGTTCTCACTTTTTGATTTTGGCGCGGACAACTCAAATAAAAGCGCGCCAAAATTCCATAATCTATCAGACCAATTTTTACCGGCAGTCGCGCAAAAAATGCGACCCGCATCAAAATATCTTTTCCCCTCCCAACGCGTTCGAAATTTTTTTCGTGAAAAAATTCTTTTAGTTTCATTTGTCTACAGTGATTGGTTGACCAATAGGTCACTGTTTGGCGCGAAATTAAATATTGGTGTTGATTTCAATTTCGCTATTTTGTAGCCGGTTCATACGGTGTGCTTTCAGGAAAAAATTTTCCATTTGTTTTCATTGGTTTAGCGAATTTGGTTAACCAATTGTGCTGCTTCTGCAGGTTTTCTATTGTTCGGTTTTCGGTGATATTTCTGAAAATTGACAGTGTGTTCCAGCGGACATTAGCCTTCCCCGCGCTTCGTGATTTCGTTTTTATTACAGACACCTTCACTTTTTTGGGGGGATGTATTCGTGTGTGGTTGGCAAGTGCGAAGTGTTATAGCGAGTAGATGTTCCGAAATAAAAATCAATAATCAGGTCTCTATGCGATGAGAAAATTCACACTGAAAAAAATCAGTCAGAAAATGGCGCAGTCCGCGCTTTATCTGGCGGTCGGCGTATCCACAGCGGTTGCGGCGACCATCGAAAACCCGGGTTTTGAATCCGGTTGGTCCGGTTGGGAGGATGTCGATCCCTCGGCTATTTCCGGCGTTGCTCACACGGGCAGTGGCAGTGCAAAAATCACCGGCTCCGGTGGGGCTTTTTCCCAGCAGGTGGCGGTAGATCCGCATACGGATTACAGCCTGAGTGCGTGGCTGCGAGGCGCCGGTGGTATTGAGGTCACCGTCGGATCCGATACCTACAGTGATGCCGACAGTTACACCGACTGGGGTGAACTGGGAGTGACCTTCAACTCCGGCAGTCACAGCAGCGTAACGGTCACCGGTACCTATAACGGCGGCGAAGGTCGCTTTGACGACTTCTCCATCGTAAATGGCGGCGGTTCCAGTTCTGGCGGTGGCTCCAGTTCAAGTTCCAGCTCCAGTTCCGGATCGGGTTCCAGTTCCGGCTCCGGGGGTGGCGGCACTGACCTGTGTGAAATCCAGTCTTCCAGCGCCAGTTCCGATGACGGCAACGGACCGGCCAATGCCCACGACGGCAACCTCGGTTCACGCTGGTCCGCCAATGGTGCCGGCGAATACATCACCTTCGATCTGGGCAGCAGTTGCATGGTGAGTGCACTGAATATCGCCTGGTACAAGGGCGATAGCCGTATGGCGTCATTTGAAGTCTACGTGGGCGACAACGAAAACAGCCTCACGTACGTGTACGGTGGCAACAGTTCCGGTAACAGCCTGCAACTGGAGGCGCACAATTTTGACGATTTCTCCGGTCGCTATGTGCGGGTGGTGGGTCTCGGCAACACGTCCAATAGCTGGAACAGTATGACCGAGATTGAAGTGGTGCGCGGCGAAGGCGGCCCGGGCAGCCCCAGCGCGGTGATCGATGTGCCGAGCAATGTAACCGTGGGTATTCCGTTTACTCTGGACGGCAGCGGTTCCTACAATTCCAATGGCGGGTCGCTGAATTTCAGTTGGGATTTCGGTGACGGTATTACCTCAGTGGAGGAGAGCCCGGTGCACACCTACAACAGCACCGGTGTGTACACGGTGAATCTGCAGGTCACCAACGCCGGTGGTATTACCGATAGTACCAGTGCCGAAGTGACCGTCAGCGAACTTCCCTCCGAGTACCCGGTGGCCACCATCAGCGGCACTACCACCACGCGGGTAAACACCAGCCTGAACCTCAGTGGTTCGTCTTCCTACGATCCGGACGGTGGCGACATTACGGCCTACGCGTGGGACTTTGGCGACGGCAGTAACGGCAGTGGCGCCAATGTTTCGCATACCTACAGTGAGCAGGGCAGCTACACCGTTACCCTGACGGTAACAGATGACGAAGGCTTTGAGTCTTCCACCACAGAAACCATTACCGTGGACAACGCTGCGGTAGAAGATCTGTGGCCACTGATCAACAACAGTTTTGAGCTGAGTTCTTCCACCGGCGGCTGGGAGGAGCGTGACCCGGCCAACGTGGTTTCCACTAATGGCACTTCCAATCCAATGCCGGTGGACGGTGGCCGTCTGCTGGTGATCAAGGGCGATGGAGGTCGTATGGAACAGGCGATCTACAAGCCGGCTGCGGGCAACCGCTATCAGGTGAGCGCCTGGGTTTACAATCACGGCACCATCGGTATTCAGGACCTGGGTTCGGATAACGTCTACGAGACCACCACCAATCACGGCGATGGCTGGCAGCAGGTTACCGTGGAGTATGTTTCTACCGGCTCACCGGCACTGGCCTATGCCCGCTACGGCGATGGCAGCGGTGACGCAATCTTCGATCTGTTTGAAGCGGAAAACGTCACCACCCAGGCCGACCTCGATGTGCCGCCGCCTGCGCCGATCATGCGTTACGCGTCTCAGGTCATCGACCTGTCCTGGTGGAAGCTGACCCTGCCGATCAACGGAGCCGAGGAACACTACACGCCGGACCTGTATACCTTCTCGAGTGACGAGTGGTTCAAACTGATCTTTGACGAAGCGGAGCAGGAGTACGCGGTTCAGTTCCGGGCCAATCACCATGGGGATTCCACCAGTGGCTCCAGCAACCCGCGCAGTGAGCTTCGGGAGATGACCCAGAACTACCATTTCCAGAACTCCAAAAGTGCCGCGGCCTGGTCCAACACCGATGGCAAAAAGCACACCATGTGGATCAAGCAGAAGGTCACCAACCTGACTCATGTGAAGCCACATGTGGTAGTGGGACAGATTCACGACTCCGGCGACGATGTTGTAGTTTTCCGTATCGAAGGCCACAACGGCACCTGTCCTCCGGGCACCGATGACGACTGGGATAACTGCGGCACCGTGGGCAACCCGGACACTCACGCCAATCTGTGGATCACCAATGGCAACGACCGCCACGGCTACCTGGTGGATGGCAACTACGAGTTGGGTACCGTGTTTACGGTGAAGATGGAGTCTTACGACGGGCAGACGCACTTCTACTACAACGAAGAGAAGGTGCCCTACATCCACGACGAAGCCATCTCCGGCTGCTACTTCAAACTGGGGAATTACACCCAGTCTCACGATGGTACAGCGCCGGGAGAAAGCTACGATAATTACGCAGAAACCTATGTGTACGACTACTACGTATCCCACGAATAAGTTTCAGTGCGCAACTTGAAGTCGATAAACGGACTTCAAAAAAAATAAGGGCCGCATTTGCGGCCCTTATTTTTTAACTGTCGAAAAGGAAATATCAGTTCAGCGCCGCCTGGCCTCCCGCATTCGAGACTGGCTTGATACTGCTGATCTCGCCACCCTGGGATTCGATCCAGCCGTTCATACGGTTCTCCAGCACGGTCAATGGCAGCGCACCGGCGCCCAGTAGCGCATCGTGGAACTGGCGGATATCAAAGTTACTGTCGAGAGCTTCTTCTGCGCGCGCACGGATTTCCTTGATCTTCAGCTGGCCGACCTTGTAGGCCAGCGCCTGACCCGGCCACACCAGATAGCGGTCGATTTCCACTACGATGTCGTGCTCGGGTTTTGCGCTGTTATTCATAAAATACTGAATCGCCTCGTCCCGGCTCCAGCCCAACTGATGCATCCCGGTGTCTACCACCAATCGCACCGCGCGCCACATATCGTAGGTGAGTGCGCCGAATTCGTTGTAGGGATCCTTGTACAGGCCCAGGTCGTATCCCAGGCTCTCGGAGTAGAGGCCCCAGCCTTCCACAAAGCCTGTGTACATTTTTGTGCGGCGCAGCGGATGAATATCCTTCTGCTCCTGGGCCAGCGCAATCTGCAGGTGGTGCCCCGGCATGGCCTCGTGCACCGTCAGCGCTTCCATTTCCCAGGTCGGGCGGCTTTTCAGGTTGTAGGTGTTGGCGAAGAAGACGCCCGCACGGCCGGACTCCATGGAGCCCGGCTGATAATAAGCGGTAGTCTGGGATTTTTCTGAGTAACTTGGAATCGGCTTGATACCGTAGGGCAGGCGCGGCAGAGTGCCGAACAGTGCCGGCAGTTCACCGTCGATGCGCTTGGCGATATCACGGTAATTCTTTAACAGGTCTTCTTTGCTCTCATAGTAGAACTGCGGGTCGTTGCGCAGGAAATTCGTAAACGCCTTGAAGTCACCGTTAAAGCCGGTTTTCTTGATGATCGCATCCATTTCATTGCGAATCCGGCGCACCTCTGCCAGACCAATGCGGTGGATTTCTTCCGGACTCAAGTCAGTCGTGGTTTCTTCGCGCACCTTGTAGGCATACCAGCGAATACCATCATCGTTTCTGGTGAATGCAGTTTCGGTATTCGCGTTGGGAATGTAGTCGCGCTCCACATACTCCGCGAGGCGCTGCCAGTTCTGCACCAGGGATTTCTGATAAATGCTCAGCGCACGGGTGCGCAGTCTGTTTTGCTGCGCCGCGGGAATGCTTGCGGGCATTTCATAAAATGCCTTCAGTAGAGGGCTCTGCTTCGGGTCGGATGGAATCAGTGCGCGAATCTGACCGGGAAGGTCGCGCAGGGTAATTTGCGGCGGAGTCAGGTTTTGCTCCAGCCCTTTTTCCAGCAGAATTTTGGTTTGTTCAATCAGTCCCGGCAATTTGTCCAGGCGCGCGAGAATATCTTCGTAATCGGCAGCGGTACGTTTGGGCATGGCGTTCAGCACCGCGGGTACTCTGCGCTGGATGCCGCTCATGTGATTGACGGGCATCAGGTGCTCGGGGAACTGGTATCCGCGTACCTGCAGCAGCAGGTCCTGATACATCAGCTGGTAGTCGAGCTTCTCGCTGTCGCTGAGTTTGTCTTCGTCGAGGTGACGGCTGGCAGCGAGCAGTTCGCGGGTCTGGCCTTTGCGACGTTCGATGCCTTTGATGGATTGATCGGTCCAGTTCTGTTCTACGCCGGGATAGCCTTCATAAGTGGCGGCTTCGGGGTAGCTTTCCATAATCCAGCGGTAGCGAAGATCTTGCAGTGCTTTTAGTTTGTCACTGGCACCACTTTTCGGAATTTCATCCATGGCGTTGTCGAAAGCTCTATGATCCATGGCCTGTACATTCAGGCTGGCAGCCATTATGGCAATGGATAACCCGAGGCGTTTGGCGTTCAGGACTTGCTTAACGGAATTGGTAAAGGACATCGTACTTCCTGTCTCTGAATTATATGTTGTGTGTTCGAAGCGCTTAAGGCTGACGTGAAGGCGGAGCGCAGGGTGGTGCATTTGGAAACCGTCGCAAACAGGGACGTTTGCGACGGAGCGTACAGGGATGTATTCACAGCGGTTTCCAAATGCACCACCCTGTGATCCGCCGCCACTGGTATTTGTTCGGCGCTCTGCTGGAAGCGCAGTGGCGGCCGGATACCGGGTACGGGTTTTCAGGACCGCGCTAGGCGCCCCCCTGTGAACCCATCCCTGGGCGCTGCGGCGGCGACGTCCTATCGCCGACGCTCCTGAAAACCCGTACCCGGTACCCGGCTTTCGATTTTTACTGTTGTACGTTGTTAGCGTTATATTGCTGCAGCTTGCCCGTTTGATTGGGCCTGGTGCATTTGCGATTGGCGTTCGCGGATTTGTTCTTCGATACCAGAGGCATCGAGGCCGATTTCTGCGAGCAGTTTGGGGTGCTTGCCGTGTTCGATAATTTTGTCAGGCAAGCCCAGCTGCAATAGCGGTACCGGAACGATGCGCTGGTTCAGGTATTCTGAAACCGCACTGCCAGCGCCGCCAGCAACCGTGTTTTCTTCCAATGTGACCAGCAGCTCGTGGCTGTCCGCCAAGCGGTCGATCAACTCTTCGTCCAGGGGTTTAACCCAGCGCATATCAACCAGCGTCGCGCCGAGTTTTTCCGCCGCTTCACGAGCCGGCGTCAACAGGGTGCCGAAACTCAGGATCGCAACGTTTTTGCCTTCCTGAATCACCCGTCCCTTGCCGACCGGCAGCTCCGTCATTGTTTTTTCGATTTCCACACCCGGGCCAGTGCCGCGCGGGTAGCGTACCGCAGAGGGGCCCTGGTGCTGGTAAGCGGTGTAGAGCAGCTGGCGGCACTCGTTTTCGTCGCTGGGGGCGGCGATGATCATATTGGGCAGGCAGCGCATAAAGGTCAGATCGAAGCTGCCCGCGTGGGTGGGGCCGTCTTCGCCGACGAGGCCGGCGCGGTCGATGGCGAAGGTGACATCCAGGTTCTGGATGGCCACGTCGTGCACCAGCTGGTCGTAACCGCGCTGCAGGAAGGTGGAGTAGATCGCGACCACCGGCTTCTGGTCTTCGCAGGCGAGGCCAGCGGCGAGGGTGACCGCGTGCTGCTCGGCGATGGCGACGTCGTGGTAGCGCTCTGGGAAGCGCTCGGCGAATTCCACCATGCCGGAGCCTTCGCACATGGCCGGGGTGATACCGATCAGCTTTTCATCCTGCTCGGCGGTGTCGCACAGCCACTGGCCGAAAATATCCTGATACTTTGGTGATTTCTTTTTCAGCTCCGGAACTGCAACCTGAACCTTGGGTTCGGGCTCGAGTTTATTGAGCGCGTGGTAACCCACCGGGTCTTCTTCCGCGGGGCCAAATCCCTTGCCCTTGGTGGTGACGATATGCAACAGCTGCGGGCCGCGCTGATTGCGCAGGTTGCGCAGGGTGTGCACAAGGTCCTGCATGTTGTGGCCATCGAGGGGGCCTACGTAATTGAAGCCCAGCTCCTCGAACAGAGTGCCGGGGGTAATCATGCCCTTCACGTGCTCTTCGGTGCGGCGCGCCAGCTGCCAGGCCTTGGGAATGGCCGACAGGATCTTGCGGCTGCCCTCGCGCATATTCAGGTAGGTCTTGCTGGCCAGAATCCGCGCGAAGTAGGTGGCGAGGCCGCCCACGTTCTTGGAGATGGACATGCGGTTGTCGTTCAACACCACCAGCATGTCTTTGCCGGTGTGGGCCGCGTGGTTCAGGGCCTCGAAGGCCATACCGGCGGTCATGGCGCCATCGCCGATAACGGCCACCACCTTGCGCTCATCCGGGGAGCCCAGGGCCATACCCAGGGCGGCACTGATGGAGGTGCTGGAATGACCCACACCGAAGGTGTCGTAGGGGCTTTCGCTGCGTTTGGGGAAGCCGGAAAGGCCGCCCTGCTGGCGCATACTGAGCATCTGCTCGCGGCGGCCGGTAAGGATCTTGTGCGGGTAGGTCTGGTGGCCTACATCCCACACCAGGCGGTCTTCCGGGGTGTTGTAGATGTAGTGCAGGGCAATGGTGAGCTCTACCACGCCCAGACCGGCACCAAAGTGACCGCCGGTCTGGCCCACGCAGTAGAGCAGGTATTCACGCAGCTCGGTTGCCAGTTCCGGCAACTGTTTTTCCGACAGGGCGCGCAGTTGGGCCGGGTCATCGATCTGGTCGAGGAGCGGCGTAGTCGGGCGCTGGCGGGGAATCTCGTCGAACATCAAGGGTCCTGAATCGGGCAGCTCGGGGCGCCGCACTTTCCATGGCACTAACCATAGAGTTATCCACAGAGTGGCGGGCGGCGGCCCAAGGTATCAATTGCAACTGATATAAGAAGCGAATTGTATGCCCCCCGAAGGGATATTGCATCCCGCGCGGCAGGGCGGCTCCCCGGTCAGTAATTGCGGTCAGAGCCAGCCCAGTACCAGGTAGATCCCCAGCAGCAGGACCACACCGGCCACCATGCTGCCGGTGAGCCAGTTGCGGGCCATCACACCGTCGGCGCGGTGGTGGCTGGCAACGCCCTCCACCAGCCGTTCAACGCCGGAAACCGCCGCCTGGCGCAGGCGGCTGTCCAGGGCAAACAGGCGGTTGAACAGGGCGCGCATGGCGTCCGGTACCAGCCGGCGGTAGATCCACTCCGCATCGAGGTTCACCGAGGGCAGTTCCGGCGGGTACAGGTGGCGCAGGTTCAACCATACGAACGCAAGGGCTGAGAAGAACAGCAGTTGCAGCTGGGTCAGCACATGGGTCACGTCGTAGGGTGTGTAAGACATCTGGTAAGGCAGCAGGCTGTACAGCGCCTGTGGATAGATGCCGATGGTCAGGCACAGCGCTGCGGCGATCGTCATGGCGATCAGCATATTCACCGGCGGCTCGCGGGCCGGCAGCTTGGCGTCGTGGGCGAAGAAGGCAAAGTAGGGGATCTTGATGCCCGCGTGGTGGAACACACCCGCGGAGGCGAACAGCAGGATCAGCCAGACCCAGTCGTAGCCATTCTTGATCGCCGCACTCATCACCATGGACTTGCTGACAAATCCACTGAACAGCGGGAAGGCTGAAATGGACGCAGCGCCGACGATACACAGCACCGTGGTCTTGGGCATTTTCTTGTAGAGCCCGCCCAGTTCCGAGCCGTTGATCTTGCCGGTCACGTGCAGCACCGCGCCCATGGACATAAACAGCAGCCCTTTGAAGATCACATCGTTAAACGCGTGGGCCACAGCGCCGTTGATAGCGAGTGAGGTGCCGATGCCAATCCCCACCACCATAAAGCCCAGCTGGTTGATCAGGCTGTAAGCCAGTACCCGGCGCAGATCGTTTTCGATGACCGCGTAAAAGATCGGGAAGCAGGCCATGGTAGCGCCGATATACACCAGCAGTTCGGTGCCCGGGTAGGCCCGCGCCAGAGCATAAACGGCGACTTTGGTGGTAAACGCGCTGAGAAACACGGTGCCGGTGGGCGTGGACTCCGGATAGGCATCGGTGAGCCAGTTGTGGAAAAACGGGAAGGCGCACTTGATACCGAAGGCGAGGAAGATCATCCAGCTGTAGGCGTTGTCATCGAGGCCGATCTGGCCGAATTCGAGGGTACCGTGGGTCTGGCCGTAGAAGATGATCCCGCCGAGCAGCAACAGCCCGGAAAGAATATGCAGGGTGAAATAGCGCAGCCCCGCCACATAGGCGCGGCCGCTGCGGCGCGCCCACACCAGGAATACCGAGGTCAGTGCCAGCAGTTCCCAGAAAATAAACAGGGTGAGCAGATCCCCGGCAAACACCGCGCCCAGAGCACTGCCTGCATAGAGCATACTGGCGACCTGTTGCAGGGTATCGCGCACATGCAGGGCGTAAATCACCGAGATCAGTGCGGCAATATGGAAGAGGTAGCCGAATAGCAGGCTCAGCTTGTCCGCTTTGAACAACAGCAGGTTGAAATCGAGAATGGCGTAGTGGCCGAATTCAACTCCGGAACCGCCGGCGCCCAGCTGCCATAAGTTGGCGAGGCCGAGAATCGGTACCGCGATAAACAGTAGTGCCCGCACCCAGCCGCGCAAAAACAGGCCCAGTGCCGCGGCGACAAAAAACGGAATAAACGGCGCAACTTCATACATGATCGCGCTCTCCGTTCAAGTAAATGGTGGGATCTTCTTCCGTAGGTTCGCCGCTATCGACGGCATTGAAGTCGGCCAGCTCCCGCTTATCGTAATAGTCTTCCGGTCGCATCAGGAAGGTGCGCATCCATTTGGCCGCAAACACCAGAATCACACAGCCTACAAATCCGTATACCGGGTAAAAGCCGGGCAATCCTTCCCAGCGGAATTCCGTGTGGCGATGAATGACAAAATCCGCCGCAAATAACAGCGCACAGATTGCGTAAAACACCCGCAGCATATTGCGGATGTTTTTGGGGCTGTCGAAGAAATCCTGTTTATCACTGTTCATATCAGATTCCAGCCTTGATCAGCACATAGAACGCATCGGGAAACAGTAAAAGGTAAATACAGCCCGCCGCGGTGATGCCGAGGGCAATCAGGGATGGCAGGGGAGCTTCCCTGATGACGGTAGCTCCAGCCGCGTGCCCGTCAGCAGTTATCCCATCCCGATCGTTATTGGAAAAGAACGCGCGCAGCGGAATTGGCAGCAGATAGGCGATGCTCAGCAGTGAGCTGAGCATCAGCAGCCCCATCAAAACCCACTGCTCGGCCTCAAATGTCCCCAGCATCAGATACCACTTGCTCCAGGTGCCGCCGGTAGGCGGGATGCCGATGATGCACAGGCTTGCTACCAGAAACGCGGTCATGGTGACCGGCATCTGTCGGCCGAGGCCGCGCAATTGATTGACTTCGGTTTTGTGTGCGGCCACAAGGATCGCGCCCGCACAAAAGAACAGGGTGATCTTGCCAAAGGCGTGCATCACGATGTGCAGTGCGCTGCCGGTCATGCCCGCGCTGGTGGCGAGCAGGGCGCCCAGAGTGATATAGCCCAGCTGGCTTACGGTGGAATAGGCCAGGCGTTTTTTCAGGTTCTGTTGGCGCAGGGCAATGATAGATGCGAGCAGAATCGAAACGCCTGCCAGGTACAACAGCCACTCGGTCGCCGGGATCGCCTGCAGGGTCTCGATTCCAAATATCAGCAGGCAGATTTTCAGCAGTACAAACACACCGGCCTTTACCACGGCTACCGCGTGCAATAATGCGCTGACCGGTGTCGGCGCCACCATGGCTGCGGGCAGCCAGCGGTGGAAGGGCATGATCGCCGCCTTGCCCACGCCGAACACAAACAGCCCCAGCAGAACGGACAAAAGCGCGAGAGAAGTACCCGGCGAGAAAACGCCGCCCTGTTGGAACGAAAGCGTACCGGCGAGCAGCCAGGTGGCAATGATCGCGAGCAGGAAAAAGCCCACCGAAGTGCCCAGCAGAATTCCGAGATAAATCCGTCCACCGGCGCGGGCCTTGTCGGTACCCGCGTGGGTGACCAGCGGGTAAGTACAAAGTGTCAGTACTTCGTAAAAGATAAACAGGGTAAACAGGTTTTCCGCAAAGGCGATGCCCATGACCGCGCCAATGGAAACCGCGAACAGACTGTAAAACCGCGTCTGGTTTTCCTCGCCGTGGCCGCGCATATAGCCGATAGCATAGAGCGTGGTGATAATCCACAGGAAGCTCGCCACCAGGGCAAACATCAATCCGAGAGGTTCTACCCGAAAGGCCAGTGCCAGCCCCGGCAAAATTTCCAGCCAGTGCGCAGCGATCACATCGCCATTCAGCATGGGTTGATAGAGTTGGGTGACGGTAAAAAACAGCGCGCTGGCGGCAATCAGCGAGACTGCTTCGCGGACATTTTCCCAGCGGGCAGCGAGCTGAATGCCCACCAGTGCCAGTAGCGGAATCAACAGTGTCAGTTGCAACAGACTGGATTCATTCATTGCGCAGCGCCTCCGAGCAGGAATTGCGAGGCTGCGGCAGTCACTTCTACCGGCAGGCGGGTATCAATCCCGAAATATATATTCGCGGCGATCAGCAGCCAGGCGGGTAGCAGGATACCCAGCGGTGCTTCGCGTTTACTCGCCGCACCAGATTCACTTTCCGGCGCTTGGAAATAGGCCGCTTCCACTAGCTTCCAGATATAGGCCACCGCTAGCAGCGAACCGAGCACCACCAGCACCGCCACCCACCAGAGCTGCTGCTCCATGGCGGCGGCAATCAGGTACCACTTGCTGACAAAGCCCACGGTCAGCGGCATGCCGATCAGGCTGATGCCACCCACCACAATGGCGGCCATAGTCCAGGGCATGGTGCGGCCGAGACCGCGGAAGTGCTCGATACGGCAGCCGCCCATCTGATAAACCAGTCCAGCCAGCGCCAGGAACAGGCCGCCCTTCATCAACGCGTGGTTGAACAGGTGCATCAGCGTGGCCTGCAGTGCGGTGGCGGTGCCAATGCCGATCCCCACCACCATATAGCCAATCTGCGCCACACTGGAAAACGCCAGCATACGTTTGATATTGGCCTGGTAGATGGCAACGATGGATGCGGCAAATACACCTACCAAGCCGAGACCGATCAACAGAATATCCAGCGGTAGATGCGACAGGGAGAAGTCCACGCCGAACACGGTAAATGTAAAGCGCAGTAACAGATATAGCGCGACCTTGGTAGCGGTGGCGGCGAGAAACGCGGTGACGATCGATGGTGCACAGCTGTAGGCGTTCGGCAGCCACAGGTGCAGCGGGAACAGCGCCAGCTTGAGACAGATGCCCACAAAAATAAACGCAAAGGCCGCGAGCACCGTGGTGGATTCACCGAGCGGCGGTATGCGCGCGGCCAGATCCGCCATATTCAATGTGCCGGTCATCATGTACAGGAAGCCGATACCGATCAGGATAAAGGTGGCACCGATGGTGCCCATAATCAGGTACTGGAACGCTGCCCACAGTGCACGGCGATCCTTGCCGAGCGCGATCAGTGCGTAGGTGGAGAGAGAGGAAATTTCCAGAAATACGAATACATTGAACGCGTCGCCGGTGGCGACGATACCCAGCAGCCCGGCAAAGCACAGCAGATAAAGGGTATAGAAAACGGTCTGACGATTGGGCTCCAGCTCCTTCTGGACACTGGTGTTGGCGGCAAGCAACACCACGCTGCTGAGCGCGGAAACGATAAACAGTACCCAGGCGTTAAGGAGGTCGATACGGTATTCGATTCCCCAGGGCGCTTTCCAGCCGCCCAGTTCATAGGTGATGGGGCCTGTGGCATAAACCTGCTGCAACAGCAGAATGCTGACTACCAGTGCAGCCACACTGACCGCGAGGGTAAACAGCCACACCAGGGTGGTCTTACGAATCAGCAGGCAGGAGGGGGCCGCCATCAGCGGCAGAATGACCTGCAAAATAGGGAGGTGCGACAGCATGGTCTACGGCTCCTTGTCCACAGCGGGCTGGGGTTGTGACGGGGTGCGCTCCTGCTGCGCTTCCGCAGCCTGAATGTCCCGTTCTTCTATGGAGCCATAGGCGTGTTTAATGCGAATGGTCAGCGCCAGTGCCAGTGCGGTGGTCGCAATGCCCACGACAATCGCGGTAAGGATCAGCGCATGGGGCAGCGGGTTGGAATAGAGAGTGTCGCCCTCATGCAGAATGGGCGCACTGCCACCATCCACTTTGCCCACACTGATATAAAAAATGAAAACGGAGGTCTGAAAAATATTCAATCCGATGATCTTCTTCACCAGGTTTCCCTGGGCGATCACTATGTACAGGCCGATCATCATTAACGCAATGACGATCCAGTAGTTGTAGTGCGATGCCAATAACATCCTAACCGGCCCCCCGTTCCAGTGTTTGTAGTGGGGACAGACCGCGACTGACCTCACCGTCGGCGGTATCGTCGGCAAAGGGCGGTGTGCCCTTGATCGCGAGTTCTGCCTCCCGGTCGCGCAGCTGCGCGGAGAACAGATAGGAAATCATGATCATCACCGAGGCGACGGTGACTCCGACGCCGATTTCTATGGCGATAATGCCGATGTGTTGCCCGGTAACCGGGTCCTCGGCCAGAGCGCTGTAATCCAGAAAATTTTTTCCACTGGCGAGACTCAACAGTCCTGTGCAGCCAAAAATCAGAACACCCATTGCCGACAATAGCTGGACCAGCTCGTGGCTGGCGACCTTGCGCACTGCGTCCAGGCCAAACACCATGCTGTAGAGAATAAATCCCACCGCAAAGATCACCCCTGCCTGAAAGCCGCCACCGGGGCCGTACTCACCATGGAATTGCACGTACAGTGCGTAGAGCATGATCGGCGCAATCAGCACCTTGGCGACAACCCGCAGAACGATATCCCGCGATGCTTGCTGTACCGGTGAAGGCTGCATAATCCGCAACGGTTGTGCGGCATTGGTCATCAGCAGTGACAGTACCCCGAGTCCGGCGGTAAAGATCACCACCACCTCGCCAAAGGTATCGAAGCCCCGGTAACTGGCCAATACCGATGTGACGATATTGGGGATACCGATTTCACTCATGGATTCCTGGATATAGTGCGGTGCCACATGCACCTGTGCTGGTGCGTTCGCATCACCGAAGGACGGCATGTCGACGGTAGCGGTAACCAGCAGTGCGCCCACGGTGGCCACAAGTGCAATGGCGAGTCGCGCGCGATTGCGGTCTGCGCGCTGGTAGCGGCCACAAAGTGCGAGTGTCAGCAAGATCAGTAGCGGTGAAATTCCGGCACCCACGGCCGCTTCGGTAAATGCGACATCCACCGCGCCCATGGTCATGAAAAAGCCCGCCGATACCAGACCGTAAATGCCCGCCAGCATGGCTGCGGCAAACAGGTCTTTGATCCAGGCGATGGAAATGGCGGTGACCAGCAACAGGGCCAGTAGCGCGATATCAAGTAGCAGGTTCATCGGTATCGACCCTCGATGGCTGCCGGTATTGTTTTTGTTGTCATCATTGCGGTTGTCAATTCCCGAAATTGGCCCCGGTTGCGTGATATATGTGACGCTCAGACGCGGGTACTGTCGGCGGCTTCAGGCTCGGCGTCTGGCGAAGTATCCACAGGTTGTGAGTTCGTCATTTCTGTCGGTGTTGGCTCTGGCGCAATCTGCGGCAGGCGCAGTGCGCTGAGTTGCGCCGAGCGCGCGAGTGCGTGGCTGGCGGTGGGGCTGGTAAAGAAAATAAACAGCATGATCAGCGCCAGTTTAAAAAGCGCAAGACTCCAGCCGGCGGTGAGCATCAGGCCACTGATAATCAGTAAGGTGGCGAGGGTGTCGGTAATGCCCGCCGCGTGCATGCGAGAGTAGAAATCGGGAAAGCGCAGCACACCCACGGCGCCGGTCAACATGAAAAAACAGCCCAGTAAAAGCAGGGTGCCACTGGCAAAAGATTGTACTGTTTCAATCACCGGTCACCTCCGGCGCGCCGGTGCCATTGCGGGTGCGGAACTCAAAATACCGCAACACCCCGATTACACTCACAAAGTTGATGAGCGCGTAGACGATGGCAATATCGAGATATTCGGGTTCGCCAAAGGTAAAGCAGATAACGGCAATCAACAGTACGGTTTTTGTGCCGAACATATTCACTGCGAGAATGCGATCGTGAATCGTCGGCCCCTTTATTGCGCGTATCAGCGCAAGCGTCATAACGACGAGCAGGGCAATCAATGTAGCGTTCAGCATTATTAATCTGCCCTGTCAGCGTTCGGTAACGGGTGTGTTGTCGGTGAGAGCCGCAACCCGCCGCTCCATCTCGCCCCGCTTGAGGTCATCCAGGCCGCTGCGGCGAAGGGCATGTACCAGCACCGAGTCACTATCGACGTCCACTGCTACTGTGCCCGGGGTCAGGGTAATGGAATTGGCATAGAGGACTCGACCGAGATCGGATGGCAGGTCGACGGGGATGCGTTCACTGCAGGGGGAGATGGTCGTGCGTCGGGAAAGGATACCGCCCCACACACAGGCGGCCACCTCCAGGTTACTGGCGATGATTTTGCGCAGTAGCCACAGATAGTAACCGGGTAATGTTGCCCATAATTGCAGAGGCAGGGATTCTCCATCCACCACTTTCATGCGCCGGGCAATGAGGATTACAAAGACCGTGGAGGCTAAGCCAAAAGTGAGAATCAGAGCAGTGTATTGCCCGGAGTTACTTAGCCAAATAAATGCGAGAACGGCAAAAAGGCACAGGGTATAACGCATGAATAATCTACTACAAAAACCATATTAGAGTGCGAATAAGTCCGATGTGGTGAGCGCTGGCCAAGTGGGACAACGAAACTACATCAGGGGCTCGGTACATCTTTTTTACAGCGATAGTGATTTTCAAAAACTGTCAGCATTGCGGATTCCGCCGTTGCCTCTTCGGCAAAGGGCTGTGAAAGTTCTGAGACTTTGCCAATCAGGGTGTCGAGCGTTGCTGCCTCTGGCAGACAGTAGCGGCTGCTGAGCCGTTGGGCCGCGTCGTCGGAGAGGCGGCTGGCACGCGTGCGAATGGCGCGTGCGACAAATTCGGAAGGGCGCTCGTCTGCGGCAACAATATCTTTGCTGGCAGACAGGTAGCCGTGGATAAATGCCCGGCAGCTGGTGGCTTGGGCGCTTTGCTGGTCAACCTGATGGCTTTTGCAAGCCTCTATCAGCTCCGTTGCCGTGAGAGGTTGTGCAAGTACACCGTTTGTCAGGCCAATTGTCAATGCGGCGACGGCCGCGGGGGCAATCACTGCATGCAGTTTTCGCTTCATACTCGTCACCTATTATTTTTATTTATGTTTTTTTAAGGCTGCGCCGGTCTGCGAACCCTCCCATTGTTAATTTTGTGAAGTGCACGCAGTCTGAAAACTGCACAGCCAGTGGTAAATCTTGCAGAGTTTGCGGGTTTCGTCAAATAAGCTCGGGTGCCAGAGATTGGATTTTTTCTGGTCTATTTTTCTATATTGATATTTTTTAGCGCTGTTTTAGAGATCTTGAGCGCCCGTGGCGCACAATATTTCACAACTTTTCGTTAAAAAGTCACAGGCCGCGAGCCAGTTGTAGAAAACCGGTCGCGGTAGAGCATATACAGGTGGGGAGGCGAAGGGGCTGCGGGACGTTTTCGGTCAGGCCGATCAGTGATCCCGCTTAACAATGTAATCCGCGAGCTGCTGGAGAATATTAAGGTTGACGTTTTCGGCGCCAGTGGAGATTTCCTGCAAGGCCTGACTGGCTTCCCGATGCAGTTCCTCTGCCTTGGCCTGCGCACCATCCAGCCCGAGCAGCGACACGTAGGTGGGTTTGTTGCGCGCCGCATCTGCGCCCTGGGTTTTACCCAGGACTTCGGTATCGGCGGTCACATCGAGAATGTCATCCTGCACCTGAAATGCCAGGCCGATCGCTTCGGCGTAGCGGGTAGTGGCGGCCAGTTGTATCTCGTTGGCTCCGCCGATCAGGGCGCCGATACGCGCGCTGGCGACAATCAGTGCGCCGGTTTTCAGGCGGTGCATTTCTTTGAGTTGCTCAAGAGAGAGGGTGTGATCCACTGCCGCCAGATCAATCGCCTGACCGGCCACCATGCCGCGGGCTCCCGAGGCATGGGCCAGCTCGCCAATCACCTTTACCTTCAGTTCCGCCGGCAGCGCCGAGTTCACCAATAGCTCGAATGCCTGGCACTGCAGTGCATCACCGGCGAGGATTGCGGTGGCCTCGTCAAACTGGATATGGCAGGTGGGGCGGCCGCGGCGCAGGTCGTCGTCGTCCATGGCCGGGAGATCGTCGTGGACCAGAGAGTAGGCGTGTACACACTCGAGAGCGGCGGCAGCTTCGTGGCAATCTTTCGCGGCGGTTTCGCCGCCCAGTGCCAATGCGGAGGCGTACACCAATGCCGGGCGCAAGCGTTTGCCGGGACCGAGTGCCGCGTACTGCATGGCGGCAAACAGGGATTCGGCGTCGCTCCGGTCGGCCAGGGCGGACTTCAGGGTCTGCTCGACCTGCAGGCTGGAGGACTGCAGGAAGGCTTTGAGTTTGGCGGGCACAGGGGTGGAAACCGGGGAGGAGCTGCTCACTTAGTCCGCGTCTCCGGAGAATTCGTCGGCGGCGTCAAAGGGCAGTTCCTGCACCTTGCCGTTTTCTTCCATCAGTACCTTGACCTTCTGCTCGGCGCTGGCCAGTTTCTGCTGGCACTCGCGGGTCAGTTTCACCCCGCGCTCAAAGTCCGCAAGCGCCTCGTCCAGGGGCAGTTCGCCACTTTCCAGTCGCTCCACCAGCTGTTCCAGCTCTTCCAGTGCGCTCTCAAATGTTGCGGCTTTCTTCTTTGCGGGCATGGGGAAAATCTCTGATAGGGCTTGCGGGTGCGGGCAACCTTAGCCGCAAGCGGAAAAGGGGTCAACGGGACGCCCACCTGCGACAATATGGCGCACTTGCGCAGCGGACTTTTTCGGTAGGATTCATCTGTTGATACAAACGCCGAACAAGGAAGTTACCGTGTCCCGCACTGCCCCATTTACACTGCGTCCGCTCGCCCTGATCGCGCTGATTCCCGCAACCTTCGCTGCCGCAGAGACTGCCCCGCTGCCCGACAATGCACTCGAGCAGGTCATTGTCACCGCCACGCGCGAGGCCAAAACCCGCTCGGAGCTGGCGGAATCCGTCGGTGTGATCAGCGAAGAGGCGCTGGAGCATATCGCCCCGGCGCATCCCGCGGACGCCCTCAACCGCGTGGCCGGGGTGCATGTGAATAACCTGGGCGGGGAAGGGCATATGACCTCGATCCGCCAGCCCATCTCCACCGCCGGGGTCTACCTGTTTCTGGAAGATGGCATTCCCACCCGTCCCACCGGCTTCTTCAACCACAACGGCCTGTACGAGATCAATGTGCCCCAGAGCGCGCAGCTGGAGGTCACCAAGGGCCCGGCGTCGGCGCTATACGGCAGCGATGCTATCGGCGGGGTGATCAATGCGGTCACCAAGGCGGCACCGGACGCTGCCGAATTTTCCCTCAATGGCGAACTGGGTGCGGACGGCTGGCAGCGCGCGCTGATCTCCGGCGGCAACAAGCTGGGTGAGAGCAGCGCCTTTCGCCTTGACCTGAACAGCACCGCCAGTGAAGGTTTCCGCGAGGAGGCCGACTACACCCGCACCTCCATGAGCGGCCGCCTGGACAGCCAGTTTGCGGAGGGCTGGGACAGCAAGACGGTGTTGTCGTACTCCACCATCGATCAGAGCGGTGTGTCCGGTCTTGAAGAAGAGGACTACCGCAACAATGTGCAGAAAAACCTGTACCATGGGGATATCGGCGGTCGGGATATCGAGGCCTTTCGCCTGTCTTCCGAGCTGTCCTACACCCCGAACGAGAAGAGCCTGATTACCGCCACCCCGTTTGTGCGCCACAACACCTCGGCGATGATGCCCAGCTGGATGGTGACCTACGACCCGAATATCCGCGATACCGAATTCAGCTCCTACGGCCTGCTGCTGAAGTACCGCCGGGATTTCGACGGCGGTGAAGTGATTGTCGGAGTGGACGCGGACTACACCCCGTCGGAATACCGCGAGGAACGCATCACCGTCACACGCGACGGCGAGTACTTTGTGGATTACGCGCGCACCGGCGAGCTGACCTACCACTTTGAAGCGGAGCAGACCTCCGTATCTCCCTACGTACACGCGGAATTCGCCCCCAGCGCAAACTGGCTGTTGAGTGCCGGCCTGCGCTACGACGTGTTCGAGGTGGACTATGAGGATCAGCTAGGTACGCCGAATACGGACCCGTCGCACTTCCGTCCCGCATCCCAGTCCCGGGATTACGACAACCTGAGCCCCAAACTGGGGGCGGTGTACAAACTCAGCGACAGCCACCAGCTCTACGCCAGCTATCGCCACGCCTTCCGCGCGCCCACCGTGGGTACCCTGTTCCGTCCGGGTTCCTCCGAGGGCACCACCGAGCTGGAACCGGTGACCAGTGTCAGCCAGGAGATCGGCCTGCGCGGTATCGTCGCCGAGCGGGTGAATTACGAGGTGGCGGTGTATGACATGACCACCGAAAACGACATTGTCAGTTACATCGAGGGCAATGATCGCAAGACCACCAACGCCGGTGAGACCAGCCACCAGGGGGTGGAGGTTTCCGTACAGGCACCGGTGGGGCAGGAGTGGCAGCTGGGGGTTTCCTACGCGGCCATGCGCCAGCAGTACGAGGACTATTCCTATGTATTCAGCCGGTTTGATCCGAGCTGTTTCTGCATGGTCAGCGAAAACCTGAATTTCGCCGGCAACGATATCAGCCGCGCACCGGAATCCCTCGCCAACGTCACTCTGGCCTATACGCCCGAGTGGCTCACCGGCCTGCGCATGGAACTGGAGTGGTCGCATATGGGTGACTACTACACCGACGAAACCAATACCCAGCAATACGCCGGCCACGAACTGTTCAACCTGCGCGCCACCCACGACGTGGGTGAAGACCTGTCTGTCTACGCGCGCCTGTCGAATATTACCGACGAGCGCTACTCCACCTACACCTCCAACCAGGTGGGCGATGAAGACCTGAGCTACCGCCCAGGACTGCCGCGCTCGCTGTTTGCCGGTGTGCGCTACCGCTTCTGATTCCCTGATACACGGCGTAATAAAAACAACAATCAAAAGAGAACAGCATGAACCTGAAAAAGCAGTGGCTGGACTGGCACAACAAGCTCGGTTGGTGGGCGCTGGCGGGTATCCTGATATGGGCCATTTCCGGTATCAGCCACCCGATGATGGCCTGGTTTGGGCCGTCGGCGGCCAAGTTCTTCCCGCCCTCGGTGAGCCTCGAGGCCTCTGAACTGGGCAGGCTGCCGGCGCTGCTGGCGGACGGGGAAAAGGTCAGCGGCGCGCGTGTTGTGAAACTGGTGCCGAGCGACGGTGCACCGTTGCTGCAGGTGACCCACTCCGAGACGGATCCGCGCCGTTATTACGACCTCGACAGTGGCCGTGAGGTGCTCGACGGCGACCTGCACCAGGCCCGCTGGCTGGCGGCCTATTACAGCGGCCGCCCGGTCGATGAGATTGCCGAGGTGCAGGTGCAAACCCGGTTCGACAATACCTATCCCTCGGTCAATCGACTGCTGCCGGTTTACCGGATCCGGTTTGAAGGTGACGATGGCCTGACCCTGTTCGTGCATACGGAAACGGCGGCCCTGGCCTCCATGACCGACAGCACAAAAACCGTAATGCAGGGTGTGTTCCGCCAGCTGCACACGTTTGCCTGGCTGGACGATCTGGAATACGGCCGGCTGATTCTGGTGGGCCTGTTGATGCTGACCCTATTTGCCTTTGCGGCTACCGGGCTCGCACTGGTATTTGCTTTGAAGCAGCGCAAGATCAAGGACGGCAAGCGCCGCTATCACCGCCTGCTCGGCTATGTGCTGTGGCTGCCGCTACTGGGCTGGTCCGCGAGTGGTTTCTACCACCTGCTGCAGTCCTCTCTGGTGGAGTCGGTGCAGGGGCTGCGCCTTGGCGAAGCGGGGGAGTACCGCAATCTGAATACGGATTTTGCCTGGGTAAACGCGCTGGATGGCCGTGCCATCAACAGCCTGTCGCTGATTCGCGGCGCAGAGGGCATACCCCTGTACCGCGTGGGCCTGGCGCCGGCACAAAGTACCGCGCCCGGCAATCGCAACCAGCGCTTTGACGGCCGCCCATCGGAAGCGGGGTCCGTGTTTGTGGATGCGCGCAATGGCCAGTTACTGACCGAATTTGGTGACCGCGAACAGGCTCAGCTGTTGGCTGCGCGGCTTGCCGGTATTCAGCCGCAGGATATCGCCGGAATGTCGCTGGTGACCCGCTACGGGCCCGGCTACGACTTTCGCAACAAGCGCCTGCCGGTGTGGCAGGTGGACGTCGCCAATGACGATAAGACCATGCTGTTTGTGGATCCGGTGACCGGAGTTCTGGTGGATCAGTCCCGTGGCGTCGATCGTGTCGAGAGCCTGTCTTTCTCCCTATTGCACAAATGGAGCCACCTGACCCCGTTTACCGGTCGTCAGGTGCGGGATTACCTGATCGTCGCCACCCAGCTGGTATTGATCGGCAGCAGTGTGATCGGCGGTGTGATGCTCGCGGGGCGCCGTAAAAAGGCGGTGCGCAAACCCCGGAGCGCGAGTACTGGCCCAATGCCCGCCCCCGCGACACAATAGCAATATACGTTTTACCGAGTAGATTGCCCGTGTCATCCCCAGCGCCACCCTTGGGTGGAGACAAAACCATCATCACCAACCTGCGGCGCCTTACGGCGCTGCGGGCCATCGCGCTCTCGGCCTATATCGGTGTCAGCCTGTGGCTGGCGGATTCTCTCAGTGGCAGTGCACTGGTGTTTGTATTGCTCGGAGTGGTCACCACGCTGATCAGCGGCTGGCGCGCGCGCGGCAGTGTTGCGGTGGGGCGGCGGGAGTTTTTCGGTCACCTGCTGATGGACTGGCTGTGGCTGCCGCCGTTGCTGGCCTTTAGCGGCGGCGCTGCCAATCCCTTCGTCACCTATCTGCTGGTTCCCCTGACTATCGCCGCGGCCACCCAGCCGCGCTTTTTTGCCTGGCTGATGGCCGCCATCAGTATCGCCATCTACACCGGATTGATGGTGTTTTTTCCCGGTGTGGAGAGTGGGCACGGTGCTCACGCCGGCCACAACATGAGCCACGCCAGTGAGGGCAGTGATTTTTATCAACACCTGATCGGCATGTGGGCAACCTTCACCTTCTCTGCGCTGCTTATCGCCGGCTTCGTCAACAGCATGGCGGAGGCCCTGCGCAGCCGCGATCGCCACCTGCACAAGTTGCGACAGGAGCAGGCGCGGCGCGATCAGGTCCTTTCCCTGGGGACGCTGGCGGCGGGCACTGCCCACGAGTTGGCCTCGCCCCTGCAGACGATCGGGTTGCTGGTGGAGGAATTACAGGCGCAACAGCAGGACTTTTCCGAGCCGGTAAAAGACGATCTGGAATTGCTGCAGCAGCAGGTCAATCTGTGCAAGCAGGCCCTGGAGCAGCTGAAAAGCCGCGCGCGGGACCCTGCGGGCAGTGAAGAGCTGCAGTCGGTGGCGGCGTTTATCGAGCGCAGCCTGGAACGCTGGCAGTTGCTGCGCCCGGATGCGCGCTTCACGCTCCAGCAGCGTGGTTCCGATCAGCAACAGGCGCGCCTGCCGCTGACTCTGGAGCAGACCCTGATCAATATTCTGAACAATGCCCTGGATGCATCTCTAGCCGGGGATATTCCACAACCGGTGGCCCTCGATGTGGACTGGAGCAGAGATCGCCTGTGCATCGAAATTGCCGACAGTGGCCGCGGGCTCGAGTCTGAGAGCCCCGCTACGGAATCCGGTGGTTTCGGTATTGGACTGATCCTGTGCAAAACCGCACTTGCGCAGCTTGGCGGCAAGTTGACGCTGACCGCGCGCAAGGATGTTCCGGGTACGGTCGCCACCATCGAATTGCCGCTGGAAGTCGAGCGTGAGGAAATCTTGTGAGTCACTCCGCCCCGCGACTACTCATCGTCGACGATGAATCCGGTACCCGCAATATGCTGGAGCGGGCCATGTCGCGCCGGGGCTTTGACACCCGGGTGGCAGAGTCGGTGGATGAAGCGCAGGGACTGGTCGCGCGGGAAAAATTCGATTGCGCACTGCTGGATCTGAAAATTCACCACGACAGTGGGCTGGAGCTGATAGCGCCACTGCGTTCGGCCAACCCGCGTGCGCGGATCATCGTTTTGACCGGTTATTCCAGTATTCCAACCGCGGTGGCGGCCATCAAACTGGGGGCGGACGACTACCTGTGCAAACCGGCCGGAGGCGATCAACTGATGGCGGCGTTGACCGGCGAGCAGGGCGCCTTGGATGATGTACCGGAGTTGCCGGAAATCGCCAGCGCACCGCCGTCGGTCAACCGGCTGGCGTGGGAGCATATTCAGCGGGTGCTGGCGGAAAACGATGGCAATATTTCCGCAACCGCCCGTGCCCTCGGGATGCACCGGCGGACCTTGCAGCGCAAATTGCAGAAACGGCCGAAAGGGCAGTAACTCTTTTCTCACCCCTCCGCCCAATCTCTCCATACCCGCCGCTGGGTAGGGATGATGGGATCCACCGTCATGCCGAACTTGATCCGGCATCCAGCCCGCAACCAGCCGAGTACTCCGTTTCTTGGATCCCGGCCTTCATCGGGGTGCGCCGTTTTAAGGCAGAAAATGTTCCAGCTGCCGCCCGCCGCCCTTTATCTCCTGTTCCATCAGGTAGTGGGCCAGGGCGCGCTTCTGGCTGTTGCTAAAACCGTAATTGGGCATCGGCGGCGTGGGGGTATCGAAGTAATCCGCGAGCTGCTTGATGGTGTAGCGACGGCTCAGGTCTTCTAATGGAAGCTGCTGGTGGCAGCGGATGCAATTGCGGCGCTGGTAAATCTGCGCGCCCTGTCGGGCGGCACTACTGTCGATGGCGAGTGGTTTCTTGGGGGCGCTGATCGGCGGGCGCCCGTCCGCAGGCGCTGAATTCTCGCCCGAGGGTGCGCCCGCGCGCACGCGGTAGATCGCACCGGCGTAATCGTCGGAAATATAAATATTGCCCCGTACATCTTCGGCGATATCCACCGGTCGCCCGAACACCGTCTCGCGGTCTTCGGATAAAAACCCCCAGACAAAGTCCTCTGCGTGAATGCGTCCGTCCTCATCCCAGTGCAGTACCAGTACCTTGTAGCCGTCTTTGACATCCCGGTTCCAGGAGCCGTGCAGCGCGACCAGGGCCGAATCACGGAAATCGGCCGGTTGCAGGGGGCTGCGTAAAAAGCGCATCCCCAGCGGCGCGTTGTGCGCGCGGAATTCATATACCGGTGGAATGGACGTTTTGATTTTTTGCTGAATGCGCGCACTGCCGTTAATTCCCAGGTCCGGGTCTGGAATACGGTCGCCATTGGCGTAGGGCCAGCCGTAAAACCCGTCTTTTTCAATTCGGTTCAGTTCGCAGGGCGGGAAATCATTGCCGAGCCAGTCGCGGCCGTTGTCTGTAGCGTAGAGGGCGCCATCTTTGGGAGACCAGTCGAAGCCGACGCTATTGCGCAGCCCGGTGGCGAAAATCTCGAAATTGCTGCCGTCCGGTCGAAAGCGCATGATCGTTGCGCGCTGCGGGTCTTCTTCTGCGCAGACATTGCAGGTAGAGCCGCTGGAAAGATACATCCAGCCATCCGGCCCCATACCGATGGTTTTTGTCCAGTGGTTACCGGTATCGGCAAGGCCGCTAACGACCTTCTGGTAACTGCCGGCGATACGGCCATCCGAGTGGTCGAAAGGAACTCGCCCCACGCCGTCGCTTTCCGCGATAAACAGCCAGTCTTCAAACAGTGCCAGGCCATGGGGGCGCTTGAGACCGTCGATCAGTACCCGCTTGCCATCCGCTTTCCCGTCGCGGTTGCGATCCGCCAGCAATAGGCTGACCTGCCCGAGCTTGGGTTGTGACACCAGCAGGTCGCCGTTGCGGGTAATCGCCATAAAGCGCGCGTTGGGAACCTGATCGTCAAACAACGCAACGTGAAAACCGTCGGCGACCTTTATCTGGTGCCGTACCGTATCTTCATTGGTACTCGCACCGAACAGTTGTCCCCAGGGAACATTCACCCCGGGCACCCATCCCAGTGAAAGTGCAATTACCAGCGCAAATACCCCAATGGCGCCAAATGCTGCGAAAAGATAAAAAACTAGCGCTTTTTTCGACGTAGATCTCACAGTTGTCTTGATCTCGTAACAGAAGTAACTATAGTAAGCCGCTGAATGTCGCACAGACGTACCAGTTGCGATACGCGCCACGCACTCCCCCCGGACCTGATCAGGTTTAATGTGACGCCCGTCACTCGCTTGTAAGACATCTCTTACAACAAGTTCAGCACTTTCCCACTACCCTAATTTTCCCATTCGACCATAATGTATTTGCAAGGACGGAGAACGGATTGCAACGGCGGCAAGGACAGGTCACCAAGGATTGGAGACCGCGCTGCCAGCCCGAAAGGATTTGGGCACCATCCTGTGAGACGCACCGCTTGGGCCGGATTGCTCAAGCGGTGTTTTACGTTCTGGGCCTGCAAAATTCCTTTCCTTCCCGAACTCGCCGTATCGCTCTTCTTGTTTTACTGCTTTCACGTCTTGTCTATACAGGCTTGCTGCCGCTGTTTGGCAAAATTCTGCAGCGGATTGCCTCCACTGTCTGGAAATCGTAACAAACCTCCGCTTTAATCAGAGCAAGCCGGTCCAATTTTATGACTGGTGAGTATGAGGAGGATAACGAATTCAGTAATCAAATGCTGTACCCGTTCGTATCGCAACCACCCGCTCATCACTGGTGGTCGAGCCTCCATCGGCTCCAAAATTCGCTCCATTCCTCCCGCGCATCGAATTTCTCTCTCTCCGCTTCTTTCTCCAAGTCTTCTGCCAACGTTTTCCCTGACAACTTTTTAAATTCCCCGAGCCTCGCCGGACTGTCCGCGGGGCTTTGTTGTTTATTGGATGGTTTCCTGAGCTCGCAAAAACGGGAGGTGAACTCGTGCAAGCGCAAATCCTGAGGCTGAATCTCGCCGGCCAACCCCTTGAATGGCTGACCTGGGAAGAAGCCGCCTGTCTGTATGTGCGGGAACTGGTCACCTGGACCCTCGGTGGCGTTGTACAGACCGTACACGGTGGCTTCAATCGGTTGGGCGAACGCTCCACCCTCGACCTCGCCGCCATCATCGCCTGCGGCGGCGACCGCATGGCCCGCCCCCGTACCCGCCCCCCACTCAACAACCGCGCCCTGTTCGCCCGCGACCAGCACATCTGCCTGTACTGCGGCAACCGCTTCCCCATCCGCGAGCTCACCCGTGACCATATTCACCCGGTCTCCAAAGGCGGCCGCGATACCTGGGAAAACGTCGTCACCGCCTGCCGGCGCTGCAACCAGCACAAGGGCAACCGGCTACTGGAAAATATCGACATGGAACTACTGGCACTGCCATTTGTGCCCAATGCGGCGGAATACCTGGCACTTACCAACAGCGCGCGGATTCGTGGAGATCAGATGGAGTTTTTGCGGGGGCAGTTTTCGAGAAAAAGGCAGGAAGGGTGGCTGTCAGAAGTACTGTCGCAAGCAAGTTAGCGATAGTAGAAAGTACCCCATAAAGTTGGGGCGAAGGCGTCGATACCGGGTAAAGCCTTGCGAGACCTTCACCGCCATGGATGGCGGTGCAGAGCCCCAGGGATGGGTTCACCGCGTGTCTCGCAAGGCTTTACCCGGTAGCGGCGCCGCCACAGTGTTCAAGAGACCGCTGAGTGGATCAGAGCACCGAGGTAAGAAGAAAAATCATGCCCCTGGTTTTGCAGCATTTTCGGGAACATGGAAATAGAGGTCATACCCGGAAAAGTATTCACCTCATTCAGGTAAATCTCACCGTCATCCGTCAGAAAGAAATCGATTCGCGAAAGATCTTTCAACTGTAACCCCACAAACGCCCGTTTCGACGCCTCGCGAATCCAACCCAGCTGCGCATCCGACAAGCCTTCCGCCATCACATGGGTCTGTGCCCGGCTCGCCTCCGCGTACTTTTCCTCGTAACTGTAAAAAGTATCCTCCGGTGCACACACCTCCCCCGGCGGCGTCACAACCAATTCGCCGTCATAGAGGTAAGCCGCCACCTCCAGCTCCCGCACCTTCAGGCACTTCTCCACCAGCACGTAGGGCGACAGCTTGAACGCCTCCCGCAAAGCGCCGTCCAGAGCCTCCGGATCGCTCACCTTGTAGCAGCCCACCGAAGACCCCTGATTCGACGCCTTCACAAACACCGAACCCCATTGCTTCAATGCATCCTGCGCCTTCGCCGCCTCGTCTGCGTTGTCCGCACACAGAAACTGATACGGGGTGTTGTCGATCCCAAGCGCCGTCAGCCACAGCTTGGTGGTGATCTTGTTAAAACACACCTTGCTTGCCTCAGGCCCGCAGCCGAAATAGGGCAGCCCGAGAATTTCCAGCTGCGACTGCAGATCACCGGTTTCGCCGGGGTAACCGTGAATAGAGGGAATTACATAATCCACCGGTTGCGCACTGCCGGAATTCCCGCCAGAAGCGCTGTACAACAGCTTGTCCGAACGCAGCTCCCGCACCTGACCGCTTTCATCCACAAAGCGGCCGTCGGCGTCCATGGTCACCCGCGTCAATTGAAACTTTGGCGACTTCGCCAGTTCCCGCTGGATAAAATCTGCGGTGCGCAGGGAGACATCGTGCTCACTGCCGCCACCGCCGCAGATCAGCAAAACGTGAATGGTCTGTGATGGGTTGCTATTTGGGGCCTGTTTATTCATCTGGCTCTCATCAGTTGTTCGGCTCTGCCGGTGCCGTCAGTACCTGGGCGCACTGAGTTGGCATCTCTGGTTTCTTCGGCGGCTTTTCCGGCTTGGGTTTGGTCGGCGCGGTACCGTTTAGAATGGCGTAAAACTCATCGCTGAACCACCAGTCCAGACCACCGCCGCAGGGATTGCCGCGTACCTTCGCCTGCGGCTTGCAATTTTTGTCCCCCGGCGGGCAATTCAGGCGCACGTGGAAATGGTAGTTGTGCCCCCACCAGGGGCGCACCTTGCGCAGCCATTCGTTATCGCTCCCTGCAATATTGCACATTTTTCGCTTGATGGTGGGATGCACGAAGATTCGCGCGACGCGAGGATCCTCAGAGGCGAGACGCAGAATACCGGGAATACGCGGGTCCCAGTTTTTCTCCAGCAGCATATGCTTGCGGTCATCGGCCATGGGGATGGCGGAGATATTATCCCGCTCCCAGGATGTCAGCGGACGCTCGGCGGCGCGCTCGTCCTGGGAATACCAGATATCTGCATCCAGCCCCTGCTGGTGGCTCTTGTGCCCGCTGCTAAATGGCCCGCCGCGGGCCATGGACATATCCCCAATCTGCAGCCGCCCAAGGTTGTGTTCTTCCACGGCGTTGGAAAAATCCTTGAGAAACTCCACCAGATACGGATTGCCATAGTGACGGTCGCGCCCGGTACGCACCAGCTGGAAGCCTTCGCCTCGCAGTGGCATCTGCTCCGCGCCACTCAGGCAGCCATTGCTGTAGCCGCCGATACTTTCCGGCAGTTGGTTGGACGGTTTCTTTACCGCTTCCCAGGGGTTTTTGGCGAAAGTAGTACTCGCCAGCACAGCCAGTGTGGCGGCGGATAGGATTTGAAAGGCTTTCTTGATCTGAGGCGACATGGTTACTGCGGGTACGTCGATTTAGGGTTTAGTGGTCGAGAAATTATAGAGGTTCCGTCCGCTAGTTCTGTGGAAGTATCCGCTTTCGTAGTAATTCGTTGAGGTTTGATGCGAAGGCGCTGCTACCGGGTAGGCCCTTGCGAGACCTTCAAAAACAGGATGTTTTTGCAGAGCCCCCATGGATGGGTTCACGGCGTGTCTCGCAAGGGCCTACCCGGTAGCAGGGCCGCCAAGGTAGTTTCTAGTCCTGAGGAAGCAAAATGGGAGAGTGCTACAGCACTTCCCGACAAGCCGCCACCAGCGCCTGCATCTCCTCATCGGTACCAATGCTGATACGCAAGTACTCACTAATCCGCGGCTTGTTGAAGTAGCGCACAATGATGTTGCGTTCGCGCAGGGCCTTGAACAGATCCTCGGCGGAGATCTTCGGCGGCTTGGCAAAGATAAAATTGGCGGTGGAAGGGACGATATCGAAGCCCAGGCCCGAAAGCTCAGAGCAGGTCCATTCGCGGGTCGCGATCACCTTGGCACAGTTGTCCGCCAGCCACTCCCGGTCGGCAATCGCCGCCGTTGCCACCTTCTGGGCAATACCGTCGATAGGGTAGGAGTTGAAGGAGTTCTTCGCCCGGTTCAGCCCCTCGATCAGGTGTGCCTGCCCCATCGCATAGCCCAGGCGCAAACCCGCCAGCGCGTGGGACTTGGACAGGGTGTGAATCACCAGCAGGTTCGGGTAGCGGTCGATCAGGGCGACCGCACTCTCGCCCCCAAAATCGATATAGGCCTCGTCGATCACCACCACCCGCTCCGGGTGCAACTGCAGCAGCTTCTCGATTTCCGCCAGCGGCAAATAGCGCCCGGTTGGCGCGTTAGGGTTGGGGATAATCACGCCGCCGGCGTTATCGATGGCAAAGTCTTCTACCGCGATGGAGAAGTCGTCCCGCAGGGGCAGCTTTTGTGACTCGATGCCGTAAAACTGGCAGTACACGGGATAAAAGCTGTAAGTGATGTCCGGATACAGCAGCGGCTCCGGGCGCTGGAAGAAGCTATAGAACGCGTGCGCCAGTACCTCGTCGGAACCGTTGCCCACAAACACCTGCTCCGGTGACAGATCGAACTGGGCGGCGATGGTCTCGCGCAGCTGGGTGGATTCCGGGTCCGGGTAGAGGCGCAGGTGGGCGGCCAGGCCTTCCTCCTGCAGCACCGCCTGTGCCTTGGGGGAAGGTGGGTAGGGGCTCTCGTTGGTATTCAGCTTGATCAGGCGCGCGGTGGTCTTGGGCTGCTCGCCGGGAACATACGGCTGCAGCTTCGCCACAGCGGGGCTCCAGAAAAGGCTGTGATCTTTGCGGGACTCGGTCATGACATTCACTCCTTGTGCGCGCCAGAAGGCAGCGGCGCGCGGAGATTTTATGTGTTCACGGCACAGAGTTCGACGGTTGCGGTGGAATAAAGTGGGCGATTACTCGCCGCGTACCTCCAGCTCCGCCTCCGCCGTCTTCTTCTTGGCCGGCTTTGTCTCGTCGTCCGGCTCCAGCGGGATATCGAACAGCGCCGGCGTGGATGCCAGGAAGTCTTCCAGAGGCACCGGCTTGCGCCACAGCAGGCTCTTGGATTTCAGCTCCTTGGACACCTCGGGGGAGTCGCTGAACTCGTCCATCTTGCCAATCTCCACCGCCGCGGCAAAGCCAAGGAAGCACCAGGGCAGCAGCACCGAGGCCACCAGCCGCCAGTGGGGAGCGATATTCAGTGCAAGATAGGCCGCGCACCACAGCATTACCGGCAGGATCACCGCCAGCGCAAGAATATTCAGCAGCGGCAGCGCCTGGTGCAGGTTGAAGTTGAAGTTGAGCAGGGAGCCAAACCACTGCCAGGCGGCATAGACCAGCGCCGCGGTGGCAGCGATGGACAGGTGTGCGAGGAAGTGGGCCTCGTGCTTGACCACCTTGCCGATAAAGGCCCAGGCCGCAGCGTAAATCAGCAGTCCGATCACCGCGTCGGTGAGTACTTCCACCGCCCCGGTCCACTCGAATTCCATGGTGCTGCCGAGGTAGGCAAGCCACAGGCTGAGCCCTGCCACCAGCAGGCACAGGGCGATGGCGACAATCGGCGTTGCCGCCCGATCGAACACATTTTCCGCCGAGTGCAGGGGTACCGCCGGCGCCACGCTCATTTCCGCATCGATAAAACGCACCCGGCTTTTGCCGATCTGCACTTCGTCACCACACTGGATCTGGCGCTCGCTCACGTCCGCCTGCTTGACGGATTTATCGCGAAAATTGCGCATCAGGCGCATGCCGTTGAGGCTGTTCAGGTCTCGCAGGACATAGCAGCCGTCTTCGTCCTGTACCACTTCCGCGTGTACCGGGTCTACGTGCGGGTCTTCCAGCATCACGTCGTTGCTGTAGCAGCGGCCCAGCGTGGCGCGCTCGCCGTTCAGGCGGAAGCGGTTACACACCCGGTGGGCACGATTGATTTCTTCGATAATCAGTGCCATTGAACTTCGCTCGCAAACTTCTGGGTAAAGGCGGTGGCGGATTCCTGGGTGAACCCGGACAGGGTGAAGTGGCTCACCAGGGCGCGGTTGTCGTGATCCACCGTGAGGCTCACATAGAAGACGTCAAACAGCTCCGGGTAGTCCTTGTAGCGGCGCACACAGTAGGAGGTGCGTGCGATCACCGGCTCGCTGCTGCCGTTGGCTTTGGGCGGCGTTTGCGCCTCGTCGCCGGAGTCCTCGCCGTTTTCTTTGTTTTTTGCACCGTTGCCAGAGTGCGTCTTGCCGTTGCGCGGGTGGGTGGTGAATTGCTGCTTGCAGTTAAAGTCGGTTACATCGTCCTCTCCGGCACTGTTGCCGGGGAAGAAGCCGCTCATATTTTCCTCGTAGGCCGCGTAGAAACGCGAAGACAGAAAATCGTCTTCGGACTCCAGCCAGAAAAATTCGTATTCCACCCGCCCGGTATCAAAGGTTTCCGACAGGAATACCACATCCTGCCCGGTACACCCTTTGGCCACCTGCTTCACCAGCTCGTCTTCGTCGTCGCTGGTGTTACCCCAGCACTGGATCGAGGGCACGATTTCCCCCACCACCATGGCATCGCCCAGGGGGCGCAGCTGCCATTTGGCGTTGAGGATCTGGTCGATGATGCGCTGCTGGTTCTGATGCAACTGACGGCTGATAATCGGCTGCAGCTCCAGCGCGCCGTTGCCTTCGCCGGCTTCTTTTTTATAGTCCTGCAGCAGGGCCACCAGCTTGTCCACTGGTACCAGAAAGCTGATCTGATTGCCCGCAGTAGCCACGTTGATGCCTACCACCTGACCGTTGCGATTGATCACCGGGCCGCCGCTCATACCGGGATTGATGGAGCCGGAGAAGTGAATGCGGTCGTAAAAGCTGCCACCGGCGATGCCGTTGTAAGTGCCGGGGACGATGGTCATTCCCAGATCCAGCGGATTACCCATGGAGACTATGGTCTCGCCCTTGCTCGGCGCCTGACTGGCCAGCTGCAGGAAATCCGGGCCGGGCGTACCCTTCTGGCGCAGGATCGCCAGATCGTTGACCACGTCCACATCCAGCAGCTCAAGCTCGCCTTCCTTGCCATCCACCGACAGGTATTTAAGGACGTACTTGTCGGCATCGTGCACCGCCTCGGAGACCACGTGGTAATTGGTGGCGATCAGGCCATCTTTGGAAATCTGGAAACCGGAACCCAGCCCCGCCTTGGAATTGGAGGAGTGCTCGATCAGGCGAATCTGATACAGGCTGCCGCGGTAATCGCTGTACAGTCGTTCGTAGCTTTGCGCCTGTGCAAAAGAGGCCGTTAACAGCAGCGCAATATAGGCAGTAACAGCCAGAGGAAGCGTGCGGAAAAAAGCGCGACAATCCAGGCGCGTAAACATTCTCGACATTTTTAATTAATCAGCGCTGTTTAATTGATGGGCGAAATGACCGCCGATCTTACGGGATCGGCTGCGGGCCAACAAGCAATCGTCCGGCAGGCGCAAACCTGCCCGGTGCATTGGGCACCGACTTCACAGTGTAGTGAAAGCCAGGGCAACACGCCGCGCCCAACGAAACCGGTCATGCCGGACTCGATCCGGCATCCAGCAAGGAACCACCCAGGCAGTCCGCCCCCTGGATCCCGGCCTGCGCCGGGATGACGACATCACCGTCATGCCGGACTTGATCCGGCATCCAGCAAGGAACCATCCAAGTACTCCGCTCTCTGGAACACGGTACCGGAACAAGTCCGGCATGACGTTCCCTCGCCGTGATGACGGGGTTGAGGTGGCGGAGAATCCACCAGCTTGAACAACAAATCCCCACCCGTGTAATAGCGTGTAATGGCGTGTGATCGACCTGTAATGGCGAAATCCGTAAATTTCACCTCAAGGTTGAAGGGGACGCGATGCCCGGCCCTCACAGGAGCCGCGGCAAGGTGGATTGCAGACACCCTGTTTCCGGTGTCCGTTACGGAAAACGGATCTACGGATAAGGATCAGCGGGAGCGAAGGATTTGCTCTCGTCATCGGCAAACAGCAAAGCGCCCTTTAACCATTTTGCCAAAGGATTGGTAGTTACCTGTCTCCGCAGAGCCTAGGCGGCAGGTAACCAGATCAGGAAGACTTCGGCGCAAGCCGAACTGTCAGGCCGGCCCGGTAACCACAGAGCCTAGGAAGCCGGGATCGTGGAAGGGCCTGACAGAGGCACGGATGCCTCATTTCGCTCTTGATAGTGTTGTTGTAACCGTAGATGGCTGGGACCATCTGATTTATACCGGCAGTAAGCTTGCTTACTGCCGGTTTTTTTTAATCAAAGTGCTATAGAAACAAGCCAATCGGTTGCAGTAAGCTATGTGACGCAGTTCTCGTCCTGAGTCTGCGTCTGATTCAGATACTTTCCAAGACCATTGACCCCCTGGGCGGTTTGCAGGGCAGGTGAGCAATCGCTCGCTGATTACAATTATAGGGATGACAACATGAACAAAGCAGAAGTGGATAATTATTGCGACTCCTTGCCGGAGCTGGTGGTGGATGTGCCGGCGGAAGGCATGGAGATCGATATGATGCTGCGCCCGGTAGATCCCGAAAATGGTACCGCACAGTACTGGCCCTTCTATGAGAAGTGCAATCCGAACGAACTGTTTGGCAATATGGACTTTAAATTTGGCGGTCGCGGGGGCAAGGTGGTGATCAACCTTACTCTCGATCTCTCCGCCGTGCCGGGGCGTGATCTGGAGTTTGCTCTGAGTACCAACCGCAAACTGGATGGTATCCTGGCGCTCAGTCCGGACTTCAAACACCAGTTCAAGACTACTGCCAAGCGAGTGAATGGGCGCTATACCGAGCTAAAAATCGTTATCAAGGATAAAGAGAATAAGCCGGACAATTTCAAGTTCCTGTGGTTGTGTGAAGCCGTTGATGGCGGTATGCATTTTGTCTCAGGTGACCCAAGGGCACGTTTTGAACCGCTTTGATTAGTCGCAGATTTCGCTCTTAACCGAGCTTGGTGTTTGGGGGTGGGTACAGATCGTCTGGTATGCGGGTAATTTGAACCAGGCTGGGCTCATCCCCTTTTCCAGTAAACTTTTGACGTGGTAGCTTGCGGAAAGCGTTTCTCCTGAGAGCGCAAGTACCTGCGCGGCCACATGCTGCACATAAGTATCGTGAGGGCTCTCACGGAGAAGAGTGTTGATAAGTTCGATAGATCTTTGCTCTTCTCCCAGATTGGCCAGAGCCATTGCGTAATACTGCCTGCCCTCGAAACTCTTATCATTTTCTGTCAGTTTTAATAGCTTGGTGTAATTTTTTTTTGCGGTCACCGGTTTATTTAGTAGTGCATATATTTCGGCAATTTGACTAATGCTTCCTGGATCTTTGGGGACCACGGATAAGACATCATTAAATTCGGAAAGTGCTTTTTCATAGTGGCGCTGTAAAAAATAAACAGTACCTAGGTTAGCTTTGGTGCGCCACCCGCGAAGATGTGCAGGTATGGCGGTGATCGCAGCCTCAGCTTCAGTAAAATTTCCACGCTCTAGCTCAATTACTCCAAGGGCAGAGAATGATGACCAGTGCTTTGGGTACGCCTCTGTAAGTTGTTTTAAGGTGTTTCTCGAGGCATCATAATCCCCCATCGCACCTTGCGATATCGCTGAAAGGTATAAAGAGTCGGCGGATGGATTTAGCTTGTAAGCATTCATGGAGTTAATAGCCGCATCTGTATACTTTCCACTGCGATAAAAGTGGCGAGCACGCTGATACATCAGCTCGGCGGCCGGCATGTTGATATTTTCAAGCCGATTAGCTAAGTATCGATATTGGTCAGAATAGTCTCCTAGACCATATAGGAATAGTTGCAAGCGATAAATAATTGACTTATCTATTCCTTGCTCCTCACCTCGGTCCAATATTCGCAATGCAAGTTCTAGGTGCTCTCTTTGATCATGAAGAACGAATAAACGAGCGGCTGCGTCAGATATGGCTTGGTAAATAGATGAATTACCAGGATAGCGTTGACCCAAAGTGGAAAGCTTGTGAAGGTCCTTTTTTTCTAGCTCTTTCGCATCCATACGAGCCAAAATTTCGAGATAGTCACCGTAATCATTCTCTGACATGACCGTGCGAACAAGTTTCCCTTTTTGATAGGGGCGCGCGAATAAAGTGGTCGCGCTGTTACTTGTTCGATATTGAGCTTCCTGAGGTTTTTCGGTCAAAAATGCAAAACTGTCTCGCCGGCTGACTTGGTTTTTAGCAGGTTTTATTCGTTGAAGCTCGATCTCGCAGCGAGTTTCCGCACACTCCAGTCGCGCAAACAGGGCATCGGTCACGCCTTTATCCCTCAGTTCTTGCAGTTGCGCCTCAAAATCCAACTCCTCCTTCGGCTCAAAACTCACCAACGCACTAGCCTTCAACTGCGAAACCGAATTCATCAACGCCTGCCGCACCATGGTCCGGGTCAGCGCCTTGGCATTTTTCTCTCCGCGAATCTCCCCATTAATCTCCACCGGCATCACCGCAATATACTGGGGCTCTAGCTTAGTAAACTCCTTCCAGCCCCAGTAACCCCCGGCACTCAAAACCAATGCGGCGGCGACAACCGCTAGTACCCGCTGCCAGCGGCGGCGGGATTTGATTTTGTGGTGGGTAAACAGGTCGGTGAGGGTCGCGGTGTAGTCTTCTCCCTCGGCTTCCAGTCCCTGTTTATGCAGCAGAGCGAAGCCCTGGTACACAATCTGCGCGCTCTGCGGGCGCTGGGCCGGATCTTTGGCGAGGAGTTTGTCCAGCAGGACTGCCAGGGGCTCGGGGATACCGGCCCAGGCCTGTTGCGGCGGGGTGTGCGGGTCGTTGGTGACGCGGTGGGCCATGGCCAGGGCGCCGGTGTCGTTTTTGCCGAAGGGGCGGTTGCCGGTGAGCAGCTCGTAGGCGATGGTGCCAAGGCTGAACAGGTCGCTGCGGGCATCCAGGGCTTTGCCGAGGATCTGTTCCGGCGACATGGCGGTGATGGTGCCGGCCAGCTGGTTTTCTGCGGTGAGGGTCTGTTCGTCCAGCTGCTGGGATTTGGCGATGCCGAAGTCGGTGATCTTGGCCACCGGTTCGCCCTTGGCGTTTTCCGCAATCAGGATATTGTCGGACTTCAGGTCCCGGTGAATGATGCCAAGGTCGTGGGCCTGCTGCAGGCCCTGGCAGATCTGCATCAGCAGGCTGAGTTTCTGTTGCAGATTGGGTGTGCGCTCGCGCATCCAGGCGCGCAGGGTCGTGCCCTCGATATATTCCATCACCAGGGCAACGCTGCGGCCGCCATTGTCCAGGGTGTCTTCCAGCACATCGTGCAGGGCGACAATATTGGGGTGATTGAGCTGGGCGAGCAGGCGCGCTTCCTGCTGGATACGCTGGTGGGCATTGTCACTGGCGGCGTCGGCCTTGAGCCGCTTGATCGCCACCCGCCGGTGCAGCTTGCGGTCTTCCGCCAGGTAGACCACGCCCATGCCGCCGGCTCCGAGGGTGCTCTGGATCTGGTAGCGGTCGCTCAGCTGCGGCGTATCGGTTGCGGGAGATTGCGGTGCAACCTCGGAGTCGGCAATGTCCATCTGCGTGTGTTCTTGTTGTGATTGAGCCCGGACCCGTTACCGCTGGGCCCACATAGGAAACACGAACACTTAAAACGGGCGCGCCGGAGTGTTGAAGAGTGGATCGGTTATGCGATCAAAGCTTCGTGCTGGCTTCGCCACTGGCGGCGATCTGGGAATCACCGGCCGGTTTGTTCTTGTGTTCGGCACCGCCGCAGAGTCCGGGGTATTGCTGCCGGAGATCATCGAAGGCGGTCAGGTTGCAGATTTTGACAAACCGCGGGGTGCAATACCAGATGGGGGAGATACCCAGTTCCAGGGTTTTGCGGATATGTACCTTGGCGGAGAGCAGATCACCGGTGGTGATGTACACCTGGGCCTGGGCGTAATTGACGTAGAGGTCGTCCGGGGCGTCGCGGCGGATCTTGAGCAGGTTTTCCACTGCCTTCTCGCCTTCGCCCAGCTCGGCGTAGGCGCGGGCCTGCATCAGCAGCCCCTCCCAGTCGGTGCGCTGGCGGGTCAGTGTCAGTGCCTGCCGGGCAAATGTTTCGGCGACTTGCGGTTGTTTGAGCTCGCGGGCTATCTCTGCCCGGTACAGCAGCGGGTCGGCGTCTTTGGGGGCGAGATCCGACACGCGCTGGAAGCAGGTCTGGGACTGGTCGTACTGCTTCTCGATGTAGTAGGCCAGGCACAGGTTGTAGGTGTCCATGGGGCCAATGCGATCGAGACCGGCTTCGGTGAGCAGGCGGATGGTCTCCTTCGGTTGCCCCTGGTCCAGCAGGTTGCTGGCGAGCAGGGAGATGGCATCGATGTAATCGCTGTTGAGGGCGATGGCCTGCTTGAGCACGGCGTTGGCCGCGGGCATATCGCCGCCCAGGGTGAGGTTCAGGGCCTTCTGGTCCAGATAGGCGTAACTGGTACGCAGTGCCAGCGCGCGGTCGATGCTCTCGAGGGCCTGGCTGTAGTCGCCACGCAGCTGGTGGTAAATGGCGTTCAGCTGGTGGTAGCTGGCCTTGTCCGGCAGAGTGAGTTTCAGTTTGGCCAGCAGGGCTTCGGCGCTGCCGGGGTCGTCGCGCATCATCGCCAGGCGCAATTGGCTGATCATGAACTCCGGTGTTTCACCGAGCCGAGCCGGTGCCTTTTGCAGCAGGTCGGCGAGGCGGGTGTCCGCCTCCGCGGCACGGGTATTGAACTCGTGGTCGATCACCATCTCGCCGTAGAGTTCATATAGGGGGGCAAAGCCCGGTGCGCGCTTTTGCAGCTCGTCCAGCTGATCCAGCAGGTCCCCGAGGCGCAGGTAGTCGTAGCGGCGCTCGTAGATTTCCAGGTAAGTGAGGTAGTCCTTGTCGCTGATTTGGGTGGCGCCGGTGTTTACCTGAGCGGGGTAGTCTGCCAGCAGTTTGTCGACCTTGTACAGGGTGCGGGCGCGGCTTTCCAGCCCCTCCTCCATGGCGAGCCGGGTGCTGCGGGTGCCGATCACTGCGAGGGAGGTGCTGTCCAGCAGCTCCAGGGACAGTTCACAACTGTGCTCCTGGCACTCCAGGTCGGGAACCAGCAACAGGTCGGCATTGAGGGATTTCGCCTGGGTCGCCAGGGGTTGCCCGGCGAGCCTGCGGGATTCGGAGTAGGAAATCAGGTGCAGGCCTCGGCGGTCGGAGAGGCCCTGCTTGAGCGCGTTCTGTACGTTGCTGATCAGCAGGCGCTGATTGTGGGAGATGTTTTCCTGCCCGCGAACGCTGGGCTCCAGTACCGCGATATAGCGGCCCGTCTGGGTTTCTGCGGGGGGCGAATACAGCGATACCCCGAGCACCACAGCGATGCCGGCGGCGCACGCGGCCAGGATACCACCGGTAATGCCGGCGATTCGTGCAAACTTGCGGTGCGGTTTGTAGGGCTGGTGGAAATAGCCCTCAGCGGTCACCGTGGCGGTAACGCTGTGAGTGCGGGTGAAGCTGGAGCCGCTGCCGCGAATCTGCTGTAGCAGGGATTCCAGTTCCGCGGCCACTTCGGCGGCATTCAGCGGGCGCTGCTCTGGTAATTTGGCCAGCAGCCGGTCCAGCAGGTCGCTCACCGCATGGGGCAATTCCGGTGCCAGTTTTGCCGCCGGTGGGTGCGGGCTTTTGACAATGCGATCGACGATCACATAGGGGCTGTTGTTGTCGCCGAAGGGGTTCTGCCCGCACAGCAGTCGGTAGGCGACCACACCGAGGGCGAACAGGTCGCTGCGGTTGTCCAGCGGTTTGCCCTGGGCCTGCTCCGGTGACATGGCGCCCCAGCTGCCCGCCACATGCTGTTCTCGGGTGAGGTCGCTGTCTTCGTGCCAGTTTTTGGCGATGCCGAAGTCGGTGATCTTGATGGTACCGTTGCTGTCCACCAAGATGTTTTCTGCTTTCAGATCCCGGTGGATGATACCGGCACTGTGGGCGCGGGTCAGTCCGGTGCAGATCTGTTTCAGTAGTTGCAGCTTTTGCAGCAGGTCCGGTGAGCGCTCTTTGCTCCAGCGGTCGAGGCTACAACCGTCGACGTATTCCATCACCAGGGCGATGCCGTCTTGCCCTTCCACCACATCGTAGAGCTGCACAATATTGTTGTGATTGAGTTGCGCGAGCAGCATGGCCTCGCGACGGATGCGTTCGTCGGCGTTACTGCTGTTGGGATTGCGGAGGAGTTTTTTGATCGCGACCTGGCGGTTGAGGCGCTCATCGGTGGCCAGGTACACCACGCCCATACCGCCGGAACCCAGTCTGGCGGTGGCGTGATAACGGCCGATATAAAACGGTAACTGCTCTGGCTGCATGTTGATGACTGCGGTAATTAAATCTACGGGAGAACCGCCGTCCGTGGATTCAGTCCTGCTCCTTGCTCGGGCCGGCGTTACGCCGGCTCCTCTTCGGAAACTGCGCGTACCGGGTATTCCCCGGTGGACGCTTCCAACTCTTCTTTTTGTGACCCTTTGAAAATATCCAGCTGGGTGCAACCCAGACGCATTTCATAGGAGCGGCGCTCTACCAGGCGCGACGTGTCGATGGCGTCTGGCAGGCTGTCGGCTATCTGTTTGCGGGCGCGAAAAATCTGGGTGTTGAGGTGGTTGACGGTAATGCCCAGTTCGCGGGTGGCGAGGTCAATGGCGACCCAGCCCTGGTCCGCTTCATCCACACCCCGTTGAATATCGCGGATACGCGCACGCGCCAGATATAACAGCAGGTAATTGTGTGAGCGGGCAGCCAGGTCCAGCTTCATCTCGTCTTTGGCCAGCTGCAGCTGCACGTGCTCCTCGTGATGGCTCACGGTGTAGCGCAGGCGGAAGTCGGAGATGCACAGATTTTTGAACGACAGCTCGGTTGTGGTGCTCTGGCTGTTGCCGAGAAACAGTTGCCAGCTGCTGCGGGCGCAATCAATGCGCGCCCCGTGGTTGACGACCTTGGCGCTGTCGCTGTTTTCTGCGCAGTCGAGAATGTCGTAGATCCATACGCCGTTAACCGGGTTGAAGTGCAGGCTGGCGATGGGGTCGTGTTCGTCTGGCAGCAAGTGGTAGGACTCCAGGGGAATGCCTTCACCGGTTTGCATATCGATTAGCAGGTTTTCCGGGGGATCGAGGTTTTCCACTACCCACATAGGGTTGTCGTTGCGGCCAAACGTCAGTCTGTCGCCCAGTTGCAGCTGCTGGTTTTTCGCGGGAATCAGTTGCTGACCATTGACCCAGGTACCGTTGCGGCTGAGGTCACGGATGATCCAGTGGCTACCGGTCCACTGGATGGCAGCGTGGATACCGGAAATTTCCGGCAGTGTGATGCGCGTGTCAGCGACACCCTGGCGGCGACCAACGGTGTGGTGCGCCATCAGGTAGACCGGTTGATCCCGGTCAGGATGTTGCAAGCAGGCCATGTTCAGTCCTTTCCCCAAAAGGCTGTATGGAACATCGTGCGGGCTGCCCGTGCCGAGTGCGGCGGTTGCGGGTGCTCGGGTTCCATACAGAAGTTGCAAGACAGGGCGGCCGGAATTGCTTTTTACCGAGCACGGCCATGTGCTCGGTTGAAGAGAGGGCGATTGCCGCTCTCACCGGATTCTTGCCGGTAGTTTTCGCCGGGGCGCGATCGCGGGTGTGGGGGTAGGCATGTGGCCCGCTTGCGGAAAGCCCTGCGGGTTATTGCGTCCACCCATCGTTGCTACGGGAGATTGCTGAGCCGTTTGTTGCCGCGACAGTGCAGTGCGCCGCTGTCTTGAGTCAGTACTCGCTTACCTCTGGCTGCCTGTTTACAGGTCAGCCGGTGGTCCGGAGAGCACCTCAGTGTTGTCGCTCCATTTATACCCGACTGCGGCCCGAATGCAATGATTGGATGAGAATTATTACGAAATAGAGCAAACCTTGCGCTGGCGTGCGAGTCAACGTGTGATCTTTGCGTCAGGTGTTCAATTTTCGTGATCGGCTCTGGATGGTTTGCCGGTGTCGTGGGTGGGCAGATTGCGGCCGTCTTTGCGGTCCGGGTCGCCCACGTCGAGCACCGGAGAAGCGTCGATATGTTCCGCATCCATCATCAGGGCGACCCGCTGCAGAGAGGAGATGATCATCGACTGCTCCCACTCGCGCAGATCCCGGAATTGCTTGACGAAGTGCTCCTGCAGCGGAGTTGGCGCGTCACGGATGATATCGGCGCCTTTGTCGGTGAGGTAGGCGTGCACCTTGCGCTTGTCTTCCGAGGAGCGCTCCCGGTACACCAGCCCGCGCTTCTCCAGGCGGTCGAGGATCGTGGTAACTGTGGCCTGGCTGAGGCTGATCTCCTTGGCGAGGGCGCCGATGGTGACCTGCCCCTGCTCGCGAATGGCCTGCAGCAGCAGCAATTGCGGGGCGGTGAGCCCGGCGGTTTTAACCAATTGCTTGGAGTGCAGGTCGGTGGCGCGGATCAGGCGGCGCAGGGTAATCAGTACTTCTTCAATTTTATCCATCAGCAGCAGGCTCTCGAAATCGGGGTGGCAGGCGCGGCGGCTTAATTGCCCGCGGCCGATTTTGGTTTCTGCGCCGGGTTTGTCAATTGTTGTGTCCTGGCGACCCTGCCGAAAGTCGGGTTTTGAATTATCAGTCGGTTTCTGCGTGGAATCTGGTGCCGTGTTTTTGTGGCCATCTCCGGAGGGGTTATCGCGCCCGTCAATGGTGCGCACGCCCTGTGGCTGCGCGGGTTGCGCTTGATTCTGGTGCTCATCGCTGGCGCTGAAATTGGCTGCGTTCTGATCAAGTTGCATAAGGCTTGGCCTTGCGCCCTCGGTAATATTTAGAGTACTATGGATTTAAATGTTTAGAGCAGTAAATAACTTTTTGAGAGAAAGGTCAAATTTCAAACGGAACACGGGCGTATCGACAGGAAATGTCGCATTCGCGAAAAGTGTTACAGAAGTTTGATACTGTTCTAACAATTTGATGACTAAAGATTGAGTAAGGCGAAGCGAAAGGTATTGGTTTGAGCGCGACTAGCGAACTAAAAGAAGACGACTCGACTGACGACAAGGTACAGCTGGCGCAGCCAGTGGATGCTCTGAAGACTAAAACTGCGGTCAATGCTGCGGTTAACAAGAGCACCCAGGTTCTGCTGCGCCGCCCGGTCAGTGAGGACGGTGCCAATGTGCACCAGCTGATCGGGAACTGCCCGCCCCTGGATACCAATTCCCTCTATTGCAACCTGCTGCAGGCCAGCCACTTCTCAGCCACCAGTGTGGCTTCTGAACTGAATGGCGAGCTGGTGGGTTTCATCTCCGGTTACCTCATTCCCGAGCGCCCCGAAACCCTGTTCATCTGGCAGGTGGCGGTGGCTGAGAACGGCCGCGGCATGGGCCTCGCCGGCCGCATGCTGCGCGAAATTCTCGCGCGCCCGGCCTGCGCTCAGGTGAATCATCTCGAAACCACCATTACCCCGGACAACGACGCCTCCTGGGCGCTGTTTCGCAGCCTGGCGCGCAAGCTCGGCGCTGGCCTCGCTGAATCGGTGATGTTTGACCGCGAGCGCCACTTCAACGGCCAGCACGACAGCGAAATGTTGCTGCGCATCGGCCCGTTTGATGTGTCTGCAGCGCAAGCGGGTGTCGCTGGCTGAGTGGTAACACCACTCTATGACCTGTTTCTCTGTTCCTAATTTGTAATTGAAATCAACGACTCAAGAAGGGTTGTCACAATGAAAGTATTTGACGAAATTGAATCTGAAGTAATGAGCTATGCCCGCGCTTTCCCGCGGGTTTTTAACAAGGCCCAGGGCGAGTACCTGTACGATGAGGAAGGCAACCAGTACCTGGACTTCCTCGCCGGTGCCGGCACCCTGAACTACGGCCACAACAACCCGATCTTCAAGGAAGCGCTGCTGGAGTACATCCAGCAGGACGGCATCACCCACGGCCTGGACCTGCACACCAAAGCCAAGCGTGAATTCCTGGAAGCCTTCTACGAGAATATCCTGAAGCCGCGCGACATGAGCTACGTGATGCAGTTCACTGGCCCTACCGGTACCAATGCGGTGGAAGCGGCGCTGAAGATTGCGCGTAAATACAAAGGCCGCGAGAACATCATCTCCTTCACCAACGGTTTCCACGGCTGCAGCCTGGGTGCCCTGGCCGCCACCGGTAACTCCCACCACCGCGGTGCCTCCGGTGTGAGCATGAGCAGTGTTGCGCGCATGCCGTACGATGGTTATCTGGGTGACGAATTTGATACCACGGCGTACCTGGACAAGGTACTGAGCGATTCCTCCAGCGGTGTTGACCACCCGGCAGCGGTACTGGTTGAAACCGTACAGGGCGAAGGTGGTATTAATGCCGCCAGCGCTGAATGGCTGCGCAACCTGCAGGACGTATGTAAGAAGCATGACGTACTGCTGATTGTCGACGACATTCAGGCGGGCTGTGGCCGTACCGGCAGCTACTTCAGCTTTGAAGAAGCGGGTATTGATCCAGATATCGTCACGCTGTCCAAGTCCCTGAGTGGCTACGGTCTGCCGTTCGCTGTTGTGCTGATGAAGCCGGAACTGGACCAGTGGAAGCCGGGCGAGCACAACGGTACTTTCCGCGGCAACAACCTGGCCTTCGTTACCGCGACTGCGGCGATCAAGCATTTCTGGAGTGACGACAAGTTCGCCAAGGAAGTGCTGCGCAAGGGCGAGTACATCGAGAAACGGCTGCAGACCATCGTCGATAAATACGGCGACGGCAATATGACCACCCGTGGTCGCGGCATGTTCCGCGGTCTGAACTGCGTGAGCGGCGAGCTGGCCGACAAGATCACCACCGAGGCCTTCCGCAACGGCCTGGTCATCGAGACCAGTGGTGCCGACGACCACGTAGTGAAAACTCTGTGCCCGCTGACCATCAGTGACGAGAACCTGACCAAGGCACTGGATATTGTGGAAGCGGCGGTTGCCAAAGTGCTGAAGGGCGAAGATGTGCCGGAAGAACACGACTTCTTTGCCGACGAAGCGGAGCAGGAAGATAACACCCTCGCCGGTGCTGCCTGATCGTCAGTCGCTTTGTGAAAAAAGGCCTGCGCTTTTTGCGCGGGCCGTTTTATAGCGCTCATACTGAAGAGCGCATTGATGACCGAATTTAGAAAAATTTGTAAGAGTTAGAAATGATCGTAAGAAAACTGCAAGAAGCCGAAAAAAGCGACCGTCGAATTGTTTCCGAAGGTTGGGAGAGCACCCGCCTGCTGCTGAAAAACGACAATATGGGCTTCTCTTTCCATATCACCACCATTTATGAAGGTGCCGACCTGCATCTGCATTACCAGAATCACCTGGAATCGGTGTACTGCATCTCCGGCGAAGGCTCCGTAATGGCGGAAGACGACGGCGTGGTACACGAGATCACCCCGGGCACCATTTATATTCTGGATAAAAACGACAAGCACGTACTCAAGGCCAAATCTGAAATGAAAATGGCCTGCGTATTCAATCCCCCTCTGCACGGCAAAGAAGTGCACAACGCGGAAGGCGCCTACGAGCTGGATGCGGAAGAGGTGCAGGACGAAAAATAAGCCGGCCGATAACGTCATCGCAATGCACAACAAGGCAGCTGAGTTTTGGAGCACCACCCGGGAATATTTTGATTCCGGTAACAGCCGTGGCGCTCCCGGCTCGAAACTCGAAAACGGTCAACGCAAGGATTCCATGAAAGCACATACGGTTGAAAAGATCGGCGGTACGTCCATGAGCGACTACCGTGCGGTACGCGACAACATCATTCTGAAAAATGGCAAGGCGAAAGCGGAAGGCCTGTACCGCCGTGTTTTCGTTGTCTCTGCCTACGGCGGCATCACCGACATGCTGCTGGAGCACAAGAAATCCGGCCGCCCGGGAGTTTTTGCCCTGTTTGCCGGTGCCGACGACGAGCGCGAGTGGTCCGACGCGGTTGCCGGCCTGCGCGCACGTATGGAAGAAGTGAATGCGCAGTTGTTTGATGATGAGGTCACCCTGGCCAAGGCCAATGGCTTTATCGGCGAACGCCTGGACGATGCCGCCAACTGTCTGGCGGACCTCGAGCGGGTGTGTCAGCACGGACACTTTGCTCTGGAAGGGCACCTGGATGTGGTCAGCGAAATGCTCGCCAGCCTGGGTGAAGCGCACAGTGCCTGGAATATGGCGCAGTTGCTGAAACAGGAAGGTATCAACGCGCGCTTTATCGACCTGACCGGCTGGCGCGATGGCGAACACCTGACTCTGGATCAGCGCATCGAGCGCGCCTTTGCCGATGTGGATTTCGATACCGAACTGCCCATCGCCACCGGGTACGCGCACACCGCCGAGGGCCTGATGAAAACCTTCGCTCGCGGTTACAGCGAAATGACCTTCAGCCGCATTGCGGTAATGACCGGCGCCAGCGAGGCGATCATCCACAAGGAATACCACCTGAGTAGTGCCGACCCGCGCCTTGTGGGTGAAGAGCAGGCGGTGCCTATCGGTCGCACCAACTACGACGTGGCGGATCAATTGGCCAACCTGGGCATGGAGGCCATCCACCCCCGCGCGGCAAAAGGTCTGCGCCAGCAGGAGATTCCCCTGCGTGTGATGAACACCTTCGAGCCGGAGCACCGCGGTACTCTGGTTACCGGCGACTATGTCAGCGACACACCGCGTGTGGAAATCATCGCGGGGCGCAAAAGCATCTATGCTGTTGAATGTTTCGATCAGGACATGATGGGCAGCATGACCAGTTACGACCGGGCGATCAATGAAATCATCGCGCGCTTTAAAGGCAGCGTGGTGACCAAGGATACGAACGCCAACACGATTACGCACTATCTGAGCAACAACCTGAAAACCGTCAAGCGTATTAAAAAGGCGATTGGCGAGTTGTTCCCGGATTGCGATATTCAGGTGCGCAAGGTGGCGGTGGTTTCCGCCATCGGTAGCGACATGAAAGTCTCTGGCATGTTGTCTCGCGCGGTTGGCGCGCTGGCCAACTCTGCGATCAGCATCCTCGCGGTGCACCAGTCCATGCGCCAGGTCGACATGCAGTTTGTGATCGACGAAAGCGATTACGAAAGTGCCGTCAAAAGCCTGCACGCCGCACTGGTGGAAGTGCACGAACACGGCGAAGCCATATGCGCGGCCTGACTCGAGGCACCTTTCCGAAACTGCCGTCAGCTTTGCTGGCGGCAGTGTTGGTTGTGGCCTGTGGTTTTTTCCCCGCGCACTTGGCCCTGGCGCAGCAGGATTCGGATGTGCCGCCTCCGGTAATCAGCGAAGAGGAAAAAACAGAGAATATTCGCAAACTGAATGAGTTGGAGCGGGTTGCCGCGGAAGCGGGCAATCTGGACAAGCCTCTCTATTCGCCGTTTATCGAACGCTATGTGCTGGATGAACTGAAGCAGCTGCGGGTGGATATGGCCGCGCAAAAAGTCTCCCTGACGGAAAACATCGTCGATCGGCAATTGAGCGCCGCAGACAAGGCGATTACCTACGCCACTGACACCATCACGTACTTCTTCTATCTGATTGCCGGCTTCAGCTCCCTGCTGGTGATCATGGGCTGGACCTCTATTCGCGATGTAAAAGAAAAGGTGCACACCCTCGCCAATCAGGAAATTTCCAGTCTGGTTGAGCAGTACGAGGCACGGTTACGCAGTATTGAAGAGCAGCTGTCTGAGAAGACCCAGCATATCGAGGACAACCGGGACGAGATTGAGCTGACCCAGGAGGTTCACTCCCTGTGGCTGCGCGCCGGGCGCGAACAGACGCCCACCGGCAAGATCGCGGTGTACGACCAGATTCTGAAGTTGCGCCAGGACGACGGCGAAGCACTTACGTACAAAGCCGATGCGGTGCTGGAGCTGGATGAGCCACAGTGGGCCATCAATCTGTGTTTGCAGGCTCTGCAGATCGACAGCCAGAATGGCAATGCCTACTACCAGCTGGCCTGTGCTTACGCGTACCTGGAGCAGTGGGAGGAGTCGATCAGTTACCTGCAGAAAGCACTGGATATCTCTCCTGCCTATCGGGATGAGGCACTGGAAGATTCCGCGTTGAATGGCCTTTATGGTTCAGAAGAATTCGCGACACTGCTTGGTATCCAGCCGGCGCCGGGAGGGAAACCCGACGAACCGCGCTAATCGCGGGAATACTTCCCGGGCCGAAAATAAAAACAACCTCGGCCGCTGTGAATAAATTTCAATAACAAATCAAACTGCTTAGGGGGAATGGACGTGCTGATCAGTTTCCTGTTTTTTCTTTCACTATTCGCCGCGGTAGGGGTTAGCTCCTACCGCAAAAGCCGCGGTACCAAAAAAGACTACTATCTCGCGAGCCAGGATGTCTCGCCGATGCTGGTGGGACTTTCTGCGGTAGCCACCAACAACAGTGGCTATATGTTTATCGGCGTGATCGGCTATACCTATGCCACTGGCCTCGCCTCCATCTGGCTGATGCTGGGGTGGATTCTCGGGGATTTTCTCGGCTCCCTGTGGATGCACAAAAACCTGCGTGAGGCAGCAAAGCGCAGTGGCGAATCCAGCTATGCGGGTGTGCTGGCCTGCTGGCAGGGCACCCGCTTTGGTCTCTGGCAGAAAATCGCCGGGATTCTCTCTCTTCTTTTCCTCCTTGCTTACGCCAGCGCTCAGCTGGTGGCCGGCAGTAAAGCGCTGTACGTGGTGCTGGACCTTCCGATCTGGAGTGGGGCGGTGATCGGCGGCGTGATTGTCGCGGCCTATTGCCTGGCCGGGGGTATTCGCGCATCCATCTGGACCGATGCGGCCCAGTCGATGGTGATGGTGGTTGCCATGAGTATTCTGCTGGTTGTGGCGACACAATCGGTGGGTGGTATCAGCGCTGCCTGGCAGCAAATGGGACAGGTGGAAGGCTTCCTCAACTGGTATCCACAGGACCTGCTGTTGCCCGGTGTTGCCGGCGGTGTACTGTTTGCGTTGAGCTGGCTGTTTGCCGGTATCTCCGTGGTGGGCCAGCCCCATGTAATGGTGCGCTTTATGGCTCTGAACGATTCCAAGCGCATGCTGCAGGCGCGCTGCTGGTACTACCTGTGGTTCACCATTTTCTATTTTATGGCCACCGGCGTGGGTATGTTGTCGCGAATCCTGCTGAACGACCCAGGTACTTTTGATGCGGAGCTGGCGCTGCCGATGATGGCCATGGAATTGTTGTCCCCCGTCCTGGTGGGACTGATTCTCGCGGGCATTTTCGCCGCGACCATGTCCACCGCGGATTCTCTGGTGCTGAGCTGTTCAGCGGCTCTAACCCACGATCTGTTGCCGCAGCGCACGGAAAATACCCGCCTGCTGAAGATCGCGACCCTAGGTATAACTGCTGCAGCGGTAGTCTGGGCGCTGGCGAACAAGCAGAGTGTATTCAGCCTGGTGGTGATGAGCTGGTCTGCTCTGGCCTCGGCGTTTGCGCCTTTACTGATGGTGCTGGCCGCCGGTGGCAAGCCTTCCCAGAGGCTGGCGATTGTGATGAGTGTGCTTGGATTGGCAACCGCACTGATCTGGCGCTGGTTGGGCTGGCATGCCCATATCTACGAAGGGATGCCGGGTATTCTTATGGGGCTATTGGTATTTGCTGCGGGGCACTTTATGGCCCGAGAGTCCGTAGGTCGGACAGTAAACGCCTAAAACAAGAAACCCGGCACCAAGGCCGGGTTCTTTTTATCCTGCGAGTCCATCCTGTGAGACGGAAATCGTGGCTTATTGGCGGATGCCTTCCACATCCAGAATCATTTCCACGGTCTGGGAAGCCGGGCCCAGGTCGTAGTCGATACCGAAGTCTTTCAGTTTGAATTCGGTCTTGCCGGTGAAGCCCTGACGGTAGCCGCCCCAGGGATCTTTGCCGCCACCGATTTCTTCAACGTCGATGGTGATCGGCTTGGTGACGCCGTGCAGGGTCAGGTCGCCTTTCAGCAGCGCTTTGCCATCGCCCTTGGGTTCAAAGCTGGTGCTCTTGAAGGTGGCGGTGGGGAATTTGGCTACGTTCAGGAAGTCGTCGCCACGCAGGTGCTTGTCGCGCTCGGCGTGGTTGCTGTTCAGGCTGGTGGTGTCCACGGTCACCTGAACGGAAGAGGCTTCCGGCTTGGCTTCATCGTAGGTGAAACTGCCGTCGAACTTGTCGAAGCGGCCGTACAGCCAGCTGTAGCCCAGGTGCTTGATGCGGAACTGGATAAACGCGTGGGCACCTTTGGTGTCGAACTGGTAGTCGGCCGCATGAACGGAAGTGCCGATGGTGCTGGCAACCAGTGCCGCAAACAGCAGTGAAGCAAGTTTTTTCATGGGAGTTTTCCTTTGTGGGTTAATCGTATTTTCTACCTAAACCCAGCATTTTACGCAGGGTGTTGTCTTTATTGACGAAGTGGTGCTTGAAGGCCGCAAGGCCGTGCAGCAGTACCAGCCCCATCAATGTCCATGCCAGCCATTCGTGAATGGTGCCGGCAATGTCTTCCTGATTTTCCAGCCCCTGAATCGTCGCGGGTACACTGAACCAGTTAAATACCTCGATCGCACGACCGTCGGCGGTGGAGATCAGGTAACCGGTAACGCAAATGGCGATCAACAGTAAATAGAGTACGCCGTGGGTTGCCGCTGCGGCCCGCTGTTGCCAGCGCGGTGCCGGTTCCGGTGCAGGAGATACATTCAGTGCACGCCAAGCCAGGCGTGCAACCAGCAGAATCAGCAGCAGAATACCCACGGACTTGTGGATATCCGGTCCCTGGCGGTACCAGGGGTCGTAATAGCTGAGCCCCACCATCCACCAGCCGAGGGCGAACATGCCGATGATGACGGGAGCCATCAGCCAGTGAAAGGTTATGGCTACCCAGCCGTAGTGGGTGTTGCTATTGCGGGACTGCACGGGCACGCGCCTCCAGTTGGGCAGATTCGGTATCAATGGCAGCGGATTATAAAAACTTTACGCTCGGGGACTAGCGCAAAAAGCTGGAAGGATTTTTCGAAAAAATCGCATGGGCGCCATCGCTCCGTGCTGGCCCTGTGGATATATAGGGGCAGTGAGGCGAGTGCTAGTGGTGGGTGGCGTGCTGGCGCTCGGCCGCATTCAGGACTTTATCGAGAAGGTTGGAAGGCAGTTTGGTGCGATCGCTGAGCTGGTGGGTCAACCATTTCAGGTCGTGAGCGGGACCGTGGCTTTCACCGTTTTCCATCGCCATCTGCTCCAGTTGCCAGATTACGTCCAGTAACAGTGCTGGTTCCAGGGCGGGCTCGTCGTCGCTGTCAAACAGGTGATCCTCGAGGCTGTCCAGATCGCGGCGCTTTACCACCAGCTCTGCGTAGTTGGGGTACCAGCGCGTGCTGAAAGGCTCGGGGCGGTTGTTGAAATCGAAGGTGATGCGCAGACGGTTTCCGTCGCTGTCCACCAGTGTCGGGGTGTCATTCTCTTCCGCGGGCAAGGCTGGGCGGTGGCGCAAGACACCGACGATGGCGCGCCAATCGCTGCTGTGCTCTGGACACAGGCGCAGTGGCTGGCTGAGTTCGATACTGCCCCAGCCGGGTTTGTCCAGATAGACGAGTTTCTGGCCAGGCCGGTACCAGTAGAGGTCGAGCTGGTGGTCGGCGGCGAGGCTGGCGAGATCGTCGCTGGTGAGTGGGTCTTCCGACAGGGCGCTCAGGTGATCGACCGCCTGCTGTACGCTGAGCCAGCGCCGCATATGAAAGGGTTTGGGACTGCTTTTCCCTGATGTTTTGTCGTCCGACGTCGCCATTATTGCCCTGCTACCCTGCAATGACCTTTATCCCGTTTTACCCATAAAGGTTAGCAGCTGGCGGTGAATTTGGTGGGGTGGTGGCTGAGATCAGGATTGGTGGCGGCAGCGCTACCGGGTATACGTCTGCGAGACACGCCGTGTACCCATCCATGGGGGCTCTGCACCGCCGTCCATGGCGGTGAAGGTCTCGCAGACGTATACCCGGTATCGCTGCCTTCGCATCAACGTGCGGTGGGTTAGAGCCACCCCTTTTTCTTGAAATAGAGGTAAGGCGCCATACCCGCCATCAGCATCAACAACAGTGCCCAGGGGTAGCCCAGCAGCCACTCCAGTTCCGGCATATGTTCGAAGTTCATACCGTAAATACTCGCCACCATGGTGGGGGGCAGGAAGACGACGGCGGCGATGGAGAAGATTTTGATGATCTTGTTCTGTTCGATGCTGATAAAGCCCTGAGTGGAGTCCATCAGGAAATTGATCTTTTCGAACAGGAAGGTGGTGTGGGACATCAGGGTGTCGATGTCGCGCAGGATGCCCCAGCAGTCTTCACGCAGTTCCGGGTCGTCTTTCAGGTGGCGCTGGAGGAAGGCGATGGAGCGCTGGGTGTCCATCAGGCACAGGCGAATTTTACCGTTGGAGTCTTCCAGTTTGGCCAGGTGATCGATGGCTTCTTCCAGGTCGGCTTCTTCGTCTTCCAGTACCAGATGGCTGACTTCACCGAGCTTGAGATAGTTGTCTTCCAGGGCGTCGGCGAGATTTTCCACTTTCTGTTCGAACAGCAGGATCAGCAGCTCCTGTGCGTTATGGGCCTCTACCTGATTGCGCCGGGCGCGCATGCGCAGCAGGCGGAAGTCCGCCAGTTCGCTGTCGCGGACGGTGATCAGGCGCTGGGGCTGCAGAATAAATGCGGCGGTGGCGGTGTCGTGGCGGCCTTCGCTCTGGGTCAGGTAGAGGGAGTGCACGTGGATACCGGCGGAGTCGGTAAAAAAGCGCGCGGACGATTCGATTTCGTCAACGTCTTCGGATTCCGGTAGCTCGGTGCGCAGTAGTTGCTCCAGCAGGTCGCGTTCATCCTCCTCCGGGTCCTGCAGATCAATCCAGGCGGCGTCGGATAGCGGTTGGCTGTGGTAATCGCTACCGGCGTAGGTCTCTTTGATCTTGCCGCGCTGGATTTGGAACAGTCTCAGCATACCGCTTCCTTTTCGATTGATTTTCTCTGGAGTCCGCTCGGGCGCGCCGGGCATGTCGCTGCCGGCTGGTGGTAGGGCATGGTCTCAGGGTGGGAAGGACAAATCAATTGGCGCCGCCCGGCATTTGTTGCCGGGCGGGAAAGGGAGTTTAGAGTGAATCGAAGCCGGGAGAATTCGGTACAGCGTCACAACCACATGGGAAGCTGCGCACGGATTTCTTCGGTGTTACTGGTGGTGAGGTTCTTGCGCGCCTCGCCGGCGATGGTGGCCAGGCAGGGTGAGCTCATGGACAGCCGCAGGCTGCCGGCCATGGACGGCTCCGCGACAATATACAGCCGATTGAATCGGCCCTCCTGTCGCCCTCGCTCCAGTGTGTGGGCAATGTCTTTGGCGAACTTTTGTGCGCCCTGTTTGCGGAGGCTGGTGGGCTCGGCCATGGCGTGTCGGCCCTGGCCATGGCTGTCGAACGAGCGCCCGGGGGCGTCGCGAAGCAACTCCTGTCCCTTCATACGCCCTTCCGGGTACACCAGCGATTCTACTTCAGTGAGAGTGCCCGCACGTTTTTCCGCCTCAAAGACGCGGGCGTGAGTATGGTTGGCTACCAGAACCCAGGCTTTTGGCATAGCGGTTACCTCTGTTTTTGTGGGGGATACCGCTGAATATTAGGACCGTTGGAAGAGGGTTCCTAACGGTCATGGTGGCACTAAATGCGAGGAGGGCCCGCTGATATGGATAAAAAAAGTGCGTCCATGCACTCACTACGCCAGTCGGTGGGCGTATAACACCGACTTGCCCTGGAATAGCAAGATGCGGAGGTATTCCAGAGACAGCGCTTCCATACGCTGCGTACTCAAGCGCGCTTACCGGGGACCGCCTGTGACCGGCCCCCTGCGCATAAAACACTTCGCGAGCAGATGCTGTAGCTGCCTCTCACCGGCGGTCGAGGGAACTCCCGGGGTGCTGGCTGCCAACTGCATCATTTAGCAATGCGAATTGTTATCATTTATGTTAGTTTATGTGGATGTCTTCGTCGCGGCGAATCGTTATGCGGAAGCGTCAATGTGCTATGCCAAACCGTCACGGTGCCTGTCGGCTCGGAAGGAGTGCGGCATAAAGTGGCTGCGCGAGCGATTCCGGGGTCCCCTGAAAAATAAATGGGGGGGAGTTGGGGAAACAGAGAGAAGTCCAAATGGATGGAAAGGGGAACCAGGGGGAGCGGATCTCCAAGGGTGCGGTAATAAACATGTTGGGTGAGGGCGGTCTCGGCCACCGGCTGGACGCCAGTGACCCATCGCAGCCGGTCGGTGATTCGGTCATGCAGGGGCAGTTTGTTCACCGAAGTTTCTGGGGTGGACTGTCGCTACATATAAATGATGCGCAAGAATTACAGGACCTCACCAGTGCCCGTGAACTGCCTGCCGGGATCAGTTTCAGTTGTGTGCTGGATGGGAATGTAGATTTTACGTTGGGTAGTCGCCGTTACCACTTGCGGGCTACACCTTCCCGGCCGGAATGTGTCGCTTACGCGCTGGCGCGTCCGGAATTGTTTACACGCTTCGCGCGGAAAAACCGCCGGATCCGCAAACTGAACGTGTTTGTACAGCGCGATTGGCTGCACTGTCGGTGTCAGACCAGCGAGCAGCTCGAGCAATTGCAGGCACTGTTTCACGGTCATGGCCAGTTGCGAACGTGGCAACCGAGCGATCAACTGGTACAGCAGGTAGAGGCGCTGATGCGGTCGGAGGCATCGGCGCAGGGGGGAAAAGCAGCCCGGTGTCCCGGAGACGGAAATCTGGGGCAGTCCCTGAACGGTGAGGTACACGCTGTCGCGCTGCTTCAGTCCTTTATCGAGGAGTTCCAGCGGCAGTTAGCGCTGCAGCCATTTGAAGCGAAGTCGCAGTGCGGGGACTCCGGGCCCGACGCATCGCTCAAGCGGAATGTGGACGAGCAGCTGCGCCATTGCCGTACCCTCGGCGAAATAGCCGCGGCTCTTGGAATCAGCGTAAGTACCCTGCAACGGCGATTCAAGAGTGCCTATGGATACACCGTAATTGATTACGTTCGCCGCCGCCGGCTTGAAGTTGCCAGAAACGCGTTGGTTCTGGAAGGCGTCAGTATCGGTGAGGCGGCGTTTTTGGCCGGTTACAATCACCCGTCAAATTTTGTGGCGGCATTCAAAAAGTGCTTCGATGTAACCCCCGCGCGGCTGGTAACGAGCCACCGCGCACGTCGCGTGCTGCCGGAACTCGAGACCTGACTTTACGCGGTGCGCCCTTCGGCCGGTTGCACGTAATCGGTTTGTCACAAAACGTACATAGACTGCGGAGCTGAATCCACAACCTGCGTCCAGTAGCGCTCCCGGAATGTCGCCGCTTTTCTTTGCCAGCCAACAAGCCTATTTCGCTGCCCTGTGCCTGCTATTGGCCATGGGGGTGGCTGCGAGCCTGTGGCTGACACGGCAGGATGTCCAGGTGCCTGCGTTGCACCAATACCACGTATACCGCTGCGCAACACAGGGAAGCGCCGCCGATGATACGGCAGTGGATGGTGTGTTCAGCTTGCTTACCGTCTCATCGATTCACGCCCGCGAAATTGCCGATAACCTGTGCCGCTCGCCGGACATGGCACGCTACTTCCACTCCGTACAGATCTCCTGGAAACCCCGCAGTCAACTGCGCGCGGAAGAAGTCCTCAACGAGGACTACGATCTGATCTGGAGCCGCCCCCACAGCCTGAGTGGCCTGGTGCCCGAGTACGCAACGTATTATGAGCCGCTGCTGCGTTACGATCAGTACAAGGTGTACTGGTTCAGCCGCGACCAAAAGCCACGGCTGGATCGCGCGTTTTTTCAGGGTAAAAAAATTGGCCTGTTAAACGACAAGCTCAGCCATACCTTTCACCTGTTGCCGCTGGCGTCATTAAAAGAAATCGGACTGGATATTTCCCAGCAACAATTGCTGTATTTTGACGATGCCATCAGCCTGTATCGCGCGTTTCAAAATGGCGAGCTGGATCTGGTCAGTGGTGGATTGTTTCTTGAGCAGGACCTTGATATCCCGCTTCAGCGCACGCTGATGGCCGACAACGTAACTGCGGCCACCCTGTTTGTGCGCCGCGCTCGTCCATCGCATATCGACTGTGTCATCGCCGATGCATTTGACCGGGCCAGTAGCGGCCTGTTCAGCGCACACCGGGATTTTCCCGGCGCGGATAAATGCGAGGGAATGGAGGGATGAAAAATCCACTTTTCCGCGCGACGATCATCTGGGCTGTGATCACCTGTGTATTGTGTGTGATTGCCTACTGGCATACAGGGCACAGTTTTCGCGCACGCCTCGGAGAATCCCTGCAGCAGCAGCTACCGGAACGGTTGCAACTGGCCTTGCAAAACCGACTCACCCACCGTGGGCCGCAACCCTGGATTGCGGAACAATTGGAACAGGATCTCTCTTCGATTGAGGCCTCCGGGCGTCTGCCTCTGCTGCAGAATTGCCGCGCGCTGGTGGTGCAATTACTGGACGACGGCCCGGCACCGGAGGCCGGCCGGAGTGCTCCGGTTAGCGGGGAAATCACAATTCACTGGCAGTTTGGCGATGGCGATATCCAGGAACGTGCACGCTTGTCGGTTGATTGCGGGGTGAATCTGCCGATACTGGTGGGCAGCCAGGGTGCGCTGGCATTGTTATTGTTGGGCGGTTTTCTTTTGTTGCCCCGGCCATTAACCGACAGGGCGCGGATACAGGTTCGCTCGCTGATGGCGTCCGGTTCTGGTTTTCGCGCAGCCCGTCGGCTACAGGCGCAGCTTACTCGTTTCAACTCCGTACAGTGCCAGCTGTTTGAATACCTTTGCCAGAGTTCACCGCTGCCCCCAGCGGAGATACTGCAGCGATTGTCTCAGGCGGACGTCACAGCTCTAAGTCACGAGCAGTTGAGCTGGTTTTATTGCGCGCTTTCAGCAGACAATCTGCCCGCCGAGCGGGAGCCCTGGCTGAAAGCCATTGACGATGCACTGGTTGCTGCCACTGCCGCGGATCGCTTGCTGTTTGATTGTCACCATTTCCGCGTGTCCATTCATGGCATACCTATAGCGTTGTCAAAAACCCCTTTCTTTTACTATCTCTGGTACGCACGGTTGCGCGCGCAAGGCGAAGGCTGGCTGCTGAATCCGCCGGTCAACCGGCCGGATCGCGAGAATGCGGAATCCCTGATCGACCTGATGGAAGCCCATGGCGGTCACGCAAAATCCATCAACGACCTGCGCGACAATGGCCTGCGAGCCAAGACTCTCGACCAGAACCGCAACAAAATCCGCGATGAACTGGTGTCTGCCCTGGGTGAAGAAATCGCCCGAGCCTACCTTTTTGAGTCTGAGCGGGATCTCAAGAGTGGCCGCTACCGCTATCGACTGGCCCTCGATGCCCGTCGAGTAGATTTTTTAACACCCTGATTTATAAGAGATTTTTCTTTTGGAGATATCTCTTTTCCCGTCTAAAGCCTCTTTTTAACCCGACTGTCACACGCAATTTCGATCATGCCCAGCGAGCGGCCCGGTTCACCCCCGGGGCCTTTGCAAGACCACACAAGCAAAACCACCCGAACACACTTCGGAGCAGAGAAATGATCGAATTCAAATACAACAAGCTGTCCTTGTTGATTTCCCTTTCCCTGGCTGGTGCCGCAGCACCGTCTTCAGTTTTGGCGCAGGCGCAAAGCATTGACGGCGAGGCGGTGGAAGAAATCGTGGTAATGGCGCAGCCTATCCGCGATAGCCAGAAAGCCGCCATCGACGCCAAGCGCGATGCCGACAACACCGTCGACATCATCTCCGCCGACACCATCGGCCGCTTCCCCGACCAGAACCTCGCGGACTCCCTCGGCCGCGTACCGGGCCTCGCCATCGAGCGCGACCAGGGCCAGGCCCGTTACATCAACTTCCGCGGTGCGCCTTTCCGCTACACCTCGCTCGCCATTGATGGCCTGAGTATTCCCGGTGCCGAGAACGGTCGCGTACCGCGCTTTGACAGCTTCCCGTCTGTGATCACCAGCCGCATCGACTCAAACAAGGCGATCATGGCAGACATGCCCGGCAGCGCTGTTTCCGGACATATCAACATTTCCACGTTTGACCCGTTTGTGAAAGATGGCTGGGCCTTCTCCACCGACGTGGGTATGGGCAACCAGGAACTGGGCGACGGCGATATCGAAAAAGTAGCCCTGCGTACCTCCTGGTCCAATGAAAACTTCGGCTTCTCACTGTTTACCTCCGAGAACAGCCGCGAGCAGGTTACTGATAACCGCGAGTACGATATCGAGCGCACCGACAGCGGCGAGCTGTTGGTCAATGAGCTGGATTTCCGCAGCTATAAAGTTGTCCGCGAAGACCGCGCCTACGGCGGCCGCTTCGAGTTCCGCGGCGACGGCGCGCTGGAACGCGTATTTGTTTCCACCCTGTACAACGAATTCCAGGATTTCGAAGAGCGCAACCAGTACGTATTTGATTTTGCCGGCGGTGCCGAAGCGGCTGCGGGTTTTGGAGCGACCCAGGCCGTTGGTCCAGTGGCGGAAAACCAGTTTGCGCTGGTAGGTCGTATGTTGGAGTACGGCCTGTATGAAAACTCCACCTTTACCAACACCCTGGGTGCGGATTTAGCACTGGGTGAGTGGCACATCGAATCCCGTGTCAACTTTACCGAAACCGAAAACACCATGTTCCTGCCGATACCGCGCAGCGAGGGTGGTTTTGCGATGGCGAGTTTTGATGTCAGTGACCTGCACGACCCGGCAGTAGACGGCTTGCTCAACCCCATGACGCAAACACCAATGGATGTCGGCGATATCAATTTTGCCGTCAATCTGGGCATGCTGATCGGCTCTGAAATGGCCATCGATGCGACCAAATTCAAGCTGGACGCAGATCGTGAATTGACACTGTTTGGCCTGGACGCCGTAGTAAAAACCGGTATCGAAATGGACTCTCGCGAGGCCGAAGGTTTCGGCATGGTCTTGGGTTTTGGCGGTTTCCCGTCTGAAGTAGACATCAATGACTTCGCCACCAGCGAAGCCTGGGACAGCCAGTTCAGCAACGGCATCGCCGGCGCGACCTACTACGACAACAAAGGCCTGCGCGCGGCCTGGGACGCAGCTGTCGGCGGTCTTGAGCTGACCCCGAATGACTCCCAGGCGATCCGCCTGGAAGAAGACATCACCGCGGGCTACGCCATGGTTACCACCCACTACGACTGGGGAAATCTGGTGCTGGGTATGCGCGTCGAGAACACCGACTATCTGAGTGAAGGGCCCACTGGTAACTTTGAAGACAGCTTTACCAGTGTATTGCCCAGTGCGCACCTCAATTATGACCTCGCGGAAGATGTGAAACTGCGTATGTCTGTTTCCACCGGTGTCAGCCGCCCGACCTACTCCGAGTGGCGCGGCGACGACACTGTAGATTTCATTCAGAGCACCGTGACGGCGGGCAACCCTTCTCTGAAAGCGGAAGAATCCGTGGGCGCGGACCTTTCTCTCGAGTGGTACGCCGGTGACGCCAGCCTGCTGAGCGCGGGCCTGTTTACCCGCAGCATCGACAACGTGATTTACGCGCAGAGCGATGTAATCGCGGGCACAGACTATATGCCGGAAATCGGCGCCGACTACTGGGTGTACACACAGTACGTAAACGGCAGCAACGGCAAGATGAGCGGTGCCGAGTTCAATGCCATTGCCCAGGCCGCAGACTTCCTGCCCGCGCTGGACGGTTTCGGTATCAGTGCCAACCTGACCCTCCTGGACAGTGAGTTTGAAACCATTGCAGGTGAGCGACACAGCCTGCCGGGTACCTCCGAAACCATCTTCAACGCCTCCGTGTTCTACGAGATGGAAGGCATCTCCATTCGCCTGAACCACCAGTTCCGTGACGACTGGCTCTCCACCACCGAGAACGTCGGCATGACCGATTACTGGGCGGAGCAGAAGCGCGTGGACCTGTCCGTAAGTTACGACCTGCCCATGGCGGTGTTCGGCTCTGATGTCACCCTGTACGCCAACGCCAACAACCTGACCGACGAGCAGGACGTGCGCTACACCGGTGATGAGAGCAACCCGAACCAGGTTGAAAGCTACGGTCGCCGCTACCTCGCCGGTTTCCGGTTGAACTTCTAAAAATTAACGCGTTCAAGCAGAAAATAAATTGAGGTGAATGATGAATAAATTTGTATCCAATACCCTGGTGGCCGCAATTGCGGCCCTGGCACTGGGTGGCTGTGCGTCTTCCGGTTCCATGGCTGGCAATTCCCTGACCGCCAATAGCGCACATACTGAAGCGCAGTCCAGTGCGCAGGCGGAAGTGGCGCACACCCGTGTACTGCCACTGGAAGGCGGGCGCAACTTCCGCGACCTCGGTGGTTACAAAACCGCCGACGGTAAAACCGTAAAGTGGGGCAAGCTGTACCGCTCTGGTGTATTGACCAATCTTTCCGAAAGCGACTACGACTATCTGGAAGATCGTGAAATTGCCACCGTGGTGGATTTCCGCTCCAGCGAAGAGCGCTCCAGCGAGCCCACCCACTGGCAGGCAGGCGAAATCGATCACCTGACCTGGGATTACGAGATGATGGGTGACTGGGAAGCGGAGTTTGGCAAGGTATTGCGCAAGCCCGACTTTTCCAAGCAGGATCTGGCCGAGCTGATGAACAAGGCGTATGTTGGCCTGGTGCAACAGCAGACGCCGCACTACAAGGCCATGTTTCAGAAGCTGATCGACTCCGACGATGCGCTGCTGTTCCACTGCTCCGCAGGTAAAGACCGCACCGGTATCGGCGCGGCGCTGATCCTGACCGCACTGGGCGTGGACCGCGCAACCATCGAGCAGGACTACTTGCTGACCAATGAAGTCGTCAAGAGCAGCAAACAGCACAGCTCGCTGACACTGCCGGAAGACGCCAGCGAAAAGCAGAAGCAGATGTACGCGTTCTTCGCCCAGCTGCCGCCGGAAGTTGTCGGTGTACTCGCCGGCGTGGAAGCTTCCTGGCTGGAAACCGCATTTGCCGAGATGGAGCGTCAGCACGGTTCGGTAGAGGGCTATATTCAGCACGCGCTGGATGTGGACGCTCAGGAACTCGCACTGCTCAAGGCCCGCTACCTTCAGTAGGGCGTATTAGCAGTGGGGCAATAGAGCCGCTCGTCGGCGTGCTCGCTCCCGGGGCCAGGTCCCGAATCTGGCCCGCAGGTTGCAAGGGATAGTGTTCGTGCAGCAAACTGGCTTTCCGCCCGTTGGCCGCACGATCAATTAACCCGAAGACCCGGGAGCGAGACTATGCCCCTAAGCATGCCCCTAAGAATGCCCTCAAGAATATTCCCCGACCCAGTTTCCGCCCTCTACTCCTCTTCCGCTCATTCCCCGCTATCCCAGGGCCTGCGGTGTACCTTCGCACTGATTCTCACCTGTTTGACTGTTTGGTCTCAGGCGTTGTCCGCCAATACTGCCAGCGGCTGGTCTGGCTACACCGGTAGTGACCCAGAATTCTGGCTTTCGGTAGCGCCGTCTGACATTCGCATTGAGGCGCCGACTCCACTCACAGGCAATAACCTGGAGTTATTGTTGGCACTGTCGGGCAGTAACGGTGGCCTGGGGGAAATGCGCAGAAAAGCCAACGAGGCGTTCGGCGTATATCTGAGCCAGCAGATTCAACAGCAATTTGGCGAGTTTTTTGATGACGAGCGCGTGCGCGTAGTGGATGGTGCAGCGCCGCTCACGTTACAAACTGAGTTTGATGTGACCGTGCGTCAGAAAATACTCGATATTTTCAGTAGCAAAGAGTACGACGTAGAGAAGGGTAGTATGGCTGCCTATGGAAAATTCCACTACCGCCTACTGAGCTCCAGGGCCGGTGCCCCCCCTCTGCGGGAAGGAACCGTGGATATTGCCGAGCTGAAACTGCGGGCGCGCTATCGGACCAAAGCCCCCAAGGATGGCGGCACGGTAGAAGATACCACCCGCGAGGCCACCGAGCGCCTGTTGGAAGATCTTGCGGAGGAATTGCTCGACGAGATGGAAGATTTTCTGGAAGTCGATGCGTTGCAGGAATTGGCTCGTATGTAGTCGGCAACTTCTGCGCGAAACCATTTTTTGGAAGATACTTTTTATACATAAAGCCACCAATACAAAAGTCGCCTATACAAAAAGTCATCTATGCAATAAGTCACGGCTTGCCAATTACCGGTCAGCCAAGTACAGGCTGGCCGCGATACATTCTGCGCGGCTGCGCTTGTGATCCCCGTCCGTCGTGCAGCGCGAGTTCTTCACCGTAAATCATTTCGTAAATATCTTTTCCTCCGGTTTCCTGCAGTACTCTCTGTCCGCGATACAGGCGTTCTGGTGGTTCCTGGCCGGTAAGGAATGGCCCTCCCTTCATGGCTTCCAGCTGCGCGATCAAAGTGAGTGATTGGGTGTCTTTGCTGCGGTGCTTGAGGCCTGCCAGCTGTTGCTCAAAATTGAAATCAGAAAAGCGCAGGTTGATGCCGAATTCGGCCTGGATACGTTTGCGCAGAGTGCGCAGAGCGTTGAGCGCTTGCGAGGTCATCAGCCACTGGTGGTCAGTCATCGTTATCGAGCCTTTGTTGTCTTTTGTCTGTATCGGAGCAAAGAATGGGCCAGTTCAGCGCAATGGGCGGTGAAAGGGGAGGGCGAGTACGAGGCACTGGCTGAGCACCAGTAGAGGGCGCGAGCCCCAGACATTGAAGCAAAATGGTGCGAAGCCAGGCGCTGGGTGGGTATTTAAGACAGGCAGGCATGTTCTGATCTGTTAAGCTTTCTGCCTAATTGGCCATCAGAACAAACAGGAGAGCTACATGTCAGCGGAGCCGATCAAGTGTAAAGCCGCGGTCGCCTGGAAAGCCGGCGCGCCACTGTCCATTGAAGACGTGGAAGTAGCGCCACCCAAGGCGGGCGAGGTGCGAATCAAACTGATGGCGACCGGTGTGTGTCACACCGATGCATTCACCCTGTCCGGTGATGATCCTGAGGGGGTGTTCCCGGCCATTCTCGGCCACGAAGGCGGCGGTGTTGTGGAGTCCGTCGGCGAAGGGGTAACCAGCGTAGCGGTCGGCGATCATGTGATCCCCCTGTACACCCCGGAGTGTGGTGAGTGCAAATTCTGTACTTCTGGCAAGACCAACCTGTGCCAGAAGATCCGCTCCACCCAGGGCCAGGGCCTGATGCCTGACGGTAGCACGCGCTTTTCTGTCAACGGCGAGCCGATTTACCACTATATGGGCACCTCCACCTTCTCCGAATACACGGTACTGCCGGAAATTTCGGTGGCCAAGGTGAACAAGTCGGCTCCCCTGGAAGAGATCTGCCTGCTCGGCTGTGGCGTGACCACCGGAATGGGCGCCGTGGCGAACACGGCGAAGGTGGAAGAGGGCGCGAGCGTTGCCGTGTTCGGCCTTGGCGGGATCGGACTTGCCACGATTATCGGTGCGCGCCTGGCCAAAGCGGGCCGGGTCATTGCCGTCGACATCAATGAAGGCAAGTTTGAGCTGGCGAAAAAGCTGGGAGCCACCGACTGCATCAACCCGAAAAATTTTGACAAGCCGATTCAGGAAGTCATCGTGGAGCTCACCGACGGTGGTGTGGATTATTCCTTCGAGTGTATCGGCAATGTGAATGTAATGCGCTCGGCACTGGAGTGTTGCCACAAGGGGTGGGGCGAATCTGTGATTATCGGCGTTGCCGGGGCGGGCCAGGAAATTTCCACCCGACCGTTTCAGCTGGTCACCGGGCGAGTATGGCGCGGAACCGCGTTTGGCGGGGTGAAAGGGCGCTCCCAGCTGCCGGAATATGTGGAGCGCTACCTCGCCGGAGAATTCCAGCTGGATGACTTTATCACCCACACCATGCCGCTGGAACAGATCAACGAGGCCTTCGACCTTATGCACGAAGGCAAAAGCATCCGCAGTGTGATTCACTACAACAATGGTCACTAAAACTGAGGTGCTTCCAGCATGCTAGAACTAGTCAGCAAGACCCAGAGCTTTGATGGCAGCCAGTGCCAGTACCGCCACCGCTCCGACGCGCTCGATTGTGAAATGCAATTTTCCATTTTTCTGCCATCCCAGGCGGAAAAGGATCAGCGTTTTCCGGTGCTCTACTGGCTCTCTGGCCTCACCTGTACCGATGAAAACTTTTCCCAGAAAGCCGGTGCCCAGCGTATGGCGGCAGAGCTTGGTATCGCACTGGTGATTCCGGATACCAGCCCCCGAGGTGACTCGGTAGCGGACGATGAGGGGTATGACCTCGGCAAGGGCGCAGGATTCTATGTGAACGCCACTCAGGCTCCGTGGAAGCCCCACTATCAGATGTACGATTATGTGGTGAAAGAGTTACCGGCGCTGATTGAGGAAAATTTCCCGGTGAGTGATCGCCGTGCCATCAGCGGCCACTCCATGGGAGGGCACGGTGCGCTGACCATTGCGCTGAAAAACCCCGACCGTTATACCTCGGTGTCTGCTTTCAGTCCCATCTGTAATCCCATGGCCTGCGCCTGGGGAGAGAAGGCACTGGCGGCATACCTGGGGGCGGATAGAGCCCTGTGGGAGGAATACGATGCGAGCGCGCTACTGAGCCGCGCCACTGCGCAATTACCGATGCTGGTATCCCAGGGGGAAGAGGATCAGTTTCTGGATCAGCAGCTGAAGCCCAATGCCCTCAAGGCGGCGGCGGACGCGGCGGGTTACCCGCTGAAACTGGAGTTTCACGCGGGCTACGACCACAGCTACTATTTTATTGCCACCTTTATCGAGCAACATCTGCGTTTCCACGCGGACTATCTGCTGCATAAGGACTGAGTTAATACGTCGATCCGGGGGCTCAGTGCCCCCAGGGTGCCGGCGGTGCCGTGACGGGCTTGCTCAGATCAAACTGCACGCGGAATTCTCGCCCATTCGGCCGGGTCAGTTCGTAAATAAAATACCGGCTGGGGTGAATTTCCATGGCCCAGGTATTTTCAATTGATGCGTTCAACCCTTCGCGGTTGAAGGTTTCTATGGATTCCTCGTCTACCGGGAATTCCTGCCGATTTTCTGTCCCCGCACTGGCAGTATCGCCACCATACATGGTCACAGCGTCCTCGCTGCCGTCTTTGTGGCGATGATCGTGCTTGAGCCGAAGCCCGTTTTCCGTGCGTGTCAGTATCCAGGTGCGGGATCGATCGTCGCCCACGTGAAAGGGAATGTGAATTTCCTGTGCCGGATTTTCGCAGCCGTGCACATGCATCACCAGTTCCTTGCCTTCAAACGGGTCGGGCTTATCGGAGCGTGGCTCATTGGCGGTAATATCTCCGGCAAATGCCTGGCCGCAATGGGCTGCGATGTTTTTCAAAAATTGATCCGCAGGATGTTCCTGTGCAGTTGGGTGAGACTTGGAGTCACAGCCTGACAGCCACAGCGCGCTGACAGACAGTGACAGGATGGCACCGGCCCGAATTTTCATTGATAACGCCCAGAGTTGGATTTATTCAGGCCAGTTTACGCTATCTCGCGGGGAATCGTAGGGGCCTCAACGGGCTCGGCACTCTCCTTTAACCTCCACATTGCCCCGGTCTGCCGTTTTTTCGATAACAAACCAGCCATGTGGGCAGTAGTTGGTTTCTGCGAGCACCAGGTCCAGGCGTTCCATGGCGGCCTCGCTGGCGTTTTCGCGCATTTTGGCCGGCATCCCGCCCGCGCCACCGCCCTTACCTCCACCCATACCGCCACCGGGGCCTCTGCCTCCCTTGCCACCTCGACCGCCGCCGCCCGGCTTGCGGCCACCTCCTGCATTTTCCATGCTCAGACTGGCGGTGTAGGTAAACAGATGGTTGCCCTGCGGGGTGATATTGGTAATGAAGGACTCGGAATAAACCGGCGGCGCTTTCGGGGCGCTGGCGCATCCGGTCACTGTGGCAATGGCCGCGAAAGTGGCAGCGCTGTACAGACGTTTCATGGTGTCTCCTGTGTGGTGTGTGGTCTATGAGACCATAGAGACACTATTTTTACTGAGGACGAGTGGTAAAGATCCGTTAACGAGTGTTAACCGGTGCTACTCGGGGAAGTTTGAATTCTTGCGCTGTGAAAGTTTCTAACATTAATTGAATTTAATGTTGAAAGTTATTTTCTTGATTGGTATGTTTCATGTCATGCGCTGGTATCACCAGTCCGTTTTTGATGTTCACCTTGTATCGCTCGCAGTCGGGGCTCACCCGGGTAACGCCGGAAGCGGGTCTGCTTGGCCCACCTGGTTACCTAAAGAGCCCCGGAGCATTTTTTGCATCGCAGTGGGGTAGGGTTGGGGTGCAGATTGGGGGTGCAACATGCGCTGGTGGCCGCGCAGATACTAATAATCAAACAAATCGATTCGAATAAAAAATAGACATCACCGAGGGTTCGCCATGACAAGGAAACACCATCCCGCGTTCAACAAAGGGTTCAACAAAAAACTGCTGAGCATCGCCGTATACGGCGCGGTCTATGGCCTATTGCCAGGACAGCTCGCTGCGCAGGAAGCAGAACAAATCGACGATGCGCTGGTAGAAGAGGTTGTGGTCTACGGTGATTTGCGCTCCAACCTCCAGTCCGCCCAGGACCTGAAGCGGGATGCGGACACGGTAAAAGACGTGATTACCGCATCGGACATCGGCGCGCTGCCAGACAAATCCGTGACTGAGGCCCTGCAGCGGGTGTCGGGCGTAACCATCGAGCGCTTTGCCGCGTCCGACGACCCCAACCACTACGCCGATGAGGGTACCGGTGTACTAGTGCGCGGTCTCGACCGCGTGCGCAGTGAGATCAACGGTCGCGATGCCTTCAGTGCCAATCCCTGGGGCGGCCTGAACTACGAAGATATCTCCCCGGAACTGCTGGGCGCGGTAGAAGTGGTGAAGAACCAGACCGCGGACCTGACCGCCGGTGGTATCGCCGGCACGGTAAACCTGATTACCCGCAAGCCGCTGGATACCGACGAGCAGATTCTGGCGTTTACCGCCAAAGCCAATTACGGCGATTTTCGTGAAGAGGCCACACCGTCCTTTTCCGGTCTGTTTTCCGATTCCTGGGAAACAGACATCGGTAAGGTCGGCTTCCTGGTGGCCGGCTCCGGTTCCGAATACAAAACCCGCGGCGATGGCGTCGGCGTAGCCAACTACTATTCCCGCGGCGATGCATTTATTGGCGAAATGGCCTGGGGTGCTGTGGTTCGCCCGGCAGAGGGCTCGCCGCTGGAAGGCCCGATGATTCCCGGCCAGGAAGCGGGCAGCGTGGTGTACGCACCCGGCCAGTTCTCCCTGCGCACCGCGGAAAATGACCGCACCCGCGAAGGCTTTGCCAGCTCCGTGCAGTGGCAGAGCAACGATGAAAGGATCACCGCTACCCTGGAACACATCAGTTCCAAGGCCGAGCTGGAGTGGGAAGAGCGGGTGATCGGTACCCAGGGGCAGGGCTTCCACCCCACCACCTGGTTTGCCGCCCACTGGCTGGAGGACGAAGCGCATCCCATCACTTTCGACGACGGTTACCTCACCAGCGGTATCATCCGTGCCGACGCCGAACTGCCGATGCTGGCTTCCTCCCGCTACAACCAGAACATCAATTCCGTTGAAGATACCTCGCTCAATGTGACCTTCCGACCGACGGATCGCATGACGGTATCCGTGGACTACCAGCACGTCGAATCCGAAGAGATTGTGCACAACTACGGGATCAATGCCCGCGTTGCCCCGGGCTCCAATGCCTCGGATGTATTCCTGGATCTGCGCAGCTCACTGCCCTCCGTTGAGTTCCTGAATCCCACCTGGAACAACCCGGGTTACTGGTCAAACTGGGCCGGTGAAAACCAGACCCACTATATTGCCACCGCGCTGGACCACGAGGTCAATTCCGATGCCGAGGGTGACAGTTTCCGTCTCGATCTCGATTACGAGCTGGATGGCCTGTTCAACAAAATTCACACCGGCATGTATTACTCGGATAAAGCGTTGACCATGCGCAACACCGAGTACGCCAACTGGGGCTTCGTGAATGAAGGCTGGGTGAAGGCGCAGGTGGACAAGGCCGGGCCGGACGTGGCGCCGGAAGCCTGGGAGACCGTCGACTTCAGTGATTTTTACGATGGTCAGGTACTGCAGGGTGATATCACCAGCAACTTCTTCTTCCCGCGTATGAGCCTGGTGAAGAATTTCAGTGAAGCCATGCGCAGTGGTTGTGGCACCTGGAACAATGCGCCGTTCGGTTCCGCCGGCCAGCCCAATGCAGAGTGTTACTCGGGCTCCGAAGATCTCGCCGACCGCGTCAACGGACCTTTCGCCGCTCACGATATTTCCAATACCGGGGAAGAGCGCCTTGAGGCTTATATCCGCGCGGATTTCGCTATAGATGACAGCGCTGTCCCGGTGCGCGGTAATGTGGGCCTGCGCTATGTCAGCTACCAGCTGGATTCCGACGGCTACGTGGTACTGCCCCCGGCCATTTCCGGCAGCGACAGCCTGATCAGCGTATTCCAGGAAACCTATCCGGACCTCTACGCGTTTGCCGACGGCACCGGTTCCGTGCAGAGTGTTGAGGGCACCGATTACGATACCGTGCTCCCCAGCCTGAACCTGGTGTTCAACCTGTCGGATGATGTGCTGTTGCGCTTCGGCGCTTCCCGCGGCTTGTATTTCCCGACGCTGGATCAGGCCCGCAGCACCAAAACCCTGGGTATCAGCTACACCGCGATTCGCGAGAACCCGGGCTCCGACGACACCGACGACGCCACCAATCCGGTGGTCGGCGTTACTGACGTCAACCTGTTCGGTACCTCGCTGAACCCGAACCTGGAGCCGGAGAAAGCCGACAACTTCGATCTGACGACGGAGTGGTACTTCTCCGACGCTGGCTCGGTGTCCATGGGGCTTTTCTACAAGAAAATGCACGACATTATCCGCAATCGCAGTTTCGTCGAAACCGTGACCAACCCGGACAATGGCATTTCCCAGGAATTCAGCCTGACCGGCCCGGCGAACACCGGCTCCGGTTCCATTCAGGGTGTCGAGCTGTCTTACTCGCAGTTCTACGACTTCCTGCCCGGCGCGCTGAGTGGTCTGGGACTGCAGCTCAACTACACCTACATCGATCAGAATGACCTGAACGATCCGGAGAGCGGCCTGGGTGCGCAGCGCTTCACTGCTGACGGACAACCCATCAGCGATCAGCGCGATACTTTCCGCAACTTCTCCGGGCTGCCGCTTGAGGGATATTCCGATCAGAACTACAACATCGTGGGCATGTACGAGTACAACGACTTCTCCATGCGTCTCGCCTACACCTGGCGTTCGGATTACATGGTCACCCGCCGCGACTCCAACGAGTTCGCCCCCATCTACACGGAAGCTGCCGGCATGATGGATGCGAGCCTGTTCTACTCCCTGAATGACAACTGGCGAGTGGGACTGGAGATCGGCAACCTGCTGGATCTTGAAACCAAGACCCTGGCGCAGGTCAATCAGGAAGGCACCACCAAGGAGTCCCTGACCTTCAAGACCGACCGTCGCTATGGCCTGACGATCAGCGGTAATTTCTGATCGCGGGTTAATCCGACAGCGTTGTTCAACAAAAAAGGTGTGCCACGCAAGTGGCACACCTTTTTTGTTGTATCTGCTGTTTCAGTTAGTGAGAGTCACGGACTTCAGATTGGATTTCTATTTTCTAGTGGTCCATGCGGAAAGTTCGGTAACTAAGGAGCACAGCCAAAGTGTTCAGATCAAGGCGAGAAAGCGCAGGAATAGTGGTTCTATTTCAAGCTTTCTCAACGCAGAGCTGGACACTTTGGCGAAGCGAACAGTTACACAACTTTCCGCATGGACCACTAGCGCAGTCAGTGAGGAATAGAGAAATACTCAATAGCACCGCGCTTCTGCATGGTCACGTACCCGGTGCTTCCATCAGCGTTCAGTGCGATATTGGTCGGGTGTTGTCCTTTCAGGCGGATGGTTGCAAGAATTTCACCGGCGGGAGAAACCTTGAGCACTGTGCCCGCGCCGTAGCGGGTGATGTATAGATTACCCTCGGTATTTGTCTGCATTCCGTCCAGCCCAAAATCATCAAACTCGATCAGTAGCTGCTTGTTGGCGACATCGCCATTTTCCAGCACATCGTAAACCCACACCCGACGCTGCACACTTTCATTGAGATATAGTTTCTTACCATCCGGACTCAGTTCGATACCATTGGTGGTGCCCATGTCCTTTTCCAGTAGCGTAAATTCACCGTGTGGTGAGATTCGCCACAGCTGGCCGCTGTTGTTCGCCCAGTCCGGATCGCTCGCATAAATAGTGCCGTTGCCCGCAATGGCAATATCGTTTGGCTGATGCATCTGCGGGTTGTGAAATCTGTGCACGATCTTTTGACTTGCCGGGTTGATTTTCAGCACATTGTGGCCGGTGTAATCTGCAACATACAAAAAGCCCTGGTGAAAGCGCAGGCTGTTGCCGATACTGCCTTCGGGGAGTTTCAGCCAGACTTCGCCGGTTTCCTTTCCTGTGATGCGGCCGATGGTGCCTTGCTCTGAATAATTTACCGCATACAGACTGCCGTCTGCGCCGACTACCGGTCCCTCCACGCCACTGGTGAAACTGCCCTCAGGCATCCAGTCGGTAGTGTCCGGTTTTTCGTTGATCTTTGTAGAAGCCGCGGCGTTTGCGGTAATCGCCAGTGCCAGCAGGGAGATTGTTAAAGTCTTAACCATGTTAAAGATATTGTCCGTTTACTTTTTTGGGTTCTTCGTTAAAGCGTACTGCAGTTGGTCCAGCAGCCGCTCCAGAACATAAACCGCAGGCAGAGTCACCTCCGCGTGCATTCCTTTCAGCGCTGCCAGTCGCTTGCGGAGTTTGATTTCCTCACTTGCCGAGAAGGTCTGTTGCTTCTGGTAGCGATCGGTAATCAGCTCGGCCAGTTTCAGTTGTTGTTGCACTTTTTCTGCCAGCTGCTGGATCTCAGGGGAAAGCGGATTTTTTTGATTCAGCAGCGCCTCGGCGGCGATACCTGCGCGTTGCATACTTTCGAGGCCGCTCAGCAGGCGTTGGCGGGTGAAGTCGGATTCTGGATTTGCCGGCAGGCTATCTAGAAGCTTGCGATAATCTCGCAGGGCCATACTCTCAACCGGCAGACTGTCGGCAAAGCGGTGCAGGGAATCCCGGCGGGAGTAGGTTTCATTGGCTGATTTTTCGTGGTGGCGGTGGTAGTAGTGGGCGGGCTCCAGTACGGCTGAAAATGCCAGCGCCTCTGCCTGCAGGTCTTTCGGGAACAGTTTTGATAGTGCTTCCGTCTGTTGGGTTTTGTGTTGAAGCCCCAGCGCCGCTTCTGCCCATTGATCGATTCCACTCAGCCGTTGGTAGAGAAAACCCTCATCCTTCAATTCCCTGCCCGACCAGAGTCGCTCCGCGACCGCAAAGGTACGGGGCCACAGGCGCAGGTCGATATTGTGTTCGTCGACCATCTCCGCCCAGAGAGCCGCTTCACCGCCGAGGATATTCTTTTTCTGTGCATCGTTGAGTGCGGCAGCACCAGAAAAGCCGGAAGAGAAAGTGGGGACTTTACTCTCCTGGCTGTTGCTGGCAATCAGCTCACCCGTTGGGTGGTAGGGCGCGTTACCCACAATAAATTCACCGCGCAGTGTTTTATCCTGCAGATTCACACGCGCGCGCAGCGGGCCCATCCAGGTGTCCAGTCGGAAGTAGGTATAGGGGCCGGTACGCTTTCCCTGCTGCAGAACCGCGGGTTTTTTGCCATTGAATACCATTACCCCGCGCAGCTCTCCGCTCGAGGATTCCACAAGGGTAAAAGAACCGGTAACCGCGCTGCCCCGTTTGCGCGGTGCTTCGAACTGCCAGGTCTGCCACTTCTCCCCGGGCTGAATGGCATCAAATTCTAGTGGTGTGGGGATAATGTTATTGCGGTAGTGGTAACTGGTGTATTGGGGCTGATCCACATAGAAGCCGGTGGACAAAATGCCGTAGTGTCCGGCGCGAGCAATTTCCCCCAGCGCATCCGGACCGCGCCAGGACTGCACCGCGGCCGTAGGTGCCAGATCCGGGTGCAGGGTTTCATCCCAGCCGATCATCTTGCGGTCGAGTTCTTTCAGAATCCCTGCCAGTCGGCTGTTGAAATCATTGTGCAGTGCGTGGCTGTCGGCGAGGTTGTGTTGCTGCATATAGCGCTGTATCTGCGGGTTCTGTTCCCAGTGCTCCGGGTCCACCTCGTCCCCGCCGATATGCACATACTCGAACGGAAACAGCTCGGCGACTTCTCCGAGAATTTTTTCAGCAAAGGTGTACACCGCCGGGTTGGCGGGATTGAGCAGCGGTTTGTGCACGCCCCAGCGGTCTTCCGGCTGGTAGGGGCCGGGCGCAGACATCAAATCCGGATAGGCGACCGCAATGGCGCTGGCGTGGCCGGGCATATCAATTTCCGGTACTACAACGATGCCGCGCTCGGCGGCGTAGGCGACGATTTCCCGCACCTGCTGCCAGGTATAAAACTCTCCATCCGGAGCCGTCTGGTGTAGCCGGGGGTAGGCGCGACTTTCCAGGCGCCAGCCCTGGTCATCGGTCAGGTGCCAGTGGAAGACATTCAGCTTGGCCGCCGCCATACCGTCCAGTTGGTGTTTGATGGTGTCGACCGAAAGGAAGTGGCGTGCGGAGTCCAGCAGCACTCCGCGCCAGCGGAATCGCGGGTAGTCGACAATCTCGACGGCCGGCAAGCTAATGTCGTTTGTGCTCGATGGGGTCTCCCCGACGCCGCTCAATTGTGAGAGCGTTTGCAGGCCGTGAAGCAGTCCAGTGTCGCTGTGGGCACTCAGCCGCACCTTGCCCGCCTCAATGCGCAAGCGGTAAAGCTCGCGGTTGACGTCGAGTGCCGCCAGCGTGTTTTCATCGATACGTTTCGGTTTGCTTTCAAACGCGATTTCGATCCGTGCCGCCGCGTTATTGTCCGCGATTTTTTTGCAGTCGACGGCAGCCTGCAATGCCATAATGCGCTGGCGCTGCAGCTGCGCGCGGAAACGCTCGGTGGCCGCGATCAGTTTAGGAGAGGCTGCGTGCGCAAAACAGAGCTGGCTATTCGCATCCAGTTGCATCGGATCGGCGGAAACTGGCTGGATCTGGCGGGGGTAGGGCATCAATGGCGTGTGTAGTTTGACCTCCCCGCGGTCTGTGGATTCAGCGCTACCAATCGGTGCGGCCATTACGAGAGCCAGGCCCGTCAGTGCGCTGATCTTGAATAATAGATTTGCCATATCTTTTTTTATTCTTGTTGTACTGTTTAAAAGCAGGTTTCCGCGGTTTCCTGCAGGTTGTAGTCATCGTCGATGATCAGTACCTGGCGCCACTTGTCGAACGTGAGGCAGGGGTGCGAGGTGGAGAGCGCGAGCATATCGCCCACCTGAAGATCGGCGTCCCGGGGAATCTGCAGCATGGCGTGCTGGTCCATGATGTTGGTAAGCCGCCAGCCTTCCGTGATTGTATGCGGGGTTGTGTCCCGGCCCGGGCGAAAGTGCATTTCCGGTCGCGGCAATCCCGCGTCATAAGCGGCGTCGCGCTTGCCGAAATTTAGAATCGCCATGCCCGGTTCCGGCAGCGATTGCACATAGGCCCAGACTTCCAGGCTCGATTGCAGATCCCCGCTTGGGCAACAGTGCCCGTCCAGCCGCGCCATCACCGCGGCCTGTGCTTCCTCATAAATGCCCCGGTCGTGGGTGAGGTAACAGCCCGGGCGCAGTACCGGCAGGATGCGCGGTGCCTTGTGATCGGTAAATACCTCGGCCACCAGATCGTACCAGGCGGAACCCGCTCCACTCAGAATGACCGTTTCAGTGGCAAACTCTTCTCGCTCGAGCAGTGACAGGCAGATATCGCGCACCAATTTCAGGTGCTCGGTCACACGCGCTTCGGCGCCTTCCCCGTCCTCTTTTTTTTGTATTAGCCCCTCGTAGGTTTCCACTCCCGCCAGCTGCAATTGGGGCCAGTGTTTAAGCTCTTCGCACAGCGCATTTACTTCGTCGGTATTGCGGCAGCCGGTGCGCCCCCCGGGCACGCCGACTTCAATCAGTACTTTCAGTGGCTGCTTGGTGGAGCCGAAAAATTCTCCCAGCTGGCGGATATTGGTTGTGGAGTCCACCAGGCAATAGAAATCCAGCTGTGGGTAATCCCGCAGCAAGTCACTGGCCAGCTGCATATTTGCCCGGCCCACCAGCTGGTTGGCCATCAGGATCCGGGTTGCCCCGGCTTCTGCCGCTACCCTTGCCTGCTGCGGGTTGGCAAGGGTCATACCCCAGGCCCCCGCGGCCAGCTGCATGCGGAACAGTGCCGGGGTCATGGTGGTTTTGCCGTGGGGGGCGAGCTTTACCCCGCGCTGGTCGGCAAATGACTGCATCCACTGCAGGTTGTGCTCCAGGCGCGAGCGGTAGAGGACCGCTGCGGGCAGGGGGATTTCCTCGCGCAGCAGGTTGGTGGCCGGGGAAGACTGCGGGTTTGTGGGCTCGGCGCTCATGGGCCAACTCCGTCTCAAAACGATCAAACTGTTAATAAGGGGTGGTAGAAAGTATCACATACTCAATTGCAGTATTGAAAGTAACAAACACGATACATATACTGCACCGAGTTCAGTAACATCCTATCCGTTTCAAAAGAGGCGTCTAAAAGAGCCGCTTCAAAGAGTCACATGTGTGGCCCAAAGATCTCCAGGAAAACAGGAACCCTGCCGTGAGTCACGAACCGGATATTGTTTCGAAGATCAACGCCCATTATGGCCAATTGCGCGATGCCGAGCAGAAGATCGCGCGACTGGTGATGGACGATATCGGCTTTGCCGCCCACGCGAGTATCAGTGAACTCGCGGATAAAGCGAGCGTGAGCGAGGCCACCATTACCCGCTTCGCCAAAGCGGTGGGCTGCAAGAATGTACGCGACCTGAAATTGCGTCTCGCCCAGGCGCTGGCAGTGGGGCAGCGGTTCTACACCGAGGTAAAGGCGGAGCCGGGTGCCAACTACGGCGTTTACGACGAGATCAAGGCGGCGCTGGACCACAACGCGCGACTGGTTACCGAGACGGTGATCGAGCCCGCGGTAGAAGCCCTGGTGAAAGCCCGTCAGATTCTGATATTTGGGGTGGGCGGCGGCTCCACCGTGCTGGCTCAGGAATGCCAGCACCGGTTTTTCCGCCTGGGCTTTGCGGCCACCGCCTACTCGGATCCCATGCTGATGCGCATGGCGGCTTCCACCATCGACAACAACGATGTGGTGCTGTGTCTTTCCATGGGCGGTTACAGCCCGGATGTGCAGGAAGCGGCGGAGATTGCGCGGGAGTACGGCGCAACCACACTGGGCGTCACCGTTGCGGATTCGCCACTGGCGAAAATTCTGCACCACCTGGTGCCGATGGAACCGTTGGAAACCGATTACATTTTCAAACCGACCGCGGCGCGCTACGTGATGCTGGCCGCGATCGATGTGCTGGCCACCGAGCTGGCGGTTAAACAAAAACGCAAAAGCCGTGAGACGTTGCGGCGTCTCAAGCATACGCTCGACAGTCACAAGCACGGCGAGGATCGCTTGCCGCTGGGAGACTGAGTGAGCACCAAGTAGGACATGGAATGATATACGATACGGTGATTCGCAAGGGCTCGGTTGTTGACGGCAGCGGTGCTGACATTTTTACCGCCGACATTGCCCTTGCCAAAGGCCGTATCCAGTGCATCGCCGAGCCCGGTACGATCACAGACACTGCGCGAGAAATTATCGAGGCCGAAGGCCTGTATCTCGCCCCCGGTTTTATCGACGTCCACACCCACGACGACCTCGAAGTTATCCACAATCCGCAGGTGCCCGCCAAAATCAGCCAGGGGGTCACCACGGTGATCGTAGGCAACTGCGGCATCAGTGCCAGCCCAGTCACTTTGCAAAGCGATCCGCCCGATCCACTGAATCTGCTGGGCGATCGCAACCGCTTCGCCTACCCACAATTTTCCGATTATGCCCGCGCGGTGCAAAAATCCAGCCCCAATGTGAATGTGGCCGCACTGGTAGGCCATACCTCCCTGCGCAACAACCATATGGATGACCTGCAGCGCACCGCCACCGAATCAGAACTCACCGCCATGCGCGCGCAATTGCGCGGTGCCCTGCAGCAGGGTGCCATCGGGCTCAGTTCCGGCCTCGCCTATGGCAGCGCCAAGTGCGCGGATACGGCCGAAGTTCTGGAAATGGTTGCGGAGCTCGCAGAGCAGGGCGGGGTGTACACCACCCATCTGCGCACCGAATTCGATCGCATTCTGGAAGCGATGGACGAGGCACTGATGACTGCCCGGGAACACCGGGTGCCATTGATAGTTTCCCACCTGAAATGCGCCGGGCGCGGTAACTGGGGGCGCAGCGAAGAAGTGCTGGGTACCCTGGAAGCTGCCGCCGAGCATCAGAAAGTCGCCTGTGACTGCTACCCCTATACCGCCAGCTCCAGCACCCTGGATCTGGCCCAGGTCACCGACGATGTGGAAGTCTTTATTACCTGGTCCGAACCTTGCCCCGAGCAGGGCGGCCGCTCGCTGACGGAAATCGCGCGGGAGTGGAATCTCTCCAGTCTTGAGGCCGCGAAAAAGCTGATACCCGCCGGTGCGGTGTATCACTGCATGAGCGATGAGGATGTAAAAAACATTCTCAAGCACCCCCTCACCATGGTCGGCTCCGACGGTCTCCCCAATGATCCCCATCCCCACCCGCGTTTGTGGGGCGCCTTCCCGCGGGTGCTCGCCCACTATGGCCGCGATCTCGGCTTGTTCGACCTGCCACAGGCGGTGCACAAGATGAGCGGACTTTCCGCGACCAATTTTGGCCTGGCGAATCGTGGGTTTATTCGCGAAGGGTATTGCGCGGATCTGGTGCTGTTCGATTACGTCGCGCTGGAATCCATGGCGAGTTATGCACAACCGCAGCGTCCGGCGCAGGGAATATCCCGGGTATGGGTAAACGGGGTTTGTGCCTATTGCGAAGGCATGGTGCAGAAAAGCCGCAGCGGTACTTTTCTGTTCCGCGGCTAATTACCCGTTTACCTTCTTCCTGAAATTACTAATAAACTGAGAGTTTCCAATGATTCAGAGATTCGGCGCCGAGGGCGGCACGGGTACAGGTGGCCAGCATCTGCCTTTTTCCAGTGCAGTAGAAGCTGGTGGTTTTCTTTACGTGTCCGGCCAGACACCGATGCGCGATGGTGAAGTGGTGGAGGGGGGGGTTGTTGAGCAGTCCCAGCTGGCCATCGACAACTGCTTTGCAATTATGGATAAGGCTGGCTATAGCGCTGCGGATGTGATCCATGTGACGGTGATTCTTACCGACGCGAGATACTTTCAGTCTTTTAACAAAGTCTTCAAAGAAAATTTCGGAGATCATCCACCCGCGCGAATCTGCTCTGTATGCGACCTGGTAGTAGACTGCAAAGTAGAAGTTGGCATAGTTTGCTATAAATCTCCGTAGCGCGCGTCCTGAAGCGCACATCTGCTGCGCTTTGGTTTTAGAATAGTCTCTAGGAAAGGGGGCCACCCTGTCCGTCGAGGAAAGGCACAACAGCTGCACACTTCAGGCCACGCCTGCATTGCAGGTCGCCGCTGCGGTGGCAGCCTAAAAAAATAACCCAATAATCCGCGTTCAATAACAATAATTTCCCACAATGAATGCCAGTATTTTTCTGGGGGCCTTCGGCCTCTATATCGTTTTCCTGATCGCCGTTGGCTGGTTCGTCTCCCGGCGCAGCACCGATGAGGACGACTTCCTGCTCGCCGGCCGCAGCCTGCCGATCTTTCTGACCATCGGCACCACCGTTGCCACTATGGTTGGCACCGGCTCTTCCATGGGCGCGGTGGGCTTTGGCTATGCCAATGGCTGGGCGGGGGCTCTGTATGGTATTGGCGGTGCGGTGGGGATCCTGCTGCTCGGGTTGCTGTTCGCTCCCGTACGGGCGCAGGGCTTTGCCACCATGAGTGAAGAGCTCGCGTCTTATGTGGGTAATCACCCGCTGGTAAAGAAGGTGGTCGCGGTATTGATTCTGGTGGCCTGCCTCGGCTGGCTCGGCGCGCACATTCTGGGCGGTAGCCTGTACCTTGCCTGGATTACCGGCATCGATCTGCAGCTGGCGAAACTGCTGGTGGCAGTGGGTTTTGGAATTTTTGTGATCGTGGGCGGTTACCACGCGGTGGTGTGGACCGATACGCTGCAGGCGTTGGTACTGTTTATCGGTTTTCTGCTGATGGCGGTATTTGCGGTGCACACCGTGGGTGGCTGGGAAGTGGTTACTGAATCCCAGCGGGCCGTTGAGCGGTCACAGCCGATGGCATTCCTGCCGGCACTTTCCCTGGCTACCGTTATCGCCATCGGTGTTCTGGCCACACCTTCCTTTCGCCAGCGTATTTACTCCGCGCGCAGTGTCGGCTCCGTGCGCAAGTCGTTTTATATTTCCGGCGGCCTTTACCTGTTTTTTTCCCTGGTACCGGCCATTATCGGTATCTGTGCCTTTGTGCTGAATCCCGCGCTGGACAACCGTAACTTTGCCTTCCCCTATCTCGCGATCCAAGTGCTTCCGCTGGGCATCGGTGTGTTGGTATTGCTGGCGGGCCTGTCGGCCACCATGTCTAGTGCCAGCTCCGATGCCATTGCCGGCGTTTCGGTACTGGTGCGCGACCTGAAGAAAACGCCGGCGGAAGAAAAGAGTGATGGCTTGAAACAGTCCCGCATTGGATTGCTGGTGGTCATCGGAATCGCGCTCGCGATGGCGATGATGTCCGACGACCTGATCGGCTACATCAGCAAAATGATTTCCACGGTGATGGCCGGGCTGTTTGCCTGTGGGTTGTTGGGGCGCTTCTGGCCGCGCTACACCTGGCAGGGCGCACTTGCCTCGCTGCTGGCTGGTTCGGTCACCTCACTGCTTGTGATGGTCACGGTCAACGGATTCTGGGGCAATCCGATTATTCCCGCGGTCTCTGCCGCGTTACTGGCCGGTGTACTGGTGAGCCTGCTTTCCCCCCGATCAGCAGCCATTTCTTCCCCGGCGCTCAACGTCGAATAAGGTCGCATCGCCGCAAAATCTGGCGTTGGAAAAGCCTGCCCTCTATTATCTCTCGCTGATAAAGATTCAAGCGCGAGTGGTTATATGAAGCGGAAACTGTTTTTCCTGTTGGGCTGTGCTTTTGCCAGTTATTCCTCTGCGGAACAGCTGACGATCGACAGAATATTCTCTGACCCTGCTTTGAGCGGGACCAGCCCGCGCGCGCTGCAGTATTCCCCGGACGGTAGCCGGGTGACTTTTCTCAAGGGACGGGAGGAAGACTACAACCGCTACGACCTGTGGGAGTACCGCCTGAGCGACGGCGAGACGCACATGTTGGTGGATTCCGACAAGCTGCACAGTGGCGAGGAGAAGCTCTCCGACGAGGAGAAGGCCCGCCGCGAGCGCCAGCGCATTTTTGGCAGCGGTATCATGGAGTACAGCTGGTCCAAAGATGGCAAGTCCCTGTTATTCCCCCTCGCCGGCGATGTGTTCTATTACGCACTGGACGGCGGCAAGTCCAAGCGCCTGACCGAAACCGAAGCTTTTGAAACCGATGTACGGGTTTCCCCGAAGGGCAACTTCGTTTCCTTTATCCGCGACCAGAATATTTTTGTGGTGGACCTGGCAACCGGCAAGGAGCGTCAGCTGACCACTGATGGCGGTTCAAAAAACGGCGCGATCAAAAACGGCATGGCCGAATTCGTTGCCCAGGAAGAAATGGACCGCATGACCGGCTACTGGTGGTCGCCGGATGAAAAGCGCATTGCCTTCCTGCAGGTGGATGAGAGTCCGGTGGATGAAGTGACCCGCAGTGAAATCTATGCGGATCGCATCGATATGATCAAGCAGCGCTATCCCGCTGCCGGCCGCCCCAATGTAAAAATCAAACTGGGTGTGCTGGATCTCGCCAGCGGAAAAACCCAGTGGCTGGATCTTGGCAAAGACGAAGATATCTATATTGCGCGTGTGAAATGGGCGCGGGATAACCTGCTTTCCTACCAATGGCAGAACCGTAGCCAGAACAGACTGGAACTGCGCTTTGTGGATATCCCCAGCGGCAAGACCCGCAACGCTCTGGTGGAAACCAGCGATACCTGGGTGAACCTGTTCCACGACCTGCGCTTTCTGAAAGACAGCGACCGCTTTATCTGGGCGTCGGAAAAGGACGGTTTCAAGCACCTATACCTGTACGACTTCTCCGGCAAACAACTGGCGCAGCTGACTCGTGGTGACTGGGCTATCGACGAGCTGGAAGCGCTGGACGAGAAGTCCGGCAAGGTTTATTTCTCCGGCCGCAAAGACACGCCGCTGGAGCGCCACCTGTATGTGACCGACCTGAACGGCAGCGGCAAGATTGAAAAAATTTCCTCCCGCGCCGGCATGCACAGCATCAAATTTGCCGCTGATGCCTCGGGCTATATCGATACCTACTCCAACCCAACCACACCGGCTCAGGTCAGCCTGCACGGTATCGATGGTAAGCGCGTGACCTGGCTGCAGGAAAACAAGGTGGAGAAGGGCCACCCGCTGCACCCGTATATGAGTGACTGGATTGAGCCGGAATTTGGGGAGATCAAAGCGCCGCAAGGGCACACACTGCACTACCGCATGTACAAGCCCGCGGGCTTTGATCCCGAGAAGTCCTACCCGACCATGGTATTCCTGTACGGCGGCCCCCACGCGCAGCTGGTTACCAATAGCTGGGACAGACCTTTCAACCAGTTTATGGCCCAGCAGGGTTACGTGGTGTTCACCCTGGACAACCGCGGTTCCGCGAATCGCGGCAAAAAATTTGAAGACCCCATCTTCAAAAAAATGGGCGGCGTGGAAGTGGAGGATCAGGTTACCGGGGTGAAATTCCTGCGCTCACTGCCGTTTGTAGATCCCGAGCGCATTGGTGTCTATGGCCACAGCTATGGCGGTTACATGGCGCTGATGACCATGTTCAAGGCCGGGGATTATTTCAAGGCGGGCGTCTCCGGCGCACCGGTGACGGACTGGGGTCTGTACGATACCCATTACACCGAGCGCTATATGGGCAACCCGAACCAGGTGCCGGAGGCCTACGAGGCGGCGTCGGTATTCCCCTATGCCAAGGACCTGAAAGGCCCGCTGCTGATTTATCACGGCATGGCAGACGACAATGTGTTGTTCACCAATACCACCAAATTGATCAAGCAGCTGCAGGACAACGGCCAGCAGTTTGAATTGATGACTTATCCCGGCAAAAAGCACAGCCTGCGCGGCAAGGAAACCCGCAAGCACTGGCATCAGATGATGAAGGACTTTTTTGACCGCACCCTGAAGGCATCGGAATAACGCGCTGGCGAAACAGAAAGCTGAGTTAGAAAAAGGGGGCTTCCAGATCGGAAGCCCCCTTTTTTGTGGAAGACAGAAAACCCTGTCGCAGATTAATTGCTGCAGGTCGCTTCCAGTCGCAACAGCGGTCCCTGTCCGGTTTCCTTGGAGGTCATGTCCACACCGTTGCTGCCGTTATTGGAAGCTATGACCAGGCCGGTATTGCTGCCGGCCAACCAGGTTTCCACAATGCCGGAAGACAGCAGGTCAATCTGGCGGGTGCCGGTGGAACTGGGCACAAAGGTGGTCAGCTGGTTGCCGAGTATGGCGCTGCCGCCGACACTGTTCCAGGTGGCACTGCCTTCCTGCCAGTTGGATGCGGCACGGTAAACTCCATAGGTGTTACCGGAACGGTCGGTGACGTTCAGTTCCAGAATGGCCTGGGAGAAGTTGCTGCAGTTTTCCACACCACCCAGATCAAACTTGATCAGGGTGTAAATCTCACCGTACTGGCGATCACTGCCGTCCGCCAGCAGGCCATCGCTGTCGCCGTCAAAGTTACTGCCACTTTTGCTTGAGCCTACGAATACGTCGTCAGATGCGGCTTGCACCAACTGCTGGGTACTGCCGGAGCCGGACGAGCTGCCAGAGCCCGAACTGGAAGAGCTGCTCGACGAGCTGCTGGAACCACTGCCGTCGCAGTCTGCGTTCACGTAGAGCACCGGTGCAGTACCTGTCTCTTTCGAGTTCATATCCACACCGTCACTGCCGCCGAGCGACGCAATCACCAGGCCGGTATTGTTGTCGCTCAACCAGCCTTCCACCGCACCGCTGGACAGGCCGATCTGGCGCAGACCGGTTGACGATGGGGTGAAGGTAGCGAGCTGGGTGCCTCGCACACCACTGCCGCCAATATTGCTCCAGGTTGCGGACTCTTCCTGCCAGTCGCTGTTGGCCAGGAAGACGCCATAGCTGCTGTTGGAATAGTTGGTGACGTTCACTTCCAGAGTCAGATTGCTGAAATTACTGCAGCTGGCGACTTCGTCCAGGTCGAATTTCAACAGGGTCATCATCTGCCCGTAGGCCGAGTCGGCGCCATCTGCCAGCAGGCCTTCGTTGCTGCCATCGTAATTGGTGCCGGTCTGGTTTGCGGTGACAAATACATCGTCGGTGACCGCCATGGCAATGGCGCCGGAGCCGCCGCTGGAGGAGCCGCCAGAGGAACTGCTTGATGAACTGCTTGATGAACTGCTGGACGAACCGCCGCTGATCACACTGCGATTGCTGCCATTGCGCACCAGGGTCATGGCTTCGCCCACCTGGTTGGCACTCCACCAGTTGACGTTGGCGGGCAGTGCCAGTGGATCGGCGGCGCGGTCGGCGCGGCTCAGGCTGCTGGCGGAGGTATTGAATTGAGCAGTGCGCACGGTCAGTTCACTCGGACTTACCTGAATCACCTTGAACTGCTGAATACTGGCGAGATCGATGGTCCAGGATTTGGGGTCGTTGGCGGAGCGCGCCGGCGCCCCCCAGCTGCCTTCACCCACATAAATGGTGCCGCCATTGGACGCGGTGGTAAAACCGTTACCGCTGGGCTCAACGGCCTGGGTGAGCTTGGTCATGTGGGTGTCGGATTCCACTACCAGATTCACCGCGTAATCGTAAAAATCCTGTGCCCACCAGGTGTGCAGAATTTGATTTTCTGATTTGCCGGTGTAGTGGGGGAACATGGGTTTGTGGTACTGGGCAAAGCGCCACTGGGCGCTGCTGCCGTAGCTGGCGAGATCGCTCTGCAGCCAGTTGTTCTGGGCGCTGGCGTAGGAAGACCAGCCGCTGTTTTTAAACTGGCTGTTGAGTGTGTATACGCGCAGCAGCGGAGAAATCTGCACGGCACCGTAGGTGTCGCTGGGGTTGCAGTTGCCGTCAGTATTGAAGTCGGCTCCGAACACCTGACACAGGGTCGAGTAGTTGTCGTCTTCGTGGTTGCCGTGAGTGGGGATCAGTGGATAGATGCGCTTGTAGCTCAAACCGTCGATCTGGTCACTGGAATAGGTGAGCTCCCAATCGTCGAGATAGGCATTCATCTGAGAGGCGCTGTTGGCATCGGTGAAGTCACCGCCATGCATCACTGCGAGTGGGCGAATTTTTGCCAGCAGCTGGTTGCCCTGGCGACGGTTGGTGTGACCGGTGCGGGTGTCACCGCCAGCAATGACTACAAAGGGGGAGTTATCGTTGGGGGCAGTCTTGAACCAGAAACGATCGCCACAGCCATCCTGGTCACATACGCGGAAGAATACATCGGAATCGGCGGAAAGATTTTCCAGGCGTACAAAACTGCTGTCGATACTGCCATCAAAGGTGTAGCTGGCATCCACGCCGGCGCTGGTCCAGCTTCCCTCGTTGGTGGAGTAGCCGTAGCTCACGTAAGGATTGGAGCTGCTGCCATCGGGAGAAAAGCCGATCACGGCGCTGGTGCGGCCGTCGGTGTCCCATACCAGGCGGTAATGTTTGGTGGCGGCACTGGCGTCTGCCGCACACAGGGCCATCAGCAGGCTCGCGGAGCCAGCCAGGCGAATAGAGTTACTTCCCAGAAACTGTTTCATGGGTTTTCCTGTCCAGGTTTTTATAGAAAGAAAATAAATGGAAATCAGAAGAACGAAAAAATACAGCGCGGGCAGTGTGCAGGGGGATTAGTGACAGCTTTTTGAATTCCCGGAGACGAGGCGCACAAACGCCGCATTGCGGTGTGGAATTGTGATGGACTGCCCATCCACGAAACTGACCGCCACCGCGCCGGACTTTAAATAGTTGTAAACGGTTTGTAATGAACCATCTTGTTCGGAAGTCCAATAATCACCGCGTTTGGTTTTTGGAAAGAAGGCGGTATCGATGGTGGGCTGGCCGGCTTTTGCGTCTGTGTAGACCAGGGTTTGCAGTTCACCAGCGGTGGGCAGTCGCCAGTCCTGTGCACCACACAACGTCTCTTCGCGGGTGCGCCGGATCAGGTCGGCGGTATCGCAGCGTTCTTCTTCGAAATAGCAGTCGCCATTGTTGGGTGTGCCAATCGCCGTCTGTTTTCTCGAAGCGGAAGTGGATACTGTAGTGAGCCCCTCGCTCTGGTGGACCTGTTCCCGATACCAGGAGTAGGTCCAAAGGCCATCGTGAATATTTTCACTGTCGGTTTTCACTTCCCACAAAAGACTACTGCGACTGTCGCACACGCAGGACCAGGGGCCTGCCCAGTTAGGTAGCGGTACACCAGAGGAATCTATTTTTGTGAAATGGTATGGAACCGGTACGGGATCTTCCGGTTGATGCAGCGCTGCCGTAAGCAGCACACCGGCCGACAGTAAAAAAAGCACAAGCGAGCGTTGCCAGACTTTCATCGCGCCGGCTCCTCGAAAAATTGCAGGCGGATCGCACGGGTGTGGCGGGTGTGAGCAATCTGCGAGTGATCGAAGGCCGAGACCCACAGGCAGGTGCCATCGGCAATCGGCACGTCCAGCGTGGAGCCGGTAATCCGCTTGCGCGCAATTTCCAGATGCCAGTAGCCATCTTTCCATACGCCGCGGGCACGCACATCGGCGCGGTCCCCTTCAAAGCGATTGGAGTTGTACATCACCGACGGCATGACCGTGCCGGCCGGATAGCGCGCGTCCTGCGCGGCGGAGTAGGGCTGGTAGTCAAACCAGGGGATTACCCACTCCGCTTTTTCGTTTTGGTATTTACTGTCGTGTTTATTTTGGCCTGTTTGCAGCGCTGCCAGTTGCACCGGATCTATGGGCAGGCGTTTGGGTACTATGATGCTGGGCTTGTACCACTGCCAGTTCATCACGTAAGCACCGGACTCCTTGCCGTCTTGCTGGTAACCGGCGGTATAGCGGCGCTCTCCCGGGCGCACCTGATCCGGCGGGCCGATAAAGTTGTCGTCGGCGAGATACATGTCGTTGGTGCGCACCGCCTTCCAGTGCCAAAGGTCGTGCAGTTGCCCGTCACTGCTGTAGTGGTAACCCTTGCCATGCCAGTTGGCCGGGCGCTCGGATAGCGGTTTGCGCCCCAGGTGCGCAGTGCCGGCAGCGCCGAAAGCGCAGCTGGAGGACAGCAGCACGGCAAATTTGTCTTCGTAGTGGCGGGTTTCATCGAAATTGTGGAAACCCTGTTGCTGCACCTCCCAGCCATTTTCTGTTTTCAGCAGTGGCAGGTGCACCAGGCTGCGGGTGGCATCCCGCCAGCGGGCGGACAGAAAAAATTCTTCGCCGTTGGTAAGTGCCCGCAGGGTGACCTCGGTGGCGCCGTCATCGAAGTTGGCACCGCCGTCGGTGTAAACCGTGATTGGCATTGCCCGCTGCCACTGGGGTTCATCGGCGCGACCGTCGATCTCGATGGGGGAATGATCGGGGTCGATAAGTGGAATCTGCGCGACCAGCAGCGGGACCTGGCTCTGGCCGTGAGTTAGCAGCCAGCCACTTAAAAGCATCAGCAGGGTGGCGGTGACTAGTCCGCCGCCGACGAGCAGGCGTCCGGGAGATCGCTGCCCTGCCTGAGGAAGGCAAATTCGCACTAGGGACTTTCGGCCCCAGCGCACCAGGTAGAGCCCGGCGTGTAGCGCGATATATGCGAGCATCCCGATGGCACCCAGGTAGTGCCAGTCGCGCAGGCTCCACTCCATACCTGCCGTGCCCGCAAACAGCAGCCAGCCGCTCCCCAGCGACAACAGCAGAACCGGGTATCCCGCGCGGATAATCGCCCGCTGCCAGCCCGGCCAGCGCCGGGTCGTGGCAGAGGTTGAGGTTCGGCAATCGCGCGCGCGGTAGGCTGCCAGCAAGCGGTGGACGACATAAAGGATGGCGACCAGGGTGACCGCCACTGCGCTAAGGAAGTGCAGTCCGATCACCTGCCCCTGGGGGAGCAGCTCTTCAAATCGGGCGACTTCCGGGCGAGAGAGACTGGCAATGCGCAATCCACTCAGCAGGCTGCACAGCACCGCAACGCCGGCAGCTCCGTGCAGCAGAATCCAGCGCAGGCTTTTGCGGTTGGCGGCCACGTCCTCTCCCGTCCGGCTCTCAAAGGGCGGCAGACTAAACAGGCCAGATGGCAATTCAATGACACTGGCCGGTCAGAACACCAAATGACTTTTCACGATAAAATCTAAATGAGAATTCATTGCATTACGGGTTGCGGTTCATTAGACTCCCGTTCCAAATTCAAGGGGTAGTTCCTGGGGGCTCAATAATGCAATCAAATCCACGTATATTCGCCAGCTCTCTGCTGGCTGTCGCACTGGCCGCAGCCAATAGCGCCATCGCCGCTGAAGGGGAAAGTGAGGCGAGTGCAACCGCCATTGAAGAGATGACCGTAGTTGGAGTGCGCGAAAAGCGCGTAAGCCGCGGTGCCACTGGCCTGGCGCTGGCCATCAAGGATACTCCTCAGTCCATCAGCATCGTCGATCAGCGCACCATGGAAGACTTCGGCGTGACCGGCGCCAATGACGCCCTGGAGCTGAGCACCGGTGTCAACGTTGATCAGTACGAAACCAACCGCGCTACCTATAACTCCCGTGGCTTCGAGATCCAGCTTACCCAGGTCGACGGCCTCGGTATGACCAACGACTTCGGTACTGTAGTTGGCCAGCTGGATACCTTCCTGTTTGAAAAGATTGAGTTGATCCGCGGCGCCAACGGCCTGCTGACCGGTGTGGGCAACGCCTCCGGCACCATCAACTATGTGCGCAAGCGCCCGACCAATGAAACCGGTGGCATCGTCGATTTCCGCGGTGGCTCCTACGGCTACAAACGTGCCGCAGCAGACTACAACCAGGTGCTGACCGAAGATGGCAGCTGGGCCGGCCGTGTGGTTGTTGCTTACGAAGACAAGGACTCTCACATCCGTGACCAGCACGATGAGAAGATGTCCCTGTACGGTGTAGTGGACGGCCAGATCGGCACCAACGGTGTACTGACTGCCGGTGTGACCATTCGCGATGACAAGCAGGATTCCCCGATGTGGGGCTCATTGATTCTGTTCCGCGCAGACGGCAGCATGGCGGACTTCGATACCTCCACTTCCACCGCCGCTGACTGGGCCTACTGGGACACCGAATCCAAAACCGCGTTTGTTGAATATACCCACCAGCTGCCAGAGGGCTGGGAGGCCAAGTTCACCTACAACCGGCACGAGAACGAAACTCAATCCAAGCTTCTCTACGCGTGGGGTAGCTACATCAATGAAGACGGCACCGGACCGGTAGGCTGGCCGTATCGCGGAGCCACCGACAGCACCAACGATCTGCTGGACGCGAACCTGACCGGCGCATTCAATGCCTTTGGTCAGGAGCACACCCTGATTGCCGGAATCAGCCACTCAATGAAGGAGACCGCTTCTAGTTCTGCGCCGGCTCCGGACGAGCAAATGTTTCTTCCGCTTCCCATTCCGAATGGTGGAAAGGATTATCCGGAGCCCACATGGGGTGAGATGTCCCCCGCGTCCGCCGGTGAGCAGGAACTGACCCGTCTCTACGCTGCGGCACGCCTGAGCATTACCGATGCGCTCAATGCGATCGTGGGGGTGAACTCCATCAAGCTGGCGCGCGAAGGTAGCTCTATTTACGGCGGTGGTGTATCCCAGACCTACTACCCGGATACCGAAGAGACCAGCCCGTATATGGGGCTGACCTACGACTTCACCGACAATATTCTCGGCTACGTTTCCTACTCCGATATTTTCCAGAATCAGGACCAGACCGATATCAACCGTGTCTATCTGGACCCGATGAAGGGCGTGAATATGGAAGCCGGGGTCAAGGCCGAGTGGTTCGACAGCCGCCTGCTGACCACTGCTGCGGTATTCAGTGCAGAGCAGCAGGGCCTGGCGACTTACGCTGGCGAAATCGATGGCACTTCCTGGTATGCCCCCAAAGACGTGAAGTCCGAGGGTTTTGAGATCGAAGCGGTCGGCCAGGTAACCGACAACGCGAACCTGACCGTGGGGCTGACCCATCTGGACCTGACCGGCCCGGACGGCAACGACATCTACGAATGGGTACCGCGCACCACCGCCCTGGTACGTTTTGATACTCGCCTGGATGCCGTGCCGCAGTTGCGAGTGGGTGTGAACGGTCGCTGGCAGTCCGATATTATCGGTAGCTACGCCGAGCAGGACGCCTTCTTCCGCGCGGACGCCTTCGCGTCTTATGAAGTGAGCGAGTCCGCGACTGTTCGATTCAACATCAACAACCTGTTCGACGAGAAGTACGTGGAAGGTCTGGCCTACGGTGCCATCTACGGTGCGCCGCGTCACGGTCAGGTATCGTTCCAGTACAGCTTCTGATATCGAACCATCGCCGTCAGGTGAGTTAAAAAAAGCCGGGCAAACCAGTGGTTTGTCCGGCTTTTTTGTAAGGCAACCGCCATTTATATCTTGTATGGCGTCGATTGATAAAAGCTAAATGAGAATACGTTGTATTTGATGCAATAGAGGACTAGACTGCCGTCTAAGCTGTAACCCGCATATTGGTCAGCCCTGTGCCTGTCCAGTGATGCTGCCCTCCGCTGATATTCGAATACGCGCATTTCAAGCATTCAAAAATTATGAATAAAACCCTGTTCAAACTGCACAGCTGGATGGCACTGGCCGCTTTTGTCCCGCTGCTGGTCATCTGTATCACCGGCAGCATCCTGGTGTTCAAGCATGAAATCGACACCATGCTGGCGGCAGATGTGGTGCGGGTGGATTCGGCCGGGCGCGAGCGCCTGAGCCTGGATGCGCTGGAAGCGTCCATGCACCGGAACTTCCCGGATTACGAAGTTACCGGCTGGGCACTGTTTCAGGACAACGACCGCGCGGACGTGGTCTACACCATGAAGTACGGCACCGACGACTGGACCTTCGCGCTGATGGACCAGTACTCCGGCGAGCCCCTGCGCGGCCCCACCGGTTTGACCGATGACCTCACCAACTGGTTGCTGGACCTGCATTACACACTGCTGATGGGCGACTGGGGCATGCTGATCACCAGTGTCTTCTCCATTCTCCTGTGTCTGCTCGGCATCACCGGTTTTATTCTGTACCGCAAATTCTGGAAGAACTTTTTCACCCTGCGCTGGAGCGCGCGCATGATCGTGTACTTCTCCGATCTGCATAAAATGACCGGTATTATCGGCGCCCCCATCCTGCTGATCCTCGGCTTTACCGGTGCCTGGTGGAACATCACCCACTTCGCCCACGAGCTGGAAGAGCACGCGGACGGTCACGAGCACTACAAGATGGCCGAGCGCCTATACAACGACGACCTCTCCCTGCAGGGGCTGATGGACGATACCGGCAACCGTATCCAGAACTTCGAGACCACCTACATCTCCTTCCCCTGGGAGCCGGGTGCCAACTTCACCTTCTGGGGCGACGTCCACACCGGCAATCCGCTGATCAGCGAATACGCTAGTAACGTCACTTACAACGCCCAGAGCGGCGAGCATATGCTCAGCTACGATATCCGCGACGCCTCTGTGGGTGCGGTGATTGTGGATAGCTACCGCCGCCTGCACTTCGGTAACTTTGCCGGCCTGGTGAGCAAGATCCTGTGGTGTGTGATCGGACTGTCGCCGCTACTGCTGTCCATCACCGGTGTGTACATCTGGTACCAGCGCCGCGAAAAGCGCCGCAATGCCCGCGTGAAGAAACGCGCGAAGGCGGCGGCCCTGGCAGGCGCCACCGCCTGACCCCGCGATTCAATAGCTGTGCATCCTTCAAGCCGGGCCAGTCCCGGCTTTTTTGTGCCTGTTTCCTCCCTGCGGGGCTTTTGCTACCATCGTTTGGCCTTACCAAATAATGAAATTCTGCCTGACAGGAACAATAGCGAGCCCCAATCATGACCTTGCGACCAGTTAAGCCTGTTCAATGGATCGGCGCCGTGCGCACGTTTTCCCTCGGCCTTCTGCTGATGTTCTCCGGTGGTTGCAGTTTGGAAGCCGAAACCGCGCTCGCCCACAAGCCCGCCAGCAATATGGAAGACTACCGGGCACTCTCCCGCTTCTTTTACGAATTGGACCAGAACGCGCTGGCGGCGGAGCGCAAGGCGGCCGGGATCGAGAAAAGCACCAAGCCCACCAAGGCCAAGCTGTTTGGCTTCGACGTCAAAAAAGCGCTCTACGATCGCGACTATATCGCCAGTGATGAGGGCAGGGCGCTGGCCGACAGCCTGCTCACCTACCAGACCCCGTCCGGCGGCTGGTCCAAGCGCACCGATATGCGGGAACCCCGCGAGCCGGGTCAGTACTACGGCACCGAAAAAAGCTATATCCCCACTTTTGATAACTACGCCACCAGTATCCAGTTCTGGGTGATGGTCAATGCCTGCAACGCGACACAGGTACCGCGCTACTGCGATTCCGCCAGTCGCGCCCTGCGCTTTATCTTGCTGGCCCAGTACCCCAATGGCGGCTGGCCCCAGACCTTCCCCCTGCGCGGTAAATACCACGACGACATCACCTTTAATGACGACGCCATTGCCAATCTGTTGAAAGTGGTGGGTGCCGCAGCGGAAGGGGATGAGCGCCTCGAATTTATTTCTGCGGAGTTAAAAGGGCAGGCTCAAAACGCTCTGAAGCGCGCGCTGGAAATGTTGGTAGCGACCCAGGTAAAGGTAAACGGCAAGCCTACGATCTGGGGTGCCCAGCACCATCCACAAACCCTGGAACCCACCTCTGCCCGCGCGTTTGAACCGGTGGCCCTGGCCACCAGTGAAAGTGCCGACCTGATGCTGTTCCTGATGACCCTTAAGAACCCACCGCAACCTATTCGCGAGGCGATTGACAGTGCCGCCAGCTGGTTTGAAAAGCATCAGATCGACGGCCTGCGCTATCGCCGTGGCGATATATCACCGGCGCTGGTGCGCGATGAAAACGCGGACCCGCTGTGGGCGCGCTTCTACGATATCGACAGTGATCGCCCGGTATTCGGCGACCGCAATGGCAGTATTTATTTTGAAATTGAAAAAGTATCCGCGGAACGCCGCGAAGGCTACGCTTGGTACAGCGAGCGCCCCTACAAGGCATTGAAAGAATACCGCAAGTGGAAGCAGTAGCTTCTCACCGGGCAATCTACTTTCCTGCGGGAGCCTGCCCGCAGACGAACCCAAAAAGCCCTGAAAAATCAGGGCTTTTTCGTATCTGCGAAAGCAACGACCTTCAATGGTAGTGCAGCTCGGTCGCCTTGCCCCGAAACACCCGGTAGGAAAACGCCGTATACAGCAGTATCACCGGAATCACGATCAAAGCGCCTACAAGAATAAACTGCAACGACTCGCGCGCACTGGCCGCCTCCCAGATATTCAATTGGCCCGGCACAATTTCCGGAAAAAAGCTGAATCCAATCCCGCTGAAGCACAGAGTGAAAATCCCCACCACAATGGCAAAGGGGATCGCACTGTGGCGATCATTGGCCTTGGGCAGGCGCGCCAATAATATGTCGTTGAAGATAAACCCCAGGAAACACAGCGCCGGAATCAGCAGCACAAACATCACCAGTGGGAAAGTAAACCAGCGGTCGAAAACACCGGGGTTCACCAGCGGGTTGATGGCACACACCGCAATCACGCCCACCAGTGAGGCGCGCCCAGCAAGGCGCGTCCAGCGCACGGCCCGTGCCTGCAGTTTGTCTTCGGTTTTCAATACAAGCCAGGCCGCGCCGATATAGCTGTAGGCCGCCGTTACCCCGAGCGCGGAAACTCCGCAAAAGAGCAGGGAAGGCAGGCTCTGATCAAACCCCATCACATACTGGCCAAGCATATAACCCTGGGTGAGGGTGGTGAGCAGTGAGCCGATCTTGAAGGTGCGATCCCAGGCCAGCTTGTGATCCACCGCCGCCTTGGCGCGGAAGTCGAAGGCCACTCCGCGCATGATCAGGCCAATCAGCATAATCGCCACGGGAATATACAGATGCATCAAGATCAGGCTGTGGGCCGCGGGGAAGGCAATCAGCAATAGTCCAATCGCCAGTACCAGCCAGGTCTCGTTGGCATCCCAAAATGGCCCCATGGAAGCGATCATGGTATCCCGTTGTAGCTCGTCGTCTTCCCCCATAGGCAGCAGAATGCCCACGCCCAGGTCGTAGCCATCGAGAATTGCGTAGGCCAGCACCGCCACACCCATCAATCCGATAAAGACCACCGGTAACCAGTCGCTGCTGTGGTTGATCACCTCGTTCATGCTGTACCTCCACGAGCTTCAGTGTGTGCGTGCGAATGGGGCAGATTGGTCAGGCTGCCATCCGCTACCGGTTCCGCTGTTTCGAATTCCTCCACCGTGACCGACTTCAGCGCCATACGTTTCAGCGTGTGGATATAGGCCCACATCAGGATCACATACACGGTCAGGTAAAGCGCGAGGGAGAGACCCACGTTGGCCGGTGCCACCGGGGTTACCGCATCGGCGGTTTTAAGAATTCCGGTAACCAGCCAGGGTTGCCGCCCCACCTCGGTAACGTACCAGCCCGCGAGAGTGGCGACCCAGCCGGAGAAGGTCATGGCTACCAGCAGTTTGAGAAAAATGGGTGGCAGTGATTTCTTGCGGCGCAGCAGGTAGCAGCCGGTCCAGGCGGTGGCCAGCATCAGCAGGCCCATCCCAACCATAATGCGGAACCCGAAAAACAGCGGTTTTACCGGTGGGTGATCGCCTTCAAATTCGTTGAGCCCGCGAATTTCGCCGTCCGGTTCATGGGTAAGGATCAGACTGGCGAGATTGGGGATACCCACGGCAAAGTCGTTGCTGCGGGTTTCTTCATTGGGCACGGCGAATAGCAGCAGCGGTGCGCCGCGCTCGGTCTCCCATACACCTTCCATGGCAGCGATTTTCTGCGGCTGGTGTTCGAAGGTATTCAGTCCGTGCAGGTCACCGACAAAGGTCTGCAATGGCGCGAGTATCGCCGCCAGAATCAGGCCTGTTTTCAGTGCCAGCCGCGGCGCCTGCTTTTCGTCGCCCTTCAGAATCCGGTAGGCGGAAAGTCCGCAGACAAAGAATGCCGCAGTGAGGCCAGAGGCCAGCAGCATATGCGCCAGTCGGTAGGGGAAGGAAGGATTGAAAATCACTTCCAGCCAGCTGGTCGCATGCACCACCCCATCGCGAATCTCATAACCCGCCGGTGTCTGCATCCAGGAATTGAGCGCGAGAATCCAGAAGGCGGAAAGCGTTGTGCCGATGGCCACCATCAATGCGGAGAAAGTATGTACCTTGCTGGGCACCCGCTTGATCCCGAACAGCATGATGCCGAGAAAGGTCGCTTCCAGAAAAAACGCGGTCAACACTTCATAGCCCAGTAATGGCCCTGCAATATTGCCCACGGTTTCCATATAGCCCGGCCAGTTGGTACCGAACTGAAATGACATGGTGATGCCACTTACCACGCCGAGCGCAAACGTCAGTGCAAAGATCTTTACCCAGAAGCGATAGGCCCGCATCCACACCGGGTTGTCGGTGAGGTCGAAGCGCAGTTTAAAAAAGAACAGAATCCAGCAGAGAGCAATGGTGATGGTGGGAAAGAGAATATGAAAGCTGATGTTGGCAGCGAACTGTATGCGCGAAAGGATCAGAGTATCCAGCATGGGCACCTCTTTGAAACCGCCGCGGTCGGAGTGGCCGCGACGTAAAACTGGGCGCGGCAGGCTGTATCCCGGTGCCGCGAAACCGGGTTGTCTTGTTGAAAAGTTTTATTGATGAGTTTTTTGAAGTTAGTGAAAGAGAGGGAATTGGTTATTTACGCGAAGGGCTCTTTTTCGCCCCGGCCCTTGCACCAGAACCCGTGGCTTTGGACTTCAGCTCCAGCAACTTGCTGAGCCCCGAGCCCAGTTTCATCAGTTTGAGCAGGTCCTTTTCATCCAGCTTGCTCAGGGTATTGGCAAACTGGTCGAGCATTTCCAGCAGGCTGTAGACCTCCTGGATTTTCTTCTGCGCCTCGGCCTCCTGATCATCCCCGGGTTCTGCCAGCAGCAACTGGCGCAGCAGGGTAAGTGTCGGGTCCAGCTCGCGCTTGCGTCGCTCCTCGAATACGGTGCGTGCGAGATCCCAGATAGAGCCCGCCGCGGTAAAGTAATCTTTTCGGTCTCCCGGCTGGTGGTGTAACTCAATCAGCCGCCATGCCTGTAATTCCTTGAGTCCCATGCTCACATTGCCGCGGCTGATCTTCAGCGCTTCCGCCAGTTGGTCTGCATTCACCGGCTCGCTGTGGATCGTCAGCAGCGCGAACATCTGTCCCACCGTGCGGTTGAACCCCCAACGGCTGCCCATTTCGCCAAAGTGCAGAACGAAGGCCTGAGCCTGACTGGAAAGTTTCATTAGTTTTGGTTTCTTCTTAACTTTCAGAAATTTCTGAAAATTGTAAACCTGTTTTGATCTATGTCAAGTGAAAGCTAGTGGTCCATGGCGTGCAGGGCGCGGGTGTGCCAATCGGCGGGAACCAGGAAGCCGCGGCTCACCTCACCGTGGCGGTCGCGTGTGGCCACGCAAACGGGGCCGCGGGTGAGGAGCGCCTCGTCGATGCGGGTGGCGCGGGAGGGGAGGTCACCGTCAATTTGCGCAAGCCAGCAGGGCTTGGGTAGCAGCCACCAGTCCCCACTGCTAAATAGGTAGTTGTGGAATCCCGTCAGGTCTGTCCACCAGTAAGCGCTCGCGGCAGGGCTGTCCGTTGTTGCGGTCAGCGCCGGGAAAAGTCGCCCCGGCATCAGTGCCCATTGCCGGTCTACACGGAACCCGGATGCCAACAGGGTGGCAGAGCCAGCGGCACTGTGGGCAATCGGCAGCTGGTGGTCGTGCATGCGTGCGAGTTTGATATCCAGCCGGTCCCGCAGCCCCGGTCCCACCCAGTAGTCTCCCACCTGCAGATAAAACTTCAGTGCTATTTCCCAGTGCTCAAGTGCACTGTCTGGGTTGTGGCGCACAACAAAATCCAGCTCGCCAAGAGTCTTGCCCTGGTCGCGAATGGGAAAGTTATGGGCCAGAAGTTCATAGTCCGGGTGATGGGTAAAGGCGAATGCCCACAGGCTCTCGAAATAGATACCCAGCCGATGGTTGCGCAACTGCTCAAGATGCGCGAGCAGGGAGGGCTCCAGTTGTGGCTGGATTTCAGGGCGGGAAAAGAACTCGGTGAGCGCCCGGTGGCGGTTTGCCGGTAGCCAGGGCAGGGGGAACTCAGGGGCAACATCCGGCGCGCCCAGGGCCCACAGCAAGTTCTGCCAGTGGTTGGGGCGCGCGCTGGAGGGCGCAGTGGGGCGTGGGCTGCTCATGGCCGGAGTATAGGTAATTGCACGCCCGACCGAAATACGTGCGCGATCGGTGCTTTACCATTTGAAGCGGAAACCAATGGTCAACTGCACGCTGTCGCTATCACCAAAGTTTTCCACACTGCTGGCATAGTCTACTTCACCGTAGACGGAGCAGCGATCACCGCACTGGTCGTAGGTAAACCCAAGTCCCAGCTGTGCCCACCATTCATCCCGTGCCTGATACAGGGAGGTGCCGGAGACTTTCACTTCGGTTTTATCATCAAAGTAGTAATAGGTGTTGGCAATGGCGTAGAGGCCGATGCGCTCCAGTAGCAGATTACCGTACATATTGCGATTGTTGCGCTGGCTCACCCGGTGCTCAAATGCCAGCCCAAGCCGGGCAAAGCCACCCTGGTTTTCGGTGTCTTCCAGCCTTACCCCGTAGGGGTCGTGGTTATCGTCGATATCTTCCGCGGTATAGGCCAGTTGCAATTGCGGTGTGAGGGAATAGAAATCGCAGAGTTTGAAGCTGTGTCCACCTTCGGCGGAAAAATTGAAACCGATGGCATCATTGCCGGTGCCGAGAACCCAGAGCTCTCTCGAATAGAGATCGGAATCAAACCAGTTGAACTGTGTCTGAATATCCGCGTAGCTGCCCTGGCTGCCATACCAGGTCAGGGTACTGCCGATGCCCCAGTTATAGGTATCGATATCTCCCTGGCCAAAGTAGCTGTCCAGCTCGGTACTGCCGTAACCGTACTGGGCAAAAATGCCCAGCATCAGGCGCCCGCGGTACACCGAGGGGTCAAAGGAGAAATCGGAGCCGATCTGCACCTGCCCGAAATCCTGCTGCCAGTGTGCCGTCGCGGTGGATTCTTCCGGGGCATTGTCGTTGTAAACAGAGTTGACCCGCATCCACAGGCCGCCGCCGTCAATGGTGCGCTCCACCGCATCGCCGTAGCAGCACAGACCGCGGTCCTTGAAGCTGGTGCCTGCCCAAAAGCGGTTGCCCACGCGCTTGCGCAGAGTAGTGGGCTGGTTCATACGCCGTATGGCCTGGGCGTAGGTTTCGTACAGGACTGCGCCCGGTTGCCAGCGCGGTATCAGTTGCCCGCTTTCATTAAATGGATCCGGAAGGGTGGAGCGCAGATACCAGTTCCCGTCGTCAGGATCACTCTGGCCGCCATAGTGCAGGGTGTAGCCATAGGCGCCGCCGACCGTAACGGGCTGACCGTCGTAGCCGATGTATTCGCCGTCCAGGGTAAACGCATCCGCGGATGAGTTCCCCGCAACGTCAATGATCTTGATACCGTCGCCGGTTGTTGCGGCGCCGTCGCCACCAAAATTGTAAATCCGCACGAACGTGTGTCCGGCAGTGTCCCCGGCCACGTTCAGCAGGTCCGTGGGGCTATCGTCGCCGGCCAGGGTGGTTTCCATCCAAAGCCGGCCGTTGTCGCCGGTGTAATTGCCAAAGCGACCGTCGTCGTGCGGTGCGAGGGTCAACTGGTTAATACGCCCATCGTTTAGCCACAGGGTGCCGGCATTGACGACATCGCCGTGGATGGTAAAAGCGTTGGGGATAAATTCAACCACGCCACCGCGGCGAATGGTCAGTCCCAGGCGTTCGCCGTTGGCAGCGGTTCCGCCGCCCACTTCGAGGGTGCCAAAGAAATCGATTTTCGAGCTGCCGTTCACTATCACCTGTTCCCAGTTTTGCAGCAGCCGGCCGTCCAGGTCGTGATCGAGAACGAACTTGATACTGTCGATATAGCCATCGTCGGCGGTGAGGTCATCGCCGCCGTCAAACAGGGTGGTTGTGTCGTAGGCAAAGGAATCCACACGGGCGGTATCGGACCCGTCGCCGCCGATAAAGTGTTCGATAACGCCTTCGTCGTAGTAGAAGTGGTCGTCCCCCGCGCCCATATCCGCACGGTGGAAGATAAACCCTTCGTCCAGGATCAGCGTGTCGTCACCGTCCCCGGTCAGGACTTCGAACGCGACACCATCGAGAATCTCAACGTAGTCTTTACCCGCGCCGGTGTGGATACCACCGGAGAAGTAATTACCGATCGTCGAGTCGCGACCTTCGACAATCACGGTATCGTTTCCGTCACCAGTCTCGAGATTTGTATCAATTTCTCCATCGAGTATCTCTACGGTGTCGTTGCCCGCTCCGGTATCGACGGTACCCAGTGTGACGGTATCGATCGAAAGGAAATCGTTTCCACCAAGTGCGCTGACGTCCGCGCCATCGGGATCGTTGTCCGGGTCACAGAAAATCTGATCGGGGCCCTCTGTTCCGATATTGCCGGGAGTACACTCCGCACTGGCGCCGGACGGGGATAGGAAAAGGCCGAGGGCGACCGGCAGCAGGGCGGCGGGTAGATATACCCGACCCTTAGAATTCATAGGTGATACCCAGATTCAGGGTCCATGGATTGACTTCGAAATCCGAGTAGAGACGCTGGTAGCCCGGGTCTGTTTTGTAGGTGACGATCGTATCGGTGTTGGCATCGGTGTAGATGACCGCCGCATTGATCAGCCAGGAGCGCGCCACGCCGCGGCCCAGGCGCCAGTCGATCCCCAGCTGGGCGCTCGCTCCCCAGCTGTGGCTCATACCGAAATAACTGGGGCCGGTCGCTATGCCGCTATCCACCAGGTAATCCTGGAAATCCGGGGTCAGTTCGTCGTCGTAAAAATCCGAGTAATTGAGGCCGATGCCCAGGTACGGCTGGCCCAGGCACTCCAGGTCCATCATGTACCAGTTGATAAAGAGGTTGGCGGAGGAGGCGTTAAAGCGCCCGAAGTCGATGCGTTCGTACCCCGGGCGCCCTTTCAGGTGATCCAGCCTCAGGTTGAAATCGGCCCCGTCCGTATACATGAGCTCCACACCGAAATAGGGCAGAGGACGCCAGACCCCGGAAATATTCCAGCCTACATCGTCTTCGACGTGCCACTCCGTGCGGTAGAGGTTCCAGTCCTGGAAGATGTGGTATTTCAGCGACGTATTGTTGTCATCCGGGTAAATAAAGCTGGCGCCCACCCGTGCGTAAAAACGCTTGAGGTCCACATCGGAAACAGGAATCTGCGCGTGCGCCAAAAGCGGGAACAGAAATGCTATGCAAGCGGCCAGCCTGAGACTTTTCATTGTTAACTCCGTTTAACACCGATTAGCCCTGCTTATGCGTTATTGGCCAAGGGTCCTTGTAACAGCTTTTTGTGGCGCGGCATTTATTGAACTTTGGGCTGCCAGAGGAATTTCATTGGGCACCTGTAAAAGTAGCAGCAGGAAGGGAAGTTGCAGGGAAATTGGTGACTGGAGGTGGCTGCTTGGGCGCCATGAGTAAATGGCGCCAGGCAGTTGCAGCTCTTGTAAAGGGCTAGCCATTCACCGCGAGCTGTGCCCACCAGCCACTGCCTTCAGGTCACACAGAGGCATTCCGGTCTTGATCAGAGATTCCCTAGGCAAGTGCGAATTCAATTTTACGGCGTTCCATATCCACCCGAACGACGCGCACTCGCACGGTGTCGCCGATACCGAAACCTGCTTTGTTGCGCTCGCCGCGCAGGCGCTGCTGACCGGCATCATAGTGGTAGTAATCTTTAGTCAGTGCCGAGATATGAATAAGTCCCTCCACCTGAGTTTCTTCAATTTCTACAAACAGGCCGAAATTCATCACACTGCTGACCACACCCTGGAAGGTCTCGCCGATAAAATCCTGCATATATTCGCACTTGAGCCAGGCGTCCACATCCCAGCTGGCCTTATCCGCGCGGCGCGAAGCCTGGGAGCAATGTGAGGCGAGAGAAGTGACAGAGGATTTCGGGTAAGGGTAAGCCGTCGCACGATCCAGGATGGGAGCGCTCGCAAAGCGACGAATGGGATTTGCAGAGCGGCCTTTAAAGAACTGCGACAGGCGACGTAGCAGGGGGCGATCATTTTGCGAACGGATCACGAAACGGATGGCCCGGTGCACCAGCAAGTCAGGATAGCGGCGGATTGGCGAGGTAAAGTGCGTATATGCCGGATAAGCCAGACCGAAGTGCCCGCTATTGGCCGCGCTGTATTCCGCCTGGCTCAGGGAGCGCAGTAACATGGTACGTATGATCTGGGCGTCATTGCGGTCCGCGATGCTTTTGAGTATCTGGTCGTAGTGCGCAGGTGAAGGTTTATCCCCGCCACCCAGCTTTAGACCTTTGGCGGCAAGAAAATCCCTCAGCAGAGCCAGTTTCTTGTCCCGCGGTCCAGCGTGTACCCTGAACAGAGCTGGGATCTTCTCCCGCTTCAGGAAGTCTGCCGTAGCCACATTTGCACTCAGCATGAACTCTTCGATCATCTTGTGCGCATCGTTTCGGACTACAGGAATAATCCGGTCAATTTTTCGGTCGCTGGTAAACGCAAAGCGTACTTCTGATTTTTCAAAATCCATCGCACCGCGTTTCTCCCGCGCTTTTTTCAGTACGCCATACAGCTGGTGCAGTGCCCGGACCGGAGCGGCCACATTTTTCAGTGGGTGGTTGTGGGGAGCTTCCCCGTTCATGGACGCCGGGGAAGTAATAAAAGCGTTTACTTGCTGGTAGGTAAGCCGGGCGTGGGAGTGGATGACACCTTCGGAAAAGGTATAGTTTACCAGCTTGCCGTGCCTGTCGATGGTCATCTCGCACACCATCACCAGTCTATCCACCCGCGGATTCAGTGAGCAGAGGCCATTGGAGAGGGACTCCGGCAGCATGGGCACCACGCGTCCGGGAAAGTAGACAGAGGTAGCGCGGTGTTGCGCCTCTTTGTCTAGGGGACTGTCCGGTTTCACATAGTGGGATACGTCGGCGATGGCTACGAACAGGCGCCAGTGGCCAGTATCTGCTTTCTCGCAGTAAACGGCATCATCAAAGTCTCTGGCGTCTTCGCCATCGATAGTGACAAATGGCAGCTGGCGTAAATCTACGCGATGCTGCTTGTCACTTTCAGGTACTCTGTCACCAAGCTGCAGCGCTTCTTGTGCCGCTGCCGGTGGCCAGATGTACGGTATTCCGTGGCTGCGGATGGCGATGTCGATCTCCATACCCGGAGCCATGGCGTCGCCGATAACTTCGCTGATCTTTCCGAACGCGTTGTAGCGATAAGTGGGGAAATCGATAATATCTACCGCAATGTATTGCCCCGGAGTCGCCCCCATCAACTGGCTGGCGTCGAGATCAATCTCGTGGGCGATGCGGCTATTTTCCGGCTTGAGAAAGTATTGGTCTTCCTCCTGGTGTAGTCGCCCGATCAATTTATGTGTATTGCGTTCCAGTACCCGTATAATTGTCCCGGTTTTACGTCCGCGGCGATCTTCGCCACTGATGCGCACCTGTACCTGGTCGCCGTCAAATACCGTCAGCATTTCGTCGTCCGGTAAAAACAGGTCTTCGGGGGATGCATCGCTTTTGACGAAGCCGAACCCGTCCGCGTGGCCGATGACCCGGCCGCTGATGAGTTCATCTGGATTTACCAGACGGTATCCCTTGTGACGGTCCCACAGCACCTGACCATCTCGCTCCATGGCGCGTAGTCGACGGCGTAAGGCTTCTTTTTGGTCGGGGTCGGAGAGCTGGAGAGCCTGGGCCAACTGATCGCGGTTGAGTGCCTTCTGGCTGTTCTCCAGTAAGCTCATGATAAACGCGCGGGTTGGAATCGGATTGCTGTACTTTTCTTTGTCGGCCGGATCAAACGCGGCCACTGGGGTCTTTCGCATAGTTTGCTCTAGTAGAAACCGCCAGGAAGTTGGTGCTAGGTAAGAACTTGAAAAATGCGGGAGGTAAATCAGGTGTTACTTGGCAAGTCAGATTGGCGGAAATCGCTCAACAGGAGTTGAGTCGGTAATTGTCAGTGACAATCAGTCTGTATCAATTATGGACATCGTCGCTCAGGTTGGGGTGCCGAAGAAGGCGCCCCAACAGGCGCGGTCAGGCCGCGCCATGGCAGAGGGGTCAGGCGCAAACGATATTTTCAGCTTGCGGGCCTTTGGAACCCTGAGTTACGGAGAACTCGACCTTCTGGCCTTCGGTCAGTGTTTTGAATCCGGAGCTCGCAATCGCACTGAAATGTGCGAAGACGTCGGGGCCAGACTGCTGCTCGATAAAGCCAAAGCCTTTGGTCTCGTTAAACCATTTGACGGTGCCGGTAGTAGTGTTGGACATGATCATTTCCTGTAAACAAAAAAAGGGTACGCCTTCATTAGGCATGAATAGCAAAAATAAAGACTTGAATTTAGATGCTACAGGACGAAGAAGAACTGCTACGACGAAACTGAGGATTTAAACGGGAGGCTTACTTTTTAACTGACTCCACTGTAGGCCCGCCGGTGGAACAAGTCAAAGAATTTCGAGATATTTACGTCCCAGTGAGTAAATGCAGGGCTTTGAGCGCTGAAGCGTCATTTGACGCAACAGTCAGGGGCCCTCGGCAGCGTAGTTTGAAATTATTTTTTATGCATAGCACCCCATATACCCGCCTGCGAGAGCGAGAACTCGCAAAATCCACCAAACCTTTTCTCGCCAAAGGCAAAAACGTGCGGCGCTGCGCCAGCTGCCAGATGGGGGAATTCGCCTGTATGTGTGCGTGGCGACCAGTGGCGGAAAGCAATCTGGATTTTGTATTGCTGATGCACCGCAAGGAATTGTTCAAGCCGACCAATACCGGCCGGCTTATCGTGGATGTCTTTCCCAGCACACAGGTCTTTCTGTGGAATCGCCTCGAAGCACCGCAGGATTTAACGGATATCCTGCAAGATCCCGAACGCAATTGCCTTGTGGTATTCCCAGCAGACGGCACTGAAAACTGCTCGCGAAACGTGGTGCAGGAAATTCCACCGAGTGAAAAGAAAACCACGCTGATTCTTTTGGATGGTACCTGGAAGCAGTGCAGCCGTATGATCGGCCTTAGCCGCTGGCTGGATGATGTTCCCTGCCTGAGCCTGCCCAAATCGCTGGTGCGATCCTATGCGGTCAGGGAGTCTGGAAGGGATCACCGATTTTCGACAGCAGAAGCGGCGATCAGTTGTTTACTGCTGGCTGGAGAGGGGCAATCAGCGCTTACTCTGCAGCATTATTTTTCGGTGTTTAATCAGCATTATCTGGCGACGCGGGGGTGTTGTGCGCCGGAGTTGGGGGAGAGTCATGATTTTCTGCGGGGGGCTGCAGGTTAGTACAGCACATTTCCAGTGCCGGTATTGGGGGCTCGCGGTAAGCTTCCATGGCGGGCGTGATTCGTCGCTGCGCCCCTCACCCCTTCGGCCGTCTTAACGCGCGCGGTGCGCGCTGCTCTAACCCGGCGCTTTGCACTCCACTCGCATCAGCTCTTCCAAATTAAAAAGGCCCGTTACCTTGCGGTAACGGGCCTTTTTAATTTGGTGGAGATGGCGGGAGTCGAACCCGCGTCCGTCAGCACTCCGCCAGAGGCTCTACATGCTTAGATCCGTTAATTGATTTAATCCGCTACAGCCCAACGGGCAGGACGTAGAAGACGATTCTGAAAAAGTTTTAACCGATCCACCTCAGATAAGCTTCACGGCGATCCAGTTCTGTATAACAGCTTTCAGCGCGGTACTGGAACCTTGCTAAAGGCCGCTAAGGGACGAACCCTTAGTTAGTGCTTTACGGGCTGCTTACGCAGCCAGAGCGGCACCGTAGTTGTCGTCGTTGGCAACTAATAAAATGCAGCTTTGGATTTACGTGATTCGCTACCCTCACGGCATGCACCCATGGTTTTGTCACCGGCGTCGAATCCAAGTCATCCCCGAATTCTGCTCAGTGCTAAAGCACGTTTGCGTATCGATCATTATACCTGAAGCCGGATTGTCACAATAGACGTGACTCAAAAAAGTTTGACTGCCGGTTCAGGCTTTTTCGAACAGGGCGATGGACTCCACATGGGTGGTGTGGGGGAACATGTCCATTACGCCCGCTTTGCTTAGACGGTAGCCGGCCTGCAGAAGTTCCCCGGCGTCCCGGGCCAGGGTGGCGGGGTTGCAGGAGATGTAGAGGATGGCTTTGGCGTTGAAGTGGCGGATATTGCGCACCACTTCGAGGGCGCCGTTGCGCGGTGGGTCCAGCAGGATGCGGTCGAAGCCGCCGCGGGCCCAGGGGCTGCGGGTGAAGTCGGCGTTGAGGTCGGCGGCCTGGAACTGGATATTGGTCAGTCCGTTCGCCTCGGCGTTTTCGCGGCCGCGCTGGGTGAGCGATAACAGACCTTCTACGGCAACCACTTCCCTGGCGCGAGTGGCCAGGGGCAGGGTGAAATTGCCGAGACCGCAGAACAGATCCAGCACCCGGTCCTCCGGTTGCACGTCGAGCAGTTCGAGGGCGTGGGAAACCATCTGCCGGTTGATGTCGAAGTTGACCTGGATAAAGTCCTGGGGATGAAAATCCAGTTTCAGGTCGAATGCGGGCAGTCCGTAACTCAGGCGATCGGGACTGGATTCCGGCCACACCTTGCGGGTGCTGTCGTCGCCCGCTTCCCCCTGCAGGTACAGGTGAAGATCGTGGGATTCGGCGAAAGCGCGCCAGTGTGCCAGGTCGCTCGCGGAAAGCGGTTGCAGGTGTCGGATCACCAGGGCGGTATGGTCATCACCGACCGCAATTTCGATATGCGAAATTGCCCGGCGACCTTCGCACTGCAGAACGGTTTCCTTTAATCCCGGGATCAGTGCCGAGGCGGACGTGGGCAGTACCAGGCACTGGTCGATCTCGGTGAGATCGTTGGAGCCCTTTTCCCGGAACCCGAGCACCAGCTGCGGCTTGCCTCCGCTCTTGGGTTTTACAAAACGCACGCCCAGGCGCGCCTTGTGGCGGTAGCCCAGGGTTGCGCCGGTCAGGGGCGGAATGACCTGTTCCGGAACGGCCTTGGCAAAGCGCTGCAGCTGGTCCAGGAGTATCTGCTGTTTGGCCTGGATCTGTGCCTCGGGAGTCATCTGTTGCAGCGCACAGCCTCCGCATACCTCCGCGTGGGGGCAGGGTGGCGACAAGCGGTCTGCAGATGGCTCGAGGATTTCTACCGCCACCGCCTCATCAAATTTGGCGCGCTGCGCGGTAAAGCGTGCGCGTACCTTCTCCCCCGGCAGTGCGTTATCCACAAACACGGTTTTGCCGTTGTAGCGTGCGATACCGCGCACCTCGTGGCTGAAGCGCTCGATATCCAGCTCCGGCGTGCCCTGCACGGGTTTCGGTTTCCCGGGGCGCTTGCCGTTGGCGGTGCGGTTGCGGACGAACGAGGGCGGTTTTCTGGCTGGCATGGGTGCTTACAGCACGGTTTGCGCAAACGCGGCGAGGATCAGCAGCGGGCAGACAATGCGCACGTACCAGGGCCAGATCTTCCAGAACAGGGTGTTCTCGATACCCGGGTGACCTTCCTGAAGTTCTGCCAGTAGCTGGTCGCGGCGCCAGATCCAGCCAGCAAATACGCACAGCGCGACGCCCAGCAGTGGCTGACCGTATTCGGTGCTGATGGAGATCACCAGTCCAAACAGTGCTTCGAAGTTGAAAATGATCAGGGTGCTGATGGCAAAAATGATCGCGCCCATCATCAGGGTGGCGGGCTTGCGCTTGAGTCCCAGGTTCTCGATGGAAAAGGCCACCGGTACTTCGAGCATCGAAATGGAGGAGGTGAGGGAGGCGATGACCATCAGGGCAAAGAAGGCGATGGCGACAAACAGGCCGCTGGTGCCCATGGTGTCGAATAGGGCGGGCAGTACCTGCAGGATCAGGCCGGGGCCGGCAATCAGGTCGCCCGCTTCGGAGAAGATCTGGGTACCCGCTTCCTGTGCCACGTACATGGCCGGCAGAATCAACAGGCCGGCGGTGAACGCGATGCCCACATCGATCAGGGTAACCAGCGCACCCAGGCGCGGCAGGCTCTCCTGTTTGCTGAGGTAGGAGCCGTAGATCAGCATGGTGCCCACACCCAGAGAAAGCGAGAAGAATGCCTGGCCCATGGCCGACAGCAGAAGTTGCGGAGACAGCTTGCTGAAATCCGGAATCAGATAGGCTTCCAGGCCCTGCATGGCACCGGGCTGAGTGAGTACGTACACGATCAGCAGTAGCAAAAGAACAATCAGGGCTGGCATCAGCAGGGTCGACCAGCGTTCGATCCCTTTCTCAACGCCACTGGCAATAATCAGCATGGTGAGGCCGCTGAAAATGGCGGTAAAGGTGAAGTTGCGGGTGGTGCTGTCACCGGTGAGCCAGCTTGCGGTATCGGTCGCACCGACCAGCGTGGCGAAGGGATCTGCCAGATGCGCCACCATCCAGCCGGCGACGATGGCGTAAAAGCTGAGAATCAGTGAGGCAACGGCGATACCACCGAAGCCCGCCAGTGTGCCCACGCCGCGGCTCACCGGGCCGGTGGAGATACCGCGCAGGGCTTTCACCATATTGCTGCGGGCGTGGCGGCCGATGGCGAGTTCCGCCATCAATACCGGGTAGGCCAGCATAAAGGCCAGCAGCAGGTAGACCATCACAAAGGCGGCGCCACCGTTGGCGGCCACATTGGTGGGGAAGCCCCAGATATTACCCAGGCCTACGGCGGAGCCGGCTGCGGCCATCAGAAAGCCGAAATTGGAACTGAACTGTCCTCGCGGTGCACTCATTGGTGAATCTCGTCGTTATTCTTCTGTTGAGGGGGAATCAGCGATTGTCCGTGCGCATCAACCGCTGCTTCTGGCGGTTCCAGTCCCGTTCCTTCAGGGTTTCGCGTTTGTCGTGGCTGGCCTTACCTTTCGCCAGTGCGATCTCGCATTTGATCAGGTGTTTCTTCCAGTAAATGGCGGTACACACGCAGGCGTAGCCTTTCTGGTTCACCGCGGCGACCAGCTTGGCAATTTCGCGCTTGTTCAGCAGCAGGCGGCGGGTGCGATCCGGCTCGGTGACAAAGTGGGTGGAGGCGCTGGGCAGCGGCTGGACCCGCGCGCCCAGCAGCCAGGCCTGGCCGTCTTTGAACAGTACGTAGCTGTCGGTGAGCTGAGCCTTGCCTTCGCGGCAGGATTTGACTTCCCAGCCCTGCAGTTCCATGCCCGCCTCAAACTTCTCCTCGATAAAATAATCGTGCTTGGCCTTCTTGTTGAGGGCGATGGTGTTTGAGGACGGGGCCTTTTTCTTTTTTGCCATGAATACTTCTGTGTGCCTTTGTCAGGCGAATGTCGTGTCTTTTAGAGAATGCTGGAGCCGAAAAACTTCAGCGCAACGGTGTTGATAAAGATCAACAGCAGAATTGCCGGGATAAAGGTCCCGAGGGCGAAGTTTACATATTTCTGTGAGAGAGAGCCTGCAAAGCCGGTATCGCCCTCGTGTAGCTCCTGGTCGAAATTGGCCCGCTTCCACTTGTAGATCACGAAGATACATACCAGCAGGCCGTTCAGGGGCAGGATGGTATCGTAAAACACGATTTCTACCAGATCGAAGAAGGATTTATCACTGCCGGCAAGGCTGACAAACTGGGTCAGCCAGTCCGCCATGCCAAAGGACATGGCACAGCACGCGGCGAGGATCAGCTGCACTGTCGCTACGGTGTAAATGGCCTTTTTGCGAGTCATACCGCGCTCGTCACGCAGAGTGGCGATGGGCACTTCAATGATGGAAACCAGCGAAGTGAGTGCCGCCACAAAGACCAGGAAAAAGAACGCCGCGGCAAATATGCTCGCGCCGGTGTAGCCGATGCTGTCCTGGAGAGAGAGGAAGATCTTCGGCAGGAACAGGAAGATCATACCGGCAGAGGAGTCGCTCAGGGAGGCGGTATCAATCTGCGGGTTGAAGTGGAAGATACTTGGCAGAATCAGCAGGCCCGCGGTAAACGCGACCATGGTGTCGGTCAGGGCCACGGCCTTGGCGGAACCGGGGATGGAGTCCCGCTTTTTCATATAGGAGCCGTAGGTGATCATAATGCCCATGCCGAGGGACAGCGAGAAGAAGGCCTGTGCCATGGCCTTGCTGATGACCTCGCCACTCAACTTGGAAAAGTCGGGAATCAGGTAGTACTTCACCCCGATCATGGCGTTTTCGCGGGTCAGGACAAACAGCACCAGCACCAGCAGCATCACAAACAGCAGCGGCATCAGCGTCTTGGCCGCGCGCTCGATACCGTCTTTTACACCCATGGAAAGCACGCCATTGATCATCAGCATCAGCGCGATCAGGTAGAAGAACACGGTCTTGGAATTGATGAACTCGCCGAAATAGGCTTCGGTGGTGAGACTGGTCAGGTTGCCCTTGAAGATCTCGACCAGATACCCGAGGACCCATACGGTGACCACCATATAGAATACCGCGATCATAAATGGGGTGATGAGCGCCAGCCAGCCGGGAATACGCCAGAGTTTAGAGCTGCCGGAAAGCTGGCGATAGGCACCCACCGGGTCTTTATCAGTTTTGCGGCCGAGTGCCAGCTCCGCCATCATCACCGGCAGGCAGATCAGGAATACAAACAGGGCGTAAACCAGCAGGAAGGCGCCACCCCCGCTTTTGGTGGCGGCCACCGGGAAAGCGACCAGGTTGCCAATGCCGACCGCGGAGCCGGCGGCGGCCAGGATAAACCCGATGCGGGATCCGAAATGTTCTCGAGCTGCAGACATAGGTTTCTCGCTTGCCTTTTATTCTTGTCGTCTGAATGATTGCGGCCCTGGCCGCTGGATATGAGGTTGGCGGCCGGACTTTTTAACACTTTCGGGCCCGGAACAACCGGGCAGATAAAAACCGATTGTTGCAGGATTTATCCGCCTTGAGTAGCGTCGCGGGCGAAAATTGCCCTCGCCACACAGGATAGGCAAGAAATCCGCCTCCGTGGGGCAATCCTTAAATGATGAATAAAGTTTGACCGATGACAAAAATTGAGCGCAGCGCGCTGGTGATGTACAGCGCGGAACAGATGTTTGACCTGGTCAACGATGTGGCGAGTTACCCGCAGTTTTTACCGGGCTGCCGCGGGGCGGAAGTGCTGCACCGGGACGAAGAAACCCTGGAAGCGCGGCTGGACCTGTCCCGGGCGGGTATCAGCCAGAGCTTTACCACCCGCAACCGATTGCAGCGCCCGGATAAGATGGAGCTGGTGCTGGTGGACGGACCGTTCAGCAGTTTCAACGGTTGCTGGACTTTTACCCCGTTGGCCGAAAATGCCTGCAAGGTGGCCTTTGCGCTGTCGTTTAGCGTGGAGAACCGGTTGCTGGGTGCCGCCGCCGGCAAGTTGTTCGGCGGTATCGCCAACCAGATGGTGGATGCCATGTGCGAGCGGGCGAAGCAGGTCTATAAGCAGAACGGAATGAATGGAGAGAACGGATGACCAAGCAGAAAACCATCGCCGTAGAAGTGGTTTATGCGTTGCCCCACGAGCAGCGCCTGATGAGCCTGCTGGTGGAACCGGGTACTACGGCGCTGCAGGCGCTGGAGCTGTCGGGTATACCGCGGGAATACCCGGAAGTGGATCCGGCAACTGCGAAACTCGGGATATTTGGCCAGGCGCTTGGCACCAAGGGGTTGGCGGTGGCCGCAGAGTATGTTTTGCAGCCGGGAGACCGGGTAGAAGTGTACCGCCCGTTGATTGCCGACCCCAAAGAGGCGCGCAAGCAGCGGGCGGCGAAGGCGAAGCGTCAGGCCGAGGGCGGCTGACGCGGTTCGCTCCGGTCCGGGAAGCTGGGGGTGTTCAGGGCCAGTTGGCCGGCTGCCAGTCGCCGCTGGTTTCGATCAACTGGTCGCCATTGAAATAGACGGTGAAACGCTGCTGGGTCTCTTCCCCTTTGGGGCTGCGCACACGGTTGATGTAGTCCCAGCGGTTGGGGTTGAAGGTGTCCTCAACCAGCGGGGTGCCCAGCACGAAGCGTACCTGACGGCGGGTCATACCCGGTTGCAGTTTGTCGACCATCTCCTGGGTGATGATATTGCCCTGCTGAACCTGAATGCGGTGCACGCCGGGGAATTTGAACAGGCTGCAACCGGTAACCAGGCTAACCAGCCCGGCGATCAGCAGAATACGTACAACTGATGGCATTGAATGCTCCATCTGGATTTTTATGGTTCCTTAACGGCCCCCGACCTGACGAGGGTGTTCAGGTGGGGCTTGTGGCCCGGGCGTCCAGCGCCCGGCCCCAACACAGAATAGTCGCCATTCGGGCAATTAAGTTCCCGCATCTGCGGAAGATTCCTCACCGGATCCCCTCGCGGCACAGTTGGCGATTTCAGCGGTTGGGGTTTCGCTGTCCACACTGGGCGTGGATAATACCCGAACTATTCGCCTGCCAACAGGCGAAACACCGATAGAGAAAACACATCCGGAATCTGAATACACATGTCGAACGAAAATCAGGAACTGCGCAAGGCTGGCCTCAAGGTCACCCTGCCGCGTGTAAAAATTCTGCAGCTGCTCGAGAGCGCCAGTGAACAGCATCTGAGCGCTGAGGATGTGTACAAGATGCTGCTGGAGGCTGGCGAAGACGTCGGTTTGGCCACTGTTTACCGGGTACTGACCCAGTTTGAGAGCGCCGGCCTGGTGATGCGCCACAACTTTGATGGCGGCCACTCCGTATTCGAGCTGGACCGCGGCGACCACCACGACCACATGGTGTGCACCGATTCCGGCAAGGTGATTGAGTTCCACAACGAGCAGATCGAAGAGCTTCAGCACCAGATTGCCGAAGAGCACGGCTACGAGCTGACCGGCCACAGCCTGGTGCTGTATGTGAAGAAGAAAGAAGGCTGATAGCGACGAGCGTCGCTGCGCCTGACATGAAAAAGGGGAGCCTATGCTCCCCTTTTTCATGTCTGCCAATCACACCGGTGGGGTGTAATCGCTGGGGTATTTCCCGGTCTTGGTTGCGTAGAACTCACCAAACCGCGCCAGTTCCCTGGCCAGGTTTTCCCCCATTTCCATCGCGGGGCCGAGCCCGGCTTCCTTGCGCGCGAAATCGATAAAGCCGCATACCACCGGTACCGCCGCGCCGCGGGCAATGTGGTAGAAGCCGGTTTTCCAGCGCTCCGCCTTGCCGCGCGTGCCTTCCGGCGGCACTGCGATCACCAATTCGTCCCGCACCTTGTACTGATTGATGGTGGCTTCCACCAGGTTATTGGCCTTGCTGCGGTCCACCGCAATACCGCCAAACCAGCGCATGGTGCCACCCAGAGGAAACTGGAACAGTTTGTCTTTGCCCATCCACTGGGGGTTCACCTTCAGCTTCAGCGCGGCGAGGATAAAGAAATAGCCATCCCAGTTGGAGGTGTGTGGGGCCGCCAGCATCACGTACTTCTTCAGCTTCAGTGCGCGTTCGTCGGCGACCACCTTCCAGCCGTGCAATTTGAGCAGCAGGCGCGCGAGCAGGCGCAGGCAGGGAGTGAGGATTGGGGTGTTGAATATGGTGGTTTGCATAGTGAGACCGAGTTCTTTGCCCGACAGTGTAGTTGTATCCCCAGTGGGGCCTGGGTTTGGACGCGGCAGTATAAAGTGAATCTGCCGCCACTTTCGGTCAATTTCGGCCTCAGCTAGACCCCGGTCAGGCTCGCGCCAACATCTCCTCGGCGTGCGCCAGGGATTGTGCGGTGGGCTCGCCACCCAGCATGCGTGCGACTTCCACACTGCGCTCGGCATCTTTCAGCTCCCGTAGGGCCACAAAGGCCGCTTCTCCGTCACTGTGCTTCTCCACCAGGTACTGGCGATGCGCGCGGGCGGCCACCTGGGCCAGATGGGTCACGCAGATTACCTGGCCGCGCTCGCCCAGTTGGCGCAGCAGCTTGCCCACCACATCGCCGGTGGCGCCGCCGATACCCACATCCACCTCGTCGAATACCAGGGTGGGGGTGCGCGAGGTCTGCGCGGTGACCACCTGAATCGCCAGGCTGACCCGGGACAGCTCGCCACCGGAGGCGATCTTTCCCAGTGCCCGCGGGGCTTGGCCGGGGTTGGTGGCGATGAGTATCTCCACTTCTTCCAGGCCGGTGGCGGTGGGCTTTTCCAGTGATGTGAGTGCCAACTCCACCCGCGCGTGGGGCATGGCGAGATCCGCCAGCTGGCTGTTTACCGCATCCGCCAGCTTTTTCGCAGCTGCGGTGCGCAGTTTGCTGAGCTTGCCGGCGGCTTTGCGGAAGTCCTGCTCCAGCCGTTCGCACTCGCCAGCCAGCTTGTCCAGGGCATCCACCGCGCCGATTTCTTCCAGTTCCTGCTGCCACTGCTGTTGCAGTTCCGGCAGCTGATCCGGCTGGATCCGGTGTTTGCGGGCGATGGAGTAGATGGCGGACAGGCGCTCTTCCACTTCCGCCAGCCGCTCCGGGTCCATCTCAAAACGGTCGATATGCCGGGACAGGGTGCTGCCGGCCTCGTCGATCTGGATACGCGCGCTGTCGAGCATCTGCGCGACTTCGGCGAGCGCCGGGCTCTGTTCCGGCATGGCGCCCACCAGCTGCAGGGCGCGGTGCAGTTGCTCGGCGATATCGCCCTCACCGCCGTTCAGCAGCGCAGCCAGTTGATAGCTGCCGTTCAGGATGTCACCGGCATTGGCCAGCTGGCGCTGCTCGCTTTCCAGCTCCTCCAGCTCGTTTGGTTTCAGGTGCAGCTGTTCCAGCTCTTCTAGCTGGTATTCCAGCAGGTCGCGGCGGGCCTGGGTTTCCTCGGCGCTGTCTGCCAGTTTGCGGTAGCGGCGATACTGGTCCTGCCAGGTTTTGTAGTGAATGCGCACTTCGGCGCTCTGCGCCTCGGCGTGGGCGTATTCGTCCAGCAGGCGGCGGTGGGTGTCTTTCTTCAGCAGTGACTGGTGTTCGTGCTGGCTGTGGATATCGATCAGTTGTTCGCCCAGGGTGCGCAACTGCATCAGGGTGACCGGCTGGCCATTGATATAGGCGCGGGAGCGGCCGTCGGCACTGATGGTGCGGCGCAGGATTACTTCGCGCCCGGCGTCCATCTCCTGTTCTTCCAGCCAGGAGCGGGCGTCTTGATGCGCACTGATATCGAAGGTGGCGTGGATGTCGGCGCGCTTGGCGCCGGCTCGGACCAGCTCGCCGTTGCCGCGGTCGCCCAGCGCCAGGCCCAGGGCATCGAGGGTAATGGACTTGCCCGCGCCGGTCTCTCCGGTGAGGGTGCTGGTGCCCGGGCCAAATTCCAGCTCCAGCTGGTCGACCAGGGTGAACTGACTGATAGACAGATGCAGCAACATGGGAATGTGATCGCCGTTGTTAGATTGGTGATTCAGTAGTGGTTGTTTATACAGTATTTGTCCAGGGGGTTTCAATCACCCCGGGGGCTAATTGCGAGGCAATCAACAAGGCAGTTAACTTGGTCGTGCGGCGGGCAGCACATTTTCCTCACTCAATTGCCGGCCCGGCGCGGATCCCTTTCGGCATCAATTGCGGCATCACTTGAAGTGGCCACCGGCGCCCCCATATAGCCATCCTCACCCGCGGCGTCCCCGCTGCCGGTGTGTTCCCATTTTGACCAATTGGCAGTTGTCCGACGGACACAGACGGAGAAAGCAGTGGCCAAAGAGCGCAGCGAAGAAGAACAGATCGAGACTGGCGATCAGGCAGAGCAGGCCGCCGAGGTGGAAACCCCGAGCGCCGAAGAGCAGCAAGCCGCAGAAGAAGCGCTGGCGGAAGAGCTGGCTGGCAGTGACAGTGCACTGGAAGAAGAGATCGCTTCCCTGCACCAGCAACTGGCGGACCACAAAGATATGGTGCTGCGCGCCCAGGCCGAGGTGCAGAACGCCCGCCGCCGCGCCCAGCAGGATGTGGAAAAGGCCCACAAATTCGGCGTAGAGAAGCTGATCAAAGAGCTGCTGCCGGTGGTGGATAACCTGGAGCGCGCCCTCTCCACCATCGATGGTGAAGATGAAGCGCAAAAGGCGGTGGTGGAAGGCATCGAGCTGACCCAGAAGTCTTTTATCGACACCCTGGTCAAGTCCGGTGTGGAAGTGATCGACCCGGCGGGCGAGCCCTTCGATCCGGAACTGCACCAGGCTATGACCCAGGTGCCCAACCCGGATGTGGAGCCAAACACGGTTCTGGACTGCTTCCAGAAAGGCTACCGCCTGAACGGCCGCCTGGTGCGCCCGGCGATGGTGGTTGTTAGCAAAGCGCCGTAAGGCCTTTCGCTTTTTCACCAGAAACCCTGTGGCGCCGCCCTTGAAATGTGAACGGCGGCACCAATATAAGCAGGCAACCGAATTAAACAGCGCAGCGCCCGGCCACACAGAACAGAGCAGCGGCGCGCGCAGCAAAGTGAGGATTTAGAGCATGGGTAAAATCATCGGCATCGACCTGGGTACCACCAACAGCTGTGTGGCGGTACTGGACGGCGACAAGGCCCGCGTTATCGAGAACGCGGAAGGCGATCGCACCACCCCTTCCATCGTTGCATTCACCGACGACAACGAAGTGCTGGTGGGCCAGTCCGCCAAGCGCCAGTCCGTCACCAACCCGACCAACACCCTGTACGCGGTAAAGCGTCTGATCGGTCGCAAGTTCAAAGACGACGTTGTGCAGAAAGACATCAAAATGGTGCCTTACTCCATCGTTGAAGCCGAGAACGGCGACGCCTGGGTAGAAGTGAAGGGCGACAAGAAAGCACCGCCGCAGATTTCTGCCGAAGTGCTGAAGAAAATGAAGAAAACCGCGGAAGATTTCCTCGGTGAGAAAGTAGACGCAGCGGTAATCACCGTACCGGCCTACTTCAACGACTCCCAGCGCCAGGCCACCAAAGACGCCGGCCGTATCGCCGGTCTGGACGTGAAGCGCATCATCAACGAGCCGACTGCGGCTGCGCTGGCCTACGGCATGGACAAAGCCGGTGGTGACCGCACCATCGCGGTTTATGACCTGGGTGGTGGTACCTTCGATATCTCCATCATTGAAATCGCCGACGTCGATGGCGAGAAACAGTTTGAAGTGCTGTCCACCAACGGTGACACCTTCCTCGGTGGTGAAGACTTCGACCTGCGCCTGATCGACTATCTGGCAGAGCAGTTTAAGAAAGAGCAGGGCATCGACCTGAAAGGCGACCCACTGGCCATGCAGCGCCTGAAAGAAGCCGCAGAAAAAGCCAAGATCGAGCTGTCTTCCAGCCAGCAGACCGAAGTGAACCTGCCGTACATCACCGCAGACGCCACCGGTCCCAAGCACCTGGTTGTGAAACTGACCCGCGCCAAGCTGGAAAGCCTGGTAGAAGACCTGGTTACCCGCTCCCTGGAGCCGGTAAAAACTGCTCTGGCCGACGCCGACCTGTCTGCCTCTGGTATCGACGAAGTGATCCTGGTGGGCGGTCAGACCCGCATGCCGCTGGTACAGTCCAAGGTCACCGAATTCTTCGGCAAAGAGCCGCGCAAAGACGTGAACCCGGACGAAGCCGTTGCCGTTGGTGCAGCGATTCAGGGCGCGGTTCTGGGCGGTGACGTGAAAGACGTACTGCTGCTGGACGTAACCCCGCTGACCCTGGGTATCGAAACCATGGGTGGCGTGGCGACTCCGCTGATCGACAAGAACACCACCATCCCGACCAAAAAGTCCCAGGTGTTCTCCACCGCTGACGACAACCAGACTGCGGTGACCATTCACGTGGTGCAGGGTGAGCGCAAGCAGGCGGCACAGAACAAATCTCTGGGTCGTTTCGACCTGGCTGACATCCCGCCGGCACCGCGCGGCATGCCGCAGATCGAAGTAACCTTCGACATCGATGCCAACGGTATCCTGCACGTGCACGCCAAAGACAAGGCGACTGGCAAAGAGCAGTCCATCGTGATCAAGGCCTCTTCCGGCCTGTCCGATGACGAGATCGAAAAAATGGTACAGGACGCCGAGGCCAACGCCGAAGCGGACAAGCAGTTCGAGGAGCTGGTGACCACCCGCAACACCCTCGACGGCCTGATCTCCGCCACCAAGAAAACTCTGGAAGAAGCCGGTGACAAGGCGACTGCGGAAGAGAAAGCCGCAATCGACGCCGCTCTGGCAGAAGCCGAGGAAGCGGTAAAAGGCAACGACAAGGCGGCCATGGAAGCGGCTACCACCAAGCTGACCGAAGCCTCCGGCCCTGTCGCGCAGAAGATGTATGCAGAGCAGGCGCAAGCCGGCGAAGCCGCCGCGGAGCAGGCCGAACAGGCACAGTCTTCCGGCGGTGACGATGCAGTGGACGCTGAGTTCGAAGAAGTCAAAGACGACAAGAAAGAAGACAAGTAACTCTTCACGAGTCAACGACTTGTCCTAACCCTCCCTGAGCTGGCTCCGGGAGGGTTTAAAAAAAGGCGCGGAGGCTCGGCTGAGCTTTCGCGCCTTCTGCAGTTTTAAGAAGAACACACAGAGCTATGTCCAAACGCGATTACTACGAAGTCCTCGGCGTCAGCAAAGGCGCGGATGAAAAGGAGCTGAAAAAAGCTTACCGCCGGGTGGCGATGAAATATCACCCGGACCGCAACCCCGACGATAAAGAGGCGGAAAACAAATTCAAAGAGGCCAACGAGGCCTACGAAGTGCTTTCCGATCCGCAAAAGAAAGCGGCCTACGACCAGTTCGGTCACGCCGGCGTTGACGGTCAGGCAGGCGGCGCCGGTGCCGGCGGCTTTGGCGGTTTCTCCGATATCTTCGGTGACGTGTTTGGCGATATCTTTGGTGGCGGCGCCGGTGGCGGCCGCCGTGGTCCGGCACGCGGTTCCGACCTGCGCTACGACCTGGACTTGGATCTGGAAGACGCAGTGCGCGGCACCACGGTCAAGATCAAGGTGCCGACCCTGGCCAACTGTGGCACCTGTCATGGCTCCGGTGCCAAGGCCGGTTCCAAACCCCAGACCTGCGGCACCTGTGGTGGTGCCGGTCAGGTGCGCATGCAGCAGGGATTCTTCTCGGTTCAGCAGACCTGCCCCAACTGTCGCGGGCGCGGTACCGTAATCACCGATCCCTGCACCGACTGTCACGGTCGCGGTCGCGTGGAAGAAACCAAAACCCTGTCGGTCAAGGTACCGCCCGGTGTGGATACCGGCGATCGCATTCGCTTGGCCGGTGAAGGCGAAGCCGGCCCCGATGGCGGCCCGGCCGGCGATCTGTATGTACAGGTCATGGTGCGCGAGCATGAGCTGTTCCAGCGCGATGGTAAAAACCTGTACTGCGAAGTGCCGATCAGCTTCGTGACCGCTGCTCTTGGTGGCGAGATGGAAGTGCCGACCCTGGATGGCAAGGTCAAACTGAAGATCCCGGCCGAGAGCCAGACCGGAAAGCTGTTCCGCCTGCGCGGCAAGGGTGTCACCCCGGTGCGCGGTGGTGCCCCGGGCGACCTGCTGTGCCGTGTGGTGGTGGAGACCCCGGTAAACCTGTCCACAAAGCAGAAAGAACTGCTGGAAGAATTCGCCGGTACCCTGAGCGAGAAGAAAAATTCGCCCCGCCAGACCGGTTGGTTTGAGGGCGTGAAGAATTTCTTTGGTGATATGAAACTGTAAGCGCTGTGCGCTGTTACGTTCTGGTTCACGCTACAAAAAAGCCCGGTCTGTAAAGCCCGGGCTTTTTTGTTGGTGTCAGTTTTCCTCAAGCCTCGCACGAAGCTCCTGGTGATATTCCTTCTGGATTTTTTTTAGCTCTTCCAGTTGCTCTTCACTCAAGACGCTGATGGCTTCCACTCGGGTTGCCGCGCGCACCGCAATTATCTTTGCATCAATCTCTTCTTTCTGTTCCTCGGTCAACTCGGGGACCATCTTGTCTGGCTTGATGCCGTAGTCGCCCATAATGGCCATCTGCAATTCGAAGTTTTTTTCCAGGAGAGGCAGAACCTTCTCTTCCTGCTCCGGTGTCAGCTTCAGGCGCAGGGTTATCCAGTCCGCGATATCGTCGTATTTCTCCCAGAAGTCGTCCATTGATCCCAGCTTGCTATCGGAAGCCTGGCTATCAGAGGCGTGGCTGGGGAAGGAGAGTATGGTGGAGAGCAGTATTGCCAGGATGGCGGCGGACAGGTTGGACCAGAGAGAGTTTTGCGTGTCACTAAACATCAAGAGGCGCTCCATTCATTCGGGCTATTCAAAGTCTAGTGAAGGAATTCTGTGTCACAAGGTGAACTCCCGGGTCAGTTCTCTGGTAGCTTTGTTCGCTGTGGCGGATGTCACAGTGTTGGCGCCGTCATGCTTTTTGGTGGGGTGCGCCGAAAAACCGGGGTAGAATCCGCCGCTTTCGTTCGGTCGGGCTGAAAATAGGCCGATGAGCGACTGGAACCTCGGTACAGCAGGAGAGTCAGGGAATATGTCAGTAAACATTGCAATCACAGGGTTTGGTGGCCGTATGGGCCGGGTACTGGCGGAGGCTGTGTCCTATGCAGAGCAAGAGGGTAAGGCCAGGCTGAGCGGTGCCATCGTGCGCCCCGGGTCGAGCCTGGTGGGTGTGGATGCCGGTGAGGTGGCCGGTCTCGGCCGCAATGGCCTGGCAATTGTGGACAGCCTGGAAAAGGCCGAGTTCGATGTGCTGATCGACTTTACCTCACCGCAGGCCACGCTCGCCAATGCGGCCTACTGTGCCGAGCGCGGCAAGGCTATCGTGATTGGCACCACCGGGTTTACCGCGGACGAGCGCGCTCAGATGTTGAGCGCGGGCGATAAAACCCCGCTGTGTTTCGCGACCAATTTTTCCACCGGTGTGAATCTGTGCTTTAACTTACTGGAAACCGCGGCGCGGGTGCTGGGCGATGACGTGGATATTGAAATCGTCGAGGCCCACCATCGCCACAAAGTGGATGCTCCCTCCGGTACCGCGCTCAGTATGGGAGAAGTGATTGCCGATACCCTGGGGCGGGACCTGTCCAAGGTCGCAGTCTATGGCCGCGAGGGCCAGACCGGGGCCCGTGAGCGCGAAACCATTGGATTTGCCACTGTGCGCGGCGGCGACGTGGTGGGGGAGCATACGGTGTCTTTTCTCGCCGACGGCGAACGCATTGAAATCACCCATAAGGCCAGCAGTCGTCTGGCATTTGCCCGCGGTGCCGTGCGCGCCGCGGCCTGGTTAACCGGCCGCGCTGCCGGCCAATACGATATGCGCGATGTGCTGGGGTTGAAGTAACGCCACGTCACCTCGCGGTATTACACGCTTTTAAGGAGCGACACTTGGATAAAAAGATCATTGTTGGCAGTGAAGAGTGGTGTGCCTTTCCGAGTCTGGGGATTCCCGCGATCAAGGCGAGGGTGGACTCCGGAGCCAAGACTTCCTGTCTGCACGCCTACAACATCCAGCAATTCAACCGTGGCGGTGAGCCGTGGGTGAGCTTCGAGGCGCATCCTCTGCAGAATCTGCGTCGCCCTCGGGTGCGCTGTGAAGCGCGTGTACTGGACCGCAGAACCATACGCAGTTCTTCCGGCGATTCGGAAAAGCGCCTTGTGATCAAAACCAGTATCAGTATTGGCGGCAGTGTCTGGGACATTGAACTGACTCTGACCAACCGGGATTCCATGGGTTACCGCATGCTGCTCGGCCGCGAGGCGATGATGGGGCGCATGCTGGTGGACCCGTCGGAGAGTTTTTGCCTGGGGGAAATCCCGCCCAGTCAAATCGAAGAGTACTACCACGACGAGCACCATATAGCGGGCACGGGTCTGCGAATTGGTGTGCTGGCGTCGAACCCGGATCTGTACAGCAACCAGCGGATTATGGAAGCCGGTGCCGAACGCGGTCACCGCATGACGTTCCTGAATATTCGCCAGTGTTACATGAAGCTGGATTCCGCCGAGCCGGAGGTGCACTACCGGGACGGCCGCATTCTCAACAACCTGGATGCGGTCATTCCGCGTATTCGCCCAAGCCAGACGTTTTACGGCTGCGCGCTTACCCGTCACTTTGAAAGTATCGGCGTCTACGCCCTGAATGGTTCCCAGGCCATCAGTCAGTCCCGGGACAAGCTTTACTCCCTGCAGCTGCTGCAGGAAGGCGGATTGAATATTCCGATCTCCGGTTTCGCCAACTCGCCCATGGATACCAATGAGTTGATTGAAATGGTGGGCGGCGCACCGCTGATCGTGAAGCTGCTCGAGGGCACCCAGGGGCGCGGTGTGGTACTGGCGGAAACCCGCAAGGCGGCGGAGTCGGTGATCAATGCGTTCAAGTCGCTGAAGGTGAATCTGCTGGTGCAGGAGTTTATTCGCGAGGCTCAGGGCAAGGATCTGCGCCTGTTTGTGGTGGACGGTAAAGTCTTTGCCGCCATCCAGCGGGAAGCGGCGCCGGGCGAGTTCCGCGCCAACATTCACCAGGGTGGCACCGCGTCGGTGGTCAAAATCCTGCCGGAAGAGCGCAAGCTGGCGATCAAGGCGGCGAAAACACTCGGCCTGAAAGTGGCCGGTGTGGATATCATCCGCTCCAAGAAGGGGCCGCTGCTACTGGAGGTGAACTCCTCGCCGGGTCTTGAAGGTATCGAGAGCGCCACCCGCAAGGATGTGGCCGGCTCTATGATCATGGCCATCGAGAAGGCGCTGAAATGGCGCCCGACGATACCTGTTGGGGACGGAGAAAACTGAGTGACTGCCCCGGGGCCAGCGGTGTACGTTTTCTGGCGCCCGGCTTGTGCTCCCCCCGTGGTGGGGGAGGCTGGGCGAGACTAGTCTTTGGGGAGCCCCACCGCTAATTTCCCGGTGGGGCCATTATTCGCGCCGGTGACCCCATAGATGTTCAAGTTCGCTATTTTGACCGCCAAGATGACGTCGGCCTGCTGTCGTCTGCTGTGCTGCTGCCTTGTATCCAGCGCGCTTGCCGCCGCCCCTGCGCGTGCGGATTACCTTTCCGATACGGACCTTGGCCGTAAGGTCATGGTCGACTACATCGTCCATTTTGCCCACCACTTCCAGTGGCCCATTGAGGTGTTCAACGGTTCCGCTGCGCCTTTCCGTATCTGCGTGGTGGGCGACGATGCGCTGATACCACCACTGAGCGTGCGATTTCACCGGCACCGTATCCAGGGGCGCCTGGTTGAACTGGAAACGGTAAACGACGATGAGACCATGCGCATGCGGCGTTGCCAGATTGTGGTGATGGGGGGTGAAATGGACAGGGAGCTCATGGCCAAGACAGTGGGCGCGCTGGAGTTCTTTCCGGTGCTGACCGTCAGCGACGTCAGCCGTTTTACCCTGCTGGGGGGCATGGTGGAGTTCTCCGGCAGCGGCGCCAATTTGTCCCTGCAATTGAACAAGACCCGTCTTGACCGCGCGGAACTGAAAATGGGCACCAGCCTGTTCCGCCTGACCCGCGCCGCGAACTAGCGGCGATTCGCGCCTTCCTTCTGACTGGCTGTCCCGGAGAGTGATCTCTGGCGTAAATTTGTACTGGCGATTACTGCCGTTTTCCCGTAGAATCTGCGCCCGGCTTGGAAAGGTCCCACCGAAGTTTCCCGCGCCAGAATGGCTTCTTCCCGTGTTCACGCGGTCGAGGAGCAGGCAGCAGGGCCCGTGGCTTTCCAGCCCCAAAATTGCGCCGGTGCTGGCGGATTTCCCCGCCCACTCAACCGAAAAACCGGTTGCCGGACACACCGTGAGAGCCCAGGTACATGCCGCAGTGAGCGCCCGAGAAGAACTCTATAACGAAGCGAGATGAAGCGTAGGTTTCATCTCGCTTTTTTATAAAGGGCTCAGGGGAAAAAGTTGCAGCTGAAACTTCACCTGGCACGCACCCTGAATTACCTGTTCAGGTGCGCCCTCTCACCCTGCCCGGAAGCTGTTCTGACGACTGGAGATTGAATTGAACAACGCCGTTCCCACGCCGGAATCCCTGATGCCCAGCACCACCCCGGCTTTGCTGGTGCTCGCCGATGGCAGTGTCTTTCGCGGTCGCGCTATTGGCGCGGAAGGCTCAACTGTTGGTGAGGTGGTTTTCAACACCTCCATGACCGGTTACCAGGAAATCCTGACCGACCCGTCCTACGCCCGCCAGATCGTTACCCTGACTTACCCTCATATCGGCAACACCGGTACCAACTCGGAAGATGAAGAGTGCGGTGAGATCTGGTCTGCCGGTCTGGTGATCCGCGACTTGCCGCTGCTGGCTTCCAGCTTTCGCAACGAGCAGTCCCTGGAGGATTACCTCAAGGCGCGCAATATCGTCGGCATCGCCGATATCGATACCCGCCGCCTGACCCGTATTCTGCGCGACAAGGGCGCCCAGAGCGGTTGCATCATTGCCGGTGAAGGCATCGATGAAGCGGAAGCGCTGAAAAAAGCCCAGGAGTTTTCCGGCCTCAAAGGCATGGATCTGGCGAAAGTCGTCTCCACCAAGGAGAAGTACGACTTCAACGAAGGCACCTGGGAACTGGGCCAGGGCCACAAGCCGGCACCGGCGGCGCAGCCCCACAAAGTGGTGGCCTACGACTTCGGCGTTAAGCGCAACATCCTGCGCATGCTGGTGGACCGCGGCTGCAGCATCACGGTGGTACCGGCGGAAACCCCCGCATCCGAGGTGCTGGCGATGAACCCGGACGGTGTCTTCCTGTCCAACGGCCCCGGCGACCCCGAGCCCTGCGATTACGCCATCAAGGCGATCCGGGAAATCCTCGACACCGGCCTGCCTACCTATGGCATCTGCCTGGGTCACCAGCTGCTGGGCCTGGCGGTAGGCGCCAAGACCGCAAAAATGAAATTCGGCCACCACGGCGGCAACCACCCGGTGCAGGACCTGAACTCCACCAAGGTGATGATCACCGCGCAGAACCACGGTTTTGCGGTGGACATGGACTCTCTGCCGGAGAATGTGGAAGTTACCCACAAATCTCTGTTCGACGGCACCCTGCAGGGCATTCGACTGAAGGACAAACCGGCGTTCAGCTTCCAGGGTCACCCGGAAGCGAGCCCGGGGCCGCATGACGTGGCGCCGCTGTTCGACCAGTTTATCGAGATGATGGAAGCGCGCCGCTAAGCCGCCTCTACTGAAACGAAGACCAGAATTTTATCCACCGGCTGCGGCCGGCTAGATACGGAAGAAAGATGCCAAAACGCACAGACATTAAAAGCATTCTGATCATCGGCGCGGGCCCCATCGTCATCGGTCAGGCCTGTGAATTTGACTACTCCGGTGCCCAGGCGTGTAAAGCGCTGCGGGAAGAGGGGTTCCGGGTGATCCTGGTGAACTCCAACCCGGCCACCATCATGACCGACCCGGCGATGGCGGACGCCACTTACATCGAACCGGTGGAGTGGAAGACCGTTGCCAAGATCATCGAGAAAGAGCGCCCGGACGCCATCCTGCCCACCATGGGCGGCCAGACCGCACTGAACTGTGCGCTGGCGCTGGACAAGCACGGCGTGCTGAAGGAATTCGGTTGTGAGCTGATCGGTGCGGACAAAAACGCCATCGAAAAAGCGGAAGACCGCGACCTGTTTGACAAGGCGATGAAGGCCATCGGCCTGGAAACCCCGCGCGCCAAGATCGTCCACTCCATGGAGGAAGCGAAGAAGGTACCGGAAGAATTCGGCTTCCCGGTGATCATTCGTCCGTCCTTCACCATGGGTGGTTCCGGCGGCGGTGTGGCTTACAACTGGCCGGAATTTGAAGAGATCTGCAAACGCGGCCTCGACCTGTCGCCCACCAACGAGCTGCTGATCGACGAATCCCTGCTCGGCTGGAAAGAGTACGAGATGGAAGTTGTGCGTGACAAAAACGACAACTGCATCATCGTCTGTGCGATCGAAAATTTCGACCCCATGGGCGTGCACACCGGCGACTCCATCACCGTAGCCCCGGCGCAGACCCTCACCGACAAGGAATACCAGCTGATGCGTAACGCATCCATCGCGGTATTGCGGGAGATCGGTGTGGAAACCGGCGGTTCCAACGTGCAGTTCGGTATGGATCCAAAAACCGGCCGCATGGTAGTGATCGAGATGAACCCGCGGGTATCCCGCTCCTCCGCACTGGCCTCCAAGGCCACCGGCTTCCCGATCGCCAAGGTCGCGGCCAAGCTGGCGGTGGGTTACACCCTGGACGAACTGCAGAACGACATCACCGGCGGTGCCACGCCGGCGTCCTTCGAGCCGTCCATCGACTACGTTGTGACCAAAATTCCGCGCTTCACCTTCGAGAAGTTTGGTGAAGCGGACGCGCGCCTGACCACCCAGATGAAATCCGTGGGTGAGGTGATGGCCATTGGCCGTAATTTCCAGGAATCCATGCAGAAAGCCCTGCGCGGTCTGGAAGTGGGCTCCTTCGGTTTCGAGCCGAAGATCGACGCCGCAGAAGTGGGCTCCATGGAGCGCCTGCGTCGCGAACTGTCCGTACCAGGCGCCGAGCGTATCTGGTACGTGGGCGATGCCTTCCGCGTGGGCATGAGCATCGATGAAGTGTACGAACTTTCCGGCATCGACCCCTGGTTCCTGGTACAGATCAAGGAACTGATGGATATCGAAGAGCCGCTGAAGTCCATGCCCACCTCCGCGCTAACCGCCGAGACCATGCGCTTCCTGAAGCGCAAAGGCTTCTCCGACAAGCGCCTCGCGGATCTGCTCGGCGTGAGCCAGAAGACCGTGCGTGAATTCCGCCAGAAGATGGGTGTCTTCCCCGCCTACAAGCGCGTGGACACCTGTGCGGCAGAGTTCTCCACCAGCACCGCCTACATGTACTCCACCTACGATGAAGAGTGTGAAGCGGAGCCGACGGACAAGAAAAAAATCATGGTACTCGGCGGCGGTCCAAACCGTATCGGCCAGGGTATCGAGTTTGACTACTGCTGTGTGCACGCGGCACTGGCCATGCGCGAAGACGGTTACGAGACCATCATGGTCAACTGTAACCCGGAGACGGTTTCCACCGATTACGACACTTCCGACCGCCTCTACTTTGAGCCGGTCACCCTGGAAGACGTGCTGGAAATCGTGCGCAAGGAAAAGCCGGTGGGCGTGATCGTACAGTTCGGTGGCCAGACCCCGCTGAACCTGGCGCGCTTCCTGGCCAACGAAGGTGTGCCGATCATCGGTACCACCCCTGAACAGATCGACCGCGCGGAAGACCGCGAGCGCTTCCAGCAGATGATCATGCGCCTCGGCCTCAAGCAGCCGCAAAACGCCATCGTGCGCTCCGAGTTCGAAGCCATCCAGCGCGCGAAAGAAGTGGGTTACCCGCTGGTGGTGCGCCCCTCCTACGTACTGGGCGGCCGCGCCATGGAGATCGTCTACAAGGAAGACGAACTCAAGACCTACATGAAGGAAGCGGTGGAAGTTTCCGACGATGCACCGGTACTGCTGGATCACTTCCTGCACTCCGCTATCGAAGTGGACATCGATGCGGTATCCGACGGCCAGGACGTGGTCATCGGCGCAATCATGCAGCACATTGAACAGTGTGGCGTACACTCCGGTGACTCCGCATGCTCACTGCCGCCCTACAGCCTGCCGGCTGAGGTTCAGGACAAAATGCGTGAGCAGGTCAAAGCCATGGCCCGTGAACTGGGTGTGGTTGGCCTGATGAACACCCAGCTGGCCTACCAGGACGGCGAGATCTACGTGATCGAGGTGAACCCGCGCGCGTCCCGTACCGTGCCGTTCGTGTCCAAGTGTATCGGCACCTCCCTGGCCAAGATCGCCGCGCGCTGTCAGGCCGGTATCAGCCTGAAAGAGCAGGGCTTTACTACCGAGATTGTTCCGGACTACTTCTCCGTCAAGGAGTCTGTATTCCCGTTCAACAAGTTCCCGAAGGTAGACCCGATCCTCGGCCCGGAAATGAAATCCACCGGCGAAGTGATGGGTGTGGGCGAGACCTTCGCCGAAGCCTTCGACAAGGGCCTGATTGGCGCCGGCGACGCACTGCCGGAATCCGGCAAGGTTTTCATCTCCGTGCGCGATGTGGATAAGCCCGGTGTGGTGGACGTGGCCCGCGAGCTGGCCGGCCTCGGCTTCGAGCTGGTGGCTACCCGCGGAACCGCCAAGGTCTTGCAAGAAGCGGACATTCCCGTTAAAACGGTGAACAAGATGAGCGAAGGGCGCCCGCATATCGTCGATATGATCAAAAACGACGAAATCGCCCTGGTGGTGAACACCACCGAAGGCCGCCAGGCCATTCGCGATTCCGCGGACATCCGCCGCAGTGCGGAAAACCACCAGGTTTGCTACACCACCACCCTGGCGGCGGCGCGTGCCATGGCCATGGCCATGCAGATTGCCGAGCCGCACAAGGTACGCAGCTTGCAGGAGCTGCATCAGCGTGTAGTGCGCCTGCAGGGCTGATCAGCGAGCCAATCTGCACTGCTTTTTAGTGGTGTACCTGAAAAGCTCCGCCGTTTGGCGGAGCTTTTTCGTTAAAGAACGCTATTAAATAACCATTGCGGCCGGCATTGACCGGTCGCGAAACACTGAGAATGTGGAGGTTCCCATGAACCGCGTACCCATGACTGTTGAAGGCGCAGACGCACTGCGCACCGAACTGGAAGATCTGAAAAAAGTACAGCGCCCGGCCGTGGTGCAGGCCATTGCCGAAGCCCGCGAACACGGCGACCTGAAAGAAAACGCCGAGTACCACGCTGCGCGTGAGAAGCAGGGTTTTATCGAAGGCCGTATTCAGGAAATCGAAGCCAAGCTGTCTTTGGCACAGGTGATCGACGTTAAAGCGATAGAGCCTTCAGGCAAGGTGATTTTCGGTACTACCGTGACCATCATTCACCTGGAAGACGACAGTGAAGTGACCTACAAAATTGTTGGTGACGATGAGTCTGATGTGAAGAACAAGAAAATTTCCGTGAACTCCCCGATTGCCCGTGCGCTGATTGGCAAGGAGGAAGGGGATATTGTCGTGGTAAACACCCCATCGGGTGCCATCGAGTATGAGATTGATTCGGTAGAACACATCTAACTGTCAGTCTCCCAAAAATAAAAAAGGGCGGTCAATAGACCGCCCTTTTAATTTTGAGCAAACATATTCCGCTTACTTCACAATTTACTGCAAGATATTAGCCTGGTTTCCGATACCGGTCTGCGAAACAATCGCAGTGTTTGATGCGGAGATCTGGCTGATATAGGCATTGTTAAGCAGGCCATTCTGACTGACGATGGCGGTGTTGCCGCCAAGTACACCAGCCTGAGAAATTACGGCCATGTTGGCAATGCCATCTTGCGTCACCAGGGCGGTATTGAAATTCGACGTCTGTGTCACGCTGGCGAAGTTGGCGACACCGTCCTGACTGATGTCAGAACTGTTGCCTTGACCGGCCTGTGTGCTAAATGCGACGTTGTAAGTACCGCTTTGCAGAATATTGGAGTACTGCCCCATGCCTGTTTGCGTAATAAAGGCCTGCTGTCCAACACCAAACTGGGTGATATGCGCATCGGAATCCTGGGCGGCAATCTGCCCGATATTCCCGTTGTGCAATGAACCAAATTGAGTGATGGTGGCCAGATTATCGCTGCCGGCAAGCTGCAAAATATTGGCGCTGTTGTTGTCGCCTACCTGGAATATGTAGGCTTCGCTGTTGGTGGCATCAATCTGAAGTACGGTACCCCAGTTGTTTACACCCAATTGAAAAATCGCATTGCTATTGTCCTGACCGCCGACCTGTAACGAGTAGGCGTCATTGAATAGCCCGAATTGAGTGTGCTGGGTAATACTACCGAATGAGGCTACAACCGAGCTGCTTTGGTTAAGGCCGCCAGTCTGTGTCTTGATAATGACACTGCCATCCATGCCCGTCTGATCGATGAGCGCTGCGTTACCGAATCCCGTTTGTGTGAGGATGGCAACGTTGTCTGACGCTGAGGCTAAACCACTCGTCGCCAATGCAGCAGCTAACGCACAAAAGTGGAAAGCTTTCATTGGAAACCCCTCTACTGCTTACGTCAAAGGAAGTTCAGGTTTATCCCGAACACCTGGTGCAGTAATCGGCGGCCTCGCGGCCGCCGAAACTTCTGTCGGTGTATTACTGGATGATTACACCAAGGTTAGCAACACCCACTTGAGTGCCAACGGCCAGGTTGTTGTCAGTAGTTTGAGCGGTGATGTGCAGGTTCAGTGCGCCGCCCTGTGCGGTGAACGCGGCGTTACCGTCACCAGTTTGACCTACGTAGGCGACGTTCAGTACACCAACTTGCAGAGTAGAAGCCAGGTTGTCATCGCCGAACTGGTCGTGATCAGCAATGTTCAGAGCGCCCACTTGGGTGATCATCGAGTCATTGCCGTTACCCACTTGCAAAACATCAGCAACGTTCAGAACACCGAACTGACTGGAAACGGAGGTGTTGCCGTTGCCTTGTTGCAGGTGGTTAGCAAGGTTGGCAATACCAAACTGATTGGCAACGGCAGTGTTACCGATGCTGGCAGACTGGTTGATGTTCGCCTGGTTCAGCAGGCCGGCCTGGTTGATGGTTGCATCGTTGAATGCAGATTCGTTCTGGCCGATGTTACCGTCGTTCAGAACACCAACCTGGTTGATGGTGGCATCGTTGAAGAAGGAGTTGCTCTGGAAGGTAGTCGCGTTGTTGAGCACGCCCGCCTGGTTGATGGTCGCATCACTGTCGATGGTGATGAAGCCGTTCTGCAGGGAGAAAGCGTTGTTCAGTGCACCAATCTGGAAGTGGTTGATGTCATTGAATGCGCTGATAACACCGAGCTGCAAAGCGGTAGACAGGTTAAGTACACCAACTTGGGTTTGATAAACCTCGTTGAAGCCACCGATAAGTTCCAGCTGGGTAGAGGTCGCCAGGTTGAAAGCACCAACTTGGGTTTGAACAGCAATATTGTCGTCTGCGAAAACACTGCCGCTGGTTACGAGTGCGATGGCAGCAGCGATACGGGAAAACGTCTTCATGAGTTGCTCCTTTACTTCGGACGTTAGAATCCAACCAGCCCCGAGGGCGGAACTGATCTTCAATGGTGCTGAAAGCAGCGCCATATTCCTTATCGGGCGAGGTACCAAGCTGAGATCAGGTTAATCTCATGAGTACCCAGTCGCCCTGCGAACGATTTCCGGTGGGGTGTCCCACGATTCTTCTTGCCTGTTCAAACCTTGGGCGTCAGGTTTGAATTTTGGACAGAAAGAACAAAAAATGTTCACCTTGGTATTGAGTGTTGTCGCTGGCTGGGTGGGTCGCTATAGGAGGGAAGTCATGAAAGACTAGGAAAAAAGTACAGTTTTTAATCAGTATTCATTCTGATTAGCCGGGTTTGATAACCGAAAGGTTGAGAGTTGGCGCGCAATACTTTTTGTGGCGCTTTTTTAGTATCGATGAAGGCGTTTGCAGGCAATAGTGACTGGGCGTAAAGCACGGGCAGAGTGTTGAGGTAGAGTGGTATGCGGGGCAGCAATTGGCCCCGTCATGTTATTGGCTCAATTGCTGAGTGACACTGAATTGCCGTGCCCAAACTGGGTGACGATGACAGTCGAGGAAATACCGGCCTGATTGATCGATGTGGCATTAAGGTTTCCGACCTGATTGACGAGAGACTGATGGCCTCCTCCGAGCCCAAAGGTGCCACTTTGCGATACAGCAATTTGATTGAACGAACCACTCTGAAAGGTGCTGACACTGTTGTAGCTATCGTCTTGCGCGAGTTCTGCCTGGTTGGCAATACCGCTCTGCAGTATTTCAGCATCCTGAGCCAGCCCGGATTGCTGGGTGGCGGCGTAGTTAAACGCTCCATCCTGACTTGTGGCCGAGAAACTTCCACTGCCGGATTGTCGCATTAACGTCGTGTTGTCATTGCCATATTGGTTGACGTAGCCACGGCTGTAGATACTTCTCTGTTGAGACACCTCGGCCCGGTTTATCACGCCAGCCTGCAATGTCTGCACTTCGTTGAAGTTTCCGTTTGTCTGGTCCACCCCGAGCTCGTTTCCAAAACCGACCTGCTGGCTGGTGGTCGCATTATCAAACACATAAATCTGGGTGATCTGTACGGAGTTCTGTGCGCCAAACTGGCTGCTGGAAATCGAATTTTGCGCACCGTACGCCTGTAACGCAGAATTCTTGTTAAGCGTGCCATCCTGTATCTGCGCAATGGTGCTATCGCTTTCGTTCAGCTGCCCACCATCGGCAGTATTCGCTTCCCCATCCTGTTGTTGTGTCAGTGTATTTCCGGAACCGGTGTTGACCTGTTCCGTTATCGCAGGGATATCTTCGATGGGGATCTGGTGCTGATAGGGCAATAACTCCTGTGTATACGCCACGTTTGAGCCCGATAGCAGGCACAGGGTTGCTATCGTCAGGTTCGATAACCGGGAGCCAGCCAGCGTCTTTTTGCACCTGGTGAATCTTGCATCAGTCATATTGGTTGACCGTTGTTGTCATCGAAACCCCTGTCTGGGTAACCGCTGTATGTAACCCATTACCGCGCTGATTGATAGTGATCTGGTGTGCCAGACCTATCTGTTCGACGGTCGCCGAATTCTGAATACCGTATTGCGTGATACCCGCCTTGTGCGCAAAGCCAATCTGTTCCAGTAAAATAAGATTCTCATAGCCCGCCTGCAGCAATACGGCGATGTTACTTTCCCCTTGCTGACTGGTAATCATGCTATTGCTCTTGCCGATCTGATTGACGATCTGAAGGTTGCCGTAGCCAGACTGTTGAATGGAAAGGTAGTTAACCGTGCCAGACTGGTCTGCGGCAATATGATTGAAGTTCCCTTCCTGGTGGATCACGGCGAGGTTTGCCGAAGCCCCAACACTGTACAAATCCAGTTCGCTGACAGCAGATAACTCCTGGGCTGCCGAAAAATCGTCAGCGCATACTGTTCCTGTGGACAGGAACAGCATCATTGCCAGTGCTGTTCGCTGATGGCGGCTCGTACTCGGTTCCATCCCTACCTCGGCTTCTATACTTTTACTGGAGAGTGAAGTGTCTGTTTCTACATAATCGCCGTGCTTTCATTGAGGTAGTACTGGAGCACTGGGCTGTTTATGTCATCCGGGTTTTGCAGAGCCCAGGAGTTGTCGACAATACCCTTGCTGATCAGGTGAATGACCGCGGACTCCATCGCGGACAGCATGGCGAGCTGAGCGGGCTCATTGGTTGTGGTACCCGCCTCGATTTCCAGCAGCCGCTTGTACTTCACGTAGCGGAATACATCAGCACTGATAGCTTTTGAATAAACAGTTTTGGATGTCAGAACCGTATGCAGCACCCGGCCAGAACGGATATCGATGGCACGAAGGTTAACGGTTACCTGGTCGACCCGATACTGCTCATCGGCGCCAATGCCAAAGTAGCGAGCGCCGGCACCACCGGTTTTGATATTTGTGTCATAGGCCACAATGCCGCCCTCAAGCAGAATGTTGGCCGCGACCAGTGATGGCAATGCCAGATTATTTTCTGGTGCATTGGGCTTGGCGAGCGCGGCACGAATAATTTTCCGCTCGGTGAGCAGGTTCTGCAGTCCCTCGCGCTCCAGCGGGATAAACCAGCCGGACTCGTTGAGTACGTTCATCAACATAGACGCCGCACCCTGGGTTACAGCAGTGGAAAAGCTACTCGCCGGTGAAGGTTTATATTGCCCGGTTTGATCGCGGAAGCTATACACCGCTGCCAGGATTTTACCCTTCGGTTGCGGCAGGCTGAGCAGGTCCCGGTAGGTTTCATTTCTCGGGGTCAGTTTGGCGGTTTCTTCACCGGGGCCAAAAATGGCGTCGCCGGTATTTTTTACGGCCGTGCATCCTGCCAATGCGGTTACGAAAGACAGGGCTGCAACCAGTTTTGTACCTCTTAAAAACATCACGCTTATCTCCAATATTATTCGTGATTATTCAGGGCTCACGGATCAGTCCCGGGTACATCTAGGACTCGATAGCTGTACTTCCTCTCGTGTAGTTCCTGTTGTGCCGAATTTGGTGCTTTGTTCGGGCCAGATGGTTGATTCAGTTGGTTGGATTCAGCCCACTGACGATGATTTCACTTTTATCGCCGGTGGTGCGGTCGGTGATGAGTACGGTGAGCTGTCCGTCGTTGTCGACAATTTGCACGATGAAATCATCGGTGACCAACTCGCCACTATTGCCGTCGCCCACATCGGTAAGGAGCTGGTTCAACAGGCGGGTTTCCAGTGAATCGGTAAAGCGATCGAGCGCGCTGGGCTGTTGGTACAGGTCCGCCGGATTATCTGGATCCTCGTGGTCATCCTGTGATTGCGCGTTCTGGATTAAATAACTACCGTTCAGTGGATTCCCGCCAAAATTAGGGTTTACCGGTTCGTAGATCAGTTGAGAGGCAAGCCCATGGGCCCCTGCAAAGAGGAGGATGGGAGCCGTGGCCAGTGCGGCCAGCCTGTTGATTTTCATTAGAATTCATCCTTTCCTAGATCGAAGTGATCGGTTAATGCCTGTCGGACCATTTCCTGAAGCACCATCTCGTGAATGGCCTTTGACGTTTCTTCGGCGACTGCGCGAATATTGTTGGTACTGGGACTGATAAATTGTCGAAAGACAGTTTTGTTGTTGTAAGTCACCCAGATCAGATTGCCCCAGCGTGCGGAGGGGCGCTCCTGAATGGTCAGGTTGTAGGTGCTATCCGGGTAGTGAAGGTTGCGGTATTCGCTCATATAGCGCGCAAAATCATGTCCCGTTCGGGTGATGGTCTGATCGATATTAAATCCGCTGATCTCATCTTCGATCTGACCACTGTCGGATTGCCCCGGACCTTCTTCCAGTGCACTGGAGTCGCCCTCCTGAGCCCAGGTGATCGCAGACAGGCTGAAAAGAGTGATGAACAGCGGTATAGCGAGCCGGACCAGGGGATTCATATCCGCTCGACCTGCAGGTGAAGCTTTGCCCAGTTACTGGCCTGAAGCCGGTTCTTGACTCCGATCTTCCGGTAAATGTTGTACATGTGATTTTTGACGGTGTGTTCGCTCAGATGCAGGCGCGAGGCGATGATGCTGTTCGGGTCACCGGTCGTCAGCTGGGCGAGAATTTCCTGTTCCCGCTTGGTGAGCAGAAGTTGCGAGCGCGGATCTGGTTCGGATTGCGAGCGGGTGTTCTGAATGGAATATTCCAGTTTTTTGATCAGGTCTTTCTGACTGGCCCGATTGTCGCAGAGAAAGGAAAATTTCCGGCTCTCAAGAGGCTGCGTGATATGCGCTGGAAGCTCTTGCGGGATGTTGATAAGGATCACTTTTGAGTGATCAATATTCTTCAGGTAATTGAATTCAGCACTGGGCGTGGATTTTGACGATAGTCCAAAGCAGTCGACCACAATGGCATCGTAAGTCTTCAGGCAGTGTTTCTGTTTACCGAAATCCGATTTTTCCCAACTGAAAGGAATAGATTCTGAAACAAGTGAGAACAGCAAGTCCCCATGCAGGCCGGAATCACTCAAAAAGAGAATCGGCATGAAAGTACCCCGTGATTAGTCGCTGATGATCCCAGGTGGAGATTTATGCGCCTATGATCACAGGGGTGTTCCCCGCTGCTCACCTCTCTTACTTCTAGTTCGGGCGGTTACCGCTAATTGCCCCATTTTCAAGAGTTTGCGCAAGTCCGTTAAGTGGAAAATCTCATTCCTTGAGAAATTTGTATGGAGTGTAGTCGGCTTGCCTTGGGGTGCTGATGATTGTTGTGACATATATCACATATTATTTTTTGTTAAGAAATGAGTTTTTAATAATGGATTATTCCCTGCGCAAACGATTTGCGTGCTTGTTGAAACAAATTTCTATTCTTGGCCGGACCAGATAGCGACTTTGGTTTTCCCTGGCAGGATTTGTTGGTGAATGGGTCCTTATCTTCGGGCTTTATTCTCCCGCCGTTAGGTTTGGCGCTGGCCTGAGCAATAACAAGGGTCGAGATAGAAGTCGCGCCACAGGTGATCCGATTATTGGAAGTTCGGCGTCGGGAGAGCTATTAGTTCATGGATGGCGCGAGTGAGAGTGTGCTTGATCACCGTGCTTAATTAAAAGACAAGCGCTTGCTGTAGGTACCCATTCAGGGTGCTGGTTCATGTTACGACCTGTCTCCCGGTGTTGTCGCGGGAAACATTCATTACCGAAAATCCACGACAATCAGTCAGGAAGACTATGCAAGGGTTCCGTGCGGATCGGCGAAAATTTATCAAGGTCTGTACCGTTGCCGGTATCAGTGTATTCGCTGTGCCTGCGCTGTGGCAGCGTAGTAGTGCCGAAACACCGGAGTTAGCGAATAACCTGCCGAATTGGCGGGGCGTAGGAGATGAGCCTGCATTTCGCATGGACGGTATCGCTAAAGTTACCGGACAGAAAATCTTTGGGCGGGATTTCCGTGCCGCGGATATGCCCGGGTGGAAACAACAGCAGCATTATGCCTATGTATTGCGATGCAATCGGGTAGAGCGGCGCTTTAGCGGGATCGACTGGAGCCAGCTTCCCCCCAATGCTCAACCCTACGCGAGAGTGACCGCAAAATCGCTGACAGAAAAGAAGCTGAAGCTACCGCCTTTTTACGGTGATGCGATGCTCCTGCCGGAGGGCGAGTCTCCCTTTTATTACGGTCACGCAGTCGCCATTCTGCTGTTCGACGATTTCGAAAAATATGCCGCCACAAAACAGGCTCTGCAGTTCAATGAGCAGATCATTCGGTACGGCGAGCAGACACCTCCGGTGGAAAGAGATCCATACGCCAGCTGGCGCATTATTCGTGTGGAAGGCCCGGAGGGACCGGGCGGAGCTGATCTCTATTCTCCCCTGCAGGATGGCCTTTTCTTTCCCAATTATCATAACCGCAAGGTGGCGTGGCCGACCGATGCCAACAAGGCCGGGGACGTCAGCGAACGGGGTATCTTTTACGCGCAGGAAATTCGTAAACAGTCCCGGGATGAAGCCGGCTCCGGTAACTGGCACCTGGTTGAAGGTGAATACCATACGCAGATCATCGACCCGATGATGATGGAGCCCGAGGCATCCAATGTCTGGTTCGATAGTGCGCAGCAGACGCTACACCTGGTATTGACCAGCCAATCGCCGCAGGATTTTCAGGAGCTGGCGGCCCATATGATTGCGGAAAGCGGCTATGGCTCCGACATTAAAAATATCGTGGTGCACTCGTCGGTAGTCGGCGGTGGCTTTGGCGCAAAAGACCATTCAATTTTTCCGTATTACGGTTTGGTTGCCGGGCTTTTCGCGACCGCGCCGGTGCGTTTGGCCAATAACCGTTTTGAGCAGTTCCAGGCGGGACTTAAACGACACCCCTTTCATATGCGCAACACATTGGCCGTGGACAGAAAGAGCGGGAAGTTTCAGGCCCTTATTGCCGAAATGCAGGTCGATGGTGGCGGTCGGCAGAACTTCAGCGCGTCTGTGTCGATGGTCGGGGCCAGTGCCATTCAGAGTATTTATTATCTGCCTCGCAACGATATTTCCGCGGTCGCCAACCAGTCCATGAATGTGGACTCTGGCTCCATGCGCGGCTACGGCACCCTGCAGACCATGTCCGCGATGGAAATGATGGTCAATCAGGCGGCGGAAGAGTTGCGTATTGACCCGATCGAGCTGCGCTTGCGCAATGCCTTTCAGAACGGCTGGCGCAATACTCAGGGAGCGGTGCCGAGAGTCGGGGTTCGCTATACGGAACTACTGGAGCGTGCCCGCAAGCACCCGATGTGGCTTGAGCGAGCGGAGCGTAAAAAGGCGTTCGAACAGAAGAATCCCGGGCTGCTGTTTGGCACTGGATATGCTATCGCCACCAAAGATTACGGCACCGGAGCCGCAGCGCCGAGTGCGGCAGTGCAGTTTGACGCTGAGGGCCGAGTTTCCATCGCGGTAGAGTTCATGGAAATGGGTACCGGGATTAGTACCTCCCAGTCCATGCTGGTGGAAAGTATTCTCGGGCAGCCGGCGCATCGCTGTGACGTGGGTGAGGTGGATGCCTGGCATGCATTGCAGCAGTTCCAGACCGAAAGCCCATACACCATGAGCCAGGACCACCAGGATCAGATGTCCTCTGACCCCCTGTGGACACCGGTAACCGCAATGGCCAGTGCCGCATCCATGTCGGCCTATTTTCAGAGTCACGCAACACAGCAGGCGGCACAGATCCTTCTTGCCCAAGGGCTAATGCCTGCTGCCCGACGCCTGTGGAAATTGACGGACATGGACGATTCACAGGTTCAGTGGCGAGAGGGCAAATTGCATTACGGCAAGCGGCAGCCATTGTCTCTGCCGCAATTGGCCGAAGAGGCGCATCGCAGTGGCGGTGTTACCGGGGTCATGGTGCACAGCTTCAATCGCTGGGAGTGGGCGGAAGCTGATTTTGATATTGATGACGTTCCGCAGACCCGAAGCGTCGACGGATTGGCCCTGCGCCGTGGGGGGCGTTCGCAAAAAGTTCTGGCCGGCGAATACGAAGTAGTGAAGCGCCGTGCCGTGCGTTACCCGCCTACGGCCCTGAACAACGCCATGGTCACCTACTACGCACCGACCGCTGCGATGGTTGAAGTGGCTGTCAATCCGGGGACCGGGGCAGTCACTATTCACGGACTGCAGAATTATATGGATTGCGGCCGCCCCATCGTGCGCCAGCTGGTGGAAGGACAGATTGAAGGCGGGGTGGCCATGGGAATCGGCCATGCGCTGTACGAAGTACTGCCAACTCTGGGGGATGGCGCGGGCAATGGCACCTGGAATCTCAACCGCTACCAGGTACCGCTCGCGAAACACGTTCCGGTATGGAATCAGCAGCATGACATTCTGCCCCCGGAAACGGAACAGGACCCGCATAAGGGTATCGCCGAAGTAGTGATGATTCCGATTGTTGCGGCACTGGTCGAAGCCATTTATCAGGCCACCGGAAAGCGGTTCAACGAAACGCCGGTTTCGCCGGAAAAATTGCGTCGTGCGCTCAACCCCCAGGTGCTGTGAGGAAACTGAACAATGGCGAGAATTCCGGTTTCAATGGTGGTGAATGGGGAGAAGGTGGGCCCCGTGGACGTGGACGAATACACCTCCATGCTGGATTTTCTACAGGAGTACCTGAACCTTACTGGCACCAAACTTGGCTGTGGTATCGGTGTCTGCCGCGCCTGCACCATAGTGGTGGAGGGCGAAGATGGTGCACTGGAGCCCGTGCGCAGCTGTATCAATAATGTCGGGCGTTTTGATGGGAGCAAAGTCACCACCGTTGAGGGGCAGGCCGAACGGAGTGGTGATGGCGAACTCTTGTCTTTATCGCCGGTGCAGCAAGCGTTTCTGCGCAACTTTTCTTTCCAGTGCGGCTGGTGCACGGCGGGTTTCGTCAACGCTGCGACCGCACTGATCGACGGACTCAGGCGCGAGCCAGTGTCGGCGGACAGGGTGGAGCAGGTAATCGAAGGGGCACTGGGAGAACATATCTGTCGCTGTACCGGTTACGTGCGCTACTTTCGCGCGGTGAAGGAAGTCATTGAATCGACTCCTGGTTTACTGAAGGAGAGCGACTAAATGTTCCGGGTGACACTCTTTCTGTCCTGCATACTGGCCATTGGCACTGCGACTGCTGAAACACCGGTAGAAAAGGGGCGCTACCTCGCTACCGCCGGAGACTGCGTTGCCTGTCATACCGCAACCAACGGACGCCCATTTATCGGTGGCAGGCCCTTCCACACCCCTTTCGGGATTCTTTATTCGACAAACATCACGCCGGACAAAAAGACCGGTATCGGCAACTACAGCCTGCAGGACTTTACTGCATCCATGCGTCGTGGAGTGGGGATGCATGGCAATCTCTACCCGGCCATGCCGTATACCTCTTATTACCTGATTACCGATGAAGATATTGCGTCCCTGTACGCCTACTTCATGCAATTGCCACCGGTTGAATATGTGGCGCCAAAAAATGATCTTTTTTTCCCCGCGAACCTGCGGTTTGGTCTGAAAAGCTGGAACTGGGCGTTCTTTGACAGGAAGCCACTGGCACAAGTCGCAGGAAAAAGCGCTGAATGGCAGCGGGGCAATTATCTGGTCAATACCCTGGGACACTGCGGTGAGTGTCATACACCGCGTAATTTTGCATTTGCAATGAAGCAGGATGACGCTTTCGCGGGCAACATTCTCGAGGGGTGGGACGCTGTGGATATCCGCCCTCAGGCCCTGCAGCGCCAGGGTTGGGACAGGGATAATCTGCGGCAACTATTCACATCCGGTGCCAGCGAGCGGGGCATGGCTTTCGGTGAAATGTTCAGCGTGGTCAAGCACAGCCTGAGCCATCTCTCTGAAAGTGACATCAATGCGATGATCACCTATCTGTTGGACGACTCCCAGGCAATTGCGGTGAATGATGGTGATGCGACCCTCGCTGCGGACAAGTACCGGCAGGGACGCGCTGATTTTGTCGCCTACTGCGCCGCCTGCCACGGGCGCGAGGGCGCCGGTATAACACTGGCCTTTGCACCGCCGATGAACCGCAATGCGGGTATTCGCGGTGAAAATCCATATAACACCATTGCGGTGATCCTGCGGGGACTACCGGTGCAGCGCATGAGCCGTTCCAATGCGCGCGCCGGAATGCCAGCCTTCGCCCACGAACTGGACGATGCACGGATTGCCGGACTGGTGAACTTTATGCGTGCGGCATGGGGTACATCCTCAAACGAAGTAACCCGGGATCAGGTTGCCGAGATTCGGGCGGACCTTCTCAAACACGGATTTCTTGGAGAAGTGGAATGAACGGTTTCCGGCAAGCTTTCGGGGGCCTGTTCATAGCCCTCAATTTGGTGGCATTCCCTGCGCTGGCCGCCGAGTGGTCGACAACCGAAGCGCAGTTGCAGTACGGCCGCCTCAAGAACCCGTTTGATGGTGGCAAAACCAGCACGACCATTCTCACCCTGCAGCATGCCAGTGGCTGGAAGTATGGCGATAACTTTTTCTTCGTCGATTTTATCAATGACGGAGCACGCGATGGTTTCAATGACTCCGATGTCTATGCGGAATGGTATCCAAATTTCAGCCTCGGAAAGATAACCGGATGTGACCTGAGCTTTGGGCCGGTTAAGGATCTGGGAGTGATCGCGGGATTTAATTTCTCGTCGGATGCCAATGTCGAGAAGTTTTTACCCGGTGTGCGGGTGGCGTGGAAACTACCGGGAGAGGCGTTCCTGAATACGGATATTACCGGGTACAAAGACATTGGCTACGGTGATGGCGCACCCAAAGAGGGTGATAGCTACATGATCGACTTCAACGGTGCCTTTCCTTTCAGTATTGGTGAGCAGGATTTCAGTATCGAGGGGCATATTGAATATATCCACAACCGTACCAGCGAGTTCGGTGATGTTAAAAGCTGGGTTTTCGCCCAGCCCCAGTTTCGCTGGGACATGGGCAAGACGCTTTTCAACAGCCCCAAGCAGATTTTTGTGGGGATAGAGTACCAGTACTGGCGCAACAAGCTCGGCGTCGATATTACCGAGAGCACCGTGCAGGCTCTGCTTGTATGGCGTTTCTGATGCAGCGATGTGTTTATCCCGCCTGAACCCGCAAGGTGTCGTTTTCTCGATTCTGCTTTTCCTGACGGCCTGCGCCGAGCGAGAAGACGTAGCACTGGGTACCCTGGAGTGGGATCGGATTGTGCTGCCGGCGCCGGCGGCAGAAAAAATTGTGCGCGTTTATGTACGCGAGGGCGAGCGGGTAGGGCCCGGGCAGCGGCTGCTTGATCTGGATGCTTCGGAAGCTCTGGCACAGCTACACAATGCAGAGGCCGCGGTTGCACGGGCACAGGCTGCGCTGATCGAGTTACGCGTGGGTCCTCGGGTTGAGGAAATCGAGCGTGCCAGAGCCAGTCTTGTGGCGGCTCGTGCAAACCTTGTGGATAGCGAGGCGGATTACCAGCGTCTGGTTGCCCTTGGCAAAAAGAATTATGCATCCCGATCAGATATTGACGGCGCCCGCGCAGCCGCAGAAAGTGCCGGCGCCCAGGTGCGAGCGGCGCAGGAGCAATTGCTGGAGTTGGAGCGCGGCACCCGGGCTGAAGATATTGATCAGGGCGAGGCGTCCCTGGCTGCGGCGCGCGCCCAGGCTCAGGCACAGCGGGTTCTGCTGGAAAAACTGAAACTACGCGCGCCTCGTGCGGGCGTGGTGGATAGTATTCCCTTCAAGCTGGGTGATGAGGCCCCCATCGGTGGTGCACTGGTGGTTTTGCTCAGTGGCGAAACCCCCTATGCGCGGGTATACGTACCCCAGTCACTGCGGCGGGATGTTGTTGTTGGCGGACGCGCGCGGATTATTCTGGATAGCAGTGTTGACCGTGGCGGTTCCGCTGCGACGCACTCTGAACAGGATCACTTGTCGCTGTTCGACGGCCGCGTGCGTATGGTACGTAACGAACCCTCCTTCACCCCCTACTATGCGCTCACCGGTGATGATGTGGCGCGCCTCAGCTATATCGCCGAAGTTCAGCTGCGCAATGATCCGCGGGCAACGCAGCTACCCGCTGGTCTGCCCCTGCGTGTGGAATTCCTGCCGGGCGCCGTCGGTGAGGAGGAGTATCCACAAGGGGGTCTTCAATCTGACACGCAGGATCCGTATTCCGTCTACACGCCCGACATTCGGCCAGATACTCAGCCAGATACGCACAGTCCGCTCCCCGATAAAGACGCTGATGCGTATATGCCACGCGATCCAGAGCCCTACAATGGCGGAAAGTGAAATTGCGATCTGCGCCAGAGGTCTCAGCAAGCAGTTTGGCAACCTGGTTGCGGTAGACCAGGTTGATCTTACGGTGCCCCGCCAACAGATCTACGGGTTTCTCGGGCCGAATGGTTCCGGCAAGTCCACCAGCATTCGCATGTTGTGCGGATTGCTGACACCTTCGGCGGGCGAGATTGAAGTTCTGGGCCTGCAAATCCCTGCCCAGGCGGAAGTCCTTCGCCAGCACATCGGGTATATGACACAGCAGTTTTCACTGTTTGCCGATCTTACGGTGCGGGAGAATCTGGAGTTTCTGGCGGCGGTCCAGAATCTACCGGCGCGTCAGGCGCGATCGCGTATTGACAACTTACTGGTGGAGTACCACTTCGAGGGACGCGCCCGACAGCTGGCCGGAACCATGAGTGGCGGCCAGAAGCAGCGCCTGGCCCTTGCTGGTGCGGTGATCCATAAACCGGAACTACTGTTTCTGGATGAACCGACCAGTGCGGTGGATCCGGAATCGCGGCGGGACTTCTGGGAAAAGTTATTCGAGCTCACCGATAGCGGCACGACAATTCTGGTCTCCACCCACTATATGGATGAAGCCGAACGCTGCCACCGTCTGGCCATTCTCGATCGCGGTCGACTGGTTGCCGATGGTACCCCCGGCGAACTGACCGGAGCGCTGGAAGGGCGGACCTTACTGGTGGAAGCGCACAATCAGCGTGCAGCTCGTGAGCAGGTGTTGCGCGTACCGGGAATCATTAGTGCGGCACAGATTGGCAACAGCTTGAGGATCCTGACCGACGGTAAACAGGGTGCAGCCGAGACCCGGCAGCAGCTGCAGAACATATTGCAGGCGCAGGAAAGCGATGTGCGTGTTGCACCGATCGGCGCCAGCCTCGAGGATGTGTTTGTCTCGGTAACCCACCGTCAGTCGACCGGTACCGGAGCTGCGGCGGAAAAGGAGGGCCGCACTTGAACCTGCGTCGCCTCTGCGCGGTACTGATCAAGGAATTCCGCCAGATGCGGCGGGACCGGATGACCCTGGCGATGATTGTGGGGATCCCGGTCATGCAGCTGGTGCTGTTTGGCTACGCTATCAACCTTAATTTAAGGCATCTGCCCGCGGCGATTGCGGATCAATCCGGTACCAGTGCGTCGCGCCAGTTCGTGATGGATATGCTGGCGACGGAGGTGATCCAGCCCGTGGCACCGGCGCAAACGCCAGAGCAGTTGATGGAAATGCTGCGGCGCGGAGAAATCAGTGTGGGGGTGGTCATTCCCTTTGATTTTGAACGCCGCCTTGCGGTTGGTCAGGAGGCGGTTCAGATTCTGGTGGATGGCAGTGATACGGTCGTACAGAGCGCCGCCGCACAGCTGGCCCAGATTCCCATTGGCGAGCCTCCGCCGGAAAATAATACGCAGTTACCCAACCGCCAGTCCTCTGTACCCTTCCCGCAAAGCGCCATCAGCATTGTTGCGTTTTATAATCCGCAGCGGGTTTCTGCGATCAACATTGTCCCCGGGCTTATCGGTATCATTCTTACCATGACCATGGTGATGTTCACCTCTGTGGCGATTGTGCGGGAGCGGGAACGGGGCAATATGGAATTGCTGATAGCGACCCCCGTGAGCAGCGCGGAACTGATGATTGGCAAGGTTCTGCCCTATGGCCTGATCGGCCTCATCCAGACCAGCCTGATCCTGATACTGGGTTTGTTTCTGTTCAGTGTGCCTATTCGCGGAAGCCTGCTCGATGTGTACCTGGCCGCGCTATTACTGATCCTCGCCAACCTGGCGATGGGGCTGTTGATCTCTACCCGTGCTCAGTCTCAGTTTCAGGCAATGCAGATGACCTTTTTTGTGTTTCTGCCTTCGATTCTGCTATCCGGGTTTATGTTTCCGTTTGAAGGTATGCCCGGGGCGGCCCAGTGGCTGGCGGAAATTCTGCCTCTCACTCACTTCCTGCGCCTGATTCGGGGCATTATGCTGCGCGGTGCAGATATCCTCGAATTGTGGCCGGACCTGATGGCCCTGCTGGCCTTCATTGCGGTGATGATGACCCTCGCAATTCTGCGCTTCAACAAGAGCCTCGACTGAACCACCCGATAGGGCTATTCGATTGCTTGGCGTGCAATGCATCTTCCTGAGAACTTTCCTGCCAATTCCCCCTCTATTTCACCGCAGGTACCGTGCTTTTCACAGCATTTGTGGGACTGTCCACGGGAATCCGATTCATACAGTTGGTAGCATCTGACGGGAACCCATAAAGGACGTACCGGGGTCTGTACACACAATAACGTTGCTGCCTGTCAGCAGGGAGGAAGCTGTACCATGACCGAGCTATTCCACAGTTTGCCACCATGGTTGTGGTTTGTGATTGCACTGGTTGCGCTGTTCCTGGCACGCAAGCCCGTGCATCAGGGAATTTATGCGCTGGCGCGCTTTTTTCACCAGTCTTTCCGACTGGGTGCCAACGCCGTTGCCGCCGCTGAGGCGCGACTGCAATTGCGTAATCGTGAGGTGCTACTGGCCGCAGGTCGAGAGACCACCGAGCGGCAGATAGAGCGGGACTTTGATCGAATTGAAGGGGCGATGAAAAAAGAGCTTGCGCAATACCCGGCATTACACCGCCGTCTGTGCGAGCAGCTCACCGCCATCGACGAAGACTATGTGCGCAGCGCCGAAGTACCGCCGGAACCGACTAACTGGGCAAAGGCCATCAAGGCGGTTGCCGAGATTCCGGCCAAGCAGGACCCGGTGGTGGGCGATGTACTGGAGACCATTCACGGATCCATGCGCAAGGCGGAAGGCAAGGCACTGGAAGCCTATCGTGAATCCGCGCGCGAGCGTCATCAGCTACTCAAGCGCATGATGCCCGCCTGGCGATCTATTCTGAAAAGCCTCGGCAAAGTGAACAAGACGGTCACTACCGTGCAGCAGCGTGCCAAAGTGATTGATGGGCATATGGAGCGCTATGAGGAAATCCTGCAGGGGAGTGACCGCGCGCAACGCATGCTGTCCTCGTCTTCCCTGAGTCAGTTTTTTATCTCCGCGTTCGTACTGACTATCGCAGTGGGTGGGGCGCTGATCAATTTTCATTTGATCGCTCGGCCCATGACCGAAATGGTCGGTGGCACCAGCTATATCGGAAACTTCAAGGTTGCGGATATTTCTGCGCTGGTGATTATCCTGGTGGAAATTACCATGGGACTGTTTGTGATGGAGTGCCTGCGAATCACTCGCCTGTTCCCCATTATCAGTGCACTGCACGATAAAATCCGCACACGCATGATGTGGGCTGCGTTTTTTCTGCTGTTCTTCCTCGCGACATTGGAAGCGGGACTCGCATTCATGCGTGAAATATTGATGCAGCAAGATCTGGCCGTGAGCGCCCAGTCGCCCGGCGAGGACGCGGCGGTTTCAGCGGGTGGCATTTCCTGGATTATCACTGCGGCGCAGATGGGAATGGGTTTTGTCCTGCCGTTTATGCTCACCTTCGTGGCTATTCCGCTGGAGAAATTTATTGCGTCGACCCGCACGCTCATCGGGTTTTTTGTGGCCTTTTCTCTGCGTTTACTCTCAGTTATTCTGCGGCTTGCCGGCACCGGCATTCTTCGCACCGGTGCCATGCTGGTTCGTGTCTACGATATTGTCATTTTCTTCCCGTTGTGGCTTGAAGCCCGCTACTTGCGCTGGCGTGAACAGGCTGCTCGCAAAGTGGCCGCAAGAAAGATCCCGGCTGAGCAAATCCCCGTTGACTGATATTCAAGGCTGGTTGAGTCAAAACCGATCGAACCCAATGGTGATCGCCCATGGGGATGAGCGCGGGCGCGGGCTCTGTCCCGGCAATACGCGGTTGTACCTGCGCAAAATGGTTGCGCTCGGGGTCGATGCTGTGGAAATTGATGTGAACCTTACCGCAGACGGTCACCTGGTATTACTCCACGACGGTACCCTTGAACGCACCACCGATGGCAGTGGTTTGGTAACCGGCAAATCCCTTGCGGAGTTGAGAGAACTGAATGCAGCCTATCACTGGTCATCAGACGGGCATCACTTTCCCTATCGCGACGATCCCCAGCCGCTGATGACCATTGATGAAGCGTTTAGCGAGTTCCCGCAAGTGCCGATGATTGTCGAGCTGAAGAACGATGACCCGCGCGCGGCGCAGGCGCTGGCGAAGGCGATCGAGCGGGCGGGCAGCCATTCGCGCGTTATTGTTTCTTCATTTCACCACGGTGTGATTCGCACCTTCCGCAAGCTCTGCCCCGACGTTGCTACAGGGGCCACTTTACCCGAAGCATTATTGTTTTTTGTTGCACAGCTGGTGTTTGCCGAGCGTTTTCTTAAACCCGCCTATCGGACCATGCAATTACCCATGCGCTACTATGGCATACCGGTGTTTACACACCGTTTTGTAACAGCTGCCAGGCGCTGTGGGCTGCCCCTCTCCGTGTGGACGGTAAATACCTCCGCCGCAATGAAAAAGTTCATTACCCTGGGGTTGGACGGAATCGTTACCGACCGCCCCGATAAACTGATGTCGACTCTGGAACGCTGAATGATCAAACGTCTATTGTTGTTGCTGCTGATCTGTCTGTTGGGATTTCTCGGCTGGCGTTATCTCGCTGCGCGCCCGGCACCCTACACCGGACTGCAATTCCCCAGCTATCAAACGGAAGGTTTTCGCCGGCCGCTGGTGATTTCCCATGCGGATGACTCCGGCCAGGGACTTTACCCGGGTAACACGCCGATTTTTTTACAGAAAATGGCCGAGATGAAGGTGGATGTTCTGGAAATGGATGTGCATGCCAGCATCGATGATGAACTGGTGTTGATGCACGATGATACCGTCGACCGAACCACCGACGGCAAAGGGCGCATACGCGATAAAACCCTTGCTGAGCTCAAACAGCTGAATGTGGCTTACAACTGGAGCCAGGATGGCAGTCGCTACCCCTATCGAGACAATCCCCAGCGTATTCTCACTGTGGATGAAGTGTTCAAGACCTATCCTCGCTACCCGATGGTGATCGAGCTGAAAACCCCGAATCCCGAAGCAGCGCGCTCACTTTGTCACAAGCTGAAGGCATACAACAAAAGCAACCTGGTGATTGTATCTTCCTTCCATCAGGGCGCCGTGGATGCCCTGCGCGAAGACTGCCCGCAGGTGGCTACCGGGGCTGGCTCCGATGAAGTCAAGGTCTTTGCCACAGCCAGCAAGTTACGCGTGTTCCGGCTACTGAGCCCGCGCTACCAGGCGCTGCACATTCCCACCGAGTACGATGGCATTGCCCTGGTGGATCGCAATAGCCTGCATCAGGTTCAGGATCACGGTGTGCGCGTCGATGTGTGGACGGTCAATGACGAGGCCGAGATGCGCCGACTGATAGAACTGGGTGTGGATGGGATTATGACCGACAGACCCGATCGCCTGTTTCAGGTGATCGAGGAGTTGCAGGACTTTCACGAGATGAGCGAATGAGCAAATAAGCGATTTCCCGCGACTGAAACAAAAAGGCTTCCGTTCCGGAAGCCTTTTTTGCTGGATTCACATAGTTGGTTTCATATAGCAGTTTTCACTTAGCTGCTGGTTGCGGGTAAGGCACTTTCCGATGAATCGCTTTCCTCGGATTTCTTAACCCTGAACCATGCCGCGTAGAGCGCGGGCAAGAACAGCAGCGTCAGTGCGGTGGCCACGATCAGACCGCCCATAATTGCCACCGCCATGGGGCCGAAGAAATCACTGCGGGATAGCGGGATCATCGCCAGCACAGCCGTCAGTGCAGTGAGCACAATCGGGCGGAAGCGGCGCACGGTGGATTCCACAATGGCATCCCAGGGCGCAAGTCCCTGCCGTTTATCCTGCTCGATCTGGTCGATTAAAATGACCGAGTTGCGCATGATCATGCCGGCCAGGGCAATGGTGCCGAGCATCGCGACAAAACCAAACGGCTGATTGAACAGCAGCAGGAACAGTGTGACCCCGATTACTCCCAGCGGCGCGGTGAGGAACACCATGGTGGACAGGGAGAAGCTGCGCAGCTGCAACATCAGCAGGGTGAACACCACAAAAATAAACAGCGGCATACCGGCATTGACGGAATCCTGGCCTCGCGCGGATTCCTCCACACTGCCACCGATTTCCAGCAGGTAACCTGGGGGCAGTGTATCGCGCAGTGCCTGTAGCTGTGGCCAGATACTGGCGACCACGGTTGCCGGCTGCTGGGTGCCGTAGATATCCGCGCGCACCGTCACTGTGGGCAGGCGGTCCCGGTGCCAGATAACCCCTTCCTCAAAGCCGTAGTCGAGAGTCGCGATCTGGTTCAGGGGGAGCGACCTTCCTGCGTCGGTCTGTACCGCCAGGTTACCCAGCTGTTCCAGCGCCTGCCGCTCCCGCTCCTGGCCGCGTACAGCGACGGTGATCAGCTCGTTGTCTTCGCGGTATTGGCCAACCGCGGTGCCGGAAAGTGACCCCTGCAATGCGCGGGAAAGTGAATTTGTACTCACACCCATTTCCCGTGCCCGTGCCTGGTCGACGTCCAGTTTTACCACCTTACTGGGTTCTTCCCAATCCAGGTGGACGTTGGCCACGTCTTCATTTTCGCGTACTACCGCAGCCACCTCGCGGGCGATGCGGCGGGCCTCGCCGATATGTTCACCGGAAACCCGGAATTGCACCGGGTAACCCACCGGCGGACCGTTCTCCAGGCGGGATACCCGGGTGCGCACCGCGGGGAACTGTTCGCCCAGGGTGGAGATCAGCCACTGGCGTACCTGTTCCCGCTCTTCCACGCTGCGGGTCAGCACGACAAACTGCGCAAAGCTTGCGGCGGGCAGCTGTTGATCCAGTGGCAGGTAAAACCGCGGTGAGCCGGTGCCCACATAGGCCACGTAATTCTCCACCAGCGGATTCTGGGAAAGCAATTCCTCCAATCGCAAGGCCTGCTCTTCGGTTGCGTGCAGCGAGGCGCCCTCATTCAGTTTCAGATCCACCATCAACTCGAGGCGAGCTGAGGAGGGGAAAAACTGTTGAGGCACAAAGCGAAACAGAAATATGGAGCCTATAAAAATTACAACGGTCAGCAGCAATACGGTTTTTCGATAGTGCAGACACCAGTTCAGTATGCGACGGAAGCGCTGATAAAAGGGTTTGCTGTACGGATCATTTTGAGAGGTCGACCCGTGCCCGCCGTGTTCCGGCAGCAGGCGGTTACCCAGGTAGGGCACAAATACCACTGCCGCTACCCAGGAGGCGAGCAGGGATAGCGTCACCACCTGGAAAATCGAGCGGGTGTACTCACCGGTCCCGGACTGTGCGGTGGCAATGGGCAGGAAGCCCGCGGCGGTGATCAGGGTGCCGGTGAGCATGGGAAACGCGGTACTGGTCCAGGCGAAGCCTGCTGCCTTCAGCCGGCTAAGACCCTGTTCCATTTTTATCGCCATCATTTCCACGGCGATGATGGCATCGTCCACCATCAGTCCCAGTGCCAGCACCAGTGCACCGAGGGAAATCTTGTGCAAGCCGATATCAAAGTAACTCATCAGCGCAAAGGTCATCGCCAGCACCAGTGGTATCGACAGCGCCACCACCAGCCCGGTGCGGAAGCCCAGCGAGAAGAAACTCACCAGCATCACAATCACCAGTGCCTCGATCAGCACTTTCACAAACTCGCCCACGCCGCTTTTTACCGCCGCCGGCTGGTCGGATACCTTGCTCAGGGAGAGACCGATGGGCAGGTCCTGTTGCAGACTTTCCACGGCGGCATCCAGCCGTTCACCCAATTGCAGAATATCGCCGCCGGACTTCATGGACACGGCGATACCGATGGCATCCTCGCCCATAAAACGGACACGCGGCTGCGGTGGATCACTGAAGCCACGCTGTACGTTGGCAATATCGCCGAGTGTTAATGTGTGCCCGTTGGCGTGAATCGGAAACTGGCGGATTTCGTCAACACTGCGGAACTGCCCACTGATACGGATGCGTACCCGATCGCTGGCGGCCTCCACAATACCCGCATCAGCCATCTGGTTTTGGGCCTGCAACACCGACTGCACTGCCGAGAGCGGAATCCCCAGGGAGGCCAGTTTGGCATTGGAGATTTCTACCCAGATTTTTTCATCCTGCAGGCCCAGCAACTCGACCTTGCCGACGTCGTCGACGCGCTGTAACGCAAGCTGCAATCGGTCGGCATAATCTTTCATGAGCGCATAGTCGAATCCCTGACCGGTCAGCGCGTAGATATTGCCAAAGGTGGTACCGAACTCGTCATTGAAAAACGGGCCCTGAATATCCCCGGGCAGCGTGTGCCGAATATCGCTGACCTTTTTCCGTACCTGATACCAGAGGTCGGGGATCTCTGCAGAGCGCATACTGTCCCGGGCCACAAACATGACCTGGGATTGACCCGGGCGTGAGAAGGAAGTGATGCGCTCGTAGTCGCCGGTCTCCATCAGTTTCTTTTCAATGCGCTCGGTCACCTGGCGGGAAACCTCTTCGGCACTGGCGCCGGGCCACAGGGTATTCACCACCATCACCTTGAAGGTGAAGGGTGGGTCTTCGCTCTGCCCAAGCTGCGTATAGGAAATGGCGCCCAGCAAGCCGAGTATCAGCATGGCATAGAGCACCAGCGGTTTATTTTTCAGGGCCCACTCGGAGAGATTGAATGACATCTTGGTGTGTCCGTGGATGCAGGAATTTCTTGGAGGCTTCTTTGGGGACGGTTAAAGGCTTTGCGCCAGTCGGTCGTCCGATTCGATCGGTCGGTTTTGCCGGTCCACCGGGCGTATACGCTGACCTTCTCGCACCAGTTGGGTACCGGCGGAAAGTACCCAGTCTTCCGCTGTGAGGCTGGATATCACCTCGGCGTATTCATGGCCGTAATTGGCCACAGTGACCGCGACCTTTTGCAGGGTGAAGGTACTCGGGTCCATGCGCCATACGTGCGCCTCGACGCCGTCGGCAGTAATCGCCGACATTGGCAGGCGTTGTGTGGGGCGGTTTGAATCGGTGCGCGCATAGACGCGGGCGCTCTGGCCCAGCTGCGGCTTGCTGTTGGCACTGTTATCTACTGCGAATGCCACTCGTGCCTCGAAGGTACGCAGGCCGGATTCCGCCGCCGGGGAGAGTTCCCGGACCTGACCATTGATGGGGGTACCCGGTGCGGACCACAGTTCGATGGTCACCGGCTGGCCTACGGCAAAACGCGTCACTTCGTGCTCTGGCAGATCGATACGCACTTCGCGCTCACCATCGGCGGCCATGGCGAATACGGTCTGGCCGGCGCTCACTACCTGCCCGGCATCGACGCTGCGGCGGGTAATCACACCGTCGCTGGGGGCCCTGAGGGTTGCGTAGTCGGCCTGGTTTTCTGCCACCTTCCACTGAGCTCGGGCGCGATCCAGTTGCGCTACGCTGCTGTCGTGGCGGGTTTTGACCGCGTCGAACTGGGATTCTCCGATCAGCTTGCGCTCCAGCAGGTCGCGGTAGCGGGCGAGTTCATTGCTGGCATTGCGGTTGTCCGTTTGCGCCGCTTCCAGCTGTGCGCGGGCGGCGTCTCTTTGCAGCTGCAGGTCGCTTGCGTCCAGTTGTGCGAGAGGCTGCCCCTGCTTGACCCTGTCGCCCACTTCCACCAGGCGGCGGGTTACAGCGCCGCCGACCCGGAATGCCAGTGCCGGCTCGTGCCGTGCGCGGATCTCCCCGGGATACACCGCCAACTGGCTACCCGAGGCAGTGGGGTGGACGACAATGGCGGGGCGTGGGGGTTTGCTGTTACCTGCTTCAGGTGCGGAGCAGGCGGCCAGAAGAATCGCGGCGAAAAGGCCGCCGGTAAGCTTCAGGGTTGGGGCAATGTTCGGGAGGAAGCGGTTCATGAATACCTCATTCCTTGTGGTTCGCTGGCTGCGGAACGGTGCGGCGCGTGACCCGGTGACTATGAAGAACGTGACTTATAGGTCGGGGAAGTCGGCGGAAACTGGTACAGTTGTCTGCCATACTGCGCCGGACGCTATTCTGTACTGGCGAGTATAGTAAGTATATTAAACTCACGAGTCCACTAATTCAGTGGCGGTGAGCGCGTGTTTCAACATCCGGCAAATTTGCCAAACTGGCAGGGTGCCGCGCGCGACATAAAGACGATGACGACCATGAGCGAAACAAATTCAAGCAGCCCTGCCAGCCGGGGCCGCCCGAAAGACCCGATCAAGCGGCAGGCGATTCTGGATGCGGCCAAACACCTGTTTCTCAGCCACGGTTTTACCGGAACCAGCATGGATGCGGTGGCCGGCGAGGCTGGAGTGTCCAAACTGACGGTGTACAGTCACTTCTCCGACAAGGAGAACCTGTTCTGCGCGGCCATCGAGGCCAAGTGCTGCAGCCAGATGCCGATGGTGATGTTTACTCTGGAGCCGGGAATGCCGGTGGCGGAGATGTTGCACAAAATCGGCGAGGCCTTTCTGGAGATGCTCTATCACGAGGACTCCATGAAACTGATGCGTCTGATCAGCGCTGTGGGGGCCCAGGACCAGACCATGGCCAATCTGTTTTACGAGGCCGGCCCCATGCGTACCCGCAATGAAATGACCCGCTTCCTGAAGCGGGCGGTGGAACTTGGGCAGCTGCGAGTGCCGGATCCTGAGCGCGCCTCGGAAGTGTTTTTTGGCATGCTGCAGGGTGGGTGTCGGCATATTCAGATTATGCTCGGGTGTGCGGCGCCTCCGGAAAAGAAAGAGATTGCGGAACATGTGGCGGAAGTGGTGCGGGTGTTTATCCGGGCATACCAGGCGCATTAACACCAGCGCCGTACACAAAAAAGCCCGCAGAGCATGCTCCCGCGGGCTTTTTTTATTTCTTCTGTTTTGAATCAGGTGCGGATCTTGTAGCCGGTGCGGAAAATCCACCACACCGCCGCCATGCAAGTGAACAGGAACAGCAGGGTCATGCCCAGGCTGACACCCACATTCACATCGGAGACACCGTAAAAGGCCCAGCGGAACCCGCTGATCAGATACACCACCGGGTTAAACAGGGTTACCTTCTGCCAGAATTCCGGCAGCATATTGATGGAGTAAAAGGCGCCGCCGAGGAAAGTCAGCGGGGTAATTACCATCAGCGGGATAATCTGCAGCTTCTGAAAATCGTCTGCCCACACGCCGATAATAAAACCGAACATACTGAAGGTCACTGCGGTGAGAATCAGAAAGCCGATCATCCAGAACGGATGGGCGATCTCGTAGTCCACAAAAAAACGCGCGGTGATCAGTATCAGTATGCCGATAATGACCGACTTGGTGGCTGCCGCACCTACATAGCCGGCGACGATCTCAAACGCGGATACTGGAGCGGAAAGCACCTCGTAAATCGTGCCGCTGAATTTTGGGAAGAAAATGCCGAACGATGCATTGGAAATACTTTCCGACAGCAGCGACAACATGATCAACCCGGGAATGATAAACGCTCCGTAGCTTACCCCTTCGATTTCGCCCAGGCGACCGCCGATGGCGGTGCCGAACACGATAAAGTACAGGCAGGTGGAAATCACCGGCCAGGCGATGCTCTGCATCAGGGTACGGCCGGTGCGGGCCATTTCAAACTGGTAAATGGCGCGGATACCGTAAACATTCATCCGTAAAACTCCTCTGTTATCCGGCCTGCTGGCGTTCGTTCTGGTTTTGGTGCACCAGATTGACAAAGATTTCTTCCAGGGAGCTTTCACTGGAGTGCAGGTCCTTGAATTCGATACCCTGCTGGTTCAGTGCGCGCAGCAGTTCTGCGATGCCGGTGTGCTCGCGCTGGGTGTCGAAGGTGTACACCAGCTGGTTCCCCTCGTCGGCCACTTCCAGGGAAAAATCGCCGAGAGCTTCAGGCAGCTCGGTAACCGGGTTCTGCAGGTGAATGGTTAGCTGCTTTTTGCCCAGTTTGCGCATCAGCGTGTGTTTTTCTTCCACCAGTACCAGCTCACCATGGTTGATCACGCCAATGCGATCTGCCATTTCTTCCGCTTCCTCGATGTAGTGCGTGGTGAGAATCACGGTAACCCCATTTTCCCGCAGCCCGCGCACCATTTCCCACATGTCCCGGCGCAGCTCTACATCCACGCCGGCGGTGGGTTCGTCGAGGAACAGAATGGACGGCTCGTGGGACAGCGCTTTGGCAATCATCACCCGGCGTTTCATACCGCCGGACAGTGCCATGATCTTGCTGTCCTTTTTCTCCCACAGAGAGAGCTGACGCAGGATTTTTTCGATGTATTCAGGATTGGGCGCTTTGCCAAACAGGCCGCGGCTGAAACTGACGGTGTTCCACACGCTCTCGAAAGAATCGGTGGAAAGCTCCTGGGGTACCAGGCCTATCTTGCTGCGCGCGGGGCGGAACTCCCGCTGGATATCGTGGCCATCGGCGGACACACTGCCATTGGTGGCATTGACGATGCCGCAGATAATACTGATCAGGGTGGTTTTGCCGGCACCATTGGGGCCGAGCAGGGCGAAGATTTCGCCGCGGTTTATCTGGAGATCGACGGATTTGAGCGCGGTAAAACCGCCGGAGTAGGTTTTACCCACACCCTCAATGGAAATGATCGGTTGCACGCTTCCCCCTTCTGAAATATGACTGGCGGTGCAAGTAGCGGCCGCTATTGTGCCCCGAATGGCACCGCGGCCGCTACCGCCAGAAATCAGGGGAGCGTTTTCTACCGATCTTAGAGTCGGAAGATTCTGTTGTAGAAGTTCACCGCACCCTCATAGGCATCGTTGGCGGCGTCTTCATTGTACGCCAGGGGAATACCGAACTTTTCGCCGCGACCGGTGGCGGCTGGGTTGGTAAAACCGTGCTTGGCCCCGGGGTAGCTGATCACATCAAAACGCACACCGGCGGTTTGCATTTCGGTGACGAAGTTGGCTACCTGCTCGGCAGGAATCATGTCGTCGTCACCACCGGTGTAGACCTGAATTTCCGCCTTGACGTCGCCGGGCTTGATCTGCACTTCGGTCTGCAGGTCGCCGTGGAAGCTGACCACACCTTTCAGCGGCAGGCCCAGGCGGGTCATGGTCAATGCCACCGCGCCACCGAAGCAGTAACCCTGAGCGGCAACCTGGCCGGCTTCCACGGTTTCGTGGGCGTTGATCAGATCGAGGGCGGCCTGGAAACGTTTCAGGGCGGCGCCTTCGGTCTCGATGGTTTTGTTCATCAGAGCTGCGGCATCGCCCGGGTTGTCAGCGCCGACGCCGGTGCCGTACATGTCGAGGGCAAAGGCGGTGAAGCCTTCAGCGGCGAGGCGCTCGGCTTCTTCCCTGGTAAAGTCGTTCATGCCCCACCATTCGTGCACCAGCAGAATGGCGGGCCGTTTGCCCTCGATGGTTTCGTCGTAGGCCAGGTAGCCGGTAAAGGATTCGCCGTCGATGGTGTATTCGATTTCTTCGGTGTGCATTGCTTCCTCCCTGGAGAGTGGTCTTGGAAATATTGTGCCAAGGGTAGATGGGTGCTTTGGGTAAAGCAACGCGCAGCCGTCATTCCGGGCTCGACCGGGAACTCAGTGCTACGAAGCTGGATGCCGGATCAAGTCCGGCATGACGGTTTCTGTAAAGTTGGGTGCGGGAATCGACCCCCCTCGTCATTCCGGGCTCGACCCGGAATCCAGTGCTACGAAGCTGGATGCCGGATCAAGTCCGGCATGACGGTTTCTGTAAAGTTGGGTGCGGGAATCGACCCCCCCTCGTCATTCCGGGCTTGACCCGGAATCCAGTGCTACGAAGCCGGATGCAGGATCGAATCCTACATGACGATCAGGCGGTTAGCTTTTCGGTTGGCGGTACTTTGAGTCTTTAGGCGGAATAATATCGCCATCCTCATCCAGCTCCGGAAATGGCAACTTGTACTGCTCACAATATCTCACCATTTTCGGGTGCATCCAGCGAAACAGAATATTTTTTATTTCCGGATCTTCTTCATCGAGCGCTTTGTTTTCATACATTCCGGCGTTGGTCCGCTGATACATCGCTTCCTGCAGAATAATCGCCGCGGCCACACTGACGTTGTAGCTTTCCACCATGCCGATAATCGGGATGGTGACATGGTCGTCGGCGTGCTCGGCGGCGTAATCGCTGAGGCCATCTTTCTCGGCGCCCATGACGAGGGCGAAGGGTTGGGTGTAGTCGGCTTGTCGGTAGTCGATAGCGCGGTCGGACCAGTGGGCGGCGTAGAGGTGCATGCCCTGCTGTTTTAGGTGAGCCATACCGGTTTGAATATCGGGGTAGACGCTGTTCCCTGTAAAGCGGCCGCTGCCTCCGGCGGTGTTGTGATAAATCTTGTGACCGTGGGTGGGCTGCACCATGTGGATTTCGGGGATGCCGACAGCGTCAGCAGTCCGCAGCATGGCAGAGATATTCTGGGCTTTATGTACCTGGTCGGTAAGGATCGTCATATCGTGCTGGCGCTGGCGGAGCACCTGCTTGAATTTCTCGTAGCGGCTGCGGCTCATGGTACTTCTGTCTTGTTCGGTCTTCTGTTGGCCGCGGATTATAGCACTGTGGTTTATGGTGGGCTTTGTGGTCCCCACTCGGGCGGATTGGTGGTGGCCAAGCACCGGGTATGGGGTTTCAGGACCGCTGTGAATACATCCCTGTACGCTGCGTCGGCGACGTCCCTGTCGCCGACGCTCCTGAAACCCCATACCCGGCACTTGGCCTTCGCATCGGGGGTTTTACAGTTCGACTAGGGAGTAGTGCTCTACTTCTGGGAATGGATCGTAGAAGTGGTGGAGGAGGGCCCTCCAATTTTGGTATTCGGGAGACTTTCGGAAGCCTTGGGTGTGGTCTTCTAGTTTTTCCCAGTTTACCAACAGGATGTAGCGGCTTTCTTTCTCAAGGCACTTTTGTAATTGGTGATTTATGTAGCCTGGCATTGAGGAAATGATGTTTTGTGCCTTCTTGAAGGTACGTTCAAAATCTTTATTCTGATTGGGCTTTATGTCCAGAATTGCAACTTCAAGAATCACGCAAGTTCCTTAAAAAGTACAAACTTAAATACGAAGGTAAAGTACCGGGTACAGGTTTTCAGGAGCGTCGGCGACAGGGACGTCGCCGACGCAGCGTACAGGGATGTATTTACAGGGGGGCGCCTAGCTCGGTTTCGAAAAGCTACACCCGGTGCTTTGCCGCCAAAAAAACTCGCTTACTCGGTACCCCGAACCAAGAACTACGCGAGAGGTGCGGAAAAGGGTTCCACGGTTACCCAATCCCCAGTCTCACAATCCCCACCTTCTCTCGGCAAAACAACAAAACAGTTCGCCGAAGCAAAGCCGGAAAGAATATGACTTCCCTGAATTCCACGAGTCTCCACCACCTGAATCCCATCCTCATCACGATAGGTAAACCCGCGTTGATAATCCGTGCGTCCAGGTCTCTTGCGGATATCGTTCAATAACCGCGCGCGAACCTGTAGCGGAGGCTGTCGGAATTTTTCGGAGGTGCCACGCAATTTTTCTAGGGCGGGAACAACCAGCTGGTACAGGGTAACGATTGCGGAAACTGGGTTGCCGGGCAGGCCGAAGAATAATGTTTCACCGTCGGTTTTGGGGAGGCGACCGAAGGCGAAGGGTTTGCCGGGTTTGATCGCGAGCTTCCAGAAACCGATTTCGCCGAGTTCCTGTAATACGGTTTTGGTGAAATCCGCTTCACCTACGGAGACACCACCGCTGGTGATAACAAAATCTGCGTTGTCGCGGGCTTTGATAAACGCCTCGCGGATTTTTTCTGGTTGGTCCGGCCAGCAGCCGAGATCCAGAATATCCACATCCAGTTGTTCTAGTGCAGCCTGTAGTGCAATGCGGTTGCTATCGTAAATATCGCCATCACCCAGCTCGGAAGCGGCTGTGCCAATGGGCTTCAGTTCATCACCGATGGAGAGCAGTGCGGCTTTGAGTTTGCGCAGTACCGTGACTTCGGCCACACCGGCGCCGGCTAACAGTGCAATGTGGGGGACTTTGATTTTGGAGCCGACTGGTATGAGGCTCTGGCCGGTATGAACATCTTCGCCTCGGCGGCGAATATTTTCGCCGGGTCTGGCAGGGCGGCTCATGGAGAGTTGGTCGCCATCTAAAGTGCAGTTTTCCTGCATCTGTACCCGATCGGCCCCACTGGGCACCGCGGCACCGGTGGTGATACGCACGGCCTGGCCCGCGCTGAGGGTGCCAGCAAACGGATGGCCGGCGAGGCTTTTGCCGATCAGGGTGTAACTGTTGTGATCCCCACAGAGGGCGTAGCCATCCATGGCGGAGTTGTCACAGGGGGGCAGGTCGAGGGTGGCCAGCACGGGTTCTGCGAGTACCCGGCCGCAGGCTTTGGCCACAGGGACGGTTTCGGAGCCGCTGATGGGGGTAATGCTGTCGATCAGCGCTTGCTTGGCCGCTTCTACGGAACGCAGACCGTTTTCTGCACAGGCATCAGTCATTGTTATTGCCTTAAATCTTGTCTGTTTGGTCGAGAAGATAGCTGGGCTGGGTGGGATTTGCCAAGTACTGATATGGGATTGTTCGCTCCATCGTCATTCCGGGCTTGACCCGGAATCCAGAGCTACGAAGCTGGATGCCGGATCAAGTCCGGCATGACGGTGATAGAGCTTGAGAGTAGCTGTGTCGCACTTACCGGTTGATTCGCCGCTCTCCGGTCATTCCGGGCTCGACCCGGAATCCAGCGCTACGAAGCTGGATGCCGGATCAGGTCCGGCATGACGATAATCTGGTCGTTATCCGACTGCCACCGCGAGATTGGTATTCAGCAGCGCCGAAATTTCCGGCTTGCAGGAACCGCAGTTGGTACCACATCCCAGCAGTTCACCCAGAGCATCAACCGACGCTGCACCTTCGGCAATGGCCACTTCGATTTCCTTGCGGGAAACCTGCAGACAGGTACATACCATCTGCGCGCCGGCGGGTACGTCATGCAAGAGTTTGGCGGGGGCGTCTGGCAGTGGCTCTTGCAGGGCGTTTTCCAGGGTTTTGCGGTCCGGCAGGCCCTGCCAGTCGGCGCTGGTGAAGACCAGTAGTTCCATCTCTTCGCTGTGCAGTAACCAGCGTTCACCGCTGGGCAGTTGCAGCTGCTTGCGATTGAGTTGTTTGCCGCTCAGGTTGAACAGCTTGTCCGCCATCGACTGCCAGTCCGGCTGCTTTTTCAGGGCCAGCTCGAAACGGTAGCCGCCTTCCACCGGTACCCGATACCAGTGCAGGATGGTTTCAAACAGCTGCGCATCGCCGGCCTGCAGGCGGCTGTGGAGTTCTTCCGCGGCTTTGCTGCGTAGCAATAAACAGGCGTAGCTGTGGGCGGAGAGTGGTTCTACCTTTACCGCCACTTGCTTCAACTCTGGTTGGCCGGAGAAGGGGTCGGTGAAGGGGATGGCCAGGGCGCTGACGGTGGCGTTGTGGGCGAGGCTGTCGCTCCAGTGGATGGGGGCAAACAGCTGGCCGGGCTTTTGGCTACTAGTAACGCGGGCGCGGCCGAAAAACTGGCCTTTCTCGCTTTCCACGCGCACCAGTTGCGCATCTTCGATACCGAATTTAGACGCTTCCTGCGGGTGTACGTGCAGTTCCGGCGCTTCGCTATGGTCCAGCAGTTTGCGCGCGCGGCCGGTGCGGGTCATGGTGTGCCACTGATCGCGCAGACGGCCGCTGTTCAGTACCAGCGGGAATTCGTCGCGGGTTTCTTGTTTCGGGCATTGGGGCTGCACGGCGATAAAGCGCGCGCGGCCATTGGGCGTATAGAAATCGCCATCGCTGAACAGGCGCGCGGTGCCGTTGGGGTGTTCGGCGTTAGCCGGCCACTGCACTGGGGTAAAGAAGTCGTATTCCTGATCACTGATATTCGCCAGCGCGGAAATATCGAAGGCGCGGCGGGCCTGATTGCGGTGGTTTTCGAAACCGGACAGGGCCGCGTGTTCGCGGAAAATATCCGCCGGGGTTTCAAAATCAAACGCTTCGCCAAAGCCGAGGCGCTTTGCCACGTCGCAGATGATTTCCCAGTCGTGGCGGGCTTCCCCCGGTTTCGGCAGAAAACCTTTCTGACGGGAGATACGGCGCTCGGAGTTGGTGACGGTGCCGGTCTTTTCACCCCAGGTGGTCGCGGGCAACAACAGGTCGGCGGTGCGCGCGGTATCGGTATCGCCGACACAGTCGGAGACGATCACCGTGGGGCAGTTTTTCAGGGCGGCGGCGACGCGGCGTGCATCCGGCATACTCACCGCCGGATTGGTGGCCATGATCCACACGGCCTTGATCTGACCGCTCTCCACCGCGTTAAACAGATCCACCGCCTTCAGGCCCGGGCCCTGTGCCATCTTGGTGGCATTCCAGAAGCGGCCCACACGGTCGATATTGTCTTTGGTGAAATCCATATGCGCGGCGAGCATATTTGCCAGGCCACCCACCTCACGCCCGCCCATGGCATTGGGCTGGCCGGTAATGGAGAAGGGGCCGCAGCCGGGCCTGCCGATGCGGCCGGTGGCCAGGTGGCAATTGATAATGGTGTTATTTTTATCGGTGCCGGTGCTGGACTGATTGACGCCCTGGGAATAGAAACTGATGGTTTTTTCCGTGGTGCGGAACAGCTCGTAGAATTCGAGCAGTTGTTCCTGCTCCACACTGCAGTATTCCGCCACTTTCTCCGGCGTCCACTCCGCGGCTGCGTAAAGCGCGTCGGGAAAGCTTTCCGTGTGGTTGTCGATAAATTCCTGGTCCAGCGCGCCGAACTCGGTCAGGTAATGGAGCAGGCCATTGAATATAGCCGCATCGCTACCCGGCGTGATCGCCAGGTGCATATCCGCCATTTCACTGGTGGCACTGCCGCGGGGGTCTACTACCACCAGCTTGGCGTTCGCGGCCTGCATCCGCTGGAACAGAATCGGGTGGGTCCAGGCGGCATTGGAGCCGATCAGAACCACCAGCTCCGCCTCGTCCAGATCCTCGTAATTACACGGCACCGCATCCGCACCCAGCGCGCGTTTGTAGGCGGCGACCGCGGAGGACATACACAGGCGGGAATTGGTATCCACATTGCCCGTGCCGATAAATCCCTTCATCAGTTTGTTGGCAACGTAATAGTCTTCGGTCAACAACTGACCGGACAGGTAAAACGCCACCGAATCCGGCCCGTGCTCGTCAATGGTCTCACGCAGTCTGGAAGCAGCAAATTCCAGCGCCGTTTCCCAGTCGCACTCTTCGCCGTGCAACTGCGGCTTTAACAGACGCCCGTGGTTGCCGAGGGTATCCGCCAGGGACGAACCCTTAACGCACAGCTTGCCCTTGTTGGCCGGATGCTGTTCATCCCCCTGGATACGAATCACATCCTCGCCACTGGAAGGGCTCGACTCCCGCGTCGCCGCCACCCCACAACCCACCCCGCAATAGGGGCAGGTGGTGCAGGAACGGTGGGCGCTGAACAGTTCGGTTAATGCCATTGGAGACTGCTTATTTTCTGGTTCTTATTGATCGATCTTAATCAGCACATCATCGCCTTCAAAGGCAACGGGGAAGGTCTCCAGCTTGAGTTCTTCCTCCTCCAGACACTGCCCGTCGGTCAGACGGTAGTGCTGCTTGTACAGCGGCGAGGCAACGGTCAGTTCACCGTCAATTTCCGCCACAATACCGCGGCCGATCACGCCCGCATTGGCGACAGGGTCCCAGTTATCAACAGCGTACAACTGGGGTTCCTGGGTGGGTAAAAAAAACAGGGCAATCTGACGACCGCCCACAAGAGCGCACACTCCGGAATCGGCTACAAGATCTGATCGCTTGCAGACTTGCAGCCACTCGGTGCGGGTTATGGCAACTTCGCTCATTCTGGTTCTCCACAAATGGTGGTGGTGAAATTCTTAAAACTTGTGTTCTTTTCCAGCCTCTGTGGGGCTGGATTCCGGCCTGCGCCGGAATGACGCGGGGCGGAGTGGTTCTATTTAGCTCCTGTGGAGCTGGATTCCGTACCGGATCAAGTCCGGCATGACGGCGCCGGAATGACGATACGAGGTCGATGCGAAGGTGGAGTGCCGGGTGTCAGGTTTCAGGAGCGTCGGCGACAGGGACGTCGCCGACGCAGCGTACATGGATGTACTTGCAGCGGTCCTGAAACCTGACACCCGGTGCTCCACCGCCACCGGGCTAATTCAAGCCTCTACGCCGGCTCGGCAATCTTGACGATTTCTTCCTGGGTCGCAGGACGGCGTTGTTCGCGCTCTTCTACGAAGACGATCTTCTCGTCTTTCTCGTCGGTGTTCACGAACTGGCGGAAGCGCTTGATCATCTCCGGGTCGTTGATCGCGGTTTTCCACTCACACTGGTAAGTGCCAACCACATTACCCATCTGACGCTCCAGCTCATCGCAGATACCCAGTTTGTCCTCGATCACCACCTCACGCAGGTAATCCAGACCGCCTTCCAGGTTCTCCAGCCATACCGAAGTACGCTGCAGTTTGTCCGCCGTGCGCACATAGAACATCAGCACCCGGTCGATATATTTAATCAGCGTCACATCATCCAGATCCGTCGCGAACAGGTCCGCGTGACGCGGGCGCATACCGCCGTTACCACACACATACAGGTTCCAGCCGTTCTCGGTAGCAATTACACCAATATCTTTACTCTGGGCTTCCGCACACTCACGGGTACAACCGGAAACCGCCATCTTGATCTTGTGCGGCGAACGCAGGCCCTTGTAGCGGTTCTCGACCGTCAGTGCCATGCCCACACTGTCCTGGACACCAAAGCGACACCAGGTACTACCCACACAGGATTTCACCGTACGCAGGGACTTGCCGTACGCGTGGCCAGTCTCAAAGCCCGCATCGGTCAGCTCGCGCCAGATTTCCGGTAGCTCTTCCAGGCGCGCGCCGAACAGGTCGATACGCTGGCCGCCGGTGATTTTGGTATACAGGTCGTACTTCTTCGCCACCTGGCCCAGCACGATCAGTTTGTCGGGCGTAATCTCACCGCCGGCAATACGCGGAACCACGGAGTAGGTACCGTTCTTCTGCATGTTCGCCATAAAGGTATCGTTGGTGTCCTGCAGACCAACGTGGGGCTTCTCGTGAATATGTTCGTTCCACAGAGAGGCGAAAATGGAAGCCGCGGTAGGCTTACAGATTTCACAGCCTTTACCGGAACCGTGCTTGTGCAGCAGCTCGTCGAAGGTCTTGATTTCCTCTACCTGCACCATGTGGAAAATTTCCTGGCGGGTGTAGGGGAAATGCGGGCAGAGGTCGTTGTTGACTTCCATCCCCAGAGCCGCGAGCTCTGCATCCACCACATTTTTCAGCAGCGCAGAACAGCCGCCACAACCGGTGGCCGCTTTGGTGCAGTCTTTGACTTCGCCCACAGAGCAGCAACCACCCTGTACCGCGCCGACGATATCGCCCTTGCTCACATTGTGACAGGAGCAGATGGTGGCGGTGTCTGGCAGCGCGTCGGCACCGAGAGTCGGGGCGGCGCCGTCCAGTGCCGGCAGGATCAGTTGCTCCGGGTGCTCCGGCAGATCCATATCGTTCAGGTGGTATTGCAGCAGGGTGTCGTAATCACCGGTGTCGCCTACCAGTACCGCGCCGCGCAGTTTCTTGCCTTCGCGGTCGGTGATCATGCGCTTGTACACGCCGGTCTGCTCATCAACGAAGGTGATCGCAGCGGAACCTTCCGCACGGCCGTGAGCATCGCCGATGGAGCCAACTTCCACGCCCAGCAGTTTCAGCTTGGTGCTCATGTCCGCACCGTTGAACTCGGCTGCCTCGCCACACAGTAGGGAAACCGCGGTGCGCGCCATGGTGTAGCCGGGGGCTACCAAGCCGTAGATAAAGTTGTTGAACAGGGCACACTCGCCGATGGCGAAAATATTTTTGTCGGAGGTGCGGCAGGTATTGTCCACCACGATACCGCCGCGCTCACCCAGTTCGATACCAGCGGATTTGGCCAGGCTGTCTTCCGGGCGGATACCGGCGGAAAACACAATCAGGTCGGTATCCAGGGACTTGTCGCCCTTGAAGTTCATGCGCAGGCGACCGCCGTCCACTTCTTCGATCAGTTCGGTGGCGGTGCTGGTGTGTACGGTCACGCCCAGCTCTTCAATTTTTTCCCGCAGCAGTTTGGAGCCGCCTTCGTCCAGCTGTACGGACATCAGGCCCGGGGCGAATTCCACCACGTGGGCTTCCAGGCCCAGCTGCTTGAGTGCGTTGGCCGCTTCCAGACCCAGCAGGCCACCGCCCACAACTACGCCGACCTTGCCGTCTTTGGCGGCGGCCTGGATTTTGTCGAGGTCTTCGAGGGTGCGGTACACGAAGCACTTGTCGTGCTGGTGGCCGGGGATTGGCGGTACGAAAGGATAGGAACCGGTGGCCAGGATCAGGTGATCGTACGCTTCACTTGCGCCACTGGCGGAGGTCACGATTTTGTTTTCGCGGTCGATGCCCACGGCGGCATCGTTCAGACGCAGGTCGTAACCCCACTCGCGGTACTGCTCGACCTTGCCCATGGCCAGGTCGTCGGCGGTGCGGCCGCCGAAGTACTCGGAGAGGTGTACCCGGTCGTAGGCGGGGCGGGGTTCGGCGCAGAATACCAGCACGTCGAACAGTTCCCGTGCGGGACGATTTGCCAGTTGTTCCAGGAAGTGGTGACCCACCATGCCGTTGCCGATGACGACGATTTTTTGCTTAACCATAATCTCTGCCGTTTGAACCTGATTGGTTTCGACAGAAGTACAGCGTTGGGGGAGGGCCTGGGTAGCTTGCGGCTGCACGGGCGTCCCCTCTTCTGTCGAAGAGTATCAGGCGCCGTTGCCTTGCTAAAAGAATTTCGGATTGTGACTAAAGATATTCAATCTCTGTGCCAACTTTTACGAGCGGCGGAAGGTGGGGGAAACCACAGGATTTGTGCGGTTTATTGGCGATTTCGCATAGCGGTGCGCGTTAATTTGGTGCGGTTCCGTCAGGCTTGCGTCAAAGAGGGGCAGGTTACAGGAAGTACAGCAGGTGAGACAGAATCGCCAGCACCGCGACCGTCTGCCAGAATAGCAGCGGATTGCGCTCCATCAGCGGCGGTTTATCCGCACTATCGAATTTTTTGTTGGGCGTGCTGAGGTCGTGCACAAACTCCGACAGTGCCGGGTAGCGGTTCTTCGGGTCTGGCGCACAGGCCTTACGCAGGGCGCCATCGATCCAGTCCGGAATATCTTCCCGCTGCCGACGCGCACTGAGATAGCGCAGGCTGGCGTAGTTCTTTAATTGATAGTGGTTGCTGCCGAAGCGTTCTTTATAGGGGTAGTGCCCGGTGAGCATCTCGTAGGCGATGACCCCGAGGGAGAAGATATCCGAGCGGTGGCTGGCCGCATCACTGAAGAAATATTCCGGAGCACAGTAATTTTTGCTGCCGGGCGGTGCACTGTCCTGGTAACGCAATAGCTCCTGCAACCCCGCTGCATTGGCGCCGCCCAGATCGATCAGCTTCAGGCGACCGGTGGAATCCACCATGATGTTTTCTGGCTTCAGATCCCCGTGCACGATTTCCAGCCGTTGCAGGCGGCGCAGGGCGCTCACCAGCTGCTGCACCAGATTGCGCACCTGATCCAGCGGCGGTTCCGGATTCAACTGCATCCACTGCCGCAGATTCTGCCCGTCCACATACTCCATAACGTGGTAAAGAAACTGACGCTCCTTGCGCGGCGGAAACACCTTCACAATGGCCGGATGCTCCAGCCTGCGCCCGGTCCATTCCTCGGCGATAAACCGCTCGATATAAGCCGGGTCGTCACTGAAATTTTCCGACGGCGCCTTCAAAGCGCGCAGCGCATCGGATTCCATATCCCGCACCAGATACAGATAACTGCGACTGCTCGCGTGCAACTCCTGCAGCACCTCGTAACCGTCGATCTTGTTGCCCGGTTGCAGGGGCGGCGGGAAGGGCAGCTGGCTTGTCGCCAGCATCACATCGTCCGCCTGTAAAGAGTCGAGCACATTCACCCGGCACAGCGCCAGGCTCAAGTTGTCCTTGCTGCCATTATCCAGCGCCGCCGACATCAGCGGCTGTGCCGCCTCCAGCTGGTGCTCTACCAGCAGATCCTTGAATTGCCTGGTCGGCAGAAAATCGTGAATACCATCGGTGGTCACACAAAACAGATCGCCCGCTTCCAGCGGCTCCTGGCGGTAATCCACCTCGATATGCGCATCCATCCCCAGTGCGCGGCTCAAAAACGTCCGCCCTGGTCCCAGGGTGCGGCTGTGGTCCTGTGTCAGGCATTCGAGCTTGCCGTCTCTCAGTCGATAAATCCGCGAATCCCCGATATGAATCAGATGCGCGGTAGAGCCTTTCAGCACCACCGCCGAGAAGGTCGTCAACCAACCCCGCTGCACCTCATCCGCGCCGCCGCTCTGCCGGTACAGCCAGCCATTCAGTGCGTGCAAAACCCGCGCCGCCGCCTGCTTTACCGACCAGGAATCCGGCGTACTGTAATAGTCGGAAATAAACCCGCTCACCGCCGCCCGCGCCGCCGCACCCCCGGCCTCCGCGCTGCCCACCCCATCCGCAATCGCGGCGAGAGAACCGCGATAACGCAGATCGCTGCCGGTGGCCCGGTAGATCGCAACCGCGTCGTCGTTGTAGGCGCGCTGTCCGCACTCGGTGGCCGTGGCAAATTCCAGGTTCTCGGAATTGGAGGCCTGTTGGTCTGAATCGGGCACGGTGATGGTTTCGCAGGTGGTGTTCAAAATAGGTGGTCTCTTTCGTCATTCCGGGCCTGACCCGGAATCCAGTGCTACGAAGCTGGATGCCGGATCAAGTCCGGCATGACGGTTTATAAAGTCGGTGCCAGAATTCGCCCCTCTCGTCATTCCGGGCCTGACCCGGAATCCAGTGCTGCGAAGCTGGATGCCGGATCGAGTCCGGCATGACCGTATTTGAAGAATTACGCAACGTCGATCAGAGAAACACTACCATCCGGCATGACTTCCGCCATCTGACCTTCCGGTTCTTCCAGGAACAGCAGCGTCACAAAGCCAAGCACCGCCGTACCCGCAATCACCAGGAAGAAGGTCTGGTAAGAAACCATGCTCAGCACCGTCAGATAAAACACCGCGCCCACATTCCCGTAAGCCCCGGTCATCCCCGCAATCTGCCCGGTCAGGCGACGCTTGATCAGCGGTACCACCGCAAACACCGCACCCTCACCGGATTGCACGAAGAAAGAACATGCCATCGCCGCAGCCACCGCCAGGTATAAAGGCCACTCGCTGTCGATCATGCTCATGGTCAGATAGCCCAGCGCCAGACCCGCCGTCAGAATCAGCAGCGTACTCTTGCGCCCGAACCGGTCACTGATCAAACCACCCGCCGGGCGGGACATCAGGTTCATAAACGCATAAGCAGAAGCCAGCAGGCCCGCTTTCACCGGATCCAGGGTAAAGGTCTCCGAGAAAAACAGCGGCAGCATGGAAATCACCGCAAGCTCAGAACCGAAAGTGGCGAAGTACAGAATGTTCAGCACCGCCACCTGCTTGAACTGATAGCGATGGATCGGCTCCGGCAGTTTGACGAAAATTTCTTTGTTGATGTCGTAACACTTCTTCGCATCAAACACGTACAGCGCCACCAGGGATACATAAATCGCGATCGCCACCGGCATTGCCAGCATGCCCACGCCCGCCGGCGACAGCTTCCAGGTCAGCAGCGCCAGCGCCGCATACATGGGCACCTTCATGATCAGCAGCAGTACAAAGTCCGACGGGCTGGACACTTCCATACCGCCGATTTTCTTCGGCTTGAAATAGGTGCCGCCTTTCGGAGTGTCGGTTACCGAGCGGTAATAAATCACACTGTAAACCAGCGCAATCACACCGGTAATACCGATGGCATAGCGCCAGCCGTCGTCGCCACCGAACAGCAGTGCGATGGTCGGCAGACTCATGGCACCGGCGGCAGAACCAAAGTTACCCCAGCCACCGTAAATACCTTCCGCGGTACCCAGCTGCTTTGCCGGGAACCACTCGGAAACCATGCGGATGCCAATCACGAACCCTGCGCCGATAAAGCCCAGCAGAAAACGGCCGATAGCCGCCGCGGTAAAGCTGTCCGCCAGCGCAAAGATAAAACAGGGGATACTGCCAATGGCCAGCAGCAGGGAATAGGTCAGGCGCGGGCCGTATTTATCGGTCAGCATGCCGATAATCACCCGCGCCGGAATGGTCAGCGCCACGTTCAGGATCAGCAGTGTCTTCACTTGCTCGGAGGTGAGCGACAGGCTGTCGGCAATGGCCATCAGCAGCGGTGCGTGGTTGAACCAGGCAAAGAAGGTAATAAAGAAAGCGATCCAGGTCAGGTGCAGCACCCGGATCTTTCCTTTGAAGGAAAACAGATTTAAAGAATCACTGGACATGGTCGTATCCCGTTAGTTATGAATCTTTTCTCTGTTCTGTTGCGGTCGCCGCCCGAAACGCGAGCTCGTCATCCCCGCGAACGCGGGGATCCAGATACCGCAGAGCTGGATTCCCGCCTTCGCGGGAATGACGGAAGTGGAAGAGCTCAGGCTACATCAATCAGGGAGACACTGCCGTCCGGCATCACCTCTACCATATGGCCTTCCGGCTCTTCCATCAGCAACAGAACAATAAAACTGAAAACAGCGGTGCCGGCGATCACCAGGAAAAACGTCTGGTAATCCACCAGGGTCAGCACCGTCAGAAAAAATACCGCGCCCACATTGCCGTAGGCGCCGGTCATACCGGCAATCTGGCCGGTGAGGCGGCGCTTTATCAGCGGCACTACCGCGAATACCGCACCGGCACCGGCCTGTACAAAGAAGGAACACAGCATGGCCGCACCCACCGCCAGGTACAGCGGCCAGGTTTCACCGATCTGGCTCATCAGCAGGTAACCGCAGGCGAGGCCCGCCACCAGAATCATCAGCACCGGTTTGCGACCATATTTATCGCTCAGCAGACCGCCGGTGGGGCGGGAAACCAGGTTCATAAAGGAATAGGCGGAGGCCACCAGACCGGCTTTTACCGGGTCCAGGGTGAAGGTCTCGAAGAAAAACAGCGGCAGCATGGAGATCACTGCCAGCTCGGAACCGAAAGTGGCGAAGTACAGCAGATTGAGAATCGCCACCTGCTTGAATTTGTAGCGGTGAATCGGCGCCGGTGGATTGGTGAAAACCTCCCGGTTGATGCTCCAGGTTTTTTTCAGTTCCAGCAGATAGAGACCGGTGAGGGCGGCGTAAATGGTGTAGGTCCAGAACTGATTCAGCAGGCCCACTTCCGCCGGCGACAGTTTCCAGGTCAACAGCGCCAGGGCGCCGTACATGGGCAGCTTCATAAACAGCAGCAGAAAAAAGTCGCCGCTACTGGTCACTTCCATCGCGCCGATTTTTTTCGGCTTGAAATAGGTCGATCCTTTGGGAGTGTCGGTCACGCTGTTGTAGTAGACCACGCTGTACAGCAGCGCGATCACACCGGTGAGACCAATGGCGTAGCGCCAGCCGTCGTCACCACCGAATACTAATGCTAGGGAAGGCAGTAAGATGGCGCCGGCGGCGGAACCGAAGTTACCCCAGCCTCCGTAGACACCCTCGGCGGTGCCGAGGTGGCGGGCGGGGAACCACTCGCTCACCATGCGGATACCGATCACGAAGCCGGCACCGATAAAGCCCATAAAAAAGCGCGCGATGGCCGCCTGCACAAAACTGTCGGCCAGGGCGAATACGAAACAGGGAAGGCTGCCGATGGCCAGCAGCGCGGAGAAGGTCAGGCGCGGGCCGTATTTGTCGGTCAGCATGCCGATAATCATGCGCGCGGGAATGGTCAGCGCCACGTTCAGGATCAGCAGGGTTTTTACCTGGTCCGGGGTGAGGGCCAGGCTATCGGCGATGGCCATCAGCAGCGGGGCGTGGCTGAACCATGCAAAGAAGCACAGGAAAAAGGCCAGCCAGGTCATGTGCAGGATTTTAACGTTGCCGGTAAACGACAACAGGTTCAGGCGATCGGATTGACTGTGTCCAGACATCGGTTTCTCTAATTCCCTCATCGGAGCAGCTGGGTTCGTGTCGGCGGGGCCAAATCGCAGACACAAAAAAAGCCCACGGGCGCAGCTGGCTGCCGCCGGTGGACTTCGCTGTCCTGAATTTCGTATTCGCTATGGTTTCTCAATAAAGAGATGGCGCTACTGACTTCAGCGTTGGGATTTGCCCGAGTCTTGCTCAGGTCTGTTGTTTTTATCCCGCCGCTTTGCGCGCGCATTTAATAGGTATTCAATATCTGTGCCATTTTTGGGCGAGGTACGGATGGTGGTGCAAAGGGGGGAAGTCTATTGGTGCGGGAGAGAGTGGGTGCCCTGTTTTGGGCTGTTTTGAGCGCCCCGGTGCACGCTTGTGCACCGGGGGCGGGCGAGCCCTGATCGGGCTGGGGGTTAATTGGTGCGGGCGTGCCTGGGGGCGCTCAGCTGCTGGTGGCGAATATAGTCCAGGGTTTGCTGGTGGAGATCGGACTGGAACAGCGCCGCCGTGTCCATATCCACCGGCGCAATCTCATTACACAGGGTGAGCAGCTCGCGGGCCTTCTTCTCGGTGGGGCGGCCGTGGTCCGTCTGCGGGTGGGCGAACAGGTGCCAGCCGGTATTCTGTGTCGGTTCGCGGCCTTGCTGGCTCAGCAGTTGGTCGTTCAGGGAGGCGGCAATGGTTTCCTCCGGCAGGTCGAGATATTCGGCCCGGGCCAAAATACCGATGGCATCGCGGCGGTGACTGCGGTCGCTCAACCAGCCGCAGGCTTCCAGCAGGGCGGCGCGCAGGGCCAGGTGGGTGGCCGGGTTGGCCTCGTGCCAGCTCTGGGTGACTGCCAGCACTTTTTCCGGCATTGCTGGCATCAGGGCATTGTTGGGGGTGGCGATCACACCGATACCTTCCTGTACCGCGAGGGTGTTCCAGGGCTCGCCCACACAGAAACCATCGATATCGCCGCGGCGCAAATGATCCACCATCTGCTCCGGTGGCAGTACCAGCAGGCGTACATCGGTATCGGGGTTGATGCCGGCGCTGTTCAGCCAGTGACGCAGTTGCAGAGTGTGGCTGGCAAAGGGGTAGACGCTGGCAAAGGTCAGCGGCGCTTCATCGTCACCGCGGGCGTCAATAAATGCTTTGAGTGCGGCACCGGTGCCGGCGGCATCGTCGGTATCTGTCTGCAGCTGATCGTAGAGCGCTTTTGACAGGGTGATGGCGTTGCCGTTGCAGCTAAGGATCAGGCCACTGAGAAGCTGTTCTTCGCAGTGTGGCAGCGTCTGCTTCAGGGTCAGTGGCATGGGGGCCAGCATCGCCGCGGCATCGGCGGCGCCACCAATCAGTTTGTCGCGCAGGGTGGCCCAGGAGGTTTCCCGCTGCAACCCCACGTTCAGTCCGTAGCGATCAAACAGGCCCATCTCGCGAGCAATGATCAGCGGTGCGCTGTCGGTGAGGCGCAGGTAAAGAAGTTTCAGGTTTGGCTTTTCGGCTTGCAGGCTGCTCACAGTAATACTCTCGAATTCTTTTTAGTCATTGGTCGCACCAGGGGGTCTTCCGTATTAATTCACTGCGCTCTGCAGATGCGTGACGATCTGCTCTGCCACATTGCGCATGGTGGAATTGCTGTTCATGGCCAGGGTGCGCAGGGTCTGGTGGGCGGCCTGCTCGCTGATGTTTTTGCGCGCCATCAGCAGGCCTTTGGCCCGCTCAATGATTTTGCGCTCGTCGAGTTGCTGCTGGGTGCGCTCCAGGGATTGGCGCAGGTGCTGGTAGCTGCGAAACTGGGCCATGGCGATTTCGATGGCCGGTGCCACCCGCTCCGCGGACAGGCCCTCGGCCATATAGGCGCTGACCCCGGCCTCTACCGCACTGGTAATAAACTCAGCGCCGCCGCGGGCGGAGAACATCGCCACCGGGGTGGGATTGTGCTGGTTGATCACCGACAGGCTCTCGAGAATATCCCGGTCCGGGGATTCGATATCGATCAGCACGATGTCCGGGCGGTGTTGTTCTACCTGAAACAGCAGGCCTTCGGCACTGGAAAGTTGAGCCAGCAGGTTGTAGCCGGCAGCGGTGAGCTGCCCGGCGACCATAGAGGCGCGTTCGGGCTGGTCATCGACCAGCAGAATACTGATAGGGGCAGTGGCAGGTATCGTCGTCATCGCTTCCGTCAAAACTTCAGTTCGAACTGCAGCCAGAACTTGTCCGAATCGGTGCTGAAGGTATCAGCATCGTAGGTGGCGTACTTGGCGAGCAGGCCGATATTTCTTGTTATGGCATAGGTCGCTACCAGGTCGAGTTCGTTGCCGTACTCGCGGCTGTGGCGATCGCTATAGAATTTATGCAAAGTCGCTGCAATCTTGATGCCAGAGACAGCGGCTGAGCTGTCGACTCATCAGTCCCAAGTACCATCCCGAGCACCATCAATTCCTGCAGTCCGGCAGGCATAAAAAAGCCCGGCGGCACGGATTGTGCAGCCGGGCTTCTTTGCCTGAGGTATATGGACAATCAAAACTCGTACCAACTGCAGCAGATCCCGTGAACCTTCGGGAAAACCTGACCTCCCGGACCGGTAGTGGACGGGTGATGCGCTTGGCCGTTGCCCTGGGTGCCTCCAGTTGGTGCGAGGCGGGCGGCATTGGCGGCAATTTGGTGCAGTGCTGACTGTTGCGGCCTCAAAAGGGAGCCGCGGAGCGAAATAGCCCTTTTGGGCTAGTGGAGTCCGCTATGGATTATGCGAAGCTGCTTTTGTTGTATCGTTTCCTTTTCAGGATGTCACAAGGAAGGATGATTCTGATGCCAGGAAGCCGTATTCAATGACCCCTCCCGATAACTTCAACTCGTTTGGCAAGCCCAGCTCCGATGCCGGCGCTGCGACGGTCAATAAGCCTCAAAACGCCCGCAGTAGCGCTGCACCCGTACAGGTTTGCCCGGTTGTTCTCGCTGGTGGTCTGTCCAGCCGCATGGGCCAGGACAAGGCGCTGCTAAAATTATCCAATGGACGCTCTCTGCTGGAGCAGGCCAAGAACCAGTTTGCCCAGATGCGCGCGGTTAATGGTGTCAATTTGATGCCCACACTGGTTAGCGGGCGTCGCCCTGGAGGGATTCCGGACCAGACCGAGGCCGTCGGTCCCCTTGGAGGCCTGCAGGCAATTTACCGGCACCTGCAACAGTGGGATTTGCCCTGTGATGCACTGCTGGTGGTACCGGTGGATATGCCTCTGCTGACCCCCGGGCTGCTGCATCGATTGTGTGTGGCCGGGCAGACCGTGGAGCAGGCGGTGTGTTATGGCAATTATTACCTGCCGTGCTGGTTGCCGCTGGGGCAGCGCTGCCGTGATTATCTGGACGCCGCGGCAGAGGGCAATGCCATTGCCTCGGTGCGTGCGCTGTTCGGCTTTATCGGGTGTATGCAGTTGCCCGAACCGGAAGGGGACTGGCACCTGAATCTGAACCGCCCGGAGGACTACCAGCGCTTCCAGGGTTAGTTCGGCACGGAGCAGTCGTTCGCTATCGAAGAGAGGTACTGATTTCGAATGACGGGACAAGCAAGCGCATTCCTTCCGCCCCGGAAGCCCCTCTCTCTGTGGACAGTGTTCGCAGTTCTCTTTTCTTTGCTACTGACAAGCTGCGGTGAGCGCTCGCAACCGGTGCTCCGGGTGGCGGTAGACGCCAGCTTCCAGCCGGCCCTGGAGGCCCTGCGGCCCCAGTTCGAATCCCTCTGTGCTTGCCGCCTGCAAATCACCGCCGGTGCCAGCGGTCTGCTCTACAGCCAGATTCGCGCAGACCACTCCCAGGCTCCCTTCGATCTGTTGTTGTCCGCCGACAGTGCGCGCCCGGTGCTGCTGGAGAAGGCCGGCCTGACGGTGCCCGCCAGTCGCCAGGCATTTGCCCGTGGGCAATTGGCGGTGTGGGCTAACCCGGTGGTGTCCAAAGACAAGTCCTCCGGCTTTTCCACGCTCTCCATGCAGCTGGCAAAGAGCGATGCCGCCCTGACACCGCGGCAACTGATCCTGTTGTTGGGGCGCGGCAAACACAAGCTGGTGGTGGCGGATCCGCAGCTGGCCCCGGACGGGGATGCGGCGGTGAAGATGCTGAAGAAGCTGCGCCTGTGGCCACGGGTCAAAAACCGGGTGGTGTATGCCGGTCATTCCGGCCATGCGCAGATCATGTTGCACCAGGGGGAGGGGGACCTGGGGGTGATTCCTTACAGCCAGGCGCTGGCCTCTGGGCGCCGCGGGCAATATATGCGCATCCCCGAGCAGTTCCACCCGCCGATCGAGTTACAGATGGTGATTTTGCGGGACACCCGCCGGCGCACTCTGGCGATTCGACTGCTGCAATATCTGCGCTCAGATGGAGTTCAGCAGAAGCTGCCGGAATTGGGTTTTCGCTCGGCAGAATAATATTCTGCAAAACGTGGAATATTTTGGTTTCAGTGGAAATAGTTACCATAAATTCCATTTATTTCCCCCGTCTGAATAGTGCAAATTCCTGGGCCGATAAATGGTTTTAATTGATACCTATTCCATTGGTGAATTATTACCATATCAAAGCGTTATTATTTATTTGGTTTAAACGGAAACACATTGGAATAGTTAACCAAATATTCCTTTATATGAATTTAAAAACCGGTTTTTGATTAATTTCGCGCCGCTTCAATGAAATGTTCACCGCCGGTTGTGATTTAATCAAAACACACGAAAGTCATGTCCTTAGTGGTGTTTTCTGTTACATGTGTAACGTAATCTGCTGTTTTTTAAGCGATTTTCCGCATTTTTGATAGATTTCCACTAAACGAGTAATAAGAATCCTCTATTTCCGTTGCCCAGTTTTATTCCCTTTAATTCATCGTCCTACCGAAACGGATTTAATTTTTCCGGGAAATTGTTTTTCCCGGAGAGGACCGCTTTCGCGCCAAAATCAGATAGCCCTGATGACGGACCGGGAAGTTCAGGATTAAATGTCAGCGGTACATAAATGACCCGGTTAACCGGGTCGGCTCTTGGCAGGATTTTATAAAGCGTTCTGGAAAGAGTTTTATAACAACGAAATATTTAACGGGAGCACAAACGGTGATTATTGCCATACCAAAGGAGACCGCGCCTGGAGAGTCGCGGGTCGCGGCAACGCCAGCCAGCGTAAAGCGTTTGCAGTCGCTGGGCTTTGACGTTGTCATCGAGCAGGGGGCCGGTGAAGCAGCCAGCTTCCCCGACGCAGAATACGAACAGGCCGGCGCCAAGCTGTGTGCCAACGCAGCGGAATGCATCAGCCAGGCGGGCATCGTACTGAAAGTACAGCAGCCCAACGACGCCGAGCTGGACCTGATTCCCAGCGGCGCCACCCTGGTGGCCTTCCTGAAGCCGGCGCAGAACGAAGCGCTGCTGAAGAAGTTCGCCGACAAGAACATCAACGCGCTGGCGGTGGAATCCATCCCACGTATTTCCCGCGCTCAGAAGATGGACGCACTGAGCTCCATGGCCAACATCGCCGGCTACCGCGCGGTGATCGAAGCGGCCCACGAGTTCGGTCGCTTCTTTACCGGCCAGATCACTGCCGCCGGTAAGATTCCGCCGGCCAAGGTGCTGGTGATCGGCGCCGGTGTTGCGGGCCTGTCCGCCATCGGTACCGCCAAGAGCATGGGGGCCATCGTGCGCGCCTTCGATACCCGCCCGGAAGTACGCGAGCAGGTAGAGTCCATGGGGGCGGAATTCCTCACCGTGGAAATCGAGGAAGACGGCTCCGGCACTGGCGGTTACGCCAAGCAGATGTCGAAAGAATTTATCGACGCGGAGATGGCCCTGTTCCGCGAACAGGCCAAGGAAGTGGACATCGTCATCACCACCGCACTGATCCCGGGCAAGCCGGCGCCAAAATTGTGGCTGGCAGACATGGTGGAAACCATGGCCGACGGTTCTGTGGTGGTGGACCTGGCCGCGGAGATGGGCGGCAACTGTGACTTCACCGAAGCGGACAAGAAAGTCGTCAAGAGCGGCGTGACCATCCTCGGTTACACCAACCTGGCGAGCCGCGCGGCCACCCAGTCGTCCACCCTGTACGCCACCAACCTGTGTCACCTGTTGACCGACATGACACCGGAGAAGAACGGCGAGATCGTCATCAACTTTGAAGACGAAGCCGTGCGCGGTGCCACCGTGGTGAAGGAAGGTGAAATCACCTGGCCGCCCCCCGCGCCGAAAATCTCTGCCGCGCCCCAGCAGAAAAAGCCGGAGCCGCAGATTGAAGTGGAACCCAAGCCGGAGAAGAAATCTTCCCCGCTGTCACTGGTGGCCTTCTGGGCCGTGGCCGGTGCACTGCTGCTGGCCCTGGGCAAATCCGCCCCGGCGGACTTCGTGGCCCACTTTACCGTGTTTGTTCTGTCCATCTTTATCGGCTGGCAGGTGATCTGGAACGTATCCCACGCCCTGCACACCCCGCTGATGAGTGTGACCAACGCCATCTCCGGCATCGTGATCATCGGTGCCCTGTTGCAGGTGGGGGCCACCGGTTCCTTCCTGGTGACCGTAATGGCATTTATCGCGGTACTGTTTGCCAGTATCAACATCTTCGGTGGTTTCTTCGTAACCCACCGTATGCTGAAAATGTTCCGTCGATAAGGAGAGACAGACATGAATAGTGTAATTTCTATGGCGTATCTGTTCTCCGCGGTGATGTTTATCCTGAGCCTCGGCGGACTGTCCACACACGAAACCGCGCGTCGCGGTAACTACTACGGCATGGTCGGTATGGCGGTTGCCATCATCGCCACCGTGGCCGGCATCACCTCCGGCGCTTACCTGCCCGTTGGCATCGCCATGGGCGTGGGCGCGGTGATCGGTATCCACTTGGCGCGCAAGGTCGAAATGACCGCAATGCCACAGCTGGTAGCCCTGTTGCACAGCTTTGTGGGCCTGGCCGCGGTACTGATCGGTTGGGGCGGCTACCTGGATCCGCGCATCAATCTCGAAGGTGCCGCGCACATCGTGCACAACTCCGAGATCTTTATCGGCGTCTTCATCGGTGCCATTACCCTGACCGGCTCCATCGTTGCCTTCGGCAAGCTGCAGGGGCTGATTTCCGGTAAGCCGCTGATGTTGCCGGCGCGTCACTGGCTGAACCTGATCGCCCTGGTGATCTGTGTGGTGCTCGGTGCCCAGTTCATCCCTGCGGACGTGAGCAATGCCACCATCATCAATCTGCTGATCATGACCGGTATCGCCCTGCTGCTGGGTATCCACCTGATCGCCGCCATCGGCGGTGCGGATATGCCGGTGGTGATTTCCATGCTGAACAGCTATTCCGGCTGGGCCGCTGCGGCCACCGGCTTTATGCTGAGCAACGACCTGCTGATTGTGATCGGTGCGCTGGTGGGCTCCTCCGGTGCCATCCTCAGCTACATCATGTGTCGCGGTATGAACCGTTCCTTTATCAGCGTGATCCTGGGTGGTTTCGGTTCCGACGGCGCCGCAGTCAGCGCCGATGGCGAGGAAGAGGGTGAAGCGGTAGCGACCACCCACGACGAGCTGGCGGACGACTTGAAAGCGGCCAAGAACATCGTGATCGTACCTGGCTTCGGTATGGCGGTAGCCCACGCCCAGCAGGCGGTGAGCGACCTCACCGACAAGCTGCGCAAGGCCGGCAAAACCGTACGCTTCGGTATCCACCCGGTAGCGGGCCGTCTGCCAGGGCACATGAACGTACTGCTGGCGGAAGCCAACGTGCCCTACGACATCGTGCTGGAGATGGAAGAGATCAACGACGACTTCCCGGAAACCGACCTGGTGCTGGTGATCGGCGCCAACGACACCGTCAACCCGGATGCCGTTGAAAAGCCCGGTTCCCCCATCGCCGGCATGCCGGTACTGGAAGTGTGGAAGGCGGGCAAAGTGGTGGTGCTGAAGCGCTCCATGGCCTCCGGCTACGCCGGTGTCTCCAACCCGCTGTTCTTCAAGGACAACTCGCGCATGCTGTTCGGCGATGCGAAAGAGAGTCTGCAGTCTGTGCTGGGTAAGATGAATCCGGCCTGATCCATCAGTCAGTACTGTATCTGATCAAAAAACGGCCCCCGCGAGGAGGGCCGTTTTTTTTCGCCCGGATTTTGTGGTGGATCACTTTTTGTGGAGGATCACCGCCGGAGGGTGGTGTGTGGCGCGGGGTTCTCTCGTTCGTCAGACCGGTGGTAATCTACGGGTCAATCAAGTGATCATCAGAATAAGAGCCAGCATGACAGCCGTTCTCCGCAATCTTTCCGGTCGCGCACTGCGCGTTTTTTCCGCCTCTCTCCTGGCTCTCTCGGTGACTGCCTGCGGCGGTGGAGGTGGCGGTTCAGGCTCGGATAGTGGCGACAACAGCGGCGGAGCACCCATTGCCCCGGCGCCGACGCAAATGACACTCACCGGCGACAGCAGTGCCAGTCAGGGCGACAGTGTCGGTGTGGTCGCCAGCCTGAGCGAGCAGGGCTACAACCGCTTTGAATGGGAGCAGTTGTCTGGCCCCGACGTCATGCCGCTGGCGGGAAATGGTACAGCAGGTATCAGTTTTGATGCCGTGTTCAGCGGTGAGTACAGCTTCCGCCTGACAGCATCCAACCCCGAAGGCGATAGCCTGCAGGACATTTTCAATATTTCCGTGGCGCCCAGCAGCGCAAGCACCCGGGTTCAGTTCCGTGCGGATCGCGCGGTGAGTGAGGGCGCAGAGTTTTCACTGCGCCTGAATGCGAGCCATGTCAGTGGCGGTGTCAACTCCTGGCGCTTCGAGCAGCTCGCCGGCCCTCAGGCGGACCTGGTGGAAGACGACTCCGGTCAGCCGGTGGTATTTGTGACAGCGCCGCGAGTGAGTGGCGACCAGGTGATCACTCTGCGCGCCACCCTGGAAACCACCGCGGGCAGTTTCTCTGATACCGCTTATGTGGTGGTGCAGGATCGCCCGGCAACCAACAGCGACTATTTCTGTGATGGCGACGGGCAGGCCTGTGCGACCTACGAGCCCCTGATGCCGGTATACAGCTACCGCGCCGACAGCCCCTACCGCGATGTGCTGAAAGACTGTGTCTATTCCAATCAGTTAAACGACAGCAATCTGTGTACTCTGCGCACCCTGCCGCCAATCGGTCTGATCAGCAACGCGCCCACGGTGGACCAGATCATGGATCACGTGCTGGTGTCCCACGACTGGATGGGCGAGCGTTTCGAACGCTTCCTGACCCAGCTGGACAACCACGGGGATTTCGCCCGGCTATTGCGTTCGGTGACCGCGGTGGTGATTTCCAGCGACGTGCGCCCGTCGTTTTACTGGTCGCTTACCGGGGCCATCTATCTGGACCCGGACAGTCTGTGGCTGTCGCCGGCCGAGCGCGACGTGATCAATGAGCAGCCGGATTACCGCAGTGGTTTCAGTTCTGCACTGAATTTTGTCACCCCCTGGCGCTATGTGAAAAACAACAACTATGTGTTTACCAGTTACGAGGTTCAGGACCGTTACCATCGGGATTTCTACGAGCTTGAAGCAGACCTGGGCTCGCTGATGTACCACGAGCTGGCGCACGCGGCCGATGCCATGTCACCGGCCAAGCTCAACAGCGGCCTGGATCGCGACGATATATTTTTCAACCAGTCCAGCAGTGGTGGGTTCGTCAATGAGTCTGTCACCGCGGTAAACCCGATGTATTCCCCTGAACTGTTCGCACTGGCAGATGTACGTTATCGCGGTGTCGAGGCCAGTGCCACGCAGCGCGAGTACGCGCCAGCGGACATTGCCGGTTTCTTTTTTCCGGACTCGGCCAATGATTTCTACAGCTACAGCTCCCCCTGGGAGGACACCGCCATGCTGTTTGAGGAAACCATGATGAGCCTGCGCTACGGTATCCAGCGCGACATCGCGGTTACCAACCGCCCCAGCGCACCGCTCTCGGCCGACGACTATGTGGTATCGCGAGGACAGCGCAGCAGAATTGCTTCCGAGCGTATACGCCCTCGTGCCAGCACCGCGGTGCAGGGGTTACTGCCGGAGGCATGGGCAGAGGCGGATGCACACCTGAATAGCATTTTGCCTTTGGCACTGTGTGCCGGAGAGGGGTGGGCCCAGAACCTGACCCCCGCCTGCGAAGGCGCATCGGGCCTGCTGCGCTTTGCCGCGCCCGTGCCCAGCCAGCGAGTCCCGATGCCGGTAGAGCGCCCGCGCAGCTTTATCCCGCCCACCCGTTTTTAACGGTAAAGCGGGTTGTCGCGCGGATCTCAGAGAGAGGAGGCCCCAGCCTGTGTTCCAGGGTGAGGCGTAGCAGGTGGGTCAGGGGCGCAGCAGGTTGGACAGGCGCGCGTTGGGCTTCTCCGCCTTGCGGAAGATCAGCGCAATTTTGCCGATTTCCTGAACCAGCTCGGATTTGCTCTGGGTGCACAGCTCGGTAATCAGCTCGCGGCGTACATCGCGGTCATTCACCGCCAGCTTCACCTTGATCAGCTCGTGGTCTTCCAGGGCGCGATTCAGCTCTTCCAGCACCCCTTCGGTCAGTCCCTTGTCGGCTACAGTGACAATGGGTTTGAGGCTGTGGCCACGCGCGCGCAAGGCTTTTTTGCGGTCAGCAGTTAAAGGCATACAATACTCCATCCTTAAATCGGGTAACCCGTGCGCGGACAACCCCAGAAATTAGCGATGTATTGTAACTGATGGGCCGATCAAAGAGCAGCCACCGTTGGCTGCGTGAACATTTTAACGACCACTACGTCAAGCAATCCCAGAAAGATGGCTACCGCTCCCGTGCCTCCTACAAGTTGCAGGAGCTGCAGGAGAAGGACCGGCTGATCAAACCGGGCATGACGGTGGTGGATCTCGGTGCCGCTCCCGGTGGCTGGTCGCAGGTGGCTGCAGAACTGGTTGGCCACAAAGGCCGGGTTCTTGCATCGGATATCCTGCCCATGGATGCCCTGGCGGGTGTGGACTTTGTGCAGGGCGACTTCACCGAGGAAGAAGTCTTTGACGAGCTTCTCGAAAAACTCGGGGAAGAGCGCGCCGACCTTGTGATTTCCGATATGGCCCCCAATATGAGTGGAGTGCGCGCTGTAGATCAGCCGGCCTCCATGTATCTGGTGGAGCTGGCGGTGGACATGGCGCGGCAGACCCTCAAGTCTGGAGGCGCTTTTGTAGCCAAAGTCTTCCAGGGCGAAGGATTTGATGAACTGATTCGCGACCTGCGCAGTCAGTATCAAACGGTCGTCACCCGCAAGCCCGGTGCATCCCGTCCCCGCTCTCGCGAGGTCTATGTGGTCGCGCGAGGCTTCAAAGGTTGATCAACTCAGCGCATCCCGCAGAGATTTGATAAAGTCCCCGATGACCGGGGCGACAGTTTTACGATTTTCGCCGCCTATACTGGGTGAAATGGAATACGTTGCCGGGGAGGAAACCCGGGCACAGGCAAGAGGGCAAACCCTTTGAACGATATGGCAAAGAATCTGGTGTTGTGGCTGATCATCGCTGCGGTGCTGCTGATGGTCTTCCAGAACTTCAAGCCGCAATCCCGGGACGAGTCCGTCAGTTATTCCGAATTTGTTCAGGACGTCCAGTCCGGTCAGATCAAGAGCGCGCTGGTAGATGGCCTCGTCATCACCGGTGAAAAAGCTGACGGCAGCCGTTTCAAGACCATTCAGCCGCAGATCATCGACGACGAGCTCACCAACGAGCTGGTGCGCGGCGGTGTTCAGTTCAATGGCCGCGAGCCGGAGTCCCCCAGCATCTGGCAGCAGCTGCTGGTGGCCAGCTTCCCGATCCTGATCATCATTGCCGTATTCATGTTCTTTATGCGCCAGATGCAGGGTGGTGCCGGCGGTCGCTCCGGCCCCATGGCCTTTGGCAAGAGCAAGGCCCGCCTGCTGGGCGAAGACCAGATCAAGACCACCTTCGCCGACGTGGCGGGCGTGGATGAAGCGAAAGAAGACGTACAGGAGCTGGTGGAATTCCTGCGCGACCCGTCCAAATTCCAGCGCCTGGGGGGCAATATTCCCCGCGGTGTACTGATGGCGGGCCCTCCCGGTACCGGTAAAACCCTGTTGGCCAAGGCCATCGCCGGAGAAGCGAAGGTGCCTTTCTTCTCCATCTCCGGCTCCGACTTTGTGGAAATGTTCGTCGGTGTGGGCGCATCTCGCGTGCGCGACATGTTCGAGCAGGCCAAAAAGCAGGCCCCGTGCATCATCTTTATTGACGAGATCGACGCCGTCGGCCGCCACCGCGGTGCCGGCATGGGCGGTGGCCACGACGAGCGCGAACAGACCCTCAACCAGCTGCTCGTGGAAATGGACGGTTTTGAAGGCAACGAAGGCGTCATCGTCATCGCCGCCACCAACCGCCCGGACGTATTGGACAAGGCCCTGTTGCGCCCCGGCCGTTTTGACCGCCAGGTGTTTGTCGGTCTGCCGGATATCCGCGGCCGCGAGCAGATCCTCAAGGTGCATATGCGCAAGGTACCGCTGGACGAGAAAATTGATCCGCAGGTCATCGCCCGCGGTACCCCCGGTTTCTCCGGTGCGGACCTGGCCAACCTGGTGAACGAGGCCGCCCTGTTTGCCGCCCGTGCCAACCGCCGCATGGTGTCCATGGAAGAGTTCGAGCGTGCCCGCGACAAGATCATGATGGGTGCCGAGCGCAAATCCATGGTGATGAACGAGAAAGAAAAGACCAATACCGCCTACCACGAAGCCGGCCACGCCATCATCGGCCGCCTGGTACCGGAGCACGACCCGGTGCACAAGGTCACCATCATTCCTCGCGGCCGCGCCTTGGGTGTTACCCAGTTCCTGCCCGAGGAAGACAAATACAGCCTGAGCAAGCGCGCCCTGGAATCCCAGTTGTGCTCCCTGTTCGGCGGCCGTATCGCGGAAGAAATGACCCTGGGGATCGACGGTGTGACCACCGGCGCCTCCAACGATATCGAACGCGCCACCGACATCGCCCGCAATATGGTCACCAAGTGGGGCCTGTCCGAGAAGCTCGGCCCGCTGCACTACGGTGAAGATGAAACCGGCCAGCCCGGCCACGGCAACCCGATCTCCGGCAAGACCTCCAACGAGATCGACGAGGAAGTGCGCCGCATCATCGACACCTGTTACGAGCGCGCGGAAAAGCTGCTGGAAGACAACCGGGATATTCTCGAAGCGATGAAAGACGCGCTGATGGAATACGAAACCCTGGATGCCGAGCAGGTGGACGACCTGATGGCGCGTCGCAAAGTGCGCCCGCCCAAAGACTGGCACGACAACGACTACACCGGTGGTGGCACCCCCGAAGAGGTGGAGCCGAAAGACGAAAACAAGGACGAAACCAAAGACGACTCCAAAGACGGAGAGAGCCCGGTAGGTGGCCCGGTCAACGGCCACTGATCCCGTCTGACATAGCGGTGCACCGTGAAGTGCGCCGCTCACGAGCGGGCCTGCTACTTGCTAGTAGGCCCGTTTTGGTTATTCCCGCTGCCCCAAACCGTGTCGACTGGGGCTAAGTGAAAAGAACCCTATGAAGCTAGTCTGCGGCCCGCGCACTCTGGATCTGTCCCGCCCCCAGATTATGGGGATCCTCAATACCACCCCCGATTCCTTTTCCGATGGCGGCAGCTATTACGGCGACAGCGGCCTGGATCTTGATCTGGTGTTGGAGCGCGCAGAACAGATGGTGAGCGACGGCGCCACCATTCTGGATATCGGCGGCGAGTCTACCCGACCCGGTGCGGCGCCGGTGTCTGAAGCGGAAGAGCTGGAGCGTGTGGTGCCGGTGGTAGAAGTCATCGCCTCCCGCCTGGATGTAGTGATCTCCGTGGACACCAGCACCGCCCGGGTGATGCGCGATGCCGCCAGCGCCGGTGCCGGCATCATCAACGATGTGCGAGCGCTCACTCGCCCCGGCGCCCTGGAAGCGGCCGCCGCCACCGGCCTGCCCGTGTGTATCATGCACATGCAAGGGCAGCCCGGCACCATGCAGGACAAACCCGAATACGCGGATGTTGTGGGCGAAGTGCGCGCTTACCTCGATGCACGCCTGCAGGCCTGTGAGGGCGCAGGTATCCCCCGTGAGAAGGTCATCTACGACCCTGGCTTCGGTTTCGGCAAAAATGACGACCACAATCTCGCACTGCTGCGCCACTTGCCGGAACTGGCCCCACAAGGCGTTCCGATTCTGGTGGGCATGTCCCGTAAATCCATGATCGGCCGCCTGCTCGGGCGCGAAGTGGACCAGCGTCTGGCGGGCAGCCTGGCCCTCGCCATGCTATCCGCCCAACGAGGTGCCGCGATAATCCGCGTCCATGACGTCGCAGCCACAGCAGATGTGCTGAAATTACAACAACTGGTAGACCGCCCCTGCATCTGAACGGAAGGGAGCGGTTCTTGTGCTGGGCGCTATCAGGTTTGCCCGGCGGTGGTATAAGAGAGCGATTAGATGACAAGAAAATACTTCGGCACAGACGGTATCCGCGGCCAGGTAGGTGAGGGAGCAATCACTCCAGACTTTATGCTGCGCCTCGGCTACGCCGCCGGTAAAGTCCTTGGCGCCAACACCAGCGCCAATCCCAAAGGCAAAGGCCGCAGCCGCATCCTGATTGGCAAAGACACCCGCGTATCGGGCTATATGTTCGAGGCTGCACTGGAAGCCGGCCTGATCAACGCCGGCGTCGACGTCGGCCTGCTGGGCCCCATGCCCACCCCGGCCATCGCCTATCTCACCCGCACCTTCCACGCCCAGGCGGGCATCGTGATCAGCGCGTCCCACAATCCCTATCAGGACAACGGCGTCAAGTTCTTCAGCGCCAACGGCAGCAAACTGCCGGACGACGTAGAAGCACAGATAGAAGCCGCCCTCGACCTGCCCATGGAAACCGCCAAAGACCTGGGCAAGGCCTGGCGCATCGACGACGCCGTCGGCCGCTATATCGAATTCTGTAAAGCCAGCACCCCCTGGGCCTACTCCCTGCAGGGGCTCAGCATCGTGCTGGACTGCGCCAACGGCGCCACCTACCACATCGCCCCCAAAGTATTCCGCGAGCTGGGTGCTGAGGTGCACGCCATCGGCATTCAGCCAGACGGCCTCAACATCAACCTGGATTGCGGCTCCACCAAGCCCGAAGCCCTGCAGAAAGCCGTGGTCGAACGCGGTGCAGACCTCGGCATCGCCTTCGACGGCGACGGCGACCGGGTGATGTTTGTGGATAAGGACGGCAATCTGATCGACGGCGATCAGCTGCTGTTCCTCATCGCCATCCACCGCCAGCAGTTCCTCGGTGGCTGCAGCGGCGTGGTCGGTACCCAAATGAGTAACTTCGGCTTCGAACTGGCGCTCAAGGATCGCAAGATCCCGTTTGCCCGCGCCAAAGTGGGCGACCGCTACGTACTGGAAATGATGTACAAGAACGGCTGGACCCTGGGCGGCGAATCCTCCGGGCATATCGTCTGCACCGACGTCACCACCACCGGCGACGGCATCATCTCCGCGCTGCAGGTACTGCGCGCTGTCAGCGATTTTGGCGAACCCCTGCACCAGCTCAGCCAGCAAATGGAAATGCTGCCCCAGCACATGATCAATGTGCGCCTCGCCAGTCGCGACGGTGTGCTGGAGCACGGCGATGTACAGGTCGCGGTGACCCAGGCGGAATCCACCCTCGCCGATAGCGGCCGCGTACTGCTGCGCCCCTCCGGAACCGAACCCCTGATCCGGGTCATGGTTGAGGGCAAAGACCCTGCACTCGTCCAGCAACTGGCCGGGGACATCGCCCAGGTCGTCGAGCGGGTCGGCAACGCCTGATCGCGCGAGCGCCCAATCCATCGACCGGAACCCATTGAAAAGCAATGGAAAAACCAATAAATATCCGGAAACGCTGGTTGTATGTTACCGGCAATACCGCTAAGATTTGCGCCCCTTGGAGGAGCACCCATGCGTAAAACCCTGGTAGCTGCCAACTGGAAAATGCACGGCACCAAAGCGTTCGCCGAGCAACTGTTGGCGGAGTTGAACAGCGGACTTGAGTCCGGCAACTGCTCCTCTCAGGTAGTGGTCTGTCCCCCATACCCTTATTTAGGGTTGGTTGGCGACAAGATCGGGCAGGCACAACTGGGGGCACAGAACCTCAGCGAGCAGCCCTCCGGCGCCTTCACCGGAGAAGTCTCCGCGGAGATGCTGAAGGATTGCGGCGCGCACTACGTCATCGTAGGGCACTCCGAACGCAGAAGCCTGTACGGTGAAAGCAGCCAGCTGGTTGCGGCCAAATTTGCCGCCGCCAAATCCGCCGGCCTCATCCCGATGCTGTGCGTGGGCGAGTCACTCGAACAGCGCGAAGCCGGCAAGACCCTGGAAGTGGTCGCCGAGCAGATTCAGGCTGTGGTTGCACTGGGTCTGGAAGACACCTGGCAGAATGCCGTCATCGCCTACGAGCCCGTATGGGCCATCGGCACCGGCAAAACCGCCAGCCCGGAACAGGCGCAGGAAGTACACCAGTTCATTCGCCAGCAACTGGGCGAAGCCGGTGACAAAGTACAGATTCTCTACGGCGGCAGCGTAAAAGCCGGCAACGCCGCAGAACTGTTTACCAAGCCCGATATCGACGGCGCACTGGTAGGCGGGGCCTCATTAAAGGCCGAAGAGTTTATTCAGATTTGTTGCGCCGCAGATTGAGCGCAGCAAGAAATTTTTGAGCAAGGGCCAATGCCCGACAGCAGGTTTTCTGGACAATGGAAAAACTGGTACTAATCGTACATATCCTCACCGCGCTGAGCATCATCGCGCTGATTTTGCTGCAGCAAGGTAAGGGTGCGGAAGCAGGTGCCTCCTTCGGTGCTGGCGCTTCTCAGACCGTATTCGGCAGCCAGGGTAGCGGAAACTTCTTTTCCCGCTTGACTGCAATCATGGCGACGGTATTCTTCGTCACCAGCTTTGGCCTGGCCTACCTCGCCAGCAACAACAAAGCACCGGCAATCGACGGTATCCCGCAGGTACCGGCCGCGATTGAATCCCGCGAACAGCAGGACGAAATCCCAGCAGTGATTGAGAGCGACATCCCTGAAGTTCAGGACGAAGCCCCGGCCACTGACGAACTGCCCTCCGCAGAAGAAGCCCCCCAGGCCGAACTGCCGGAAGCAGCCACTGAGGAACAGCCTCAGTAAGCCGAAAGGCGAAATCAAAAACTGCAAAGTTTTTGCCCAGGTGGTGGAATTGGTAGACACGCTATCTTGAGGGGGTAGTGAGCTATGCTCGTGCGGGTTCAAGTCCCGCCCTGGGCACCATCTTAAAGTAGACGCGCTGAGAGAGTCGCATAGACCATGTCAGGAGCGTTTCCATACACCCCCCAAGGGAAACCTTGGGGGGTGTTTTCGTTTTTAGGCCCTGGAAGGTGTGACACTTCGCTGGGTATTAAATGCATTTATCAATGTCGGGCCATGGCGGCTCTTGGTCGAAAAATTAGGGCCATGCAGCAGCTGGGCAGTTGCAAGATTCTGAGGGCCCCTCGGCTGAGCTTGGTGAGCCGCTCGATTAGTGAGATACAAATGTGACTACATTTGTGTTTGGGCTTAGTAGGCCACCACCGTTGAGCGCCTGCAGCTCCGAAGGCAAAGTATTAAGTTTAATATTCCTGGGGGCAGGGAATTGATGGTTCGTTGACCGGTAGATGCAATGCGTCTACTGCTTATATATTCAGCGTGCTAAGGTAGCTTCCTGTAAAAGAAGCACAAAAAATAAACTCAGCTTGAAGTAAGGAAGTTGCGGTGAAGATTTTTATCCATGCTGGGACATTTAAAACGGGTAGCTCAGCACTCCAGGATTCCCTGTACAAACAAAGAGAAAAACTATTAGAAAACAAGGTGTTATTTCCGTTAGCAGGGATATCAAAAAATGGTGAATCTATTGGTTATCGGCATAGTAGGTTTGTCTATGAATATGGTAAAGACTCCTATCAAAAACTGCTTTCTGACCTCAAAAGTGAAATCGAAGTTCATCGGCCGGAAAAGCTGATTCTTTCAAGCGAAGCTTGGTCAAGACCAGGAGCCGCAGTTAAGCTTTTCGATCTTATCAGTCATCTTCAACCTTACTCCACTGAAGAAATTTCAGTGATTTTTGTTGTGCGTAATGTTTTTGACTATGCAGTTAGTCACTACCGGGAGTTTGTAAGGCGTTGGGGGTGGTCCACGGAGTTTGGAGAATACTTAACAAAACGATTTGCGTTTTTTGATTACAACAAGCTTTTTAAGCCTTTTCTTGAAAAGGGCATCAAGGTTGAGTTTCTGAACTACTCACAAAGTGTTACTCAAGAAATCATTGAGGCAATGGGGCTTGAATGCCTTCTGGTGGTTGATTTAGCAGACCGAAAAAATGTCGGCCTTAGCGCTCCAGACATTGAAATATACCGAATCATCAACAGTACCAGAAGCGCTAAAATTCGGAATGCGGTGCCAAGTTTTCAAGAAGTCCTGGAAAAAATGGGCCTGTCTGCTAAGCACTCTAAGTATATCGAAGGCCCTCCACCGATTGAGTTTAGGGATAGATTTGATGAAAAATATCAACAGACATTTTCCGAGCTCACAGGCTTACCTTGTCACTTACTGGACTACGACCACTCCAGGTTTCGAGAGCCGGGCATTATTTGGCTAAGTAAAGTGAAGCCTCTTATCCGCTTCTATTTTGATGAGGGACCGTTATCTGGGCGCTGCTATACTGACTCTTCTCAATCGAGGTATGAGCGCCTTGAGGTGGAAAACCGAGAGCTTAAGAGAAACCTAGATGAAAAAGAAAAAGTGCTTGCCGATCTTGAGTTAAAAGTCAGCGATCTTGAGAGGAGCTATCCTTCAGCGCGAATGAAAGCCGCGATTCGTGCTTTACGAGGTGCCGTCAACCGTTTGATCCGCAAAGTCACGACAGTATAGTGGTCAACTCTTTTTGGTCACTGAGCGTTGAGAGTACTAGTCCAAGTTCCGGAATTTGGGCTAGTACCTTATAAATAGACTCATTCGGGAGCTACATATTCTCCACGTTATGATAAACCGCCTGCACATCCTCCAAGTCATCCAGCATCGCCGTAAACTTCTCAAACAGCGCCACATCATCCCCGGTCACCTGGGTATACGTCTGCGGCACAAACTGAATTTCGTCCACGTCAAAATCAATTTCACCAAAGGCTTCAATTAACGCCTGCTTGGCTTTGTTGTAATCCGTATGCGGGGCGAAGACGGAGAGTTTGCCGTCTTCGTTTTCGATATCGGTGACGTCAACGTCCGCTTCCATCAGGGCTTCCAGTACCGCTTCTTCGTCGTCGTGTTTGAATACGAGGATGGCGAGGTGGTCGAAGCTGTGGCTGACGGAGCCTTCGGTGCCGATCTTGCACTTGGTTTTGGTGAACGCCTGGCGCACGTCGCCGAAGGTGCGGTTGGGGTTGTCGGTGAGGCATTCGATGATGGCCATGCAGCCGCCGGGGCCGAAGCCTTCGTAGCGGGCGCGGGAGAAGTCTTCGCCGCCGCCGCCTTTGGCTTTGTCGATGGCCTTTTCAATCACGTGGGTGGGCACCTGTTCTTTCTTGGCGCGGTCGATCAGGCTGCGCAGGGCGAGGTTGCCGTTGGGGTCGATGCCGCCGGCTTTGGCGGTCACGTAAATCTCGCGGCCGTAGCGGCTGTAGACTCTGGCCTTCATGTTCGAGGTCTTGGCCATTGATTCTTTGCGGTTCTGGTAGGCTCGGCCCATGGGGGGGTGCTCCGGGTTCTCTGGTATCCGATGAAGGGGCGATTTTACTGGGGCGGCGGGGGGATGAGAAGCTATTCGAATTCGATGGGGGCGAGTGTAATCGCGTGTAATTGAACAGGCGTGTCAAGTTGCGTAATTTACATACCCAGAAAAGTTGGGGAACTCCGCGCCAGAGTTGATGGTTTTGGAGTCCTTTTGCATAAAAAATGTTCACTTGGCTTTCAAAATGTCGACTAAAACAATAAATATCATTTCCCGGGGTCTGTTCCTTCTGTCGGTAACCGCACTGGCCGCCTGTGGCGGTGGTGGAGGCGGTGACGGTTCATCGGGTGGCCCATCGGATCCAAACCCGAATCCCCCGCCCGCCTCCGTTGAGCCCGTTTTGCTCGATGGCCATGCGGTCAAGGGCCCCCTCAGTAACGCGGCGGTCGGTGTTTACTCGATTTTGACCGGGGCGTCTCTGAAAGGCGAGTTGCTCGCAGACGGTAGCACCGAGGCGGCGGGTGCGTTTGAGGGCATCGAGTTCGAGTTGGATGACGCGGACTATTATCTGGTCGAAGTAACTGCCGATACAGACACCGTCGACATTTCCACCGGCGAGGCGCCGGTTGTGACGACACTGGCCACCCTTGCTCTGAGCGACGCGCTGGAAAGCGGGGAGCCTGTCTACGCCACCGTCAGTACCACCCTGGTGGTGGAAATGCTGCGCCTCAATGGTGGTGCCGAGAGCGCTGCACAATTCGACGAACTGGTTGATCGCTATTCTGCAACGGTGGGCTCTGAGCTCGGATTTGGTCTGTTGCAGGATGTGGACCTGTTCAGGCAGGAACCTCTTGTTATTGAGACCAAAGCCGCTACGGAGGCGCTGCTTGACTACCGTACTGCACTGGAAGCTCAGGTTGCGCTGATCTGGCAGGTCTCGCTGGAGCTGGGGCAGCCGGTTTCCCGAGTACTGGAACTGATGGCGGCGGACCTGCTGGACGGTCAGTACGATGGCCTCACCTCGCTGACGGCCGCCGACTTTATCGAAGGTAGCCAGCAGGTGTTTGAAGTGGCCGCACGCCAGGTGATTGGCGAGCTGATTATTCCGGGAACGGGGGCCGTACGCGGCGAGGGCGCAGAGGATTATCTTGCGGGTGAAACCGCGCAGCTACTCCTGATGGAAGCGGCTGAAACGGCGCCTGGGGCCGATACTGTGGCGTTGGAAAATGCCCCTTCACCGATCGTACTGGCGGCGCTCGGTCCGGATATGGATGCCGACGGAAGACCGGATGAGATTGACGAAGATATCGACGGCGATGGTGTTCTCAATATCGCGGATGCCTTCCCTCTGGATCCCTCGGAAACCCTGGACAGCGACAGCGATGGTGTCGGCGATAACGGTGACGCCTATCCAACGGATGGAAATTGTAGCGTTGAGGAACACGGCAATGGTGGCGAGTGCTATCTGACCGCCCTTTCAGCCTATGAAATTGACCAGAGTATCGCGGGGGAGGACGGCAGTGTCCTGCTGGTCGCGAGCACTGAGGCCGAGTTGACCCTGTTCCGGTACGTGCCGGAATCACAGGGCATTGAAGAGAAGATCGTGCTCGCCGTGGACGACGTAATGCCCACATCGGTATTGGTACACGAGGGACATACGCGCACCTACATTGCCTACCCGGATGGCGCCATTCGTTACCTGGATGGCAGTAGCCTGCGGTTACTCACCAATATCGGCTTTCCTGTGCTGAACCTCGCTGCGGCGGGTGACTACCTCTTTGTCGCCGCGGATGATGATAAGGGAACCACTCACCTGACTCTGGCCAGCAGCGGCCAGCTTATGTACCAGCGGGATTATGAAAATAATTTCCTCTCTGCCGACTGGTCTGACTCGCTTGGGCGACTCTTTTTCCGCACTGGTACTTCTTCGGCCTCTCGCCTGGCTTATCTCGATATCAATCAGAGTAACGGTCAGTTCAATTACGACTATTACTACCCTTACGACAACGATTATTACCCGGATGGGCAGGTGTTGGTGCTCGACAATGTCAACCGGGTACTGACAGGCTCGGGTGTGCAATTTAAGGCCGATAGTCAGGACCGCTCCGAATTCGATCTGCTGCCGTTTGATCGCGCCGAGTATGACGGCCATGATCTGGTCACGGCAGGTACCAACGCTCAAGGCGCGACAAGCGTGAAAGCTTACACCCGCAACGGTGAACTGTACGAGACGCAGAGTTTTGTGGGCGCTACCAGCGCATTGATGGCGCGGGAAAACGAGTACTTCCTGGTGACTCGCGAGGCTTCCGGACAGTTCCATTTTCATACATTTGGAACTGACCGCGACCTGGATGACGATGGTGTAGAAAATGTCGATGACCATTTCCCAACGGATCCGGCGGCGTCGCTGGATTCCGATGGTGATGGTTGGCCGGACAGCTGGAATGCTGGCTACAGTGAGACAGACTCCACCACCGGGCTCACTCTGGATGCTTACCCTGAAGATTCCGCCTGCCAGGAGGTCTCGGAAGGAAACGGCACGGTATGCGATGTTACAAATGCCGTTGTGATCGGTGAGGTGGAAAAATCTGTTCTGCACGACAACATTGTTTATGCCCTGTCGGTGAGCGAGCAGATCATTTATCGATGGGATCTGATGCAGGAAGAAAACCTGAACCCGATCCTGCTTGCGCGTGAGTTGACCGGAGCACAGGCGGTATCCATTGCGGTAACAGATAACGGAAATTTGCTGGTCGCCGATGATGCCGGGGTTGCGCACCGCATTTCCAGTGTTCAACCACTGCAGTCGGAGCGGCTGCTCCAGGTGGCGGGTCGTGATGTCGACCTGGTTAATGCCGGGCCGCACCTGCTGGTCGCGGAAACCACCAACTCCGGGTACCGAAAATTCAATGTGTTGAGCTCTGATTTCGATCGCCTCAATTATTTTCAGATCTACAACGACTCGGTCGATCTCGAGTATCACGCCGAAACCGATCGTCTCTACTGGAATGAAAATAGCTACGACGGGCAGTTACGTAGTGGTGCGATAAGCCCGGAAACAGGGTACCTGGGTTACACCCGGACGTTCAGGTTTGCCCCCCCAGAGCTGCCAGCGTTTGTCGCAGTATCTCCGGATGCAGGTCGTATTCTAGTGGGGGGAGATACGGTGGTGCGTGATATGCAGGGCACCCCGTACAGCCAACAATTGCCGTTGTCGGAATCCTGGCCTGCGCTCAGCAGCGAGTTCTATCCCCGCGATGCATTCTGGTGGAATACGATATCGACAGTACTGTTCCAGATCGAGGACAACCTGTGGCTGGCTGCCTACGACGCACAGCTGAGCAAGCCCTTGTTCAGTATGGATCTGGGGACACTTGATGGCCGACAGGTGCTGCAGTACGACGAAGGTCTTGTCTATCTGGAGCCCGATGCCGGAACCGGCATGTCGTTCCGGAAAATTCCACTATTTGGCGACGCGGATGAAGATGGTATTCCCTACTGGTGGGAGTTCCAGTTTGGGCTGGATGACGACGATGCCTCGGATGCTGACCAGGATCTCGATGGCGACGGCCTGAGTAACCTGGAGGAGTTTATCGCCTCCACCTCTGCCACCGAAGCAGACTCTGACGGCGATGGTCTGAAAGACGGGGATGAGGTTTTTGTTCATGAAACCAACCCGAGTGAAAAAGATTCTGATGGCGACCTGATGCCGGATGCGTGGGAGCTGGCTGCCGGCCTGGACCCCAACAGCGCGGGCGATATGGCAGAGGATCTGGACGGTGATGGGTACGCCAACTACATCGAGTATATCAATGGCACCGATGCGGCCGAGGCCGGCTCAGTGCCGGCCAGCGTATCGAACGCGTATTTCTCGTTTGAAGACGGCCGCATTCCTGAAGAGTTTGTGGTGGCATCGGCGCCCGATGAGGTGGCGGTCACAACCGACCAGGCGAGCCATGGTAGCCATGCGCTGGTACTAGATGGCAGTGCCAACATCACCTGGCAGCGAAACTTTTCACCTGCCGAGCTTTCTTTTGATCTGGTGTCGGATTGTTACAACTACTACAGCAAAGACGTATCGGTTCGTGTAAATGGCGAGCTGGTCTATGCCGGGAATCCGCCGCAGACTGCCTGGAATACCCAGACTGTATTGATGGCGGGTGGTAAAAATGAACTGAGCATTTCTATTCAGGGCACTGGTGCAAGTTGTTCGGTATACCTTGATAACTTTGTTGTTGAGCCACTGAAAAATGTTTTTGAAATGGGTACGAGTTTTGTTGCCTCGAACGGCAACAAAATCCAGTTCTACGATTTTGAAAGAAACCTGCAGAAAGAAGTCGAGGTTGCCGGGAATGAGGAGTACACGGGATACGCTCGCGACCTGGCCACGTTGGAAGACGGGCGAGTTGCCGTATTCAATGGCACCTTCGAGCCGGTTCTCAGTATCTACGCCCCGCACCTGCATGAGTGGGCGCATTACTCGGCGCCCGGTTGGTCGACCATCAACAATGGCAGTTATGGCGGTATCGACGCTATTGGTGAGCGCGTATTTGTCACCAACATGTCGACCTCTGGCAGCCCCAATCAGGGCATAGTGGTATTTGATCTCGGTGATGGCTCGGTCGAATTTGTGAGTGGTAAGGGTTATATCGACCTGACCGTAGGGGAGGATGGATACCTTTACGCATTTAGCGGTGGTGCCATCGATAAATATGATCCGGACACCATGGGGCTACTGGCAGAAATTACCGTGAACAGTGGCAGAAGCGTTGCGGTCAATGCGGCTGGTGAGTTCTTTGTTGCCGATTGGAATGGTCAAGTCACCAAGTACGATCAATCCGGTGTTGAACAGGCCAGCCTGGATATCGGTGGCAGTTTTTACGATATCTCCCTGCGCCCGAATGGCGACCTGCTGTTGTCATCCCGGTTTAATGATCTGGTGATGGCGGATACCAATCTGAATAGTGCTGTTAACCTGTCCGTTTATGCAGCGTTTATTGATTTTACGCCGCACCTGGATAGCGACGACGACGGTCTTCCCGATTGGTGGGAGGCCGGCAATGGCCTCGATCCCCACGACGCCAGTGACGCGAACTCGGACTATGACCTCGACAATCTCACCGCCGCAGAAGAGTTTGTGCTGGGTACCCGCGCAAACAAAACGGACACGGATGAAGATTCCGTCAATGATGGTGACGAGGTGCTGGTACGCGGTACAGATCCTCTGAATCCGGATTCAGACGGTGACGGCCTGAATGATGGCGAAGAGGTCGCCGCAGGCACGGATCCGACCCTGATGGATTCCGATGGCGATGGCCTTACGGACCGGGAAGAGGTAGAGGTGTACGGTTCCGACCCATTGGCCAGTGACTCCGATATGGATGGTATGGATGACCTGTACGAAATCACCTATGGCCTGGACGTTCAGGTAGATGATGCCGCAGCGGATGCGGATGACGATGGCCTGACGAATCTCGAAGAGGCGGTGATCGGCAGCTCCCCAGTGCTTTCTGATACCGACGGCGATACGCTGAGTGATTTTGATGAGTACGCGATTCACGATACCTCTCCGCTGTTGCGGGACAGTGATGGCGACATCATGCGGGACGACTGGGAGCTACTCGTAGGACTCGATCCCAACGCTCCAGGAGACGCTGCGGAAGATCTGGACTCGGATACTTTCTCCAACCTGGAAGAGTACGTTGCGCATACTTCACCTTCAGATGAAACAGAGTTTCCGCGGCCGATCGTCTGGGGTACCGCGCAGGGCGGCGCGGATCATACCGGCTATACCCCCTGGGACCTGGACGAAAGTGATTTCAGCTTGCGCTGGAACAAGGCCTTCCCGGATACCCCGCAACTGCACGGCGCCGCCGCTGGCGATGGCCGGGTGTTTGTTTCCAGCAGTAGTTATTACAGCAACCAGCGGATTTACGGTCTGAATGCGGAAACTGGCGAGCTACTGTGGGAAAAAGCCTATGACGATATCAGTAGCCTGAATGCTCCGGCCTACGATGATGGCCAGGTCTTTTTCCAAACCGGCGGGCACGGGGATTCTTTTGTTCGCGGTGTCGATGCGGAAACCGGGGCCTTGTCTTTCGCCACGTCCTATTCGAATCAATGGTCCAGGTATCTCGCTCCAACGCCGTTTGATGGCCAGTTGTATATGGCGGGTGGCTATTACGGGGGAATGTACTCCCACAATGCGGAGACCGGCGATCAAAACTGGTTTGCGAATACTGCGCAATACGATGGGTTTACACCGGCGGTAGATGACGACTACGTCTACGCATTTATTACCGACTTTGCTGCATATGACCGGGTGACGGGGGAGCTTGCCTACACCATCGACTTCCCCAATTTTAATTGGCGTGGTTACGACGTAGATATGGCGACCGTGCTGACCGGGCTGGGGAACTCGGTGGCGATTCAGCAGGGTACTCTGGTGGTATTTGATCTGGAGCAGAGAGCGATCCTGTGGGAGCGTTCCGGCAGCTATGTCGGGCAACCGTCTTCGCACCTGGGGCAGATTTTTGCCCTCGAGTCCGGCATTTTGAAGGTCATTGATGAACCTACCGGAGATACCTTGTGGAGTTACGAGGCCAGTGAGTCTCTGACTTCCAACATTGTGATCACCAGAACCCATGTGTTCGTTGGAGGCGGTACCACGACCTTTGCCATTGATCTGGAAAGCCAGGAGACTGTGTGGAGTTACACTGCCTCCGGCGATCTCAGCCTCAGTGATGAAGGGGTGCTGTATATTTCCGGGCACGAGCTGACCGCGATTGATCTGTTGCCGGAATAGCGAAACCAAAAAAAGACCGGCCAGTGGCCGGTCGCAAAGACAGGGTAGGTGTTGGCTAGCGTGTAGCCCCCTGAGTGAACACGGGTTCGGTGCGGCGGGGTCAGCCCGCCTGCGCGCGTAATGCTTCTTCGGGTTGCGGGCTGTTCAGGTCCCGCAGCTGGTTCCATGGCAGACCGCGGCGGGGTTGCCGGTCTGCACTGCCAGTGGCCTCCGCCACCAGCGCAATCATCTCCGCACTGATCGACACCGCCACTTCCATGGGGCGCTTGCCGGGCACGTCTGTTCGCCCTACGGGGCAGCGGATGTTGCCGATCTCCTCCTCGCTGAACCCCCGCTGCAGCAGCCGCTGCTGAAAACGCACCGCCTTGGTCTGTGAGCCGATCAGGCCGATCGAGGCCGCAGCTATTCCATGGCGGCGGTGTTCCAGCAGTTTCCAGCACAGGTCAAAGTCCAGTGCGTGGTTGTGGGTGAGGATCAGTACGTGGGCGTTCTCGCACAGTTCGGGGGCGTCGCCGGCCGGATCGTCGGTGTGATGGACCGTGACGTTGGCGGGGATCTGCTGTGGAAAGGTCTCCGCGCGGGCGTCCACCCAGGTCACCTGCCAGGGCAGTTGCCCGACGATGGTCATGATGGCCTGGGCGACGTGGCCGGCACCGAACACCACCAGCCGGGCATCGCTGCCACCGTGGGCTTCCAGCAATACGGCGACGCTGCCGCCGCAGCACTGACCGAGGCTGGCGCCCAACGGAAAGTGCGCGAGATCGAAACCGTATTCCCGGGTGTCGAGGCGCCCGCGGGCACGCTCGATTACTTTGTATTCCAGGTGGCCGCCGCCGATGGTGTCGTAGGTATCCCCGGCGGTGATGACCATTTTGCTGGCGGGCTCCCGCGGTACGGAGCCGGTGACCCCGAGTACTGTGACCAGTACATAGGGTTCGCCGCGTTGTTCACAGTCGGCAACGGCCTTGTGCCACGGGAGTTGCTGCATCATGCGGGTTCGCCCTCCTCAACCGGGGCCGCGGTGCTGCTCGCGGTCTGGTTTTCCATCCATTGCTGGGTGCGGGTGACGGCGTCCAGTACCCGCTCCGGAGTGGCCGGGGTATCCAGCGGTACACAGACCCGGTAATCCGCGACGCTGGCGACGGCGTCGCGCAGGGCGGACCACACGGACATGCCGAGCATAAACGGCGGTTCGCCCACGGCCTTGGAGCGGAATACGGTGGCCTCTTTGTTGGGGCTGTTTTCCAGCAGGTTGACCCGGAAATCGAGTGGCGCGTCGGACACCGCGGGGATTTTGTAGGTGGCTGGGCCGTTGCTGAGCAGGCGGCCGTCGTCGGCGTAGACCAGTTCCTCGGTGGTGAGCCAGCCGGCCCCCTGTACAAAGGCGCCCTCGATCTGGCCGATGTCGATGGCCGGGTTCAGGGACTGGCCCACGTCGTGGAGGATGTCCGTGCGCAGGGTGCGGTATTCCCCGGTGAGGGTGTCGACGATCACTTCCGAGCAGGCGGCGCCGTTGGCGTAGTAATAGAACGGGCGGCCCTGGCCGGTGCTGCGGTCGTAGTGAATTTTCGGGGTCTGATAGTAGCCGCTGGAGAACAATGGAATGCGCGCGGTGTAGGCGCCCTGTACAAACTCGGCCCAGTCCACCGCGTGTTCACCGGCGATGATCTGGTTGTTGGCAAAGCGCACTTCGTTGGCGTCCACGCCGAATTTCTGTGCGGCGTAGTCGGCCAGGTTGGCTTTGATTTTTTCACAGGCATCCAGCGCCGCCATGCCGTTCAGGTCGGAACCGGAAGACGCGGCAGTGGGAGAGGTGTTGGGCACCTTGTCCGTGCGGGTGGAGGTGACCTTGATCTTGTCGAGGTCCACCTGGAAGGCGGCGGCCACTACCTGCGCGACCTTGATATACAGGCCCTGACCCATCTCGGTGCCGCCGTGGTTCACCAGGATGCTGCCGTCGGTGTAGATATGCACCAGCGCGCCGGCCTGGTTCAGATGCTGCACGGTAAAGGAGATACCGAACTTGATCGGGGTGAGGGAAATGCCCCGTTTCAGTACCGGGTTGCTGCGGTTGAACGCGGCGATTTCTTGCCGGCGTTTGCGGTAGTCGGAACTGGTTTCGAGCTTTTCCATCAGCTCCGCGAGTACGTGCTGCTCCACCACCTGACCGTAGTGAGTGGTGTCGCGCCCGGGGCGGTACAGGTTGCGCTTGCGCACATCCAGCGGGTCCAGTTGCAGGTAGCGGGCGATATCGTCCATGGCCATCTCGATGGTCATCATCCCCTGGGGGCCGCCGAAACCGCGGAAGGCGGTGTTGGACACCGTGTGGGTTTTGCAGCGGTGGCCGGTGACCCGTGCCGGGCCCAGGCTGTAGGCGTTGTCCGAATGGAACATGGCACGGTCGACGATGGCGTCCGACAGATCCGGGGAATAACCGCAGCGGCCGGCGACCATGATGTCCGCGCCCTGCAGGACGCCGTCGTCGTCGAAGCCGAGGTCGTAGGTGTTGTAGAAGTCGTGGCGTTTGCCGGTCTGCACCATGTCGTCGTAGCGGGCGAGGCGGTATTTCACCGCGCGGCCGGTGTGGCGGGCCAGCATGGCGGCGACGCAGGCGAGCGGCGCGGCCTGGGTTTCCTTGCCGCCGAAGCCGCCGCCCATACGGCGCACTTCCACGGTGACTTCGTGGATCGGCAGGTTCAGTACTTCTGCTACCAGCGTCTGCACTTCCGAGGGGTGCTGGCTGGAGGTGTGCACGTGCACGCCGGCGTCTTCGGTGGGTTCCACCAGGCAGGCCTGGCCTTCCAGATAAAAATGTTCCTGGCCGCCCACATTGATTTCACCCTGCAAGCGGTGCGGGGCTTCCTTCAAAGCTTTTTCATAATCGCCCCGCTGCTGGGTGTGATCCGGGCGCACGAACAATTGCTTATTCAGCGCATCGTGCACGGTGACCGCGTGATCCAGCGGTTCGTATTCCACTTTGGCGAGGCGTGCGGCCTGGCGCGCGGCGCGCAGGCTGGTGGCGGCGACGGCGAACAGCGGCTGGCCGATATGCTCGACCAGGCCGTTGGCCAGTACCGGATCGCCGGGGAACACCGGGCCGATATCGATATGCCCGGGCACATCGTCCACGGTCAGTACGGCGACGACGCCGGGAAAGGCGCGCACTGCCGACAGGTCCATAGATTTGATTCTGGCGTGGGCGTGGCTGCTGTGGCCGACGGCGGCGTGCAACAGGCCTTCCGGTTCCGGCAGGTCGTCGATATAGCGGGCTTCACCGCGCACGTGCTTCCAGGCGCTGTCGTGCATGGCGGAATTGCCGGCGACACCGCGGGCGGAATTGATATGGGTGGCCGGGTTTTTCTCGGAGTTGCTGTTCGAGTGGGAGACGTCTGGGAGTTTACGCATATTCGGTCACCATCAATGGCTTTTCATTGTTATCCGTGTGGTGTTTGACGGGTTTGAAGTCGCTGCGCGCGGAGTCGAGCAGTGCGCGGCGAATCAGGTTGCCGGCCACCTGCTGGCGATACTGCGCGGAGGCGCGCACATCGGTCATGGGCGCGAAGTCTTCGGCGAGTGCTTTTACCGCGGCGACCACGGAACTCAGGTTCCAGGGCTGGCCGCGTAGCGCTGCTTCGGCATTGGCGGCGCGCTTGGGAATGGCGGCCATGCCGCCGAAGGCGAGGCGACAGTCTTCCACAATGGCGCCGTCGATCTTCAGCCAGAAGGCGGCGAGCACTGCGGAAATATCATCGTCCAGACGCTTGGAAATTTTGTAGATCAGCAGCTGTTCATCGGGCTGGGAAGCGGGAATCCACACACCGCGGATAAATTCGTTTTCCCGCAGGTCGGTTTTTTTGTAGTCGAGGAAAAACTCTTCCAGCGGCAGGCGGCGCACGCCGTCTGCGCTGTCCAGCTCCAGCTCGGCGCCCAGCGCAATCAGCGCCGGTGGCATATCGCCGATGGGGGAGGCGTTGCCAATGTTGCCGCCCACGGTGCCGCGGTTGCGGATCTGTTTGGAGCCGAGGCGTTCCAGCATGGTGTGAAAGTGGGGCCAGCGGCTGGCGAGCGCGTGTTCCGCAGCGCGGTAGTTGGCAGCGGCGCCCAGATAGAGGCCGTCTTGCTGCTCGCGGATTTCCTGCAGCTCGGGAATATTGTTCAGCCCGATCACGTGGTCCAGGTCCCGCAGGAACTGGGTGATCTCCAGGGATAAATCGGTACCGCCGGCGACCATGCGCGCCTGGGGGTGTTCCGCGCGCAGCTGGCGCAGTTGTTCCAGGGTGGTGGGCGCGTCGTAGCGGCGGCCGTTTTCCGTGGCGACGGCAATGGGGTTGTGCTGCACCTGTTTGAGCTGCGCGATCATTTCCGGGTTTTGCAGCCAGGCGGGGCCGCGCAGGTCGAGCTCGGTGGAATTCTGTTGTTGTTCCGTGCCCTCAACCTCAGTCTCAACCGGCTGCCACTCCTGCACCGCGGCCTTGCGGCCTGCTTCCACAATCGGGCGGTAGCCGGTACAGCGGCACAGGTTGCCGCCAAGGGATTCCATCAGAGCCGCGTCGTCCGCAGTCTTGCCGTTGGCTGCGCTCTCGGTGTGCAGGGCGAACAGGGACATGATGATGCCCGGGGTGCAGAAGCCGCACTGGGCGCCGTGGCATTCCACCATTTCTTTCTGCACCGGGTGCGCCGGTTCTGTCTGCAGGCCGTCCACGGTAATCAGGTGTTTGCCGTGCAGGCTGCCGACCAGGGCGATGCAGCTGTTGACGCTGTCGTAGCGCAGGCGGTCTTCGCCGGTGGCTGTTGTCGATTCAATGGAGCCGATGGCCACGGTACAGGCCCCGCAGTCGCCGGAGGCGCAGCCTTCTTTGGTGCCCGGGAGCCGTGCTTCGGTGCGCAGCCACTCCAGTACGGTGAGGTTGGGGTCGACGCTCGCCAGCTGCTGATGCCGACCATTCAGATAGAACTCGATCACTGTTTTCCCCGCATTATTCGTTTGCTTATTGGTTTTGCGATGGTGGTTGCCGGGCCTGCCTGGGCGGTTACCTTCACAGGCAGGTGCCGGCGGGTTTTCTCTCTCCGCTTTGCTCGCCGGCAGCGCTCCAAACTCCGTTTCGGTACTGCGACGAGTTTTTGTTTTACATTTTCTTGACCATTTGGACAAGTAATAATTTGATCAAAAGGTCAGGTTTTGCTGCGGATTTGGCTGTGGCGCCCGGAAAAGCTGATCAGGTGGTTAGGAAATGTTTTTGGCCGGATGGAGGGTTTTCGTCTGAAATTTGATGGCTGGGTGGGAAGTGGTGACGCGGCAGAACGCCGACAACGCTTTTGCCAGCTCCCGGCAGTTAGGCTATTGTCGGCCGCCTGTTAATAACAATCACAATGTCCCCTATGCCCCGCCCAAAGAACACGCCCGATACCGAGTCCAATCGCAGTGAAGAGCTAGAGCTGGCCCGCGCCCTGGATATGGCACCCGACGACGCGGAGCCCGGGAAAACCGTTCGGAAAAAGCGTCCCGGCAAAATCCGGGTACGCAACCGCGAGCTGATTCTGGCTGCGGCGGAGGAAGAGTTCGCCCTGAACGGCTTCCGCGGTACCACCATCCAGCGTATCGCCGAGCGCGCCGAGCTGCCCAAGTCCAATGTGCTCTACTACTTCAGCAACAAGGAGCGCCTGTACACGGCCCTGTTTGACACCATCACCGGGCGCTGGAACGCCATGCTGGAGTCCATCAAACCGGAAGACGACCCGGCCATGACCCTGGCGCGGTTTATCAAGGCCAAGGTGGAAATGTCCCGCACCCACCCGCTCGCCTCGCGGCTGTTCGCCATGGAGGTGATCCAGGGCGCGCCGGTGCTGAAAGAACACCTGCGCACCAGCATGCGCGACTGGGTTCGCGACCGCTCCGGGGTGATTCAGCAGTGGATCGACGAGGGGCGCATGGCGCCGGTAGACCCGGTGCAGCTCATCCTCCTCATCTGGTCTTCCACCCAGCACTACGCCGACTTCCAGACCCAGATCCTGATGATCGAGAACAAGGCGGAATACACCCGCGAAGACTTCGACCACGCGGCGAAATTCCTGATTGATGTTGTGCTGCGGGGCTGCGGACTGGAAGTGCCGCCGTTTGAGTCGGTACAGGTGGACCTGGACTGGGATTGAGCCACTATCGTCATTCCGGGCTCGACCCGGAATCCAGCGCTACGAAGCTGGATGCCGGATCAAGTCCGGCATGACGTAAATTCGAAGTAAGTGCGCCACAAACCACCCACGCACCCCCGCTCCCGTCATTCCGGGCTAGACCCGGAATCCAGTACTACGAAGCTGGATGCCGGATCAAGTCCGGCATGACGTAAATTTCTGACCATTTGATCAGGTTTTTGTTGACGCCGGTTGGCTCACTGGTTTAATTTTTTCCCGCCTGCGGAGGGGAGATACCGCTGGCGAGGAAAAAATAATTGCCAGATGAGAGTCACCATGTCCCAACGCAAAGCCTTCCGATCCGCCATTCTCCACAGTATCGCCGACCCCCGTGACGTTGGCGTCGAGGCTTCCTACGAGTATTTTGAAGACGGCCTGTTGGTGGTCGAGGACAGCAAAGTCCTCGAAGTTGGCCACGCCGAAGACCTGCTGGGCAAATTCCCGGACGCCGAGCTGACCCGATACACCGACGCCCTGATCACCTCCGGCTTTATCGACACCCACATCCACTTCCCGCAGGTCGACATTATCGGTGCCTTCGGCGAACAGCTGCTGGAATGGCTGGAGACCTATACCTTTCCCGCCGAGCGCAAATTCGAAGACCCGGCCCATGCCAGCGAACTCGCCCAGGTGTTTATCCAGGAGCTGTTGCGCAATGGCACCACCACCGCGCTGGTGTTCGGCACCGTGCACAAACAGTCCATCGACGCCTTCTTTACCGAGGCAGAGAAGCTCGACCTGCGCATGATCGCCGGCAAGGTGCTGATGGATCGCAATGCCCCCGAGTACCTGTGCGATACCGCCGAAACCGGCTACGCCGACAGCAAGGAGCTGATCGAGCGCTGGCACGGCAAGGGCCGCCTGCATTACGCGGTAACCCCGCGCTTCGCGCCCACAAGTACCCCCGAGCAACTGGCCATCGCCGGCCAGCTGCTGCAGGAGTACCCGGGCCTGTATATGCACACCCATATCTCTGAAAACAAACAGGAGATCGAGTGGGTGAAATCCCTGTTCCCTGAGCGCAAGGGCTACCTGGATGTGTACGACCACCACGGCCTGATCGGCGAGCGCTCGGTGTTTGCCCACGGGGTGCACCTGTGCGATGACGAATGCAAACGCCTGGGGGAGACCGGTTCCGCGGTGTCTTTCTGTCCCACCTCCAACCTGTTCCTCGGCAGTGGCCTATTGAACCTGGACAAGCTGGAAGAGCACGGCGTGCGGGTAGGGCTCGGCACCGATGTGGGTGCCGGCACCAGCTTCTCGCAATTGCAGAGCCTGAATGAGGCCTACAAGGTGATGCAGCTGCAGGGCAAAAAGCTCGACCCGTTCAAGGCCCTGTACCTGGCCACCCTCGGCGGCGCCCGCTCCCTGTATCTGGATGACCGTATCGGCAACCTGCAGCCCGGTAAGGACGCGGACTTTGTGGTGCTGGATTACAACGCCACCCCGCTGATCGGCCGGCGTATTGCCCAGTCCGGCAGCCTGATGGAAAAGCTGTTTGCGCTGATGATTCTCGGCGACGACCGCGCGGTAAAAGCGACCTACGCCGCAGGGATCTGCCGCCACCAGAAATGACGGGAAGCTCTAACCCAGTGCGCAATGCCTCAGCGTGACCTGAAAGTTGCAGCTGTAAGGCGCAGTTCGCAGTGAATGGCTAGCCCTTTACAAGAGCTGCAACGCAGCAGATGCGGCTTTCAGGTCGCGCCCTTTGGGGCACCCAGAGCGGCTCACACTCTTCGTTGTGACTTCTTGAAAGGTCGCAACATTCCTGCGAAGCCACGCCTTGATTGTGAACCGCTCTGAGTGCCTGAGGCATCGCGTACTGGGTTAGAGATTCCCTAAGTTTGTCTTTGTTGATCTTTTTAGGGGCCCGGTGGCCCCTTTTTTGTATGCGCGTGTTGGGGGGGGACTCAATTGGTAGGTGAAAGAGCTATTGGCGCCAAATCCATTTCTTGATGATGTTTTTGTGTCGACAAGCTCGGTCACGAGTAAGAAATTACATGAGTGGCTACTAATTGGCCTGTATGGTTCGTAATAGTCATCCCTTTAAACTGCATTAATTGGGGATGAATATACTTTTGGTTGCTAAGTTAAATGACGCATAGTTTGATTGTGAACAGGTGGTGTACTCTCTCTGAAAATATTGTTGCAATCATTGTATACAGGATTATTATCGATTCAGCCCTTACTTCTTGACCTTTAAGTCAAAAATAAAGCCCATATAAGGACGCCCCCTGGCGTATAAAGGGGTGACAAAGGTCGGCGCCGAAACGGTCGGAGAAAGCGTGGAAGCGTCGTAAGAAGGCACAGGAAAGGCGGGCAATGCCATCACCTACCTGAGACAGAAGTTCGCTCTCTGGTAATAAACAACAATAATGAGAGGATCACTTGTGGAAACGCTTAAGCAAGACCAGCATTTACTCAATCCGTCCACCAGTTCGGAGACGAGTTCGGCAAAGAGTTCAGTGAATACAGAGAGCACCGGTTTTTTAGACCGTATTTTTAAACTTCGCGAACACAAAACCTCGGTGAAAACAGAGTTGGTGGCCGGTATCACCACCTTCTTCACCATGGCGTATGTGATTTTCGTGAATCCCAATATCATGGCCCAGGCCGGTGTGGATCACGGGGCGGCGTTTGTTGCCACCTGTATCGGTGCAGCGCTCGCCTGTTTCCTGATGGGCCTCTACGCCAACTGGCCCGTAGGCCTGGCGCCGGGCATGGGCCTGAACGCCTTCTTTACCTACACCGTGGTCGGGGAGATGGGCTACAGCTGGCAGATCGCCCTGGGTGCCGTGTTTATCTCCGGCGTGCTGTTTATGATCATGAGCCTGTCGCGGATACGCGAGTGGCTGCTGAACAGTATTCCCATGAGCCTGCGCTTTGCCATGGGCGCCGGTGTCGGCCTGTTCCTCGGCCTGATCGGCCTCAAGACCGCCGGCATTGTTGTGGATAACCCGGCGACCCTGTTGTCCATGGGCAGCTTCGGCAATCCATCCGCACTGCTTGCCGCACTCTGTTTCCTGCTGATCGCCATTCTCAGCTACCGCAAAATGTTCGGCGCCATCCTGTTCAGCATGCTGGGGGTGACTGCCATTGGTTGGGCCTTCGGCCTGGTGGAATACCAGGGGCTTGTATCCACACCGCCGAGCCTGGCGCCCACCTGGATGGCTATGGACATCAAGGGCGCAATGAACGTCGGCATGATCAGCGTCATTCTCGCCTTCCTGTTCGTCAACATGTTCGACACCGCCGGCACCCTGATGGGCGTTGCCCACCGCGCGCACCTTGTGGATGACGACGGCCGCATCAAAAACCTTTCCCGCGCCTTGAAAGCGGATTCCACCTCCAGTGTGATGGGCGCCTTTGTCGGCTGTCCGCCAGTCACCAGCTATGTGGAAAGTGCCTCCGGTGTCGCCGCCGGTGGTCGCACCGGTCTCACTGCCGTGACCGTGGGTGTACTGTTCCTGCTCGCCATGTTCTTCGCACCCCTCGCCGGCATGATCCCCGTCTACGCCACCGCCGGTGCGCTGATTTACGTGGCCATGCTGATGATGGGTGGCATGGCGCACATCAACTGGAAGGATCACACCGACACCATCCCGGCAATCGTCACCGTGGTGATGATGCCGCTGACCTTTTCCATCGCCAACGGCATCGCCCTCGGCTTCCTGACTTACACCGCCATGAAGCTGTTCACCGGCCAACACGAAAAGATCTCCGTCAGCCTGTATGTGCTGAGTGCCATCTTTATCGCCAAGTTTGCCTTCTTGTAAGTCGCTTATTCGTAAGCTGTCTTAAACACGAAATCGATTGAAAGGACTCACCGTCGGGAGCTTTCTCTACCTGTAGAGCCCCGGCCCGGTGAGTCCTGTCCGCGAGATGAGCATTTCGACGAATAAATGAAAGGCCGGCAAGAGCCTGATAACTGTTGTTGGAAGTGTGCAGTCGACGACATTTTTGTATGCGCATATGAAACGCGCGAAATAAAAATAACCAGAGAGACTGAGTTGTGAAATCAATCAAAACCATTCTGAATAAAGCTACCCTGTCCAAATCTATCCTGGTGACCGCCATCGCCGCAGCCATGGCGCCCACCGCCCACGCCGAGCGCTTCTTCGGAACTTCGACCCTGTCCCTGTTACACAGCGGCCAGTACGAAACTTTCGGCGGCGCTCAGGAAGATGCGACCGTATTTACCTTTGAAAACATCGCCGCAAACAACTGGGGCGACAGCTTCTTCTTTATCGACCGCTACCAGGTGGAGGATGAAGATACCGGTGTAAACGATCTCTACGGTGAATTTGCGCCGCGTGTGAGCATGAGCTGGTTGACCGGCAATGAGCTGAAGTTTGGTCCGGTGAAAGACGTACTGCTCGCGGGTACCTATGAATTCGGCGGCGGTGCCGATGCGGATAACTACCTGGCGGGTGTGGGTGTAAGCTGGGATGTGCCGGGCATGCAGTACTTCAATACCAATGTGTACTATGTGGATAACAACACCGCGTTTGACGATCCCAACGATTGGCAGATGACGGTTACCTGGGGTGCTCCCTTTGAAATCGGCTCTGCAAAATTCCTGTTCGACGGATTCGCGGATTACTCTTCCGGTGTGAGCGGCGCCCAGGCGGCGGAAACCCACATCAACCCGCAGTTGACTCTGGACGTGGGTAGCCTTACCGACAAGCCGGGCGTGATGTATGCGGGTATCGAGTATTCCTACTGGCGCAACAAGTTCGGTAGCCGCGCGATTGATACCGAAAATGCGGTAAGTGCGTTGGTGAAGTTTTACTTCTAACGTCTGAGTTCACGCGATAAAAAATGCCCGGGCAGTGATGCACGGGCATTTTTTTGTGGTTCGGTGGTACGTATATTCGTTGTGTTGTGGCGGCCAGGCACTGGGTATCGGTTTTCAAAACCGCTGTGAATACGTCCCTGTCGCCGACGCTTTTGAAAACCGATCCCCAGTACCTGTCCTTCGCTTCTGGCTATTGTGCTCTGTCCACCAATCGTAAGCGTGCGATTTTATTGATCTGTTCGATTGCGGTTTTGCGCTCTTCTTCAATACTGTTTTTCAGACGGACTTCGAAGGCATCGAGGATCAGGAAGCGGTTGCTTCCTTTTACTGCCATGATGAAGGGGAATTGGAAGCGGTCTTTATAGGCGTTATTCAGCGTCTCAAACTTTGCCAGTTCCTCTGGCGTGCACTGGTCCAGTCCTACGCCTGCCTGTTCCTTGGTGGAGTCGTCAGTAAGTTCGCCTGCCAACGCCGCCTTACCTGCCAAATCCGGGTGCGCACAGATCACGCCCATCTGCTCGTCCTCGCTCGCTCCCCACAGCTCCTGCGACATCGCCTCTGCCAGTACCAGCGGATCGGAGTGGTCGTCTGATAGCCCTTTATCCCACGCTCTCTGCGCAATCCACGGGGAGTGTTCGTAGATATCCCCAAACCGCGCAACAAAATCCTCACAGCTCTGAGTGGCCGGTGCTGGTGCCAGGCGGTTTGCGGTTGTCGTCTCTGTCATTGTTTTCTCTCCCGGTCATTTATTTGTATCGCCAGATTAATGTATTCACTTATAAAATCAAATTGTATACATAAAGTGTTTGAATATGTATCCATATTTGGTGTAAAAATAAATCCACAACAAACAGAAGCCCCGGAATCCTCTGGAAGCCGGGTGCCGAAAGAATCTGAGAGAACAGAAGAACACAGGAGAAAACGATGGGACGCCTGACAACCCACGTACTGGACACCGCCCGCGGCTTGCCGGGGCAGGGGATCCGCGTCGAGGTCTACCGCCTCGCCGGTGGCAACCGCACCTGGCTGAAAGAAGTGGTCACCAACGACGACGGCCGCTGCGATGGCCCGATTCTGGAAGGGGAAGAGTTTCTGGTGGGTGAATACGAACTCGTATTCCACGCCGGCGAATACCTGCGCCGCCAGGGCAACCGCAACGGCGAGCCGCGCTTTCTGGATGTGATCCCGCTGCGATTTGGGGTTTCTGATTCCTCCCAGCACTTCCATGTGCCGCTGCTGGTTTCCCCTTACAGCTATTCCACTTACCGGGGTAGTTGATCAGACGTTAGGGGAGTTGTTGATTTTCGGCTTGCTAACGAAGCCGAATGCCAGACGCGAAGGGTAGGTACCGGGGATCGGTTTTCAAAAGCGTCGGCGACAGGACGTCGCCGACGCAACGCCCAGGGATGGGTTCACAGTGGTTTTGAAAACCGATACCCGGTGCCTGCCCGCCACAGGACCTGCTTAAACGGAGAGGGTGGGCCCGCGGGATGAGGAAGTGTTTTTCTCACCCCGAAAAACAATAAGCGAGAAAGAGAACGGGCTATGGAAACTTTTATCCTGGAATTTGCAAACTTTATGTTGCGTTGGCTGCACGTGATTGCCGCCATCGCCTGGATTGGCGAATCGATTTATTTCGTCATGCTCGACAATGGACTTAAAAAACCGGAAAACGAAGCCTGCCGTAAAAAAGGCGTCTTCGGCGAAATGTGGGCCGTGCACGGTGGCGGTTTCTATCACAACCAGAAATACGCAACCAGCCCCGAAAAACTCCCCGACGACCTCCACTGGTCCTTCTGGAAATCCTACACCACCTGGCTCTCCGGCTTCGCCCTGTTCATATTGTTGTATATGACAAACCCAGCCTTCTACCTCATCAACACCCAAAGCGACTGGGCCTGGGCCGCCGCACTCACCGGCTGGCAAGCCAACGTCGTCGCCATCGGCTTCCTGCTCTCTGGCTGGATCATCTACAACGAACTGTGCAAACGCATCAGTCCCAACATGGAACGGGACGGCCTGCTGAGTATCGCCGTCGGCGTCCTCATGATCGTCGTCGCGTATGTCAGCACCCAACTGTTCGCCGGCCGCGCCGCCTTCCTGATGACCGGCGCCGTCATGGCCACCGCCATGTCCGCCAACGTCTTCTTCTGGATCATCCCCGGCCAGCGCCGCATGGTGAATGCCATGAAGGAAGGCAAAGAGCCGAATCCCATCGACGGCAAGCGTGGCAAGCAGCGTTCCGTACACAACACCTATTTCACTCTGCCGGTGGTACTGCTGATGATCAGCAACCACTACGCCTTCACTTATACACATGAATTTGCGTGGGTAATCATGACGCTGTTTATTTTCGCGGGCGCACTGATCCGCCAGTTCTTTGTGTTGATGCACTCTGGCCAGATCAAGCCGGGGTACCCGGCGGCAGGCGTTGCGCTGATTATGGTCGCATTCTGGATTGTGTCTCCGCAGGCGGCGCCGAACCCGGCGATGGTTGAGGCCGAGCAGGTTCAGCCTGTGGAAAAAGTGGAGTCGGCTGAAGAAGCGGAAGTTGTTCCGTCGGAGTCGGCGCAAGTGGAGCAGGTTGCGAAAGAGCCTGTCTCTGCAGAGCAGGGAGATACCGCAGAAGTGGTGCCTGCAGAAGCTGAAGTGCCGGTTGCAGAAGAGGCTTCCCAGGGAGAAGACTTGTTCACACTGGTCGAACGCCACTGTGCCAACTGCCACTCCCAAAGCCCGACCCAACCGGGTTTCTCTGCACCGCCGGCTGGATTTGCCTTCGATAACCACGAGCAGGTCGAGCAAACCAAAGCCAAAATTCAGGCCGCAGTCGCCAGTGGCTATATGCCCCTCGGCAACATGACCGGCATGACAGACGAAGAGCGCGCGGTGTTTGCGGCCTGGTCCGAGTAGCTTTGAATTGCCCGCGGTGGCGGGCAAGCACTGGGTGTGGGGTTTCAGGACCGCTGTGAATACATCCCTGTACGCTTCGTCGGCAACGTCCCTGTTGCCGACGATCCTGAAACCCCACACCCAGCACTCGCCCTTCTCCCAAACATTGTGGTTCTTCTCAAAGTTGGTTTTCACCACACTTGTTTGTATACAATAGGCGGTTTCCAAATCCACAAACGCCAATACAAGCAAGCGAAGAGAGTCACGGGGAATGCCTGAAGCCACCGCGGATACCGCACCAGCTACCAAACGCAAACGTCAGGAAGGGACCGAGCGGGAGGATGCTATCTATCAGTCCATCAGTGACGCGATAGTCGAGCACCGTCTCAAACCCGGCTCCCGCCTGCGGGAGGATGCGCTCTCTGAAGTGTTCGGTGTAAGCCGTACCGGTATCCGCAAAGTCCTGCAGCGTCTGGCCATGGAGCAGCTGGTAACCATCGCTCCCCGTCGCGGTGCCAGCGTGGCGCGGCCGACGGCGGATGAGGCGCGGGAGGTGTTTGCGGCGCGGCAGATGATCGAGTGCGGTCTTATGCCGGAAGTGGCTGCGCGTGTTTCAAAAGTGGAAATTGCCGAGTTGCGGGCGTTGTCCCAGCGGGAAGTGGATGCCCTGCGCGAGGGAAATAACAGCCTTGCGATTCGTACGTCTTCTGAATTTCACGAGCGCCTGGCGCAGATGTCCGGCAATAAAACCCTGGCAGAGTTTATCGGGCGCCTTTGTTCCCGTTCATCTCTGATTCTCGCGGTTTATGGCAATTCCGGCGGTGAGCATATGGGGTGTGAATCTCACGATCACGATGAGCTTGTGCGTTTGCTGGAAGCCGGCGATGGTGCCGGTGCGTCGCAATTTATGCTGGATCACCTGAAGGCCGTTGAAGGCTCTCTGTCTATTGTGGAAGGCGCGGAAGAAGTGCCGGATCTCTACAGTATTTTCGGCAACTGATTCCTTTCTATCTTTCCTTTTCTTTCGGCCTGAAGTCCTTTCAGGCCGCTCGCTCCCCATTTCTGATATTTATTTCTCTGCCTGCATAGCTCGCAAGTTACTCCATTCGTTGATGCGAAGGTGGAGTGCCGGGTAAACCTTTTCGAAAGCGTCGGCGACAGGGGCCGAAGGCGCCGTGAATACTTGGAGCGGCCGGGCCACGTCGCCGACGCAGCCTACATGGACGTACTTGTGGCGGTTTCGAAAAGGTTTACCCGGTGATCCACCGCCACGGAGCTACCAGAGATCCCCCCATCGGACCCTGAGCCGCCGCGAAGCCCTGCCCATTCCCCAAAAAATTCCTGAACAACTGCAATCCGACGATTGCAAACCGTCTGAATACACTATATCTTTGTCTTGTATACAAAAAGTGTCGCCACAAAGTCGCGATGATTTGTATCCAAAAGTGACCGGATTGATCGAGTTTGATCTCCGGCATCCGTTGCCAGCGGTAATCAGCAACAGAAAAGGAATAACAACGTTGAATTCTTCGACCCAGGAAAAAGCGCAGAACCCGTACCCCCGCGACCTCATCGGTTACGGGCGCGACCTGCCTCAGGCCAACTGGCCCGGGCGCGCGAAAGTGGCTGTGCAGTTTGTGCTGAATTACGAAGAGGGCGGTGAGAACTGTGTGTTGCACGGGGACAGCCACTCCGAGCGCTTCCTGTCGGAAATCGTCGGTGCCGAGGCCTATGCCGATCGCCACATGAGCATGGAGTCCATCTACGAGTACGGCTCTCGCGCCGGTGTGTGGCGCATCCTCAATGAATTTGAAAAACGCGGTCTGCCGCTGACCGTGTTCGGCGTCGCCACCGCGCTTGAGCGCCACCCGGAATTGGCGCTGGCCTTTAAAGAACTGGGTCACGAAATTGCCTGCCACGGCCTGCGCTGGATTCACTACCAGAACATTCCGGAAAATATCGAGCGCGAGCATATGCGCCGGGCCATCGAGATTTTCCAGAAACTGTACGGCGAAAAGCCCCAGGGCTGGTACACCGGCCGCGACAGCCCCAATACCCGCCGACTGGTGGTGGACGAAGGCAGCTTCTTTTACGACAGCGATAACTACGGCGACGACCTGCCGTTCTGGACCCCGGTAGAAACTTCCGAGGGTGAGCAGCAAAACCATTTGGTCGTCCCGTACACCCTCGACACCAACGATATGCGCTTCGCCACGCCCCAGGGGTTCAACACCGGCGAGCATTTTTTTGATTATCTGCGCGATGCCTTCGACGTGCTTTACGCAGAGGGTGAAGACGCACCAAAAATGATGAGTGTCGGCCTGCACTGCCGCCTGATCGGTCGCCCCGGCCGCTTCCGCGCGCTGCAGAAATTTCTCGACTATATCGAAAAACACGATCGGGTTTGGGTGACCCGGCGTGTGGATATCGCCCGCCACTGGGCGTCTGAACACCCCGCCCCAGCGGCGAAAAACAATACGGTTTGTAGCAGTTTGGAAAAAGCACTGGAACAGTAATGAGCAACTCGAAATACCCAATGCACACCTATTACGCCCCCAAAGGCGGGCACCCGCCGCAGACGCAATTGCTGTCTGATCGCGCGGTATTTACCGAAGCCTACGCGGTGATTCCGAAAGGCGTGATGCGCGATATCGTCACCAGCTATCTGCCGTTCTGGGAGAAGACCCGCCTGTGGGTGCTGTCCCGTCCGCTGTCTGGATTCGCCGAGACGTTTTCCCAATACATTATGGAAGTGCAGTCCGGTGGCGGCAGTGAAAAGCCCGAGTCTGACCCGAATGCCGAAGGCGTGCTGTTTGTGGTGGAGGGCGAACTGACCCTGACCCTGAACGGCCAGCGCTACCGCATGGAAGAGGGCGGTTACGCATTTATTCCGCCGGGCAGCGACTGGCAGGTGCGCAACGAATGTGCGTCTACACTGCGCTTCCACTGGATTCGCAAATATTACGAACGGGTAGACGGTATCGATGTGCCGGAAGCCTTCGTTACCAATGAAAAAGATGTTCAGCCCATCGAAATGCCGGACACAGAAGGCTGCTGGGCCACCACGCGCTTTGTGGATATCGAAGATATCCGCCACGACATGCACGTGAATATCGTCACCTTCCAACCCGGTGGCGTAATTCCGTTTGCGGAAACCCACGTGATGGAGCACGGCCTTTATGTACTCCAGGGCAAGGCCGCGTACCTGCTGAACAAAGACTGGGTAGAAGTGGAGGCCGGCGATTACATGTGGCTGCGCGCCTTCTGCCCGCAAGCCTGCTATGCCGGCGGCCCCGGCCCGTTCCGTTACCTCCTGTACAAAGACGTAAACCGTCAAATGAAACTCGGGGGTTTTGGTAACCGCTGATTGTTATGCGCGTACACGGATGTAGCACACCCTAATTCTAAAAAAGATGGAGAAAACCACCATGCTCGAAACTGTACTCGAACTTAGGGCACAACCACTGACCGCAGAAGCCTTCGCGCCCTATGGCGATGTGATCGACAGTCGCACCGCGGATTCGTTTTCGATCAACGGCGGACGCGCGCAGCGCTATCACGACCTGGTGCAGATCGAAACCCTGGGTGAAGAGGCCCGCCCACTGGTGAGCATTTTTATCAGTGAGCCCGTCGAGCTTCCCCTGGAGCTGACATATCTGGAGCGTCACCCGCTGGGTAGCCAGGCGTTTATTCCGATGCACGAAGAGCGTTTCGTCATCGTGGTCGCGCCCAAGGGGGAAGCCATCGATCCGAAGGAGGTGCGCGCGTTTATTACCGACGGCCGCCAGGGCGTGAATTACCGCGCGGGCTTGTGGCACGGCGTGCAGTCGGTAATCGAGCGCAAGGGCGAGTTTGTGGTGGTGGATCGTGGTGGTAAAGGGAAAAACTGCGATGAGTACCCGATGAATATTCGAGTGCATGTAGCGGATGTAGTGGTCGGAGAAGAAGCTTTAGTCACCGCCTGAATTTAGATCAGCGTCACCCCGGCGAAGGCCGGGGTCCAGTGACACGAAGTGCAGGGTCACATGTTAACGGGAATGACGAAGAAATACCGATAGTACAAGCACCCAATAACCGGTGCAGGAAGCAAGAATAACCAAGCAATTTCTGAAGCGATGACTTCAGTGGGAGAAAACTATGGCTCGCATGACAGCTGCCGAAGCCGCGGTTCACGTATTGAGAAAAGAAGGCATCGACGTTGCCTTCGGCGTGCCCGGTGCCGCAATCAACCCTTTCTATTCTGCGCTGCGTAAAGTCGGCGGTATCGACCATACCCTGGCCCGCCATGTGGAAGGTGCCTCACATATGGCCGAGGGTTACACTCGCACCAAGGCCGGCAATATCGGAGTGTGCATCGGTACCTCCGGCCCCGCCGGCACCGACATGATTACCGGCCTTTACTCGGCCAGCGCAGACTCCATTCCGATTCTGTGCATCACCGGTCAGGCGCCGGTTTCCAAACTGCACAAGGAAGATTTCCAGGCGGTGGATATCAAGGCAATCGCCGGCCCGGTCACCAAGTGGGCGATCACCGTGATGGAAGCGGCCCAGGTACCGCGCGCTTTCCAGCAGGCGTTCCACCTGATGCGCAGCGCGCGTCCGGGCCCGGTACTGATCGATCTGCCTATCGACGTGCAGATGACCGAAATCGAATTCGATCCGGATACCTACGAGCCGCTGCCCGTGTACAAGCCGGCCGCTACCCGCGCCCAGGTTGAAAAAGCTCTGACCATGCTGAACGACGCGGACAAGCCGTTGCTGGTTGCCGGTGGTGGTGTGATCAATGCCGACGCCAGCGATCTGCTCACCGAGTTTGCGGAAATCACCGGCGTACCGGTAATCCCGACCCTGATGGGCTGGGGCACCATTCCCGATGATCACCCGCTGATGGCGGGCATGGTGGGCCTGCAGACCTCCCACCGTTACGGCAACGCCACCATGCTGGCGTCTGACTTCGTAATGGGAATCGGCAACCGCTGGGCCAACCGCCACACCGGTAACGTTTCCACCTACACCGAAGGCCGCAAATTCGTACACGTGGATATTGAGCCCACCCAGATCGGCCGTATTTTCGGCCCGGACTACGGCATTGTTTCCGATGCAAAAGCCGCGCTGGAACTGATGATTGAAGTAGCCAGCGAATGGAAAGCCGCCGGTCGTCTGAAAGATCGCAGTGCCTGGGGCAATGACTGTCAGGAGCGCAAGCGCACCCTGCTGCGCAAGACCCACTTCGACAATGTGCCGGTAAAACCCCAGCGCGTGTACGAAGAAATGAACAAAGTCTTCGGCAAAAACGCCCGCTACGTTTCCACCATCGGTCTGTCGCAGATTGCCGGTGCCCAGTTCCTGCACGTGTACAAGCCACGCCACTGGATCAACTGTGGCCAGGCCGGACCGCTGGGTTGGACAGTGCCTGCAGCACTCGGTGTAGCCAAGGCCGACCCGGAAGCGGAAATTGTTGCGCTGTCTGGTGACTACGACTTCCAGTTTATGGTGGAAGAACTCGCCGCCGGTGCCCAGTTCAACCTGCCGTACATCCACGTACTGGTGAACAACTCCTATCTGGGATTGATCCGCCAGGCGCAGCGCAATTTCGATATGGATTACTGCGTGCAGCTGGCATTTGAAAACATCAACTGCCCGGAAATTGAAGGCTACGGTGTGGACCACGTGTCCGTAGTGGAAGGCCTCGGCTGTAAAGCGCTGCGGGTCACCCACCCGGACGATATCGCCCCGGCACTGGAAAAAGCCCGCGCGCTGATGAAACAGCATCGCGTGCCGGTTGTGGTTGAGGTAATCCTCGAGCGCGTAACCAATATTTCCATGGGTGTGGATCTCGACGGCGTAAACGAATTTGAAGCGCTGGCGGAAGGCGAGGGCGACGCGCCCACCTCAATCGCCGCACTGACCTGAACACTTAACTCCCGTCACCCCGGCGAAGACCGGGGTCCAGAATCCCGAACCTAGCACCGAGAGTACCTGGATTCCCGCTTGCGCGGAAATGACGAAAAAATAACAGGAGAAGCAAAATGCCAAAATTTACTGCCAACCTGAGCATGCTGTTTACCGAGGTGGATTTCCTCGACCGATTCAAAGCCGCCGCCGATGCGGGCTTCAAGGGCGTGGAATATCTATTCCCCTACGATTACAGCGTGCAGGAAATCAAACAGCGCCTGGACGACAACGGCCTGACCCAGGTACTGCACAACCTCCCCGCGGGCGACTGGGCCGCCGGTGAGCGCGGCATCGCCTGTCACCCGGATCGCGTGGACGAGTTCCGCGCAGGTGTGGCCAAAGCCATCGAGTACGCCACCGCACTGGGCTGCAAGCAGGTGAACTGCCTCGCCGGTATCGCCCCGGTCGGTGTAGGTAAGGAAGAAGCCCGCCAGACCCTGATTCAGAACCTGCGCTTTGCTGCAGACAACCTGCAGGCTGCCGGCATCCAGCTGCTGGCCGAGCCCATTAACACCCGCGATATTCCCGGGTTCTTCCTGAACGGTACCGAGCAGGCACTGGAAATTTTCGACGAGGTGGGCAGCAACAACCTGAAGCTGCAGTACGACATCTACCACATGCAGATTATGGAAGGCGATATCGCCCCGACCATCGAAAAGCATCTGGAGCAGATCGCCCACGTACAGCTCGCGGACAACCCGGGCCGTCACGAGCCGGGTACCGGAGAAATCAACTACCCCTTCCTGTTTCAGCACCTGGACAAGCTCGGCTATGACGGTTGGGTCGGCTGCGAATACAAGCCGAAAACCACCACCAGCGAAGGCCTGGGCTGGCTGGATGCGGCACACACGTAAGAACTGCAAGTTTAGAGCGGGGTTGGCGGCGGTACACCTTTCCGGAACACGCCGTAAACCCATCCCTGGGGGCTCTGCATCGACATCCATGTCGATGAAGGTTCCGGAAAGGTGTACCGCCACCAACCGGCAACCATGTGTACGAGTTTCCTGAAAATAAATGAAAAATTCTGGAGAGAGAAATGAGCAAGATCGGATTTATCGGCCTCGGCATCATGGGCCGCCCAATGGCAGGTCACCTGCTGGATGCAGGCCACCAACTATTCACCAATGACCGCGGCCGCGCCCTGGACGCAACCCTCGCCGAAAAAGGCATGCAGGTTGTCGCCAGCCCCAAAGCCGTGGCAGAAAACTGCGAAATCATCATCACCATGGTCCCGGACACTCCGGACGTGGAATCCGTACTGTTCGGCCAGGAAGGTGTAGTCGAAGGCCTGCAGCCCGGTGCTCTGGTCATCGACATGAGCTCCATCGCCCCGGTCCCCACCCAGGAATTTGCCAAGCGCATTGCCGCTGCCGGCGGTGAATACGTGGATGCCCCCGTATCCGGCGGCGAAGGCGGAGCCATCAACGCTGCCCTGACCATCATGGTCGGCGCCACCGAAGAAGGCTTCGTCCGCGCCCATCCGATCCTCGAAGTCATGGGTAAAACCATCACCCACATCGGCCCCCAGGGCTCCGGCCAGACCTGCAAAGTCGCCAACCAGATCATCGTCGCCCTCACCATCGAAGCCGTCTCCGAAGGCCTCCTGTTCGCCTCCAAAGCCGGCGCCGACGTCGCCAAAGTGCGCGAATCCCTGCTCGGCGGCCTCGCCTCTTCGAAAATTCTCGAAGTCCACGGCGAACGCATGATCAAACGCACCTTCGACCCAGGCTTCCGCATCCGCCTGCACCAGAAAGACCTCAACCTGGCCCTCGAAAGCGCCCGCGCCTTCAACCTCAGCCTCCCGGGCACCGCCAACGCTCAGCAGCTGTTCCAGGCCTGCGCCGCCAACGGCGGCGCCGACTGGGACCACGCCGGCATCGTGCGCGCCCTGGAAAAGCTCGCGGACCACGAAATCGGCAGCTGAGCTGTATTTTTAGTCAGAGTCGCATGAAATAAGTCTGGCGGCGCCCACTGGCGGTAACCCTTCCCGGGACACGCCGTGAACCCATCCCTGGGGGCTCTTCTAAAACGTCCCTGTTTTAGAAGGTCCCGGGAAGGGTTACCGCCAGCGGGCTGCAATTTGAACAGTATTACTTCGTTGCGGCCTAAAGAACCCAGTGTTTCCGCTGGCGATGAAGAATCGCCGTCGCCAGTGGCTTTTTCCGGAACTGTTTTTGCATTATCTCTTTTAATGCGGAAAACAGGCTGGATAAGGGAGACGTGTCCACGGACTCCCCCAGCAAGGCTCTTCTCCGTGAGTCAAGCTGTCGGACACGTTTCCCTTATCCGGCTTGGATGCTTCCGTGTAGTAATCTGAAACTACAATGGAAGTTGCCAATCAGCTTACGTAGTTAAGATGTAAGAATTGAAGGTCGAGTACCGGGTAAAAGGTTTCAGGAGCGTCGCAAACAGGATGTTTGCGCCGCAGCGCCCAGGGATGGGTTCACAGCGGTCCTGAAACCTTTTACCCGGTGCTCGACCGCCACAGGACCCAAAAAGAACGGAAGGGCCCTGATCGAGCGCATGGGAAATAACAATTACGAGGTCACTGTCGATGAACAAACTGCCCGAACTTCCGACCCTCAACCGCCCCGCGGATTACACCGCCTGGCTGCGGGACCTGTCTGAAATCGCCATCGCCTCCGTACACCCCGACACCTTATTGCCCTCGCGGCTCCCCGAACCACCCATCGGCCGCACCATCGTCATCGGCGCCGGCAAAGCCGCCGCCGCCATGGCCTCCGCCCTCGAAAAAGCCTGGGCCAAAAAATACATGCGCTCCGAAATCGAAGGCCTCGTCGTCACACGATACGAGCACGGCGCCAACTGCAAAAAAATCGAAGTCCTCGAAGCCTCCCACCCCATGCCCGACAACATGGGAGAAGTCGCCGCCAAACGCATGCTCGCCGCCGTCAAAGACCTCGGCAAAAACGACCTCGTCATCGCTCTCATCTCCGGCGGCGGCTCCGCACTCATGACACTGCCAGCGCCGGGACTGAAACTCGAACAGAAACAGGCCATCAACAAAGCCCTGTTGCGCAGTGGCGCCCCCATTCGCGAAATCAACACCGTGCGCCGCCACCTGTCCGCCATCAAAGGCGGCCGCCTCGCCGCCGCCGCACACCCCGCGCGGGTCGTCACCTACCTGATCTCCGATGTCCCTGGAGACGACCCAACCCTCATCGCCTCCGGCCCCACACTGCCAGACAGCTCCACACCGGCCGACGCCCTCGAGATCCTGCAGCGCTACAACATCGAAATCGAAGATGACGTGCGCGCGCACCTGCAAAGTGACAAAAAGGCCCCCAGGCTCGGCGACAAAGCATTCAACCGCGACACCGCCCGCGTACTCGCCAAAGCCAGCGATGCTCTCAATGCCGCCAGCGATGCCGCCATCTCCGCCGGCGTCGACGTACGCGTACTCGGTGACAACCTGGAAGGGGAGGCGCGCGAACTGGGCCGCGAACACGCCCTGATGGCCCTCGCCGCGCAGAAAGGAATCAGCCACCCACTGCTGATACTTTCCGGCGGAGAAACCAGCGTCACCGTCACCGGTAATGGCCGCGGCGGGCGCAATGTGGAATATTTACTGGGACTGTTCACCGCCCTTGGCGGCGCCAATGGCATTTTCGGTCTCGCCATCGACACCGACGGCATCGATGGCTCGGAAGACAACGCCGGTGCATTCTGCGCGCCGGACGACTGGGCGAAGATGCAGGCGCAGGGATTGCGCCCCCGGGAGTACCTGGCCAACAACGACGCCTATAGTTTCTTTGCCGAGCTGGAAAATTTGATTGTCACCGGCCCCACGCGCACCAACGTCAATGATTTCCGCGCGATCCTGATTTTGCCGCCGGCGAAGAGCTGATAAAACGAGAAAAGTTGAGAGATTAGAGGTCCCGATGAGCCAGAAACCCGCCAACCAACGCACGGCCAACCCCACCCGCCGTACCAAAATTGTCGCCACACTCGGCCCCGCCAGCGACAAAGACGGCGTGCTGGAAAAAATGCTCAAGGCCGGCGTGGACGTGGTGCGGCTGAATTTCTCCCACGGCACGCCCGACGATCACCGCCGCCGCCTGCAGCAGGTGCGAGAAATTGCCGATCGCCTCGGCAAAACCGTCGCCGCTCTCGGTGACCTGCAGGGCCCCAAAATCCGTATCGCCCGCTTCAAAGATAACGCAGTCAACCTGCAGGAAGGCCAGCCTTTCGTGCTGGATATGTCACTCGATACCAACGAGGGCGACGAGAAACGGGTCGGCTGTGACTACAAGGATCTGATCCGGGATGTATCCGCCGGCGACGTGCTGTTGCTGGACGACGGCCGCGTGGTGCTGGAAGTCAACAGCGTCAGTGATGGTGAAGTGCACACCACCGTCGTTGTGGGCGGCAAGCTGTCCAACAACAAAGGCATCAACAAGCAGGGCGGCGGACTGTCTGCGGCGGCACTGACCGACAAAGACAAGGCCGACCTGAAAACCGCCATCGATATCGGCGTGGATTATCTCGCTGTCTCCTTCCCCCGTAGCGCCGAGGATATGAAAGAAGCGCGCGCACTGCTGGGGGACGCCGGCAAGCATATTGGCCTCGTGGCCAAGGTAGAACGCGCCGAAGCGGTGGCGGACGAGGAAACCCTCGACGATATTATCCGCGCCTCGGAAGCGGTAATGGTGGCCCGCGGTGACCTGGGTGTGGAGATCGGCGATGCCGCGCTGATCGGTGTGCAGAAGCGCATGATCCTGCGCGCCCGCCAACTGAACCGCGCGGTGATCACCGCCACCCAGATGCTGGAAACCATGATTACCGCGCCACTGCCCACCCGCGCTGAAGTGTTCGACGTGGCCAACGCGGTACTCGATGGCACAGATGCGGTCATGCTGTCGGCGGAAACCGCCGCCGGGGATTTCCCGGTGGAAGCGGTGGAGGCCATGACCCGATTGTGCCTCGGCGCCGAGCGCGAGCGCTCTGCCCAGGAGTCCGGCCACCGCATGCACCAGGATTTCAGCCGCATCGACGAGACCATCTCGCTGTCTGCCATGTACGCCGCCAACCATCTGGCCGGTGTTACCGCCATCGCCTGCATGACCCAGACCGGTTACACCCCGCTGATCGCCTCGCGCATCCGCTCCGGCCTGCCCATCGTCGGCCTGGCCCACGATCCCATCGCCCAGCGGCGCATGGCGCTGTATCGCGGGGTGATCTCGGTGCTGTTTGAACCCGGTGAAGGGGAGGGGGATAGGGAACTGAATGAGCGCGCCCTGGCGACACTGAAGGAAAGAGGTATCGTCAAAGTTGGCGAGCAGGTGATTCTGATCCGTGGGGACCTGATGCAGTCCCACGGCGGGACCAATACCCTCAAGATCCTCGAAGTCGCGGATTGATTACATTCGCTGCGGCGGATCGTATACACTGGCTGGCAACACTAGGGGGACTCTGGTTAAGTCCGCAATGCCTCAGCGTGACCTGAAGGTAGCAGCTGTTAGGCGCAGCTCGCAGTGAATGGCCCGGTCCTTTACAAGAGCTGCAACGCAGCAGATGCTGCCTTCAGGTCTCGCCCTTCGGGGCTTTCAGAGCGATCCACACTCTGCGTTGTGACTTCTTGAAAGGTCCATACATTCCTGCGAAGTCACGCCTTGATTGTGAACCGCTCTGAAAGCCTGAGGCATCGCGGACTTAACCAGAGGCCCCCTTGAATAAATTGGCTGCCAAATTGCATGACTTCTGATGACGGAGTCCAGTGCGAGGGAGCCTCCAGCAGGAAGTAGTGCAAGATGAGCAAATCCTGGCAACAGGAGGTGCTGGCGGAGATCAAGGCCGGTGGCCGGGTGACCGACCAGCAGATTGTGGACAAGATTCGCAAGGCCGTGCTGACCCAGCGCCTGCCGCCAAATACCCGGCTGCCGGAACTCACCCTGGGTGAGATCTTTGGCGTCAGCCGCTCGGTTATCCGCAAGGCTCTGACCCGCCTGGATGCAGACCACGTGATTACCCAGGCGCCCAACCAGGTCGCCCGGGTCCGTGCACCGTCTATCGAGGAAACCCGGGAAACCTTTGCTGCCCGCCGGCTGGTGGAAGGCGAAGTCTGCGCACTGCTGGCGGGTAACATGAAACCCGCCCAGCTCAAGACACTGGAAAAGCTGGTCCAGGCAGAAATCGAAGCCCATCAGGCGGGCGATGAACCGGCGCGGATCGAGCACTCACTGGCAATCCACCACATGCTGGCGGACCTGTCGAGTAACCGGGTACTGGGCAACTTCCTCACGGATCTGGTGCTGCGCACCTCCATCGTGATTGCGCTGTACAAGCGGGACGGACTCGCCTCCTGCTACCTGAAAGGCGACCACACCCGGCTGCTGGAAAGCCTGCAGTCCGGCGATGGAGAGGGAGCCCGCGACGCCATCGTCGCGCACCTGAACCGTCTGGAAAATTTGATGGACCTCAGCACAAGGGATTCCAGTATTGATCTGATGGCAATTCTTGGACAGAGAGGAGGACACCTCTGAAAATCTACTGCGCGTGCCCCTGGCGGCGTCCGGCGGCCACCACCAGCCACCCGCTCGCTACGATTTTCAAAGGTGTCCAAATTATGAAACCACCGAAGCCTCTGGCGCTAAGTCACAGATAAGCGCCATTGGCCGCGGGCAGTAATACCGCCCGCCAGGGTCGTAAGGGAAACCGAGCGGCCTCCCGCATTTGGAAAGGTGATGAAACAGAGCAAAATCCTGGAGGACGGCCACGGCCGTCGTTTCTACTACCTGCGCCTGTCGGTGACAGATGTCTGCAACTTCCGTTGCGACTACTGCCTGCCAGACGGCTACCAGGCCACCCCAAAAGCCCCGGACCTCAGTGTCGCCGAGGCCAGCACCGTCATGCGCGCCTTTGCCATGCTAGGCACCAGAAAAGTGCGCCTGAGCGGCGGCGAGCCGTCCCTGCGCAAAGACCTGCCCGAACTTATCCAGGCCGCCAGCACCACCCCCGGCATCCAGCGCGTCGCCGTCACCAGCAATGGCTACAAACTCCCCAGTGTTATCGACAGCTGGCACCACAGTGGCCTCGACCAGCTCAATATCAGCATCGACAGCCTCGACAATGCCGAATTCGCCCGCATCACCGGCCACGACTGCCTGCCCAAAATCCGCACCGGCATCGACCGCGCACTGGAATTGGGCATTCAAACCAAAGTCAACGCCGTCCTGCTCTCCGATGGTGCCCAGGCCCGCCTGCAGCAATTCCTGACCTGGTTAAAAACCACACCGGTTACCCTGCGCTTTATCGAACTCATGCAGACCGGCGACAACCGCGACTACTTCGCCAGCAACCACCTGCGTGGCAGCGACATCGAACAGCAGCTGATCGAAACCGGCTGGCAACTCCTCCCCAGAGCCATAGACGCCGGCCCCGCCCGCGAATACGTCCACCCCGACTACACAGGCCGCATCGGCCTTATCACTCCCTACAGCAAAGACTTCTGCAACAGCTGCAATCGCCTGCGCGTCTCCGCCCAGGGCAAACTGCACCTGTGCCTGTTTTCTGATGCCGGCCTCGATCTGCGCGAAGTCATCCGTACAGGCGACGCCGTCGCACTGGCCGAAAAAGTGCGGGCACTGATCGGCAACAAAGAAGTCAGTCACTATCTGCAGCAGGGGAATACCGGCGGAACTCAGAATCTTTCGATTATCGGTGGGTGAATACGAAGCGACCTCAGACAGAATTCGCTTACGAAGTACAGCAATTTGAATTTAAGCTGGAGTGATAGGGGGCAGGTTTTCAGGAGCGTCGGCGACAGGGACGTCGCCGACGCAGCGTACAGGGATGTATACACAGCGGTCCTGAAAACCTGTCCCCTACCGCTCCAGCGCCACACAACCAAGAACAGAGCACAAGAAAAAGGCTACGGAGCAAAAAACCAATGAGCCACGCCCCAACAAACCCAGATCAAAAACTCAACATCGCCATTCTGACGGTTTCAGATACAAGAACCGAAGAAAACGACACCTCCGGTAAATACCTCGTAGAAGCACTGAAAGAAGACGGCCACAACCTCGCCGACAAGGCCATCGTGATCGACGATAAATACTTGCTGCGCGCCAAAGTTAGCGAATGGATCGCCGACCCGGAAATCCAGGTCATCATCTCCACCGGCGGCACCGGCTTCGCAGGTCGTGACTCCACCCCCGAAGCTCTCGCCCCTCTGCTCGACAAACACATCGACGGCTTCGGCGAAATGTTCCGCTCCATCAGCTATGAGGAAATCGGCTCCTCCACTATCCAGTCCCGCGCACTCGCCGGCATCGCCAACCGCACATTGGTCGCCTGCCTCCCAGGGTCCACCGGCGCCTGCAAAACCGGCTGGACCAAACTGCTGCGCGAACAATTAACTGCAACCCACATGCCCTGCAATTTCGTAGGCTATCTAACTAAATAATTCGCTCAATGCTGCCCAAGTAAGAACACCATGACCCTCACACACCTGAACCAAAAGGGCGAAGCCAGCATGGTCGATGTCACCGACAAGGACATCACCGACCGCTCCGCCCGCGCCGAATCCGCCGTCGCCATGTCTGCGGAAGCCTTCGAACAGCTGAAAGCCGGCAACAACAAAAAAGGCGATGTGCTCGCCACCGCGCGCATTGCCGGCATCCAGGCCGCCAAGAAAACCGCCGACCTGATACCTCTGTGCCACCCGCTGGCGCTGACCAAAGTGCAGGTAGATTTTGAGCTGGATGAAGCCAACCAAAGCGTCAACATTCAAGCCTACTGCCGTCTCGCCGGCCGCACCGGCGTAGAAATGGAAGCGCTCACCGCAGCAAGCGTCGCCGCACTGACTATTTACGATATGTGCAAAGCCGTAGACCCGGCCATGGTCATCGGCCCCACCAAGCTTCAGGAAAAAGTCGGCGGCAAGCGCGGCCACTGGACACCTGAACAGAGCGCAGGGGAAAAATCGTGATCAGGGTATTGTTCTTCGCCAGCCTGCGCGAACAGCTGGAGCGCGATGTAATGGAAGTCGATCCGACAGGCATCAGCGACGTGAGTGAGCTGCGCAGCAAGCTGGCCGAGCAGGGCGCAATCTGGCAGAGCGCCCTCGGCAGCGACCAGTTACAGGTTGCTCTCAATCAGCAGCTGTCGACCATGGATGCTGCCATCAAAGACGGCGATGAAGTCGCCTTCTTCCCACCGGTCACCGGAGGCTGAAGATGCCGCTGGAAATCTCCATCTCCGTGCAGGCAGAAGGTTTCGACCCGGGTGCCGAGTACAATCTGCTGCGCAGTGAAAATTACTCCGACGGCGCCACTGCCATGTTTGTCGGCAACGTCAGGGACTTCACGCCCGATGAATCCGGTGAGCACAAATCCGTCGCCGTACTGGAGTTGGAGCACTACCCCGGCATGGCGGAGTCAGCACTTACCGACATCGCCCGCCAGGCTGCCAAACGCTGGCCACTCGGGCGGGTGCGAATTATCCACCGCTACGGTCCATTGAACGCTGGTGAAGAAATCGTGTTTGTAGGCGCTACCTCCGCCCACCGCCAGGCCTCACTGGATGCCTGTGCCTTTATTATGGATTTCCTGAAAAGCCGTGCTCCTTTCTGGAAAAAGGAATTCGGGGGCGGAACAGAAAAAGGCTGCTGGGTAGATGCCAGGTCCAGTGATGAAGACGCACTAAAAAAGTGGTGATGCCTGAATAAGCACATAGTGAGCGCTTGCTATCGGTATATCCACCGAGATAGCTGTCTGGGTGTTTTTTATTCTGCTTAAAGTTTGACCTGGTTCCGCTGATTCCGTGAAAAGTGTGACAGCACTCACGCAAGGCCCGTCAAAGATACCCGTGAAACCTGTCACATAATCGAGCTTTTTTCTCTTGTCCTTTGAATTTTAAGAAAAAATTCTTCTCTAACTCTCTGCGCGAGTTTTGAAGCGCCTCACATATCCCCCCCCGCCGGTTGCAATACAATCGCCTCGCTAAGTACTCGTATTCGACGTTAGTCGGACAAAATCGGTCGAGAGATTGCGACCAATAAAAATGAGCCCGGATATCAGGGCAGGGCTTCCTGGGTAGCGTTCCCAGAGTTAGTTTCGAGGTATAAGGGATATGTGCAGAATTCTGTTGGCTACCGTTTTGCTCATGCTGGCGGTGATGACCAATGCTCAGGAAGTCAGTCGCGAAGAAATTCGCGGGCTGGACGAGCAGATTCAGGACGTAAAAAAGGATGTGATCAGCCTCACCTCCGAACTCAATCGTCTGGAAGAGAAGCTGCTGTTCCCCTCCAATACCCAGGTGGCTCTGTTTGTCTCGCTGCCTAACAGTACCGAATTCAGCCTTGAGTCCGTCGAGGTGAAGCTCGATAACCAGATCGTTGCTCACCACCTGTATACCTACCGCGAAATTGAAGCCCTGCAGCTCGGTGGTGTGCAACGTATCCATACTGCCAACGTGCAGACCGGTACCCACCCCCTGGAAGTCACCTATTTCGGAAGGTCCAAGTCCGGCAAGGAATACCGCGCAACCGCCAGCTACAGCGTGGAAAAAGCAGTGGGTCCCAAGTTTGTTGAGATCCAGATCGCCGGCAACCAGTCCGCTATCAACTTCAAGGACTGGTAAGCATGAACTCCCGTCTGGCCCGCGCGGTTGCCGGCGCAGCGCTGACTGTGCTGTGCGCCGCGTCTGTGCAGGCCAAAGCGCCCGAAGACCCCACGGCACTGCATACCAATAACCTTCGCGATCTGTTCTTTGGCGAAGCGTTATTCAATGCGCACCAGGATAATTATTTCGACGCGATCACCGGATTGGACACCGAGCTTCAGCAGTTTCGCTTGCTCGACGACCCGGAGCTCGACCCTTTTTTCATGCATTTTGGCCAGGCGGAGTTTGCCGTAGGGGATCTCGAGCTCTCCTATCGCATGCACCGGGAAGCCGGTCGTGCCATGGAACAGGTGCTGCAGGGCGATGTGCCCCAGCCAATCAAGAATGAGGCGGCCTACCGCCTGGCGAAAATCCACTATCACAAGCAGCAGTTTGCCAATGCTCTGCATGCGCTTGAGTTGATCGAGGGGCGCGTGCCGGAGCGTGTGCGTGCAGATGAGCAGTTCCTGCGCGCCCGCGTGTACATGCAATTGGGCCGCTTTGAAGAAGCGGTGGTGCTGCTAAAAGATCTCAAGGGCGAAAAATCTCTGGCGGGGTTCGTCGAGTACAACCTCGGGATCGCTCTGCTGAAGTCCGGAGAGACCGAGCGGGGTGTGCTGGAGTTGGACGGGCTCGGCCGCGGTGCGGGCAGCGGCGATGCCATGCGCGCATTGCAGGACAAGACCAACCTGCTGCTCGGTTTCCAGTTAATGGAAGCGGAAGAGTACCAGCGTGCCCGTACCTACTTTGACCGTGTGCAGCTGAGTGGGCCCTTCTCCAATCAGGCGCTATTGGGGGCGGGCTGGGTGGAGGCCAATGCCGGCCGTTACGACCGTGCGCTGGTGCCCTGGCAGTTGCTGAAGCAGCGAAAATCCACCGATGCGGCGGTGCAGGAGGCCATGCTCGCGGTGCCCTATGCCTACGGCAAGCTGGAAGTGCATAGCACCGCGGCGGTGAACTACGGTCAGGCACTGGACCTGTTTGGTAACCAGGTGGATGTACTCAGTCAGTCCATCAACAGCATCCGCGAAGGCAAGCTGCTGGAAGCGCTGCGCCGAAAAGAAGCCAGTCAGGTGAAAAACTGGGTGGTAGAGTTGCGCAAACTGCCGGATGCGCCGGAAACCCATTACCTGCTCGACCTGATGGCCTCTAACGACTATCAGGAATTCCTGCGCAATTACCAGGACCTGAACGACCTGCTCGAGCGCAACAAAGACTGGCTGCAAAGCCTCGATGCCTTCGATGAGATCATCGCACTGCGCCGAAGCTACTACGAACCGATTCTTCCTGGATTGGACGTTCAGTTCCGTCAGGTGGATGCGCGTATCAAAATGCGGCTGGAGCAGCGTCAGCATCTCGCCAATCGGATCGAAAACCTGCTGGTGAACCGTCGTCCGGAACTTCTGGCCAAAAGCGGCGAAACAGAATCTCGTCTGATTCTGCAGCAGATTCGCGACATTCTCGAATACAACCCCAGCCTGAAGAGTGAAGAGACTGAGGATCGCGTTGCGCGCCTTGAGGGTGTGCTGAAGTTTCGCCTGTCCCGCGAGTTTGATGATCGTCTCACCAAGGCTTACAAAAACCTGCAGGAACTGGATGAGGTCATCGCCACCCTGCAGGACAGCTACCAGCGTTATGTGCGTACCCGCCAGGCTGCGACCCATAGCTATGAGGGCTATACCGATCAGATCGTCAGCCTGCGCGCTGGCCTGAATCGGGCTCAGGAGCGAATCGATCAGCTGATGTTGCGTCAGGGGCGCATGCTCGAGCAGCTGGCCATCAGTGAGCTGGACGAGCGTCGCGCACAGCTGGAGAGCTACCAGATTAAAGCGCGTTTTGCGCTGGCCGATAGTTACGACCGGGCCAATGAATTGCAGGAGCGCCGTTCAGATGCGCGCAAGGTTGAGGAGTATCAGCGGCAGGTGGAGCAGATGAAGCAGGCTGCACCGAGTGCACAACCCGAGCCACTGCCCACGGAAAACCCTCCCGAGCTGGAAGCGCCGGCAGCGGATGCGGAGGCCTCGGGTAATGAATAAGACTCGCTTCGCCATAGTATTTAATAACCTTGGCCTGGCCACCGCGGCGTCTGCGGCCCTGTTGCTCAGCGCCTGTGCCAGTCACAGTGGCAAGACGATCGGCAGCCTGCAGCGTGTGGATATCGAGATTCAGGAAACCCATATCGATGGCAGCCTGGAAAAAGCCCTCGCCAGTTACCAGAAATACCTGCAGGAAACCCCGGAAACCGCGCTGACGCCGGAAGCGATTCGCCGTATTGCGGATCTGAAAATCAAGCAGGCGCACCGCGCGGAAGAGGGCATTCTGCCGAACAGCACCGAGACTCGCATCTTGTCGGCCGAGGAAATTGCGTCGGCCAATTTAACTGCGAGTAAAAAGACCAGCGCAGCGATGGGCGCGCTGGATGCGCCGCAGGTAGCGGGTGTCCGGTCTGCGACTCAGGCGTCCGATGTCACCCTCGGTAGTGTTGCTGGTAGTAGCGGTGAAAGCCAGAACGACTTCGAAGCCCGTGCCAGTGGTGCGGTGGATCTCAGTGGAGTCGCGAGTGACACGGAAGCAGCCGTGCCTGGTGACGACGCGGATGCGCTGCTCGCCGCCAATGCCCGAGAGGCCATTGCGCTCTACAAAAAACTGCTGGTGCAGTATCCGCAGTATGAGCGCAACGATCAGGTCATGTACCAGCTGTCCCGTGCCTACGAGGAGACCGGCGAGGTGGACGAGGCAGTCGGCGTTCTGCGCCAGCTCGTCGCAAAATACCCGGCTTCCCGTCACCTGGACGAAGCCTACTTCCGCCTTGGTGAATACTATTTCACTCGTAAGAAATTCCTTGATGCGGAAGAATCCTACGGTCGTGTGATTACCATGGGGGAAGTCTCCAGTTTCTATGAGCTGGCCCTGTACAAACGCGGCTGGGCGCTGTTCAAGCAGGATATGTACGAAATGGCGCTGGACGATTTCGTCCGCATGCTGGACTACAAGGTTGAGCAGGGCTACGACTTTGAGCAGCAGACCAACGAGACGGAACGCAAGCACGTTGAGGATACCTTCCGCGTTGTCAGCTTGAGTTTCTCCTATCTCGGTGGCGCCGACTCTATTGTGGATTACTTCACCAACAAAGGTCCGCGAGGCTACGAGTCCTACGTTTACAGCCACCTGGGTGAATACTACCTCGACAAACGACGCTACCAGGATGCTGCCAAGTCATACGACACGTTTGTGGAGCGCAACCCGCTGCACAAAGTGGCTCCGGACTTTTCCATTCGCGTAATTGAAATCTATCAGAAGGGTGGTTTCCCCCGGCTGGTGCTGGAGGCCAAGAAAGCCTTCGCCAACACCTATGCGCTGGATGCCGAATACTGGACCGTGTTTGAAATTGCCGAATACGCCACCGTGGTGGAGTTTCTGCAAACGAACCTGATTGATCTGGCGAGTCACTACCATGCGGCTTACCAGAATGTTAAGCCGAAAGACAAAGAGTTCGCCAAAAAGCGCGGTGAAAACTATGTGGAAGCGATCCACTGGTACCGTCGCTACCTCTCGTCGTTCGCCGACAAGCCCAAGGCGCCGGAAATCAACTACCAGCTCGCTGGCCTGATGCTGGAGAACAAGGACTTCCTCAATGCTGCACGGGAGTATGAGCGTACCGCCTACCATTACCCAAATCACGACGTAAACGAAAATGCCAGTGAGGCGGGCTATGCCGCTGTGTTCGCCTACCGTGAACACCTGGCAAACGATCTGGGCAGGGGTAGCAGCGCGGATAAAGTCGCTGTGCAGAAGGAAATTATTCGCTCGTCGCTGGCCTTTGCAGAGACTTTCCCGCAGCACGCCAAGGCACCGCAGATTTTGCTGGGCGCGGTGGACGATCTGTACAAGCTGAAGAGCTTCCCGGAAGCCATTCAGAACGGCCGCCTGTTGCTGGAGAAATTCCCCGCGGCGGACCAGCAGATTCAGCGTTCTGCCTGGCTCCTGGTTGCCCACGCTTCGTTTGATACGGAACTCTATGTGGACGCAGAGGCGGGTTACCGCGCAGCGCTGAACCTGACCGCAGGCGATGCCAAGGATCGCCCGGCCCTGGTGGATAATCTGGCCGGTGCCATTTATCAGCAGGGTGATCAGGCCCGCAAGGCCGAAGATCACCTGGCGGCCGCCGAGCACTTCCTGCGCATTCGCAATGCCGCCCCGGGCGCGACCATTCTCGCAACCGCCGAGTATGACGCGGCGGCCTCACTGATTCAGCTCGAAAACTGGGCCCGTGCCGCCGACGTGCTGAAAGCATTCCGCAGTAATCACCCGGAGCACGAACTGCAGAAGGAAGTCACCAAGAAACTGGCGGTGGTTTACCAGGAGAGCGGTCAATTGCTGTTGGCGGCCGCGGAGTTTGAGCGGATCGAACGGGAATCTGACGATGAAGATGTACGTCGCGAGGCTCTGACCCAGGCGGCAGACCTGTACAGCGCAGCCAAGAGCTATGACAAGGCGCTGGCGGCACTCAATCGCTACGTCAAGCTTTTCCCGCGCCCCATGGAGCCGGCACTGGAAACTCGCCAGAAAATTGCCGACATCTATCTCAATGCCGGCAACCAGAAAGCCTACTTCAATACGCTTGATGACATAGTCCGTATTGAACTGCGTGGTGGTGATGAACGTAATGATCGCACGCGCTATCTGGGTGGTAACGCTGCACTGAAGCTGGCGGAGCCCAAGTTTACGTCTTTTGCAGAGGTTGCCCTGGTGGCGCCACTTGAGCGCAACCTGAACACCAAGCGCACCCGCATGAAAGCGGCCACCGCCGCCTTCAGCGATCTGATTGACTATCAGGTGGCAGATGTGACCGCAGCGGCCACCTACTATCTGGGCGAGATCTACCTGCATTTCAGCCGTGCCCTGAAGGACTCAGAGCGCCCGACCAATCTCAGTGCGCTGGAGCTGGAAGAATATGAGCTGGCTCTGGAAGAACAGATTTACCCGTTCGAAGAGCGCGCTATTTCCGTCCACGAAAAAAATATCGACCTGATGGCTGCGGGTATCTACAACAATTGGGTAGCGAAAAGTATCGGTCAGCTTGCCGGGCTGGTACCTGCACGCTACGAGCGCCCGGAAGACGCTGGCAATATCGTAATGACCATTGTTCCGGTGCCTGAGGTTGCGGAAGAGCCTGCTGAAAATGTGGGCGAGGAATCGGGGGATCCTTCGGAGCCGGTGGAGCAGAATACTCCTGAGTCCACCATTATTGCCGAAAATACCGCTGAAGAGGGGCAGGGCTGATGAATGCCGTCATCAAAATACGCCGGGTCGGTCAGGCGGTGCTGTGTATTGGAATGCTGATGCTCGGTGCCTGTGCCAGTGGTCCGCAAACTTCCAGCCGCCCGGTAGACCCGATGAATGTCAAAGTGTCCGGGGCAGTGAACCGCGATTTCACCCAGGCGGTGGAATATCTGCAGGGGGAGCGCTACGGGGAAGCCATCGAGCTACTGCAGTCAGTGGTCGAGCGTGAGCAGCGTCTCTCCGCGCCCTATGTAAACCTTGGGATTGCCTATTTCAAGACCGGTGACGAAAAGCACGCGGAGGAATCCTTTCTGGAGGCCCTGCGCGCAGCGCCACTGGACCCGATTGCGAGCAGCGAGCTCGGTGTGCTTTATCGCCACCAGGGCCGTTTTGATGAAGCAAAGACAACCTACAGTAATGCCTTGCAGGCGCACCCGGAAAGCCTGCCGTTGATGAAGAATCTCGGCATTCTCTGCGACCTCTATCTCCAGGATGTGAATTGTGCACTCGCACAATTCGAGCAGTACCTGAAATATCAACCCGAGGATGCCAAAGTCGCTATCTGGATAACCGATCTCAAGCGGAGAGCCAACTGATGGATTCCATACAGAAATCACTATTGGCCATTTGTCTTTTGCTCGGCTCCCTGGGTGTGCAAGCGCAGGAAGAGGGTGAGAAAAAGGTCGATACCGAGGTGAAGGAGCTCTCCGGTATCTCCATTATCGGTAATGAGGAAGCGCCCAAGTCCCTGTATATCGTCCCCTGGAAAAGCTCCGAAGTCGGCGTGGAAAGCGGGCTCAACTCCAGCCTTCTGGACCCTCGCCTGCAGCCACTGGACAAAGAAGTTTTCTCGCGGGAGCTTGAGTTTTACGAGCTCAGTCTTCCGGAAGAATAGTTACTCCTTAAACAAAACTTTTTTACTTTTAATTCAACAGAGACCGTTAGCGGTCGAAACCAGGCAAAGCGGAAGTGTCCGCGGACCCGAGAAAGAAAACCAAGAGGATAAGTGATGGATTTCTTTAACAGCGTAATCGCGTTTTTTCAGACTGGTGGTGCATTCATGTATCCCATTCTGGTGGTATTCGCGCTCGGCGCCGCGGTAGCCATTGAGCGCTATATTCGCCTCATTTACGAGCGTCACACCAACCGTGCCGCCTGGGAGAAGCTTCAGCCGGTACTCAAAACCGGTGACTTTGATCGCGCCCGTAACCTGGTCAAAGACGATAACACCGGTGTGGGTCGCCTGCTGGCCATGGGTCTCGAGCGTCAGGGCGCAGTCCGCCGCCGTGAAGATATCGAGATCGCCATGGAAGAGAGCATCATGGAGACCATTCCGCAGTTGGAAAAGCGCACGCCTTATGTTGCGCTTGGCTCCAACATCGCCACCCTGTTGGGTCTGCTCGGTACCATTATGGGTCTGATCGAAGCCTTTACCGCGGTGGCCAATGCCAACCCGGCGGAGAAGGCAGACCTGCTGTCGGCCAGTATCTCCGTTGCGATGAACACCACCGCCTTCGGTCTGATGGTCGGTATTGCGTTGCTGATCGTGCACGCACTGCTGAACTCGCTCACCGGCCAGATCGTCGACAGTCTGGAAATGGTGTCGGTCAAGGCACTCAACATCATGTCCTCCGGCACGCGCCGTCGCAGTGATGCGGCCAAAGAGGCTCCCGCAGACAAGCCGGTCAATCGCGATATCGAGCAGACCAAGCAGGCGCAACAGGCAGAGGAATCCGAGGCCGAAGCTGAAGTGGCATCCGATAACAGCGCCAAACCGGAATCTGCGTAATGAGAAGCAGGCGTCACAGTAGAGCCAAAGAAGCGCCGGAACTGGACATCACCGCCTTCCTGAACTTGATGGTGGTGCTGGTACCTTTCCTGCTGGTTTCTGCGGTGTTTTCACGGGTAACCATTCTCGAATTGAATATGCCGACCGGTGCCGGCGGCGCCTCGGAAGACCCTGGCGTGACCCTCGAAGTCGTGGTGCGCAAGCAGGTTTTGGAAATCAGCGATGGTGAAAAAGTCATCGCGCGATTCCCGAATCTGAACCAGCCGGAAGGTGGGGCAGAAGCGGTCGCCGCGGAGGGAGAGCTGCAAATCCCGGTGGACGAAAATGGCTTGCCGATCATTCTGCCTACGGAAGAGGTTTACGACCTTGCCCAGCTGCGGGAGTACCTGCTGCGGATCAAGGAAACCTACCCGGATAAAACCGATTCCACACTGCTGATGGAGCCGGATGTGGCCTATGAGCACCTTGTGGGAGTGATGGATACGGTACGCAGTGCCGAGGTTATGCCCGTACCGGAAGATGGCAGCGCGCCAGACCCCGAGGCATCGCCTGAAAAGATGGAACTCTTCCCCGATATTTCCCTGGGAGATGCGCCGTGAAACGTGAAAGTAGACGCATGAAGCGCATGGGGCGAAGCCACAAGCGCAAAACACCAGGAATGAACCTGACCTCGCTGATGGACGTGTTTACCATCCTGGTGTTCTTCCTGCTGACCAACAGTTCCAGCAATGAAGCCATTGAGGCACCCAAGGTAATCACCCTGCCGGACTCGGTAGTGGAGTCAAAACCGCGGGAGACGGTTACCCTGATGGTGACCCACGACGAGGTTTTGATTGAAGCCAAACCGGTGATGACCACAGACCAGCTGTTCCAGAGTGAAGAGCTGGTGATCGAGGCCATTCAGCAGGCGATGATTGCCGAAGTCGGTAAGGCCATGACCATGGCGGACAGCGAGCTGGAGGAGGCGAAAGCCGCACTGGCCGAGCGCGCCGCTGCCGGAGAAGACGTTACAGCCGAAGCGGCGGAACTGCTGGCGGAACCCCCGGAGGTGAATATCCTTGCGGACCGCACTGTGCCGTTCAATATCCTGAAAAAAGTAATGTCCAGCTGTACCAACGCCGGATACACGCGAATTTCCCTGGCGGTCATTCAAAAAGCATCTCAGAGTTAGTGAGCGTTTGTGAATAATTTTCATCAACAAAAACAGGCACTGACCGCAAAGCAGGAAGCGGTTCGCCAGCAGCTGGAGGCGCTTCAGGCGGAGTGCGACCAGGTTGATGGCAAACTGGACACGCTGCATCGGGATGAAGCCAAGCACCAGTTGCTGGATGAGATTTCAGATCGTCTTGGCAAACTGGAGGAGGCTGGTGCCGGTGATCTGTTCTGGGCAGAGCACTACAAGCAGGACGCTTCCAAGGCGCTGATCCATCGCCTGCAGAAAACCGTCAGTATCTATCACGCCAACATGAACCTGCTGCATGAGCGCAAGCAAAAGCTGCAGGATCAGATTGAAGACTGCCGTGACGACCTGTTTGACCTGGATGCCGAGTTCCGCGAAATTCGCCAGGCCGAAGAGGACGTCCATTACGAGTATGAAGTCACCAGGGAGCTGGAGCAGTCCGCCTTCCGCGATGGCACCATGCCTTGGAATACCAGTGGCGAGGACGAGCGTCGCTTCCGTATCAGCCTGCTCGCGTGTTTGCTGTTGGCCTGCTTCCTCGGTTTCGGCGTACATATCTGGCAGCTGCCGGAGCCCGATGAAAACGAGGTGGTAGAAGTACCTGAGCGTCTGGCCAAACTGGTACTGGAAAAGAAAAAGCCCAAGCCCAAGCCGCCTGAGCAGGTGGTGAAAAAGCCGGAAGAGAAAAAGAAAGAGCCTGAGAAGCCCAAGCAGGAGGTGGCGAAGGAAGAGCCCAAGCCGTCGAATGTGGAGAAAAAGCAGGTGCGCAAGAAAGTCGAGCGCGCAGGCCTGCTGGCCTTCAAGGATAACTTCCAGGATCTTATCGAGGACGATCTGGACAACCGGCTCGGTAAGCAGACGCAACTCAGCACTGCCGGCAAGCAGGAAAGCCGCAGTCAGCGTTCACTTATCACTTCGGCGGCGAAAGCAGGCTCCGATGGTATTAATACCTCGGCCCTCAGCCGTGATGCCGGTGGTGTGGGAACGGCGCTGGACGGTGTCAGCTTCTCGCGGGTATCCAGTGGTATTGGTACCGAAGGTGACTTTGCCGGCGAAGAGCGCCCGCTCAGCGAAGGTGTAGGGCCGTCTCGTACCGACGAAGAGATCCAGATTGTCTTCGACCGTTACAAGTCGGCGCTTTACCGGATCTACAATCGCGAGCTGCGTAACAACCCCGCGTTGCAGGGCAAAATGGTGCTGAAAATCACCATCGAACCGGACGGTACCGTGTCGCTTGCCTCTGTTGAGAACAGTGATATGGACTCGCCCACCCTGGATAGCAAAATTGTTGCGCGGGTGAAACGCTTCAACTTCGGACCCAAGGAAGGTGTGCCGACCATCACCATCCTGTACCCGATCGACTTCCTGCCGGCGGCGTAGTCGTCGGCGTACCGAAATGCTCCTTTCCGGAACTTTGGAAAGGAGCATTTGGTGCGTAGAGAAGCGCTTAAATGGTACGTTTGTTTTATAGGAATACAGTCTGAACCCACGTAGTATTTCGTGATTGCACCAATGACTGGTGCGTAGAAAAACATGGAATCACGGGGACTCAGTCGGATGTTCAATTACCACCCCGTCAGTGCGGATAAGCTGATCGCCGGAGGCGATTTCGGTAAACGCATCACCATCACACCTCAAGCCGAGCCCATTTGGAACTCGCTGGTCTCACTTGCCAATAAAGGCAATTACTGGGCTCAGATGAGTGTCAATGGTGTCAAGCAATTGGCCGCTGGCCGCCTCAGCCAGAAAAACATCTTCGTCAAACCTGGCTGTATCCATCGTGGCGGTACCGAAGAGTTCGTCATTATTCTTCCGGGGTGCCGGGTCACGGCGGAGAAGCTCGAGAATGACAGCTATAAACTGCTGCATTTTCAAGCGGATTTGAGTTATGGGGAATTGATAAAGGATGGGCAGGCGCCGGGGTTATATGACGCGAAGTTCAATGAGGGCCGCTGGATAACGAGATACCGCGATAACGGTGAGGTTGACAAGCGTCCTCAGCGCGTTGTTGCTGTTTGCGATACAGGATACTCACTCCCAGAGGAGGCGGTGCGATCTACCGCGGGTGCTCTTTCAGGCAGTGGTCGGGTGGCTAATGTTTCAGGGGGTGCTCGGTCGATCAAGTTTGGTGGTCCCGGTGGTGGCTTCGATCTCCATTTCACCCCCGGAAACAAGCCCATTGGTGGCGTTATAAGATATAACCGCGCTATAAATCCGCTGGATAATGAACGTCTACACGAGTCAGCTCTGCTGCTCGCACGTAGTATGTATATGGCGAGGGACGTTCAAGATGTACGTTGGATTTCTGAGTTTGGTGGCTCCGGTGTTCTGACTCAGGCATTTAAAATTCTCGCGGATAGGAAGGTGAGGCTCAATGGGCACACTGCCTTTATGTATCGACCGAGTACGTCTCCAAACGAAGCCTTGAAGGCGATGCACCAAGTTCAGGGGCTGGAATTGGATCGCGACATTAAGGATTCCAACGCACTAGACTATATTGGAAATCGCGACAATCTCCGATTAGCTAAAGAGCGCCGGTTAAAAGAAAAAGGCAGTTATACCTTGCTTCATCGAGCAACTGATACAGTGTGCGCAGGTGTTACTGTACACAAGGCTGCAGGCTTTGTGGCTGGTGCCGCTGGATTGGCGGGCCTTGCAGTAAGCGCTCCCGCTGCCGGCACCTTCTTAGCGGCTTTGGGTGCAGCTGTTGGCGTTGCTGGTACGGCAGGCAAGCTTGGTCAACAAGCATTAAAGGCCTGGGCGCCTCGGAAGTACAATGAAATAGCGAGTAAATTCTGATGCTGGATATTATTAAATATTCGTCGCTAGAGTTGAGAGAGTATGAAGGGCAATGTGTGGCTCATGGCCCCTCGTTTGATCGAGCAAAAATTGAGCGTGTGCACCTTCCTCATTGCACGCTTGAATTTCGTGCGCCACGCCATGCCCCGGCCAGACGCTTTCCGGTAGAGGAGTATCGGGTCCAGAAAAGCTATAGTCTTGGTCACCTAACCTCTATAGGAGATTCGCTAGTTCCCAGTGACAGTTGGCGAAAAGTAAGCGTTTGCTGGCGGCGTTGGGGCTTTTATGGACCTTGGTTTACCGGCTACATGGGTGATGTAGGGTTTTCGGTAAGAGTTATTGGTACTGCATCTGATAGCTCGAAATTGAATTTTCTGTATCCGCCGGCATTGGAGGCAGCCGTATTGGGCTATCTGACAGCTCGTTACGGGCATGCAGTCCATGGCCAGCAAACGAGCTCACCTTACTATAAGGCACCTGTTGACTGGCAACCCATGCGCAGCTTGGAAGTGCCAGCAGTACAGTTGGATGTAGTTGAGAATCTTAACAGCTTGATGCATAGCCGTTTATTGTTCTTCCCGGTTTCGCGAGATCGATTAGCCGTATTAGAGTTTGACTACAGCCGTAGTTGTGTAGGTAAAAAGGAGGTTGTAGATGCAAAAATTAGCCCCCAGCCAATGCTCGACCTAATAAACAACATCATAGCCAGCATTCGTCTGGAGCCTTCTCCGGAATTCCAGGCTGAGATTGATCAGGCAAAATCCGCATGCAAGGGCGAGTATTCCGTATCCCCCGAATGCAAGCCCTTTAATTGGCCGGCTGATGTCGACAAAGACGGGCTGACCATGCTGGAATACCAGCAAGGCCGCTACAAAACGGATTGATCAAATTTAGTGCAATTATAGTTGTGTGAGGCAGCCGCGCCAATGCGCATATTTCCCAATCGATCTATTCATGATCAGCGCACTGTGAACACTTAAGAATCTACCTCAACTTTTCCCGAGAACTACTTGGCAAATCGGGAAAAACGTCCCAGTACCACGCAGCAATTTTGACTTGCTTCACGGTGCTGATCCCTCCCTTCCAATAAAGTTCCGCGACCGGCTCCTTCCCCGGTGCTGTCGCCTGTGCGGCAGTTGGCAAAAATAAAACTGACTGGCAGCGGAAAGCAATGAAGTCTGAAGTAACAGGGCGAAACACTTTCAAAAATGCAATTGCGGCACTGGGGCAATCCGTGCGGCTGTGGCTGTCAGTTTTGCTGCTGGCTTCGATATCCGGAGAGGTGTGGGCGGCGCCGACTAGCTATTGTGTGGCCAACCCCAGTGCACCCACGCAGCTGGTGAATATCCAGCGTGGCAGAAACAATACTTACTGTGACCTCTGTGGTTACGGGTTTATCGAGGTGGATATCACCAACCCGTACCGTGCTGGCGGGGATGACTTTGCGTACAACACATCCGGACTGCAGCAAACTCGGGAGGAAGAGCAAAGAGGATCCTGGTTTGATCGCGAGTATCGCCGCCGCTCCGGTAACTATTACACCTATTCCAGTAACGGGGATTACGGCTCTGCCAACCCCAATATGAACTTTGACAACAGCAATGGTCTGGTTGTCCGCATTCCAGTCGATGCCGGTATACGGCTGTACACCGGGGTCAATGTCACGGTCACCGGGGCGGTAAGCAGCAGTAATGTTGGCAGCGTGAGCGAATCCCAGGTCGGGGGTAGCTGGGAGATCCGGATCGGTGGGCTGCCCACCCTGCCGGATGGCAATAGCCCGACTACCATGACGGTGCTTATCCCCATCCATCGCCCTCTCGTTTCCCCCACTAATGGCCCAGAGCAACTAGATGATGAAGGGGATTTCATCGGCGGTGTTACCGCCGAACTGAACTATGTAACCACGGATAGTTGTACCTCGGGTGGGCAGGCGAAGCGCGCTCCGACAAATAGCGGTAGTTGCCCGATAAACTGGGGTAGTGGTTGGACTGACTGGGAGCGCCCGGCACCCGCATATCCGGCCTACCCGGGAACGGCTATCGACTGTACTCCTGAAACTCCGGACGAAATCAGCAACTTCAACCGCGATCTGACCAGCACGGATCGGATCTATATCAACAAGCCATTCGTGCAGGTTGACAAGCAGGGCTGGAACTACGACGCCGGCCAGCGTGAAAACACCCGCAGCGACACCGTTTATGGCCACAGCGATGACGATATCGTGTGGCGCCTCAATATCACCAATAACGGCACCAATGCCCGTGCGCCTTTACAGGACCTGCGTATCGACGACGTGCTTTCTCGGAGTAATGTCGCCAATGTTCACTACGTCTGCCCCAGTGCCTCGGAAGCGAACGCCGTTGCGGCCAATAACGGTGTGCCGAGCGGCCCCACAAACTGTATTGCCACCGATAACCTGACCGGTAGCGTGCTGGACAATTGGGATGTGGCACCGCCATTTGGCGAAGGTGACGATATTCCTTCGCCCTATGCAGGAACCGTAGAGGCGGAAACACCGGGGTCGTCCAGTGGCACCATCGATATCGCCGAAGACGACTCAATCAACCTTTATCTGGTTGGCAAATTGCAGGGGGATGCGTCCTGTGTAGGCGGCGCGCCGCTGATCAACAGTCTGGAAAATGTGCAGTTCGGCTGTGCGGTTCAGACGCCACCGGGCGGCATCGATCCGGGCCTGGGTGAGGAAACCTCGGAGCTCCGTTTCTGGTATGGCCAGGGCTCCGTTGCCGGTGGCGCAACCGCGCTGGAAGTGGAGCGCACGCTTACCGGTATCGACGGCAGTGCCACGGTGGGTATGCGTGGCCTGATGACCATCACCCTGTCCAACCAGAGTGGTGGTACCGTTTGGTTTGACAATGGCATGGCCTATCATATTCGCGATCAGCTGCCGGAAGGCTACGTACTGGACCCGAGTTATGCGCCGCAATTACTCCGTCCCACAGGGAATAACGGTTATACGCAGGGTTCACTGTACGGACAGTATGACGGCCGGGTGGATAGCCTGGAGTGGGTCAACCCGGCAAACGGTGTTGATACGGTTGATACCGGTAATCATACCGACTATCTGTTGAATACCGCCCCGGAATTCAAACTGTCTAGCTCGACCCAGTATACGGAGAGCAATCCTGCCGGTGACTATAACGGCGGTAAAACCTATCGCGATCTGATGCGTCATGGTGATGTGGTGGTTATCCGCTTTGCCATTGTTCACAAAGACCCCCAGCACTTCGACCGCGCAGCCGATCTGGATGTGGTTCCCGAGAGCCCCAGCGTGGATCTGTTTCAGCGGCCGGAACCCACCGATCCGCCCGCACTTTCCTCAAGCCTGCAGAATAATCTGGAGGTGGAGTTCAAAACCCTGTGCAACTCCCAGGGGGTTCAGGAATACAACCTAACCGGCAACGGTGTCAGCAGCAGCCCGGCGGATAACACCGCCGGCACAAACATTGTGTTCAACCCTGAAGACATCGATGTCGAAATTCTCGACCAGTCATTTATTGTTACCAATGACCCGGACCAGACCACACCGCTGCGCGTGCGTGCCACCAACAATGGCGGTGTAGACGCCCGTGATGCCAGTGTGTTTATCAGTTTTGGTCCCACTCTCGAAGTGGTGACCGTGGATGAGCAAAATGGCAACTGGCAGTGCGACATCACAAGCGTAACCGGCTCGCCGGTGCCGCAGCCCAATCCTTATAAAACCTGGGTGGTGAACCCGCCTGGGGATCCAAGTCAGTTGCATTTGCCTCTGACCACGACCGGCACGGTTTACCGCTGCTACGCGAACCACGGCAACCCGCTCAATCGCGTGCTTGCGACGGGTGCCGGAAATGCGGTCGAATTCCACTTCGAGGTGCGTAAATCTTCAGATCCAGCGCGAGTCCTGGAAGACGATGTCACCTTCCGTGTGGACGCCATTGGTGAAATCTGGACGGTAGCCAGCCTGGATCTGGCCAATCCTACCGTAAGCATGAGCAACTCCGGAGGCAACACCAATAACCGGGTTGTTCAGAGCTATACAACCACCAATACACCAACGGCAATCAACAATGATCAGCCGCTGTGGTTCCCGCAACCGGGCAATGCCAGCCAAAACAATGCGCGCAGCGACGGCGAGGTAGATCGTGGCAACCTGTATTCCCTCGATGCAAACTGGTCCCGTGGTATTGGCTTTAACCTGCTAAAAGATCAGGTAGCCTGGAGTACCACTGGCGGTGATATTTCTGCTCTCAATGGCGTGATCCCCACACTGGGGGAGTGTAACGAGGCCAGCCCTGCGACACGCAATGCGGCATTGCCGGATAGTGCCATGTCCGACGGTTACCCCAATTTTGCGCGTAAACAGCGGGAGCTGGTGCAGGTCGGTGAGGAATGTACCAACCGGATCCAGACCGGTGGCTGGTTTGGCTTCAAATCCCGCGGTTTCTCATTTATTGGTGTGAGCAATGTCGCGGTACAGGATGAGGTGGAAGATGGTCTCGCCTATGTTTCCAATACCGAGCCTCAAACCGGCCTGCAGATCGCCGGTGCAACCTCGACACCCAACCAGCCCAGCAAAGGCCCGCTAGACGAAGGGCTCTTTGGTTGGTTCTTCAGCGGTAACCAGCCGGGTAGTGACGGGCGTAATGATTACATCACCACCATCGACCAGTGGTTCCACGTCAACGCCACTACTCGGGTACAAAACAAAGCGATTAATGACCGCAACGCGCCCAATGTGCAGGGCGCGGATCGCAATAACATCCTGAATTCCAGCTTCGAGGCGGCCTACCACAATGAGAATACTGGTGAGGACGAGTACTTCGACTTTGGCAGCAATATCGTAGGTTACCCTTGGGAGCGTATTCGCCGCGTTGATGTTGTGGTGACCGAGCCCGAAATCACTCCAACAAAAACCTACTGTGAAGTGGGTAGCTTTAATTCCTCCACCGGCGACTGTTCCGGCGGCTGGCAACAAAACCTGACGGGTGCAGATACTTCGAGGGATTATGTTGTGCGCCTGCGGCTCGTCAATGCCAATGAAACCAGTGGCGAGCCGAACGCTCCGGCCTACGACTTTGTGGTAACCGATACCGTGCCGGACCTGCTGGTTGTAGTTGACCCTGCCAGTGACGGAATTGACAACGACGGCGACGGGCTGATCGATGAAGACGGCGAGCACCTGAGCCTGATTGAGAACACGCCCAATGATGGCGTGGACGCGACGTTGGTGTTCTCCCACTCACACAGTGACAGCGGCGCACCTCTGGGCAACGCGGCCAATAATGGCCTTCGCCGACTGAACGGCGGCACCGGTAGCGCGGAAGATGATCGCAGCGTAAACCTTTATTACCGGGTCAACCCGGATGAGCGCATTGCGCCTAACCAGACGCTACAGAGTGGCTACCTGATCGACTATGACACCCTTGAAGGTGGTGATGCGAGCGATCGCAATGAATTTGGTAACCAGACCGTAGAACTGCGCGGAAATGGCGATATTGGCGGTGCCCGGGTGTACAGCGCCGGCCCTGCGGATGCGTCGATTACCTTTATTACGCCGGCGGTTGAGCCCAAAGAAATTACTGCGCTGTCCGAGACTACCCTCGGTGAAATGATTGGCGGTTATCAGGCTGTCAAAATCGGTGAGGAAATTGAATATACCCTGACCGGTCAGCTGCCTTATCAGCAGTTGCGTGGACTGGTGGTAAGTGACACCTTGCCGAACGGCCTTACCTGTGTAGATGCCCCTGCAATCGATCTGAACGCACCGCCCTATGCTGCGGCGGGTTTCCGCCGTCCGGATCTCAGCCCGGTGCCGATTATTACCCCGGTGTGCAGCGGCACCCAGGTGTCCTGGGATTTCGGCGATGTCACGCTGACCACACCGGGTTCCGAGTCACTGTTCAGTTTCCCGGTCAGTTTTATCGCCCGTGTGGATAACATTCCCTCCAACAATAATGGCGAAGGCACTAGTGGTACCGTGCTGGAAAATGGCAGCGGTGATTCCGCCTACCTGCGCTACGCCGATGCCATGGGTAACGAGACCGAACTCAGCTTTGGCAGCGTGGCGGTACGGGTAACCGAGCCGGCGCTGGTACTGGATAAAAGCTGGACCGACCCTCGGGATGCCGGTGACGAAGTGACCGTCACACTTGAGGCAACCAACAATGGCTCCGCTGCACTTTACAACCTGCGCATTCTGGAAGATCTGGTCGACAGCGAGATGACCTTTATTGCCGGCAGCGTGACCGGCTCCGATCCTCCCCTGGTGGATACCGATGCGTTCGGAGAGAACCAGCCAGTATTTGTGTGGGAACCGGAAAACCCGCTGCTTCCCGGTGAAACGCTGGAATTTACCTTCCAGGTGCGGGTGGACGACAGTGCGCAACCCCAACAGCAGCTGGAGAATACAGCGCATGCCGCCTGGACATCGCTGCCCACACGCAGCACCGCATTGAACCCCATTGATCAGAACAGTGGCTCGGCGCGTACCGGCCAGATTGGTGCCAATGGCGCAGCGGATGGTATGCGGATTGGTGAGCTGCCGCTGGAAACCGGCGCGGACGCGGTGAATGATTACCGCGTTGACAGTAATCAGGTCACTGCCGATCTCGACCCTGTTGTTATGAATAAACAGGATCTGACACCTGGCGTATTGCCGGAGATCGGTGCGCACAAGCAGTTCCAGATTACCGTCGACCTGCCGGAAGGCACCACCCACGACCTGCAAATCCGCGATCTGCTGAATAGCGGCAGTGCCAGCTATGTGCTGACCCGCGATGCCAATTACGATGTGAGTTACACCTTCATCGGAATTGTCAGTATCGATGGCAATACGGCGGTGGGCGAGAGTGCGTTCCGCGCAGCGGCGCCGGTGGATGGTGCCAGCGGCCAAGTCTTGTGGGATATCGGTACCGTGCTTACCGAATCGGAAAGTGATTTGCCATCCGCAGGCGCGATCAATCCGCAAATCGTCATCACCTACTATGCGCGGATCAATAACGACACTACTACCGGTACCGATAGCGGAGAAGGAAATAGCCTGCAAAACGGTGCAGAACTGCGCTACCAGCACGGCGAATCTCTTACCACGGTCATAGAGACTGCGGATACACCGGCGATCACCGTGACAGAATCGGCGCTCGGTGCCACCAAAGACGTAACCCAGATTACCCCGGGGCAGCTGACCCGCGGCGCGGTGCTGGAGTACGTGGTAACGCTCACCAACAATGGTAATGCCACCGCCTATGACCTGAACCTGGTAGACAGCTTGCCGGAGCAGTTGGAATGGGACGATAGCTTTACTCCCACCGTTACCATCGGCGGCAGCCCTGTGGGTGGATTTGAAGCAACGCCGGATACCAGCACCGAAAATACGCTGGTCTGGGGGCGCGGCAACAGCGACGGTTCTCTCGATCTGCCTGCCGGCCAACAACTTGTGCTGACTTATCGGGCCAGGGTGGCTGCCAATGGTGGTCCCTTTACCAACGAGATTACGGCCGACTGGACCTCCCTGCAGGACGACGTTGCGTCCAACAGTGACTACGAGCGTACCGGTGCAGACTGCCCGGCGGCGCCAAACGACTATTGCGTCAGCGCCAGCGAAACCACCGATGCTGCCGCGGAAGACAATACCGCGCTGCTTAAGGCGTTTGAGTCCGACAGTTGGGTACTGCATGGCAGTGATGCGAGCGATGCCCAGCTTCGCGTGGGCGATACCGTGGACTATCGCCTGACCCTGACACTGAACGAGAGCATCACGGCCAACGTTGCCATTGCCGATACGCTGCCCGTTGGGTTGGAGTTTGTCGAATTAATCAGTGTCAACGGACAGACCAGCGCGCCGTTTGAAAATACCGGCGCTTTCACTCACGACCCGCTTGTAACCAATCTGACCGGTGACGCGAGCGCGGGCCAGGTATTGAACCTGGCGCTCGGTGACGTGGACGCCGTCGATGGCGATGACGGCAATAACGATTTCGCTATTGTGTATCGTGCACGTGTGGTGACCGATGTTTTAGCGCATCAGGATGTACTCGGTCCCCTGAACAACCAGGCGGAGCTGAGTTTCGATGCCTACGATGGCTCTAAGGTAACGCTGCCTGCGGCAACTGCCTCGATTGCGGTACACCAACCGGTGCTGAGTTCTCTGCTCAAAACCGACACCCTGAGTGGGCGCGCCGGCAGTGGTACCCAGGTCGATCCCTATCTGGTCGTACTGGCGGCAGACACCATGCAGTTCCAGCTGCAGTCTTGTAACCAGGGCGATGCCCCGGCCTACAACGTCCAGCTTACCGACACCCTGGCTCCGCAACTGGATGAGACGGCTTTGTCGGATGCCAGTGTCTTTACCGTGGCGATCGATGGTACGGCCACCAGTGAGTTCACCTTTAGCGGACAACCGGCTGTCGGTGGCAGCTTTACGCTCACCCTGAACGATGATGAACCGCTGCTGCCGGATCAGTGCCTGACGGTGGACTACACCATCGGTTTCCATGCGGATATCGGCACCAGCGAGTTGTTTAACAACAGTGCCAGTGTCGATAGCTACTGGTCGCTACCGGCAGAAAACGGCCAGCAATATACCGACGACACCGTTGCGTCTGTGTGGATGCAGAATCCCAGCAACGCGATGCCGCCGGAAAAAGTGCTGGTCAGTGCCCCCACCGCCACCATCGGTGAAGAGGTGCGCTATCGCATCACCATCCCGGAAGACAATATCGCCCGCACGGACGTCACTCTGACGGATTCGTTGGCACCTCAGTTCGAGTTTGTCGGGGCCACACTGAGTATCAACGGCGGTAGCGCCAGCGACCTGCTGAACGGTGGCGACGATTCTGACCTGAGCTTCGATCTCGGAACACTGCAGGCTGGTCAGACCGCGCAGATTGAACTTGTGCTGCGTGTGACCAACAGCGCCGACAGTAATGCCGGGGATAGTGTGATCAACCAGGCCAGCTACAGCACTGGTGGGGTTACCTACACCAGTGCGGCCACGGATCCACTGACGATTGTTGAACCACAGCTTGCACTGGAAAAAGAAGTGCTGTCTGCACCGGCAGATATCACCGCGGGTACGGTACTCGATTACCGCCTGACAATGACCGAGGCCGGCAGTGCGAACTCCTCAGCGGCCTACGATCTGGTGGTTACCGATGTACTGGACCCCGGGCTTGAATATGTTGCGGGCTCGGCGAGTGCGGGAGAGCCAGTGGTCAGTGGCGATGCCACCAGTGGTTTTACACTGCAGTGGAACCTGGCCAGCGTCGCAGTAGGCGATAGCTTGAACCTGGAATATCAGGCGGTAGTGGGGGACGACGCCCGCCCCGGTCAGGTGCTGAACAACGATGCGGAAGTGCGCTGGACCAGTGTGTCCGGTGATTCCGATTGGGAACGCGACGGTAGTGAAACCCCGGTGTTTAACGACTATCTCGACAGTGCCAGTGCGGCAGTGACTCTCGCTGACAACACCAGCCTGGAAAAACACCTGCTCAGCGATACGTTTGATGGAACCGGCAGTATTCGTGTCGGTGATCGCGCTCGCTTCACAGTCACGGCGACCCTGCAGAAGGGTACCTATCCGGGTGTTGTCATCACCGATACTCTGCCGACTGGGCTGGTATTTGAAAGCGTGATCAGTGCGGATTTCTTCGGAACGGATGAAACCGCTTCGGTGGCGAGTGCGACGACGGTGAATGGTGCCGACGTTGTGTTTAACCTGGGTGATGTGACCAACCCCGCGAGTGCGGCCAGTGACACCCTGCAGATCGTCTACGAAGTACGCGTGCAAAACGGCAGTGTACTGGCGCAATTACCCAGCAGGCAGGCACTGGAGAACGCGGTCGCGCTGGATTACGCATTGCCATCCGGTCCGGCCAGTACAATCAATGCGCAGGCGACGGTTGAAGCGGTGCAGCCGCTACTCGCAATCAGTCGCGTAGAGGTCACCACCGCGATCGGTGGCGATACGGAAATCACCGTGGGGGAGGAAGCGACCTTCACCGTTGAGATCACCAACAATGGTGAGGCGCCCGCGTACGACCTGCAGATTCAGGATCTATTGCCAGAGGGGCTGCGAAACGGCGGTGGTGTGACCACGCAAAGTATCGAGCTTCTCGGTAGTGGCAGCCTTCCGGTACGCATGCCGGTCTTTGATGCGGCCACCGGCATTGCACTCTGGGATCTCGACGACAATGATGTCTACACCATCCCCGTGGGCGAAACACTGCGCCTGACGTACACGGTGACTGCGGATGACACCCTCGGCGCCGGCCTTTCGCTGGGTAACGGTGTGACCCTGCCGGTTTACTATTCCTTTGACAATAATGCTGTACCGGCCAACGGTCTCGCCGAGGAGCGTCAGGACTATCGTCTCGATGAGGCGGTAAGCGTGGTGCTGACGAGCCCGTTACCGGCTGCACTGGATAAATACATTACCCAGCCGGAAGCGACGATTGGCGAGCAATTTGCGTATCGCATCACCGTGCCCGCGACGCCGGCCGACACTGCCCTCTACGGGGTGCAGATCACCGATGATCTGACGGCCTCCGCTGCGGACTTGCGGTTTATTGCGGTGAACAAAATCAGCGGCTCCGGCAGCTGGACACCGGAAAATATCGGCAGCGAAACCGAGCTGGAAATCGTCGATAGCGTTGATGGTATCGATATCCCGGCCGGCGAGCAGATCGAGCTGGAACTGATTGTCGAAGTGCTCGACAGCGAAACCAATGTCGCTGGTCTGGCATTTACCAATACCGCCAGTTACCGCTTCAGCACCTTTGATAGTGACCCGGCACTGCTCGCGGATACCTCTCCGGAGATGACTCTGGTTGAGCCGCAGCTCACTCTGGAAAAATCCGGCCCGGAAATTCTGCATGCAGGTATTGCCGGAGAATTTATTCTCAGCATTAACAATGTGGGTGACAGCGCCGCCTGGGATACCACTGTGGTCGACCTGTTGCCGGATGTGGAGCAGGGCGGTATGTGTGCCCGGCCGCCGGAAGTGGATACGATCCAGATTTTCGATGCAGACACCGACACCCTGGTACGCGCACTTACCGCAGATACCGACTTCCAGTCCGTATTTGAGGATTGCACCCTCACGATTACTACCACAGGTGTGGCCATCGAGCCGAGCCAGCGTATGTCGATCGAGTATCGCGCGTGGCTGGATGAGGACACCGCTGGCGACCAGACCCTGGTCAATGTGGCGGCGGCACAGTGGTTCAGTCAGGGTGATGATCGCGAGAATCGTCGCGCCTATGGCGCACTGCCAACCGATGGCACCCCGGATGTGCTCGACCACGAAGATGCGCATGCTCTGGTATCCCAGAGTGCGACTCTGAAGATGCTGAAAGAGGTGGAAAATATCACCACCGGCGATGCACCCGCTGAGAAAGCGAGCCCCGGGGATACTCTGCGCTACACCATCACCGTCAGCAATGTCAGCGAGATTCCTCTGGCGGAATTTGCCATTGAAGATGCGCTCGGCACTCTTAATACGCAGATGGTCTTTGCCCCGGGTACCCTGACGGTCATCGATATTCCGGTTGATGCCGTGGATAACAGCGATGCGACCGGTGGCGACGCAGCCAGTGGCTTGCTGCGTATCGATGGAATCAGCCTGGCTCAACAGGGCGAGACCGGTGACAGTGTTCGCGTAACTTTCGAAGTGCAGCTGGCGAATGTAATCGACAGTGGCACCGCGGTTCTGAACCAGTCCCGGGTGTTGGCTTACGGCCAGCAGCTGGCGGTGAGTGATGACCCGAATATCGATGGCGAGGCCGACCCGGAAGCACCGGGCGCTGAAAATCCAACTCAGGTCATTATCGAATCCGCTCCTGTCTTCAAGGTAGAGAAAATTTCCGAAGACATGACCGGCGAACCGGACAGCCTGGTGCTGGGTGACACACTGCGTTACACCCTGCGGGTAGAAAATATCGGCAACGAAAACATGGTGGAGGCGACCCTGCGCGATCAGGTGCCTGCCAACACCACCTACGTTGCCGGATCTACCACTCTGAACGGTGCTGCCCTGGAAGACATCGATGGCAGCACGCCACTGGCGCAGACACTGATCATCCAGTCTCCCGGTGCGGAAGTCGGTCAGCTGTTGGCCGATCCGGCGGCGTCTGGTGCCCAGGCGGCATTGATCACCTTTGATGTGATCATCAATGACGTCAACGATGGCACGGTGATTTCAAACCAGGGCTTTGCCAATGGTGCCGGTGCCGGCGTGAACGCCGATGGCGAAAATATGCCGCTGGACGAAAAGCCGTCCGACGACCCCGCCACCGAAGTGGCCGACGATCCGACCATCGATATCGTGGGTAATGTGCCGCTGATCCGCGCACAGAAAACCGTGGAGCTGGTGGTGGATAACATGACCGCCGGCATCGTCGATCCGGAAGATGTGCTGCGCTACACCATTATTGTCAGCAATATGGGTGGCAAGGATGCCACCGAGGCGCGCTTTGTGGATCTGGTGCCCGAGCACACCACCTATGTGGCTGGCAGTACCACGCTCAATGGTTTTGCTGTGGCCGATGACGGTGCCGATTCACCGCTGGTTTCCGGCATTGCCATCAGCACGGAAGACCTGACCCCGCCGTTGCCCGCGCAAGGTGAAGGTGTTCTGACCACCGCACAAACCGCCACCATCGTGTTTGATGTCATGGTCAATGCCGATACCGAACGCGGCACCATTATCAGTAACCAGGGCAACGTCTACAGCCTCGAACTGCCGCTGACACTGACCGATGCGGATGGCAACAGCAGCAATGGTGCCCAGCCCACCGAAGTGGTCGTTGGCGACGCCCAGCAGCTTTCCATTACCAAGGAAGTGGCGGTTGTTGGTGGTGGCGCGGCGGAGTCCGGCAAGGTGCTGGAATACATCGTCCGCGTTACCAACATCAGCGCCGTACCCGCGAGCCTGGTGAGTATCTACGACGATCTGCTGGTAGCCGGTGAGGGTGTGCTCACATACGTGGAAGACTCCGCACGCCTGAACGGCCAGCCCGATGGCGTGATGGTGGATGGCCCGCTGATTACCGTGGACTACAGCACCAATTACGGTGACCTGCAGCCTCAGGAAACCATCGCGCTTCGCTTTGAGGCCAAGCTGGGTGAAAACCTGGCTATGGGTTACCCGGTGGTGAACACCGCGCAGGTGAAGTGGAACGATCCCGCAATGTATAACGAAGCCACGGTGTCGATCGATATCGGTGGTACCCCGGGTATTGCAAACCTCTCCGGTTACCTCTGGCACGATGTGAACTTCAGTGAAGCGGCGGATGCGGAAGAACAGCTGCTGGTGAACTGGAGTGTGGAGCTGTACTTCAACAACGCCCTGCTCGAAACCGTGCAGAGTGATGACAAGGGGTACTTTGTCTTCGATGGCCTGGTGCCGAACATGGACGGCGCGGACATGGCCGGTGCCAGCTATGAGCTGCGCTACCTTGCGCCCAATGCGGTCGATACCACCGCTTCACTGGGGACCGCCAGCTCCGACTACACCAACGGCCCGCAGCAGATTAAAAACATCTATGTGGAGTCAGGGGCCAACCCGCAGAACCTGAATCTGCCGATTACGCCGAACGGTGTTGTTTACGATTCGGTACTGCGTGCACCGGTGAATGGTGCTCGCGTCCGACTGCTCGGCGCATCCAGTGGGCAACCGTTGCCGGATAGCTGTTTCGAGGATCCCAAGCAGCAGAATCAGGTCACCCTCACCGGTGGTTTCTACAAGTTCGATGTGAACTTCAGCAGTGCTGCCTGTGCGGTGAATGCGGACTACCTGATCGAAGTGGATGTGCCCAACGAGGACTACGTGTCCGGGCCGTCCCAGATCATTCCGCCGCAGACCGGCCTGGATACCGGCAGCTTCGATGTAGGGGCCTGTATCGGTAGCGCGACCGACGTGATTCCGGGTACTCCGGATCACTGTGAAGTGCAGTTGTCTGTGACGCCTCCATCGATTGATGCCGACGCGCGCAGCAGTGAAACGGACTACTACCTGCGGCTGAATCTGGACGACAGCAATCAGCCCGGTAGCAGCCAGTTGTTCAATAACCACATCGCACTGGATCCGCAGCTGGAAGGTGCCCTGGCACTGACCAAAACCGCAGCCATGTTGAATGTGACGCGCAGCCAGCTGGTGCCTTACACCATTACCTTCAACAACTCGCTGCCGGTACCGCTGACCGACCTGCAGTTGGTGGATTATTTCCCCGCTGGCTTCAAGTACGTTGCCGGCTCTGCAAACCTGGATGGGTTGCCGGTGGAGCCGCAGGTACACGGATTGCAGCTGCAGTGGCCGCATCTGCGCGCCGAGCCGGAGCAGACTCACACCCTGAAACTGCTGCTGGTAGTAGGTTCCGGTGTGGGTGAGGGGGAGTACGTCAACCGTGCACGGATGTTTAACGAACTGTCCGGCCAGCAAACCTCTGGTGAAGCGTCGGCCACCGTACGTGTGGTTCCGGACCCGACCTTTGACTGTACCGATGTCATTGGCAAGGTCTTCGATGACAAGAACCTGAACGGTTATCAGGATCAGGGTGAGGGCGGTGTGCCCGGTGCCCGGGTTGTGACTGCCAATGGTCTCAAGGCGACCGCCGATGCCCACGGGCGTTTCCACATTACCTGTGCGGCTGTACCGAACCCGGATCGCGGCTCCAACTTTGTGCTGAAGCTGGACGATCGCAGTCTGCCAAGCGGTTACCGCTTGACCACGGAAAACCCGCGGGTTCAGCGTGCCACTCGAGGCAAGATGCTGGAGTTCAACTTCGGCACCAGCCTGCACCGTGTGGTGCGCCTGGATCTGGCGGAAGCGGTGTTCGAGCCCGGTTCTACCGAGCTGCGTCCGCAATGGCGGTCCCGCACCGAGCTGTTGCTGGAGCGGCTGGAAGAAGCACCATCGCTGCTGCGCCTGTCGTACCTTGCGGAAAATGAAGATCCGGCACTGGTGGAAGCGCGACTGGAAACCATCAAGGCGCGTATTGCCGAAGATTGGGCAGCACTGGACTGCTGCTATCCGTTGAATATCGAAACCGAAATTTTCTGGCGCCGTGGTGCGCCGCCCGAGCGCGGCAATGTGCTGGACGGGTTCAAACGCAGTATTAACCGCATGATCGGAAGTGAAGATCAGGGAGGTGCCCGGTGATGTTCCGTCCTTCGCAGAAAAAAATGGCGGTCCTCGTTGCCGCACTGGTAAGCACCGTCGCCTACGCGCAAGAAGAAACCCAGGCTGACAGCGCCTGGTGGCACTTGATTCCGGGGCTCTCGCCGGAAGTGGAAAGCGCCGGTGAATACACGGAGAAACCGCTCGGTAGCAATACGGAAACTACCCTGATCCCGGCCGTAGGGCAGCTGTGGATGCAGGATGCGGAAACCTTTATTGCGCCGGAAGAAGCGGTTGTGGAAAACAACATTCTGCCCCCGCTCCTGTTCCGCGCAGTGGAAGATGAAATTGATCCCGATCTTGTAGAACAGCTGCGCGAGAAACTCGCGGAGCTGGAGTCGGCCCATGAAATGCAGCTGATCGTCGTCGGGCACACCGACAGCGGCCCGCTGAATGACGATGAGCTGGCGGAATACGCGGATAAAACCATATTCACCCAGGCGCGCGCGCAGTTGATTGCGGATTATCTGCAAACCGCGCTGGAGTTGCCCGATGAGGCCATCGTGGTGGAGGGGCGTGGAGACAGCGAGCCCCTGTCGGAAAATATCACCGAAAAAGGTCGCGAGCTGAACCGGCGGGTGGAGCTGGCGGTGCGCTATTTCGAACTGGATCAGCAGGCGCGGGATGCCCAGCGCCGCGCCGAGGCCCTGCAACTCAATCGCGTACAGGTCTGCCGCCAGGAAACCGTGTGTAAGCTGCGCTATACCGCGGGTTCCGACCAGCGCGCGCGCCTGAAAAATCTGGTTTCCCCCTTGCGGTTGCAGCCGGGGCAGGCGGATTTGCCGATGGCGTTTGTGCGGCGCATTCAGGAAGTGCGCAATACCCTGCAGGACAAGCCAAATCTCACCATTCATTTTGTCGGTCACACCGACGGCGGTGCACTGCCGGAAGGGCCGGCGGAGCTGTACGATGACCAGATGGCTCTGTCCCGCGCGGAAGCACGTCGGGTGGCGCTGGCCGTGGCGGACCAGTTGAATCTGCCGGGCTATATGGTGACCAGCAGTGGCAAGGGCTCGTCGCAGCCGATTGCAGCCAACGACACCGCCAAGGGGCGCTCACTGAATCACCGTGTAGAAGTGGAGTTCTGGTACGACGACCTGCTGGAGACTGCCGCCGACGGTGTGCAGGCCTGCCCGGAAGCGGCCAATGCAGAAACCATCACCATTGAGCACGAGTCCCCCACCGGTGAAGTGCCGCCGATTTTTCTGAATAGTGGTGAGCCGCAGATTACCAGCGCACAACTGGCGCAGATGCAGCGTCTGATGGACGAAGTGGCGAGCAAGCAAAATGTGCGCCTGAGTTTTGTCGGCTACAGCGACAACGAGCGTATGGAGCGGCGCGAGGCCATGGTCTATGGCGACGACGTGGGGCTGTCATCCGCGCGTGCGAAAAAAACCATGCAGCTGGTACAGGAAAAGCTCGGCCTCGAAGACGATCAGGTAGAGTTCGAGGGCCGCGGTTACGTGGAATCCAAAGACGTGGTACAGACCGGTTTTATCCACATGGACGGCGCCCGCGTGGAAGTGCAGGTGCTGTATGACGAGCTGGCGATTCTGGCGGAGCAGGACCGGCTGGAAATCGAGCGCTTGCAGCAGGAAGCGGTTGCCCACAACCCTTACGCGTTGAACCTGATGCGGATTACTGTGGACGGCGCGCCAGAGTACGACCCGCACAAAAATTCTGCCGACCTGCAGCGTTGTACCGATGTGGCACTGGACAATGCCAATATCCAGTTCCGCTTCGATAACCAGACCATGCAGCCCCGGCTGAATGTCACTGCCTTCCCGAATACCATCCGCTTCGCGGATGACCCGGAAACCGAGCTGGTGGAAAGCCGGGTCGCGTTCAAACGCTACACCAATTACCCGTCATTTATTACCCGCGCCGAAGTACGGATTTTCGAGGAGGCGCAATCTCTGCGCGACGAGCCGCTGGCCGTCGTCACCCTTGACCAGAATGGCGAGGGCGACTGGCAGGCAGACTTTGACAGCTTCCAGGCGCCACTGAAAAAACTGAAATATGTATTGCGGGTGTACGACTGGAAACAGCGCTTCGACGAAACCCGCCCACAGACCCTGTGGCTTGTGGATAACTTCGAGCCGCAATTACAGGAGACCACCACGGAGCAGGAGCTGCTGGTGGGCTACGGCGAAAATCGCCTGTCCGAGCAGAATATCCCGGTAAATGGCAACGCAGTGCTGGTGAACGGTGCGGATATTCCGACCAATCACAGCGTGTGGCTGGCGGGGCGCGAGATTCCGGTTAGTAGTAATGGCGAGTTTGTTGCCGAGGAAATTTTCGCCAAGGGTCTGCATACGGTAGAAGTGGCGGTGCTGGATGAGCAGGGCAACGGTGAGCTCTTCCTGCGGGACCTGGAGTTCAACCGCGACGACTGGTTCACCGTGGGCATTGCGGATCTCACCATCGCCCATGACGACACCAATGGCCCGGCCGCACTGGTGACCGGCGATCAGACCCACTACGACAACTCCGCGAGTTACGACGGCCGCCTGGCGTTTTATACCAGCGGCAGCTTTGGTGACGGCTGGCGCCTTTCCGCCAGTGCGGATACCGATGAAGGGCCAATCGACGAGCTGTTTACCAATTTTATGGAAAAGACGCCGGATGCCCTGTTCCGCCGTCTCGACAGTGATCTGTACTACCCGACCTTTGGCGATGATTCCACCGTGGTGGAAGATGCGCCCACTTCCGGCAAGTTCTATATCAAGCTGGAAAACTACGACGACTACGCCCTGTGGGGTAACTTCAAGGCATCCTACACCGATAACGAGCTGGCGCAGATCGACCGCGCCCTCTACGGGGCCAACTTCCACTTCGAAACCGATGACGTTACCGACTTTGGCGACAAGCGCTTTGAAGTGGATGCATTCAGTGCGGAACCCGGCACCATCGCTGGCCGCGATGAGTACCGGGGTACCGGTGGCTCCCTCTACTACCTGCGCCACCAGGATATTCTCACCGGTTCCGAGCGCCTGCGTGTGGAAGTGCGGGACAAAAACTCCGGCCTGGTGCTGGGGGTGAAAAACCTGACTCCGGTGATTGATTACGATGTGGACTACATACAGGGCCGCGTGCTGCTGAACCGTCCTCTGTCGGCCATTGCCAACGACAACCTGATCGTGCAGGACGGCTCCTATAACGGTAATCCTCAGTATCTGGTGGCCCGCTATGAATACACCCCGGGTTTTGATGACCTGGATACCCTCGCGGTGGGCGGTCGCGCCCAGTACTGGGCCGGTGACCATGTGCGCATCGGCGTCAGCGCCAGTCAGCAGGACGAGGAAGATAATGAGTCGTCCCTCAATGGTGTCGATCTGACCCTGCGTAAAACCGCCGGTACCTGGATGAAGGTGGAAGTGGCGGAGAGTCAGGGCAACACGCTGGAAAGCCTTTCTTCTCTCGATGGTGGTTACAGTTTCAACCAGGACAACCCGATTGACCCGCAAGCCAAGGCCGGTGCAAACAAGGTTGAGGCTGCCGTCCAGATGGGCGACTTCTTTGACGGTGCGCGCGGTTCCATGTCGGTTTACGCCCAGCAGCGCGACGCGGGTTTCTCTGGCCCGGGCCAGCTGGCCACCCACGAAACCGAACAGTATGGTGCAACCATCAACCTGCCCATTGGCGAGCGCTTTGATGTGGGCCTTAAAACCGACACCAAGGAACAGCAGCAGGGGCTGCAGACGGAAGCCACCGATGTGGAGTTGGGGTATCGCCTGACTGATCGCTGGCGTATTGCCGCCGCGGCGCGGGCAGATTCTCGGGAAGACCTTTCATCGGTTGTACCGCTCACCCAAAAACAGGGTGAGCGAACTGATGTGGCGATCCAGGCCGGTTACGACTCCGGTGCAAACTGGAACGCCTTTGGTTTCGTGCAGCGCACCGCGGAAGTGTCCGGCAACCGCGATGAAAACAACCGCATCGGGTTTGGTGGCGCTTACCGTGTCAGCGACCGCCTGACGGTGGACAGCGAATTATCCGGTGGCGACACTGGCACCGCTGCGCGCCTGGGAACAGACTTCCTGGTTACCGACCGCACCAATCTCTATCTGAACTACACCCTGGATAACGAGCGCACCGATACCGGTGTGCGCGCGCGCAAGGGCAACCTGAACAGTGGCTTCCGCAGCCGCTTCTCCGATACCACCAGTATCTACGGCGAAGAGCGCTATACCCACGGTGATGTTTCCACCGGTCTTACCCACGCCCTTGGGGTGGACCTGGTGCCCAGTGATAAATGGAATTACGGCACTAGCTTGGAGGCGGGTACCCTTGAAGATCCGCGCACCGGTGCGGAAACCGAGCGCCGTGCCATGGGTGCAAGCATGGGCTTTAACGATGGTGAGCTGCGAGTGGCGAGCGCGGTGGAATACCGCGTGGATAACATGCAGACCCTGAACGGAGCGGGTACCGAGGACGATCCGCAAAGTGTGCTGGAAAACGAACGCAAGACCTGGCTGCTGAAAAACACTCTCAGCTACCAGATGAGCCCGGACTGGCGTTTAGTTGGCAAGCTCAACTATTCCGACAGCCAGAGTTCCGCGGGCCAGTTCTACGACGGTAAATTTACCGAGGGTGTGATGGGTTATGCCTACCGCCCGGTGGATAACGACCGCTGGAACACCCTGTTGAAATACACCTATTTCTACAATGTGCCCACCAATGATCAGGTACTGGTAACGTCAAGCAGCAATAGCAGCGCCATCGAGTTCGTGCAGAAGAGTCATATCTTCTCCGTGGATACCAACTACGACCTCACCCAGCGCTGGACTGTCGGTGCCAAGTACGCCTACCGCCTGGGGCAACTGAGTATGGAGCGGGAAGACCCCGAGTTCTTCGATAGTACTGCCCATCTCTATGTAGTGCGCGCGGACTGGCACTTCGTCAATCACTGGGACCTGCTGATCGAAGGCCGCCTGCTCGACCTGCCGGAAGCCGGCGACAGCCGCAGCGGCGCACTGCTCGCGCTGTACCGGCAAATGGGGCGTAACTTCAAGGCGGGTATCGGCTACAACTTTACTGACTTCTCCGACGATCTGACCGATCTGGATTACGACAGCCAGGGCGTGTTTATCAATATGGTGGGCAAGTTCTAAAGTCTCGTTACCGGCGAGTAACCCCCATCGAGTGGAATGATGGGGTTTGCGAGGAATGTAAGGGGGTCACTTGGCTCCGGCTGTGATTCCCCTGGCGGGCTCTGTGATTGTGGTATTGGTAGTGCTTGCTCGTTGCTTTCGTTGAGCCTGCGTTTTCAAACGTCGCTTCTGCCACCAAAGGTACAGGCCGGTACCAAACAACAGTGCGGGTGCTAAACCTGCCAACAACACCAGCCAGCGCCCGACTATCCCCAGGGCATCCCCATTGTGCAGAGGGAACTGCCAGCGCAGGATTTTATTGCCGAGTGGTATCTCGGTAACCTTCTGAGTCAATAGCACTTCGCCGGTGTACTGGTCCAGCCGTGCAAAGCTGGCTCCGTAATTGGTCCAGGCTTCGCCTTCTGCACGGAAGGTCACGCCGTAGCTATCTTCACTATTGCGCGGCAGATAAATTCGTTTCAGCACCCCACCGGGGAAAACCCGTTCACCAATGGTTACCGCCTGATCCGGCGATATCGGTGTGCCAGATGCCACCCGTGAACCGGGCAGGGCGGGGCGGGGCTCCACCTTGAACAGGCTGCCGACGACCGCTTCTACTTGTGTTGGAAATACCAGCGCCACACCGGAAAAGCTGATCATCAACAGCAACGGCAAAAAATAAATGCCAAAGACCTTGTGGATATCAAAGTAAAACCGAAAGCGATTCCCGATGTGCGAAATGGAAAAAGCCCGCTTCCAGTCTCGTGTTCCGCTGCGTTTCTGTTTCGGCCACCAAAGTACAGCACCGGAAATACAGAACACCATCAGTAGCAGGCCCATAAAACCCACCACAGTTTTGCCATTTTTGCCTGCGAGCAGCGTGTAGTGCAGGCGGTACAGCCAGGTCATGGTGTATGCCGCGGTGCCCCAGCCACGCACAGCCAGTACTTCGGCGTCGGTGGGTGACACGCTGACCTCGATAGGGCCGGGTGCGCCTTCCGGTGTGGGAAAGCGTACAACGTGGGGGCTGCCTGGCTGGCGCTGGGTCATCAGGCGGGTGGGCTCGGGATTTCCGGGAACCGCGGCCTGCGCAGCCGCCAGTATTTCTGAATAACTGGCGGGGCGATCGCTCGGGTTGAAGGTTACCGTTTGCGGTGCAAGTGTTTCATCCAGCGCGTGGTCGAATACCAGCAGGCTGCCGGTGAGACCGATCAGTGACAGCAGCAGGCCCAGGGTGAGGCCGGCGTATTTGTGCAGGACGAAAAATGTTTTGCGCATGGAATAAAGTATTTATGGGTTCGCCAGCCAGCGGGCTCCTACGGAGTATTCTCTAATAGTGACCTGCTTGCTGGCGAACATTCGCTATTTATTAAAATACCTTGGAGTAAGACAGATTCACACTGCGCCCAATACCCTTGAAGTTGCGGATATCATTCCCCGCAGTTTGGGAGTAATAAGTGAAGTAGTTTTCGTTGGTCAGGTTCTGGATACCCAGTGCGAATTCGCCACCCAATGCTTGCAGCTGTGCGCTGGCATCAATGATGGTGTAGCCGCCGAATTCACGGGTGACGTCACCGGAGGCATTCTCAAAGTCACGATCCAACAGCCAGTTTGCTTGAATTCGTGTACTCAACACCTCGCTCCAGTTACGTGCCCAGCTCAGATTGAAGCGGTTGGGAGCGATATTGCGGCCATCCAGATCCGTATCCACCTTGCCGTCGTCATTGGAGTCGTAGCGGCCATTAGTGTAGGCGTAGCGAGCCTCCAGTGTATCGGTGTCACTGAGGTACCACTGGCCGCGCAGTTCGAAACCGTCGATATCAGTCTTTTCCCGCTGCACGCTGTAGATACCGTCGTCGCCAAGCGCCAGGCGCTGGCCAATATCGGAATCGGATGAGTAGTAGGCGAGCTGGGCAGCGAATGGCTCACTGGTAAACTCCAGCCCCAGTTCCTGGTTCTCCGTCAGAATCGGCTGCATGTCCAGAAAGCTCTCGACCGCAAGGCCCGGTTCGTTGATGCCGCGCAGAACCCGACCCACATCCGGCATGGAAAAGCCCTCGGAATAATTAGCGTAAACTCGCAGGCCGTCGGTGAGTGCATAGGTCGCGCCGATATTTCCAAGTGTTTCACTGAATTCCGGGTTGCCACCTTTGACGAACTGGCTGCCGTAGGAGGCGAGGGTTGTGAAATCATCAATCTGTAACTCGGAGATCTCATGGCGTACGCCGGCAGTAACCGTCAGGTTGTCGATACCGCTGAATTCCGCCTGAGCATAGGGCGCGATATTTTTATACTGGGTGGGCGGAACCCAGGCGCGACTGGTCAGAATCAGTTGCTGCCAGGTTTCGTCTTCCAGCAGATCCACACCATAGGCGAGGCTTACCGGGGCGCCGGCGATCTGGTCTTTGATCAGTGTCAGCTTGAGACCGCGTTTTTCTGAATTGTTCTGGGACTGGTCAAAAAGATCCGGCCCGTAAGTTTCCACATCCTGAAACGTGCCGCTGTTGGTAGCGCCATAGGTTCCGGCAAAATCCTGGGAAAATACCTGGGCGCGCAACTTCTGCCCGAAGAAATCTTCGTTACTGTATTGCAAATTTATCGTGGTAACTTCATTGGAGGGAGACTTTCCTGGTACTTCACCTTTTACCGCTGTGGTGGGAATACCGGCGTCAATATCGCCGTCCACGCTTAGCCAATTGTTATTCCCTTCCACCAGAAAGTGGTTGATGGTCAGCTGCACCCGTTGGCTATCCCAGCTGTAACCAGCCTTGATAAACGCATTGGTGGTTTCACTGTCCATAGTGTCGCCCTGGGTATTGTCGAAGCCGACAATGTCCCCGTTGGCATCGTAGCCGATACCACTATTGCGGTAGGTCATACTGGCCAGCACGTCCACATCGCTTAATTTGCCTGAAAGGCTGTAGCTGCCGTTGTAGCCCAGAGTGTCGTCAAGCTCTTCGGTCTGAAAAGCTGACTCCACTCGTACACTCTGTTGAAACTCGTCGCTCGGGGTGCGGGTGATCAGGTTGATGATACCGCCGGACGCGCCCATGCCATGGATGGCATTGGCACCGTGAATCACTTCGACCCGTTCCAGAACCAGTGGATCAATCGTGTGACCGTCGCGGCCGCCGTTGCGCAGCGGGTTGGACTGCGGGACGCCGTCGATCAAATAAAGCGGTTTGCGGCCGCGCAGACTCTCACCAGAGCTGGTCATTTTCTGACGGCTGGGAGAAAAACTCGGAATAAGATTGCCCAGAATGGTCGACAGGTCACTGGTGGCGGCCATCTGATTCGCCAGCTCCTGCTGGTCGATCAGGGTGACGGTATTGGGGATGGCGCTCAGGGGCTTTTCGGTGCGGCTGGCGGTGACCACCACTTCTTCTTCGATCTGGGAATTGCTTTCCGCGGCAATGGCGGCAATGGAAAGTGTGCTGGTGGCGGCAATGGCCAGGGCAAGGGTGGTGCGAGTCCCGCGCATATTTGGGTTCCTACTATAGAAGTGGGTCGAAAGTGGCGCGATATTAAATAAAATGAGAATGTTTATCAATTCTGTTGCGGGGCTGTGGGGTGCAGCTGGCCATGCGATGTGGAAACGCTGGAAGTGATAAAAGTGTCTATATATAAGAAGCGAATCGCTGTTGTCCCCATCCCCTGGCGAATGGGTGTGATTAAATGCCAAAAGTGACTTGACTCCCCGGGGGGCGATCAATAGAATGCGCAGCCTCTTGAGCGGTTGGGGAAACCCATCGCGAGGGGCCGGTCTCTACCAGGATCCGGCCTCTGGGAAGTGTCGGTGCGGGGTGGAGCAGCCTGGTAGCTCGTCGGGCTCATAACCCGAAGGTCGTAGGTTCAAATCCTGCCCCCGCTACCAATTTCCATCTTATACTTCTGATGTGTAGATGGTTGTTAACTCCCAAGATGTTGTTGCGGGGTGGAGCAGCCTGGTAGCTCGTCGGGCTCATAACCCGAAGGTCGTAGGTTCAAATCCTGCCCCCGCTACCAATTTCAGGTACCATTGGTTCTTAGCTGGATGCCCGACTCGGGCTCGCTATCTACCTCTGGCGGCATAGCCGGCGAAGGTCTAGGGTTCAAATCCTGCCCCCGCTACCAAATTTTGCGAAAACATTTCAGGTTGTTTTCGCGCAGTAAAAGCCCCTGTTAGGGGCTTTTTCGTATCTGCGGCAAATGTGGTTTGCCATCCGAATGGGCCGGGAGTCGGCGCCGCGGTTTCTCATTCGGACCGTGGGGTCAGCTTCGCTGCCCATTTTTTGTTTTTAGCGATCGGCACCGCCGGTTGCGCATCCGCCCCGAAACGGGGCCACAAGGTGATATGGCAAGTAAGCGCGAACTGTTGGAGGAGCTTCTGGCTCCGGTGGTTGAGTCACTGGACTGTGAGCTGTGGGGTATCGACTATCAGACCCATGGCCGCAATGCGCTGTTGCGGATCTACATCGACGCCGAGCGCGGTATCTCCGTGGACGACTGTGAAAAAGTCAGCCGTCAGGTAAGCGCGGTGATGGATGTGGAAGATCCCATCAGCAGCAAGTACACCCTGGAAGTTTCTTCTCCGGGTATGGACCGTCCTCTGTATAAGCTGGAACAGTACCAGCGCTATATCGGCGCCCAGGTAGAGTTGCGCTTGCGCATGCCGCTGGACGGCCAGCGCAAATGGCGCGGCCTGCTGGCCGGTGTGGAAGGGGACGAGATCGTCTTGCGCATTGATAGCGAGAACGAATATCTGCTGCCCATCGACAGTATCGAGAAGGCCAATATTATTCCGCAGTTTGACGGCGATAAGTAAGTACAGAGTTAGTTTTAAAACTTGGATTATTGGGCCCGACTATGGGCCGACCATGTTAGGGCAATGCGGAAGTAGCCGGTGGGATATGCGGTAACAGTCCCATCAGCGCATTGATTAGTCAGCACGTAGCGTTTTTAAAGAGGCAGCTGCATGAACAAAGAGATCTTGCTGGTAGCCGAGGCGGTTTCCAACGAGAAAGGCGTTGACCGGGATATTATTTTCCAGGCAATTGAGGTGGCCCTCGCGACTGCCACTAAGAAGCGCTACGACGAAGACTCCACCATTGAGGTGATCATCGATCGCCGCACCGGTGACTACGAAACTTTCCGCAGCTGGGAAGTGGTCGACGACGATACCCTCGCCGAGTTGGGCACCCAGTTCACCCTGGAGGAAGCCCACGAGAAAGACACCGAACTGAAAGCCGGCGATGTGTTCCGCGAGCAGGTAGAAAATGTCGAGTTCGGCCGTATCGCCGCGCAGACTGCCAAGCAGGTGATCGTACAGAAGGTACGTGAAGCCGAGCGCGCCAAGATCGTCGACGAGTATCGCGATCGCGTAGGTGAGCTGGTGAGCGGAACCGTAAAAAAGGTCACCCGCGACTTTATCGCCGTGGACCTGGGCAACAACGCCGAAGCGCGTTTGCCTCGCGACCAACTGGTTGGCCGGGAAATTTTCCGCCTTAACGACCGCGTCCGCGCCATCCTGCTGGAAATTGAGCCGGAAGCCCGCGGGCCGCAATTGAAATTGAGCCGCTCCTGCCCGCAAATGCTGATCGAGCTGTTCCGCATCGAAGTTCCGGAAATCTCCGAGCAGGTGATCGAGATCAAGGGCGCTGCCCGCGACCCGGGTCTGCGCGCCAAGATTGCGGTCAACACCAATGACGGCCGTATCGATCCGGTCGGCGCCTGTGTTGGTATGCGCGGTGCGCGAGTTCAGGCGGTTTCCAATGAGCTGTCCGGTGAGCGTGTGGATATCGTGCTGTGGGACGACAACCCCGCCCAGTTCGTAATCAACGCGATGGCGCCGGCGGAAATCGAGTCCATCGTGGTCGACGAAGATGCGGGCTCCATGGACGTGGCGGTTGCCGAAGAAAACCTGGCCATGGCCATTGGCCGCAGCGGTCAGAACGTACGTCTCGCTTCTGAGTTGACCCAGTGGCAGATCAACGTGATGAGCGTTGACGAGTGGCAGGCCAAGCAGGAAGCAGAGTCCGGCAGCATCATGGAAACCTTCATGGTGCGCCTGGATATCGACGAAGACGTCGCTGGCGTGCTGGTGGAAGAAGGCTTCACCACCCTCGAAGAAGTGGCCTATGTGCCCATCGAGGAAATGCTGGGCATCGAAGGCTTCGACGAAGAAATCGCCGAAGAGCTGCGTGCCCGCGCCAAAGACGCTCTGCTGACTCAGGCGCTGGCGTCTGAAGAAGAGCTGGATGCGTCCGAGCCCCAGGAAGACCTGCTGAATATGGAAGGCATGGATCGTCAACTGGCGTTCCAGCTGGCCAGCCGCGGTGTTTCTTCCATGGAAGATCTGGCGGAGCAGGCGGTTGACGACCTGCTGGATATCGAAGGCATGGACCAGGAACGTGCCGCTGCATTGATCATGAAAGCGCGCGAGCCGTGGTTCGCCGACGACAGTGACCAAGAGGCTTAATGCCAGGGCGCCGGGCAAGAGCCCGGCCCTGCGCGTGGCGGATAACGCCCGCGCCCACCAATTGCCTGCCGTGCAGGCCAAGGGTGGAGCGGTAAAATGAACTGATACCGCTCCGCTGCAAAGAGACTTTTTAGGAGAAAGAATGGCCGAAGTAACAGTTAGCGAACTCGCCAAATCGGTTGGTGCCACCGAAGAGCGTCTGCTCAAGCAGATGCAGGAGGCGGGTTTGCCCCACACTTCAGCAGATGCAAATGTATCTGCGGAAGAAAAGCAGGTCCTGCTCAATTTCCTGAAAAGCAGCCACGGCAGCAGCAAAGGGGAAGAGGACGCCGCTCCTCGCAAAATCACCCTCAAGCGCAAAACCACCACGACCTTGAAAACCGGCTCTGGCACAGGCCGCAAGACCGTGAATGTGGAAGTGCGCAAGAAGCGCACCTACGTTAAGCGCGCCGAAGCAGAAGGCGAGCAGGCGGAAGCCGAAATCGACACTTCCGCACTGCAGAAGGCGGAAGAAGAGCTTGCAGCGGCAGAAAAAGCCGCCGCCGATCGCGCCCGCGCCGAGCAGGAAGCGGCAGAAGCCGAAGCCAAGGCCCGCGCCGAAGCGGAAGCCAAGGCCCAGCAGGAAGCGGAAGCTGCTGCCCAGGCAGAAGCGGAAGCCAAAGCGGCAGCAGCTGAAGAGGCCGCCACCAAGGAAGCCGCAGAAGCCAAGCCGGCGAAAGAGGCCAAACCAGAACAAAAGGCGAAGCCTGAGTCCAAACCTGCGCCTAAGGCCGCGCCGAAGCCTGCGCCAGCACCAGTTCGCTCCAGCTATGTAGACGACATCGAAGCCATGCGTATCGCCGCCATGGAGCGCCGCAAGAAAGAAGCGGAACGCGAAGCGGCTGAGCTGGAAGAGAAGAAAGCGCGCGTAGAAGCCGAGCGCAAGCGTGTAGAAGAAGAGCAGAAAGAACGCGCGGAAAAAGCCAAGCAAAAAACGACCACAGAGGATTCTGCGGCCAAGCCGTCTCTGCGCCGTAAACAGGAAGCGGTGGTTGTCGATCGCGATGACGATGAGCCGCGCAAGAAACGTAGCCGTCGCGGCAAGTCTGGCCCGAAGAAATCCAGCAAGACTTCCCTGTACGATGCCGCGCTGGAAGCCTTCGAAACGGAAGACGAGAAACGCAGCACCCGCTCTCTTTCTCGTCCTACGCTGAAAGTGAAGAACACACACGGCTTCAAGAAGCCGACAGGAAAGCAAGTGTACGAAGTGCAACTGGGCGAGACGATCACTGTCGGCGATCTTGCCAAGCAGTTGAATGTGAAGGCCGGCGAGCTGATCAAGCGCCTGATGAAAATGGGCGAGATGGTCACCATCAACCAGAGCCTGGATCGCGATACCGCGACCCTGCTGGTCGAAGAGCTGGGCCACACCGTGGTACTGCGCTCCGAGAACGAGTTGGAAGAAAAACTGGTTGCGATGACTGCCGATATCGAGGGTGAAGAAGTTTCCCGCGCGCCGGTGGTAACCGTTATGGGCCACGTTGACCACGGTAAAACCTCCCTGCTGGACTATATCCGCGAGACCAAAGTGGCCTCCGGTGAGGCCGGCGGTATTACCCAGCACATCGGTGCCTACCGCGTTAAAACCAGCCAGGGCGAGATCGCCTTCCTGGATACTCCGGGACACGCCGCGTTTACCGCCATGCGTGCCCGCGGTGCCCAGGCGACCGACGTGGTTATTCTGGTAGTGGCAGCGGACGACGGCGTAATGCCGCAGACCGAAGAAGCCATTGCGCACTCCAAGGCCGCAGGCGTGCCGATGGTTGTTGCCATCAACAAGTGCGACAAAGAATCCGCTGATCCGGATCGTGTGAAGAACGAACTGGCGGCGAAAGACGTTATCCCGGAAGACTGGGGCGGCGACACTCAGTTCATCGAAGTGTCTGCGCATACCGGTCAGGGCATCGACGACCTGCTGGAAGCGGTTTCCCTGCAGTCTGAAATGCTCGAGCTGAAAGCCAAAGTCGGCGTGCCGGCGAACGGTGTTGTGATCGAAGCGCGCCTGGAAAAAGGCCGCGGTGTGGTTGCCACCCTGCTGGTACAGAGCGGCGAACTGAAGCGTGGCGATATCGTACTGGCGGGCCAGAGCTACGGCCGTGTACGTGCCATGACCAACGAGCTGGGCAAATCTGTGACCGAAGCCGGCCCGTCCACTCCGGTGGAGCTGCTGGGTCTGGACTCTACGCCGAATGCCGGTGACGAGTTCATGGTAGTTGCCGACGAGCGCAAGGCCCGTGAAGTGGCGGAGCAGCGAGCGGACAAAGAGCGTATCGAACGCATGCAGCGTCAGCAGGCGGCCAAGCTGGAAAACATGTTTGCCAACATGGAAGCCGGGGAGAAGAAGGTTCTGCCGGTGATTGTGAAGGCGGACGTACGCGGTTCCCTGGAAGCCATCCAGGCAGCCCTCGCCGAGATCGGCAACGAAGAAGTATCCGTCAACGTGGTTTCCAGCGGTGTGGGTGGTATCGCCGAGAACGATATCAACCTGGCCCTGACCTCCGGCGCCATCGTGATCGGTTTCAACACCCGTGCCGATGTGGCCGCGCGCAAGCTGGCGGAAACCGAGAGCGTTGAAATCCGTTACTACAGCGTGATCTACAACCTGCTGGACGAAGTGAAGCAGGCCCTGTCTGGCATGCTGGACCCGGAAGAGCGCGAAGAAATCGTCGGTATCGCCGAAGTGCGCGACGTATTCCGCTCGCCGAAGTTGGGCGCTATTGCCGGCTGTATGGTCACCGAGGGTACCGTCTACCGCAACAAGCCGATCCGTGTACTGCGTGACAACGTGGTGATCTACGAAGGCGAACTGGAATCCCTGCGTCGCTTCAAAGACGACGTACAGGAAGTCCGCAACGGTATGGAGTGTGGTATCGGCGTTAAAGACTACAATGACGTCAAGCCGGGCGATCAGATCGAGGTCTTCGATATCGTCAAGGTAGCTCGCGAGCTGTAATTGACCGTCACCCTGACGAATATAGATCGTCACCCCGGCGAATATAAACCGTCACTCCGGCGAATATAAATCGTCACCCCGGCGCAGGCCGGGGTCCAGGGAACCCGCCACGGGGTCTAGCCGACCACCTGGGTATTCTGGATTCCGGCCTGCGCCGGAATGACGAGATACCGCCATTCTGAATAGGTAAAAAATGGCCAAAGAATTCCACCGTGCTGACCGGGTAGCCGACGCCATGCGTCGCGAGCTGGCCCGTCTGATCCAGCACGAAGTGCGCGACCCGCGGGTTGGCATGGTCAATGTCAACGACGTGGAAGTGAGCCGAGACCTCGCCACTGCCAAGGTTTTTGTAACCCTGGTGGGCGAGGACGACCGCAGCAAGATTGATATCTCCATGGAAGCGCTGAACAAGGCCGCGGGTTTCCTGCGTACCCAGCTCGCCAAAGAGATTCAGATGCGCTCCATCCCCCGCCTGCATTTCCGTTACGACGAAACCTCCGTACGCGGTCAGCACCTGTCTGCCCTGATCGACAAGGCGGTGAAGTCGGACCAGTCCAAATCAGGCGATGATGACGACAGTAGCGACGCCAGCGAGAAAGACAACGACTGATGGGCCGCCGACCAAAATGGGGCCGGCAGATTGATGGTGTGCTGTTGCTGAACAAGCCCGCCGGTATTTCTGCCAATGACGCCTTGCAACGAGCCAAACGCCTGTTCTTCGCTAACCGCGCCGGCCACACCGGCGCGCTGGACCCGCTGGCGACCGGTGTGCTGCCGATCTGTTTTGGCGAGGCGACCAAATTCTCCCAGTACCTTTTGGATGCGGACAAGCGCTACCGCAGCACCTTCTGTTTCGGCATGACCACCGAAACCGGCGATGCGGACGGCGACGTGGTTGCGACCAGCGATGCTTCCGGTATTACGGAAGAGCAGGTGCGCGATGCCATGGCCGAATTTCGCGGAACCATCAGCCAGATTCCCTCCATGTATTCTGCCCTCAAGCACAATGGCCAGCCCCTATACAAGCTGGCGCGCCAGGGTATCGAGGTGGAGCGGGAGCCGCGCCAGGTCGAGATTTTTTCCTACGAGCTGCTGAATTTCATCCCCGCCGACCAGTCCCCGGACAAACTGCCGCGGGCGGTGATCGAGGTGCACTGCTCCAAGGGCACTTATGTGCGCAGTCTGGCGGAAGACCTTGGCAAGGCGCTTGGCGTGGGTGCATTCGTCGAGAAGTTGCACCGCATCGCCGCCGGTCCCTACCACGAAGACGACTCGGTCACGCTGGACACACTGACCGAAGAGCGCGGAGAAGGGCGCGCGGAAGAGCTGGATCACCACCTGCTTCCGGCGGATTCTCCCGCCTCCGGCCTGCCCAAAATGATCCTTTCTGACGACACGGGTTACTATCTGCGTCAGGGTCAGCCGGTAATGGATCTGCAGGTCTATCGCTTGGGCGACGAAGGTGATATGGTGCGCCTCTTCCTGGAAAGTGGTGAATTTCTAGGCGTTGGAGAGATTACTGATGACGGGCGGGTCGCACCCCGTCGGTTGGTGAAGTAGCACTCCTGAACATCGTCATACCGGCGCAGACCGGTATCCAGTGGATTCCGGATCAAGTCCAGAATGACGGTAGGAAGGTACTGTGAGCGGGTAACCCGCAATCGCAACTAGCTGGTCTGTAAACATGCACGGGCCAGCCGAATTTTCAAAGCATGTTACGAACGAGGTAATTCGTTATGGCACTGTCTGCAAACGAAAAAGCAGCCATCCTGAAAGAGCACGGCCAAGCTGAAGGCGACACCGGTTCTCCGGAAGTCCAGGTAGCCCTGCTGACTGCCAACATCAACAAGCTTCAGGGTCACTTTGCTTCCCACAAGCAAGACCATCACTCCCGTCGTGGTCTGATCCGCATGGTAAACCAGCGTCGTAAGCTGCTGGACTACCTGAAGCGCAAGGATCTGAACCGTTACGCTCAGCTGATCGCCAAGCTCGGCCTGCGTCGCTAAGACCCTGAGAATGCCCGCCTTCTGGCGGGCATTCTTCTTTATAGAATTCGAATTTTCAGGGGTGCTATGTTTGCCTCTGGAATGTTGGGCTCTAAATTGGGCCCGGCAAATTCGTCTGTCTCTTATTGTGTTATTGAAGGCAGGCGAACAACTGTAGGGGCTGTTGGAATGGGCCAGCAGCCGTAAGGAAACAGGAAAGATACTAGTGAATCCAGTAATCAAAACCTTCCAGTACGGAAAAGACCAGGTCACCATCGAGACCGGACGCGTCGCACGCCAGGCCACTGGCTCAGCGCTGGTCACCATCGGTGAAACCGTTGTGTTGTGTACCGTTGTCGGCGCCAAAGAAGCCAAGCCAGACCAGAGCTTCTTCCCGCTGTCCGTACACTATGTAGAAAAGGCCTACGCGGCCGGCAAAATTCCCGGTGGCTTCTTTAAGCGTGAAGGCCGCCCGTCCGAGAAAGAAACTCTGACCTCCCGTCTGATCGACCGTCCGATCCGCCCGCTGTTCCCGAACGGCTTTATGAACGAAGTACAGGTAATGATCACCGTACTATCTGCGGAAAAAGACGTAGATCCGGATATCGCCGGCATGATCGGCACCTCCGCGGCACTGTCCGTATCTGGTATTCCTTTCGCTGGCCCGATTGGCGCCGCGCGTGTGGGTTACACCGAGAAAGATGGCTACATCCTGAACCCGGGTTACGCGGCTCTGAAAGAGTCCGAACTGGACATGGTTGTGGCTGGTACCAAAGACGCGGTTCTGATGGTGGAATCCGAAGCAGCAGAACTGCCGGAAGACATCATGCTGGGCGCGGTACTGTTCGCCCACCAGGAAATGCAGGCCGTTGTTAAAGTTTGCGCCGAGCTGAAAGCCGAAGCCGGCAAGCCCACCTGGGACTGGCAGGCAGAAGCGGTCAACGAAGATCTGAAATCCGCGCTGGAAGCGCAGTTCGGTGAGAAAGTGGCAGAAGCCTACAAAATCACCGACAAGCAACAGCGTACCGCCCGACTGGGTGAGCTGCGCAACGAAGCGGCCGAAGCCCTGTCTTCTGACGAGCTGGATGCCGGCACCGTAAAAAGCTACTTCGGCAAGCTCGAGAAGAAAACCGTACGCGGCGCCGTGGTGCGCGGTGAGCCCCGTATCGACGGTCGCGACACCAAAACCGTACGCCCGATCTCCGTAGAAGTCGGCGTACTGCCGAAAGGTCACGGTTCTGCGCTGTTCACCCGTGGTGAAACCCAGGCACTGGTGGTTTCCACTCTGGGTGCTACCCGCGATGCGCAGATCATCGACGCCCTGGAAGGCGAGCGTAAAGACTACTTTATGCTGCACTACAACTTCCCTCCCTACTCCGTAGGTGAAGCGGGCCGTGTAGGCGCTACCGGCCGTCGCGAAATCGGCCACGGCCGTCTGGCCCGCCGCGGTATCGCTGCAGTACTGCCGAACCCGGAAGAATTCCCCTACACCCTGCGTGTGGTTTCCGAGATCACCGAATCCAACGGTTCCAGCTCCATGGCTTCCGTGTGTGGTTCCAGCCTGGCACTGATGGACGCGGGTGTACCGCTGAAAGCGCCGGTTGCCGGTATCGCCATGGGCCTGGTGAAGGAAGACGAAGGCTTCGCGGTTCTGACCGATATCCTGGGTGATGAAGACCACCTGGGCGACATGGACTTCAAGGTAGCCGGTACCGCTTCTGGTGTCACTGCACTGCAGATGGACATCAAGATCGAAGGCATCACCGAAGAGATCATGGAAACTGCCCTGGAGCAGGCCCTGCATGCGCGCCTGCATATCCTGGCGGAAATGAACAAGGTGATCGGCGCTTCTCGTGACGTGGTCAACGAAAATGCCCCGCGCTACGCCACCCTGAAGATCCATCCGGACAAGATCCGCGACGTGATCGGTAAAGGCGGCGCTACCATCCGCTCCATCACCGAAGAAACCGGTGCTTCCATCGATATCGAAGACGACGGCAGCATCAAGGTATTCGGCGAAGACGGTGAGAGCCTGGAAGCGGCAGTTACCCGCATCGAGGAAATCACCGCGGAAGCGGAGATCGGCGCCATCTACGAAGGTAAAGTTGTACGTATCGTCGACTTCGGCGCATTCGTAAACTTCCTGCCGGGCAAAGACGGTCTGGTGCATATCTCCCAGATCGCCGAAGAGCGCGTCAATGCGGTCACCGACTACCTGAGCGAAGGCCAGATGGTCAAAGTGAAGGTGCTGGACGTGGACCAGCGCGGCCGCATCAAGCTGTCCATTAAGGAAGCCAAAGCCGAAGAAGCCGAGCAGGCGGATGAGGCCACTGGCGAGGAGTAATTCCTCCCGGTTTGGCACGCTTGCTTGCAAGCGACGGAAAACGGTGGCTATATGCCACCGTTTTTTCATTCGGGCCATCCTTGGCCCTCACCCTTCGGGCAGCCTTCGGCTGTGCAAAACGGCTTTCCTGCCGTTTTGTTTGAATGAACTTTATAAGCAGGGATTCCGGGGGAAGTTCAGTGGAAGTGTTATTGATTTACCTGTTGGTGGGGATGGGCGCAGGTACTATCGCGGGTTTGTTCGGTGTGGGCGGAGGCCTGATTATCGTGCCCGCTTTGGTCCTGGTATTTACCGCACAGGGCATCGCGCCGGAAATTCTTACCCATATGGCCGTAGGTACTTCGCTGGCCACCATCATCATTACCTCCATCAGCTCGGTGCGTACCCATCACGGCAAGCGTGCAGTCGACTGGAAGATCGTTGCCGCCATGGCGCCGGGTATTCTGCTTGGATCCTGGATAGGCGGTGTGACCGCAGACTGGCTGAGCGGGGCCTGGTTACAGCTGCTGATCGGACTGTTTGCCGTTGGTATCGCGCTCAAAATGTGGCTCGATGGCCTGCGCAAGGGATCGCTGCCGAGCAACGGCGAAAAGGTGCCGGGGAGGGTGGGCTTGTCGATTGCCGGCGGCTTTATCGGCTGGGTTTCCGCCATCTTCGGGATTGGTGGGGGCTCACTAACGGTACCCTTCCTGTCCCGCTGTCATGTGGTCATGCAGCGCGCGGTGGCGACGTCGGCAGCCTGTGGTTTGCCGATTGCCATTGCCGGCGCGCTCAGTTTTGCCGTGCAGGGCTGGAGTAACCCGCAGTTACCGGAGTGGAGTAGCGGTTATATTTACTGGCCTGCGTTCCTGGGTATTGTTCTGGCCAGCACCTGGTTTGCCCGCTTCGGTGCCCTGCTGGCCCATAAACTGTCGCCTCAATTGCTGAAGAACTGCTTTGCCGGGTTGCTGTTTATAATTGGTGCGCGGTTTATCTGGCTGAACTATGCGGTAGTTGCCAGCTGATTTATTCGACTGGCTAATTAATAAAAAGGCCGCTGTGGTTTCCCGCAGCGGCCTTTTTATTTCGGGCTAAGCCGAGAATCAAACAGTCTTCGCAGGTGCCTCGGCCGGCTCAACCGCTTCGATATGATCCTCACCCTGGCCTTCCCAGGATTTGGACTTCAGGCTGATCAGCGCGATTACCGCACCGATGCCAATGCTGAAGATCGCAATCTGCAGGTACAGATTCGGCAGCTCGGATACATTGTTTGGATCGAAGTTACCCGCCAGCAGACCGGCAATGATGTTGCCGATGGAGTAGGTGAGTACGAACACACCCATCATCTGACCGGCAAAACGACGCGGGGACAGTTTGCTCACCGCACTCAGGGCAACCGGGCTCAGGCACAGTTCACCCACGGTGTGCAGGAAGTAAGTGGTTACCAGCCACATCGGGGCTACTTTCAGGCCCGCAGCGGCTTGCTGGGCAGCAAAGAACATCACGATAAAGCCGGTAGCCATGATGATCAGGCCAATGGCGCACTTCATACCGTAGGACGGCGAGATCATGCGCTTGCCCAGGTTGATCCACAGAGCGGCGAAGAATGGCGACAGAATGATGATGAACATCGGGTTCACATTCTGGAACCAGGAAGCCGGGATCTCGAAGGAACCGAGCATGCGATCGGTGAAATCGCGACCAAACAGGTTCAGGGAGGAGCCCGCCTGTTCAAAGCCGGACCAGAAGCAGGCAGAAGCCACACACACCAGGAACAGGGCCCACATGCGCTTCTTCTCTGCCTGGGTCAGCTTGCCGCCAAAGTAGATGTAGGCGTAGTAGGCAAAGAAAATCAGGGTGAAGGCAACGGCAACGTACTTGGCCACGGCAACCGGATCAAACGCGATCACACCGCTCATGGTCAGCGCGGTGATCACCACCACGGCACCTACGATTGCCCAGATGGTGCTCCAGGCTTTTTTCTCGCCGGCTGGTGTCATCGGGTGTTCCGGCTTCAGGCTGGCGTTACCCAGGTTGCCAATGGTCTTGCGGTACTGGACCAGACCGATTGCCATACCAACGGCTGCGGCGCCAAAGCCCCAGTGCCAGCCCACTTTCTCGCCAAAGTAACCACAGATCATGTAGCCCAGCACGGAACCAATATTGATACCCATGTAGTAAAGGGCGTAACCGCTGTCGCGACGCACATCGTCGTCGGAATAGAGGTGGCCAACCAGTGCACTAATATTGGGTTTGAGCAGGCCGGTACCGGTAGCAACCAGGATCAGGCCGATAAAGAAGGTGTGTTCGCTGGGGATGGCGAGCACGATATGGCCGCACATGATGATGATGCCGCCGTACCAGACGGTACGCTGGCCGCCGAGCAGACGGTCGGCAATCCAGCCCCCTGGGAGACCCAGGAAGTACACCGCACCGGTGTAGAGGCCGTAGATGGCCGTGGCAGCAGCCACGGTGAAGGCGAGGCCTTCCTGCTGCAGGCTGGCGGTCATGAACAGGACCAGCAGGGCCCGCATGCCGTAGTAACTCATCCGCTCCCACATCTCGGTAAAGAACAGGGTGGAGAGCCCTTTGGGATGGCCAAAGAAGCCATCGCTGTTTTGTTGTGGCTGTGACGACATATCAGTTGTTCCGATTGTTATAGCTTTAGCTCGTTATAGCTTTAATTGAGACCTTCCCGAGTGTAACAGCGGTCCCGGAAACTGGCGAATGGTTACAGGTGAAACAGGAAATGAACCTGCGAAAGGTATTCCTACGCGACAAGAATTGTGGAAAATCAGGGATTCAGAACACGTTATGGGGAGAATAACCATGAAAACCCCGGAAAATTCTGGACTGCCAGAAATCAAACGGTCACAACCTGCTAACCCCGGGCGCTTCCAGCCCAGGCGGATCGCCGCCTGCAGCGCAATCGTTGCTGTGTTACTGGCCGGCTGTGCCGCAAATCCTTCGGATATGTCTGAGCCTGTCGATGTGGGCTGGCTGCTCTCGGGACAGGCGCTGTTTGAGCAGCCCCTGTCACAGGTTGAGCTGCCGGAAGACGATATTCTCGGTCTATCCCCTGAAATGCGAGCGTACCTCGCCCGGGTAGCGCCGGATGCGAGCCCCCAGCAGCGTTTGCGAGCATTGCTGAATGGATTCGAGAGTCGAGACTTCACTGTTCGCTATCAGGCGGATCAGACGTTGACCGCCGGTGAGACCTACCGCCAGCAGGTGGGCAACTGCATGGCCTTTACGGTGATGATGGTTTCCATGGCGAGGGAGCTGGGCGCGGATGCCTACTTCAATCAGGTCGAAGTCCCTCCGGTGTGGGGCCATGAGGAGTCGCAGACCTTTGTGGTGTACCGCCATATCAATATGGTGAGCGAGACTCCCCGCGGCCGCCGCGTGGTGGATTTCAATCTCGAGGCCTATGACCCCATCTACGACCAGCGGAAACTGTCGGATAACGAAGCTTTTGCACAGTACTACAGCAATCGCGGCCTGGAGCTGATGCAGCAGGAGCAAATGATCGATGCGTTCCGCTATTTGCGTAAGGCGCTGGACCTGAGGCCAGGAGACGCGGACCTGTGGGCAAACCTCGGAGCTCTATATAGTCGCAATCGGGAGTTTGCTGCCGCAGAACAGAGCTACCTGCATGCATTGCAGCTGAAAAGCAGCCATACCATTGCCATGAGTAATCTGGAACGCTTGTATCGCAAGCAGAGTAAGTTCGACCTGGCCGATCACTATGCCGAAAAGGCCCGCTTCCACCGCGAACGCAACCCCTACTACCTGTATTATCAGGCGCGCAACGCGTATGAGCATGGTGATTATAAAAGCGCAAAGAAGCAGTTAAAGCGTGCTATCTGGCAATACGAGGATGATCACCGGTTTCATTTTTTGATGGGGTTGACCAGTTTCAAATTGGGCGAAGTGGACAGCTCGAAAGAGTATTTTTCTGAGGCATTCTCGCTGGCGGATAATCCGGGAACCCAACGTGCGTACAACAGGAAACTAAATTATTTGCTAAGTAGCCACGGTAAATAAAAAAGGGGGATGCCATTGGCATCCCCCTTTTTTGTTGACTGAACGTCTACAACGTCAAGTCCACAACTTAGAACTGGTAAGAAGCACCAGCCCAGAAGTAGCGGCCCTGGAAGTCGTAGAAGCTGTTCCAGTCGCTGCCGGAGGTAGTGTGCGGATCCTTGTCGGATACGTTATCAATACCAGCGGACAGGCGAGTGCCTTCGTTGATGTCCCAGCCTGCACGCAGGTTCAGGTAAGTGATGGACTTAACCGGCAGGTAGGGGCTTTCACCGTCGTCGAAGTACTGCATTTCAGCACCCAGATCCCAGTCGTTGCCGTACCAGGTCGCGCTGGCCAGGCCGCGCCATTTCACGTACAGACCACCGGTGGTACCAACGTATTCCAGGTAGTCAGACTCGGTGCCGGACTGCTCGTTGAATTCGTTGTACTCCAGCAGGCGGGAAGCCTGTGCACGCAGGCCCAGACGGCCAGCGTCGAAGTGCAGGTTTTGAACGATGTCGACGTCAACACCACGGGTGTCGATCTGACCGATGTTCATCTTCGCACCTTCCAGGGATACGATTTGGTCGCCCGCGCCGCGGGTTACGAAGGAACAAGCGCTCGCAACACCGTCACGGAAGCAATCATCCAGGATGCGCTGCAGATCCGGAGAGGTGATCGCGTCTTCGATGCTGATGTCGTAGTAGTCCAGAGTAATAGACAGGTCGTCTACGAAGCTCGGGGTCCAAACGATACCGGCAGTGAAAGTTTCCGCTTCTTCCGGGGTCAGCTCTTCGTTACCGCCAATGTTGGTCGGTACCTGGTTGCCGGACTGAGTGAAGCCTGCGCCAACCATGCCACAGTTTCCACCCTGGCCGTCTTTGTTTGCTTCGCTGGTGTCGCACGGGTCGATCAGGTACTCGTAGCTCTGAGCGGAGCCACTGAACAACTCGTAGATACCCGGTGCACGGAAAGAAGTGGAGTAGCTGGTACGGAAACGCACATCTTCAACCGGTGCGTAAACCAGGCCAACTTTACCAGTGCTCTGGCCACCGAAGGTGCTGAAGTCAGAGTAGCGAACCGCTACGTCTGCAGTCAGCTCTTCTGCGAAGCGCGCGCCTTGCAGGATCGGCAGATTGAATTCTGCAAACACCTCGGTTACGTCGTACTCACCGCCGGTAGCGTCTTGCTGGTTACCGAAAGTGTCGCCACTTTGAGTTTGTACAGACGGGTTAAACTCACCGGACTCTTCACGGTATTCAACGCCCGCTGCAAAGCCCAGAGCGCCGCCCTGGAATTCAATAGCGTTGATGTCGCCAGACAGAGATGCGCCAACGTTCAGCAGCTCATAAGAGTTGTCTTCGTAATCGTCGTAGCGGAAGTAGTCCATGATTTCGGGGCTCATACCGCCAGCGAAATCGTAGTCCAGGCCAGCTTCACCGCTGAAGATTTCTTCCAACTTGGTTTTGTTGTAAGAGTTCAGGATGACGTTTTCGCCTTCGTTCTTGCCGTAGCTTACGAAGGAGTCCCAGCTCCAGCCGTTGGAGAAGTCACCGTTCAGGCCGGTAGCCAGACGGTAGGTGTCGGTGGTCTGCTCGTAAGAGCGGGTACCGCCAGATACCGGGCGAATACGGAAATCGGAGAAGCCGTCAACCCAGTCGGTGCCGTGAGAGGCTTCCGGTGCAGTTGGCTCCAGTCCTTCCGGGCTGCCCTGGGCTTCCCACTCAGCTTTAGCAGCTTCATAGGCAGCCACTTCGATCTGGTAAGCGTTATCGGCTGCTTGCCATGCTTCGTCCAGCTGAGACTTGATGGCCTCAGGCAGGTGAGTTTCCGGATCCAGGTCAAATCCGTTACCCGCATACAGAGGCTGTGCAGCCAGCTGCTGGTTGCTGGTTTTGGTAGTGAAGCTCGCTTCACCCCACAGCTCTACGCTGTCGGTAATGGAGAATTTACCGGACGCGGTAGCGGAAGTACGCTCCATGGCGCCAGACAGCCACATGTGCTGGCCGATGTCGTAACCAGCGTAGTCGTCCAGAGTCACGCCATCTTCACCGATGCTGAAGCTGCCGTAGTTGGTGAAGATATTACCGTTCGGACCCATGGAGCTGGTCAGGCCAGCCCAGTCGCGATCGTTGTAGGTGATTTCGTCGCGCTGTGCGTGGCTGATGTTGGCAATGAAGCTGCCGCGCTCGCCTTCGCTGCCGAAGGTGATGGACAGGTCGCCGTTCTCACCGCCACCGTGCTTGGTCGCACCAGCGCGTGCATTGATGCGAACGCCGTCGAAGGAGTCCTTCATGACCACGTTGATCACACCGGCAACCGCGTCAGCACCGTATACGGCAGAAGCACCGTCGGTCAGCACTTCGATACGGTCGATCATATCAACCGGGATGTTGTTCATATCTACCGCTGAGCTAACGCCGGAAGCGGAAGAGACGAAACGACGGCCATTTACCAGTACCAGGGTGCGGGCAGAGCCGAGGTTGCGCAGATCAACGAATGCCAGACCCTGGCCGCCGTTGTTGTCGTTTGCATTGATACCGGTGGTACCCATGGACGGCAGCTGGTTCAGCAGCTCGTCGATGGTGCCAACGCCGGAGCGGCTGATCGCTTCGGAATCAACGATAGTAATCGGGCCGGTAGTAGACAGCGGATCACGTGCAATACGGGAACCGGTAACGATGACTTCTTCAACAGCTGGACCAGGCACGTTTTCCTGAGCGGAAACACCGGTAGCGGCGATGGTGCCGAGTGCTGCAATAGCGATACTCAACTTGGTCTTGATCATAAATGCATCCTTTATGTATTTAGAGGCACTTTTATTGGTTTGTTGTAATTCGAGTGCGCGCTGACTTTAAAGGATGAAATAGATTTGTGGAACTAACCTGACATAAGGGTATCAGATGCCTATCGTGGATTCTGCGTCTTTATTGATCACGCTGGATAAATGGTGAACGTTAAGAAGTGTTGGCGTCCTGATAATTTGAAATTATTTATTAGAATTTATTAAATTTCAGTTAAATTTAGGACATGCATAACTATCGATCGGGTTGTCAGGGTTGTTTAATTTTTGCGCGATCGAAGGGGGTTGGTTAAAAATTGAGTGGTGATGGGACTTTTCATTCGTTCGCAGAGGTATATTTCTTTAAATCAATTTGGCTCGATAATTAATTCTGCGAAAGTAAATTTATTCAGTGGGTGTCAGTTTTCGCGGTGGGTCTGCGTGGACAAGTCCGTGCGGGGTCTGTGGTTGCGAGGCGCAGGGTGGTCAACGCCTCGCAACTGAGGGGGTTAAGCCAGGCTTTGCTTGATACCATCCAGGAAGAGCTGCACGGCCAGCATTACCAGTACCATACCCATCAGGCGCTCTACCGCGATCAATCCGCGATTCCCCAGCAGGCGGGCGAGTGGTGACGACGCTAGCAGAATCACCGCGGATACCGCCCAGGCCCCAAGCAGCGCCAGAGTCCAGTCCCACAGTTGTTCCCCTTCGCTGTTTGTCATCAGCATAAGAATTGCCATGGTGGACGGCCCTGCTACCAGCGGCACGGCGAGTGGTACAAAGAAGGGCTCCCCCTCCAGCCGCTCTCCCATGATGCCCCCCTCGATGGGGAAAACCATTCGAATTGCGATCAGGAAAAGAATAATCGCCCCAGCAATCCGGATGGCCTCTTGGGAGAGCCCCAGCCATGCCAAAACGAACCGGCCGCCATAAAGGAATACCAGCAGCACAATCAGGGCGAAAATCAGTTCGCGCATAATCACATAGAGTTGCCGCTTGGGCGGGACATTCTTCAGAGCGGCGAGGAATACCGGGATGTTGCCCAGTGGGTCCATTACGAAGAGGAGAGTTAAGAAGGCGGTTAATGTGTCCATGATGGCGGTATAGCTGAATGATTGTGGAAAAACCGGCTTTGTTCGTCTTAACAGGGTTACCTTCTAAAATCTTATGACTTTCCCTGCCATACCCGGCAGCGCTACAGGTCAAAAGATAAAAGCAGGGAGTTAAGGCAATATGAGTACGAGCTCAGCCTCGAGCTGGCAGTCCTACTGGCAGCAGGCGGGTGATAAACAGGTCTGTGAGCTTGGTGGGACAGACCATCCGGCCATTAGTCAATTTTGGCACAGATTTTTTAGTGATGCGCGTCTGAGTGCAAAAAGTGTGTCGCCTAGGCTGCGAATTATTGATGTCGCCAGCGGTAGTGGTGCGGTTTTTGAACATTTGTTTTCGATTGTGGATGAAGCGTGCTGCGACAGTGTGTGTGTTGATTTGTCATACGGCGCTGTAAAAGCAGTAAAGAATCGCCGGCCGGCCGTAACCGGGGTTGTGGCCAATGGTTTGGCACTGCCCCTTGCGGAGAGCTGTGCGGATATTGTTGTGAGCCAATTCGGTATTGAGTATGCAGGTCTTGATGCTGTAACCGGGCTGCACAGCCTGATTAGGCCGCAGGGGCGGCTCGCATTGCTTTTGCATCACAGGGGTGGCGCCATATATGGCGAGTGTTATCACAACTATTTGGCTCTGCGGGAGGTTCAGAAAAGTGGCTTTTTACAGGGGGCCATTGATATGTTCCCTCTCGCATTCAATGTGCTGAGGGGGGGGGAGCGATCTGAGTATGAGCGAGTTTCACAAAGGTTGATTCCGGCATTTCGCCATATGGAGCGAATCATGGCGAAATTCGGGAATCAAGTTGCGGCTGGAGTCGTTCGAAAGCTGTATCTGGATGTGGACCATATACATTCAAACCTGCCGGCTTTTGAGCTGTGTGAAGTCGACGCCTGGCTTCGTCAGGCTGTCTGCGAGCTGGAGAGCTATGCGGAGCGCATGCACTCCATGTGTCAGTCCGCATTAGGCATTGAGCAGTTTGAGTCGTTGAAGAGCGGGTTGATTTCCGAAGGCTTTCAGTTGCACGTCGCGGAATCGCTTAGTGCACCAGATTGCTCGGCACCTCTGGCCTGGTCCATTCTTGCTGAAAAAGTGAAATAGTAGTTCCTTTACCTTTATTGAGACGAGGGGCCGTATCACATCGACGGCCCGCTGTGGATATACAATTTCCACAACGGTAATATGTGGTCCTGTCCCAGAGGCAGGTAGAAAGGAATTTGATAATTAAGTAGGGCACTGATATGAAACTGAAGATGATTTTTTGTGTTTTGTTGGGGGTGGGGATCCTGGCCGGGTGTGCGTCAGGAGCTGGTGAAAAGGCGCCTGCTGCTAACCAGAACGGCTCTGCTTCAAAAGGCCTTGCCGCTACAGAAGAAGAAAAAATTTGTAAAGTGCGAGCCATTACTGGATCTCGATTCAAGCAAAAAACCTGTATGACTCAGGAAGAGTGGGACCGCATGGCCTACGAAACCAAGAAAATGCTGGAAGAAGACACGCGCAGTAAACCTACCAATTACTAGTAGCGCGAGAGTCTGTTTCTCTATCCATAATGGTGTTGTTTGCGGAAGGCGCTTTGGCTATCGACTGGTAAGCCAAGGTGCCTTTTTTCCGTTTGGGAGGTGTGAAATAGTGGCAGTTAGTTTTCTAAATTTTAATTTGACTCCTGGGTCTTGAAGTTATGAGTGTGCCAGCACATATCCGAGAGCGTCTGCGTGAGGCAAGGGTGCTCGCCGAAAGTAAGAAATTTGATGAAGCGGAAAAGCTGTATCGAAAGTTGCTCTCTGGCTCTGGCTCAGAAGATGCGGTGTATCGCGAGTTGTTCCAGTTTTATGTGCAGCAGAATAAGCCGAAGCAGGCGATGTCGTGTCTGGAAGAAATGGCGCATTTCTTTGATGATACTCCTGAGTGGTGGCATCAATTAGCTCAGTATGCGCAATCCCGTGGGGATCTTGAGAAGGCGATATTCGGTTATCAAATGTTCCTGGGTAGGGTGCCTGATCGCCCCAATTCCGTGTACAACTTGGCGTATTTATTGAAACAGGTTGGAAGGCTTCATGAGGCGCTGACGTGGTATCGAAAATCCTTGGAGATGGGGGTTTCGGGTAAAGAAGAGGTTTACACCAATATGGGGGTAATCCTGTCTGAATTACGGCGAGAGTCTGAAGCGCGCGATTGTTACCGCAGGGCGCTGGAAATTCGCGACGGCTACTTACCAGCTATCTTGAACCTCGCCGCACTATTTGAAGAGTCTGGTGATCATAAGGCGGCTACCGCCCTGTATGAAAAAGCATTGGCTGTAGATGGAAAATGCGTATTGGCAATTTGTCGCTTGGCCTACCTCACCTCCGCAAAGCACCCGGATGAACCACTGATTCAAAGTATATTTACTATGCTGAAAAACAGTCGATTATCCAGGTCTGAAGTCGAAGAGTTGAATTTTTCACTTGGAAAGCTGTTGGATGACTGTGGTGAGTATGAGAGAGCATTTTCCTCCTATTCAGAAGCGAACAGGTTGGGAAGGTCCAGGTTTACGCCTTATCGCAAAGACGTACAATCACAGTATGTTGATAGCCTGATAAGTTCTTTTTCTGGTGATATGACCCAGGTTGCTGGTTACAAATCGAATCTCGCACCGATATTTATCTGCGGTATGTTTCGCTCCGGATCCACACTGGTTGAGCAGGTGCTAAGTGGGCATTCTGAAATAACATCCGGGGGAGAGCTGGATTTTTTTCCGCATCTGGTTGCAGGGTTGGGGGATCGCTACCCAGCTAAGCTCGAAAATCTTGATGCAGGTTTTTACCGAAAAGCAGGGGAGGACTATCGCGATTTTCTTTCAGATCGATTTGCGGATGGAACAATTGTCACAGACAAGCGGCCAGATAATTTTTTGCATGTGGGGTTGATCAAGCGTGTGTTGCCTAATGCTCGCTTTGTCTGGACAAGAAGGGGACTTCTGGATAACTGCCTCTCGGTGTACTTTCAGCAACTAGGTGGGGGGATGAACTACTCCGCTGACCTTGATGCGATTGGACATTTTTTTGTAGAGCAGGAGAGGCTGATGCATCACTGGCAGAGTTTGTTTCCCGACAGTATTTTGGAGGTAGGGTATGAAAGTCTGGTGATGTCTCCGGAGAAAGAGGTCCGAAGGATGTTTGATTTTCTTGAAGTTGCCTGGGAAGAGGGTTGCCTGGATTTTCAGCAGCGCAATAACTATGTCAAAACTGCCAGCGTTTGGCAGGTTAGGAATGCTTTGCATACCGGTTCAATAGGTCGCTTCAAAAATTACCAGTCATATATTTCCGTGCTAAATAAATATTTGCAGGGCAATCAATAGTCCTGCTTTCTCTGTCGGTTGCCATGATTGTGGCGTAGTTTCAGGACTGGACACAGATAGTAAAAAGGCGCGGTGGTTTCCCACCGCGCCTTTATTTTTGCCTAATTCGTAAGAATTAGAAGTCTACAGAAACACCCAGGAAGGCATAGCGACCCAGAGCGTCATAAACGCCAGGGAAGGTGTTGCCGTTACCGTAGATGCCAGCGCCAGCGTCAGCAGTCAGCGGCGGCTCTTCATCCAGCACGTTGCTGATACCGCTGCGAACAGTGACGTTGTCAGTGGCAGACCAGGCTGCGGCGAGATCGAAGTAGCTGATCGCGTCGAAGTCAGCGCCGTTACTGCCGAGGTCAGTAACTTCGCCGATGTAACGCCAGCTACCTGTTACGTCGACGTTCCAGGGGGTTGCCCAGGTGGTGCGCAGGGTGCTTACGTACTCGGGAGTCGGGGTGCCACAGGAGCTGTTCCAGTTTCCGGCACAGCTTTCGATCGGCTCACCAACGAACTCTTGCTGGTCCCACTTGGTCAAGTAAGTAGCGATGTAGTTCATATCGATGGAGCCGTAAGCACCAACATCAAAGCCGTAGTTAGCATTGATATCAACACCTTCGGTTTCGAAGAAGCCGATGTTCACATCGGTAGCGGTGATGCCGGCAGAGCCGATCCACAGGTTGCCGTTTGCACCACGGCTTACTGCGTCACAGAACAGGGCGTTACCGGTTTCCGCACAGCGACGCAATACGGTTTCAGGGTTGATACCTGCGATGGCTTCGGTTACCTGGATGTTGAAATAGTCAGCGCTAACGGTCAGGCCTTCAACAAATTCAGGAGAGTATACGATACCGAAAGATACGGTTTCTGACTCTTCCGGTGCCAGGTCCGGGTTACCACCGCCAACATAGTTGTACTGGCCAGCCGGGGAATCGAAGTTGCCACCGTAAGTAGTGGAAGTGGTGCCAGTGTTGGCACACTGTGCTTCGCTGTACTCTGGGCCGATTACAACGCCATCGTCATCGGTGCGAGAGCCACATGGGTCGTAAGTCATGTCGAACAGGCCGATAGACTGAGCGCGGTACAGTTCACGGATATTCGCGTGACGTACTGCGGACTGGAAGCTCGCGCGAACTTTCAGATCGCTAGTCGGTTGCCAGTCAGCAGCCACTTTGTAAGTGTCGGTCTGCACATCGGTGGAGTAGTCGGAGTAGCGGTAAGCTAATTCCAAACCCAGGTACTCAGCGCCCGCCATACCGCTCAGCAGCGGGATATTGGCTTCGGTGAAGATTTCTTTTACGGAAAGCTTACCGTCTACTGGCAGGGTCGGACCACCTTGACCTGCACCTTCACCATTCTGGAAGCCAGAATCGGGGGAGTAGTTCAGGGATTCACGGCGGCTTTCGAGACCTGCAACGATCGCCACACCGGTGTCAGCTGTCGGCAGCTTTACGCCGTAGTCAGTCAGGTCGCCAGTTACGTATCCAGAAACGATTTCCTGATCGGTGGTACCGCGGGCGAACAGAGGTAATACCAGGTAATCGATAGCTTCCTGAGTTACGCCACCTTCCTGGAAGATATTCCACGGCACACAGTTCGGATCGGAGCCGTCCAGTACGGATTGACAAACCGGATTGCCATCGACATCTGAACGAACGTCTAGTGCGCGACGGATGCGAGTGGTGGACATGTCGTTCAGGTAAGTTTGCTCAAGGCTAACTTCAGAGTACTGGCCGTAAACATCGTAAGCCCAGTTCTCGTTGATATCACCGCGAACACCGAACACACCGCGGAAGGTGGTGTGGCGCATATCATCTTGACGAGGACCGCCTTCAACATTACGACGACCGATGTAGACAGCACCCGGAGTAGTGGTAACTTCGCCAGTATCCGGATCGGTGTTTACAACCTCAAGATCACTTACGAACTGGTCTTTGCCCAGGCCATAAACGCCACAGATTGCGTCGTACTGTTCGTCAGACAGGAATGGGTTGCCACAGAACAGATCGTTGGTTACGAAGAAGGCACCAGAAGGAGCGATCTGCGCAACGGTGCGGTCATCTGCGTACATTACCTGGGTGTAGGCTTCTGCATTCTCATTGATTTCGTAGTGACCGAAGGCGCCCATGGTCCAGCGCTCGTCCGGACGCTGGAAGTAGTTCAGCGGGCCGTAGTTGTACAGGCGGCTGAAGTCAGTGAAGCCGTCGCCATCAACGCTGTAGTCGAACCCTTCAGTGGTATCACCTTTGTTCAAACCGAAGTCGGTGAAACGACCCCAGGGTACAGTGGAGGAACCGCCGCAACCGAAAGAGTCCGGGCTGCCGGAAACCGCACAACCACTGTAGTCGCGGTCGGCCTGCAGTACTGCGTCAATTTTACGGTAGTTAGCGTAAGCAGTTACGTTGCCGCGACCGCCGTCCAGGTTGGCACCGATGATCATGGAGAAGTCATTGGTTTCGCCATCGGTAACGCTGCCGTCGGCTACGTCAAAGCCATTGGAGGTTACCAGGTCCTGCATGTCGCTGTTGTTGTTGTTGTGCTGGTACACGCTGGTTTGAGACTCGAAGCGAACGCCTTCAAAGTCATCCATCATGATGAAGTTCACAACACCTGCAATTGCATCAGAGCCATAGGTCGCGGAAGAGCCACCAGTCAGAACTTCTACGCGTTCAACCAGAGCACCGGGGATCTGGTTAAGGTCGGCGCCAGAACCACCAGCCAGCGGAGAGCCTGCAGGCATACGGCGACCGTCGATGAGTACGAGGGTGCGCTGTGAGCCGAGGCCGCGAAGAGAAACGGTTGCAGTACCAGTGGAGCCGTTGGCTTGGCCAGCGGTTTGGGTTGCTGCTACCTGAGGCAGGTCGTTGATCAGGTCTTCAACGCGAACCACACCAGTTGCTTTCAGATCTTCTGCGCTAACAGAAGTTACCGGGCTTACGCTTACGTCATTGGCGCGCTCGATACGAGAACCGGTAACGACCACTTCTTCTACCATTTGCGCATCTTCTTGTGCGAATGCAGGCAGGGCAGGAACCATGATCGTAGCGGCTACTGCTACGGACAGAAGGTTCTTTTTCATTGTAAATCCTCTCTTGATCGTTGGATTTATAGTGTGTTGCCAAGGATTGGCGTGTGCGGAAATGACTACCCCCAAGTGGTCATTTCCTTCCCAACGTGTATTTAACGGATCAGGGATAAGTTCCCTCAAAAAAAAATAAAAAAACCGCATGAATGGATAAAAGTCACGTTAGTCATGCTGGGCTTTTTTGGGGACGTTCGTCTGAAAATTGCGGGGCGGGCGTTAAATGCGGGGTAGGTACAGTAGCAGGCAAAAAAAAGCCCTGCGCGAGGCAGGGCTTTCAAGAGAGGTTTTAAAGGCTTAGAACTGCAGCGTCACACTTCCGTAGAAGAAGCGGCCGACGGTGTCATAGCTTCTCATCAGGGTGTTCATGTCATCGTAGTTGGTGACATAAGGGGGCTGCTGATTCCACATGTTACGGATGCCGCCGGTCAGGGTGACATTCTCCCAGCGGAAGTAATTGAAGTTCATGTCCTGATACCAGGTGGTATCAATGTGAGTCGCCAGGGCTGCAGGAGATGGGTCGATATCATCCACTTCGCCCAGCATGCGCACGGTAGTGAAAGCGCTCCAGCAGTCGTACTCGTAACCCACGGTTCCGTAGAACTTCCATTCCGGGAAGGCAACAATGGCGGTGGTTACCGGGTCCGCACCGAAGTAACCGGCGAGGTCAATGGTCGGGTCTTCCGAGCTGCCGCGGTATTTCCACTCGTGTAGATAAGTGGCAGAAAGGTTGACACTTACTACGCCGGGACCTACATCCATGCTGTAGTCGAAGCCCAAATCGACACCGGAGGTTTCGAATTTGGCGACGTTCTGGCTGTTCAGCAGCTGGCCGGCGATGGTGTTGTCGTTCGCGCGGTATGGGCTGGTGGGAGACGGGCTGCTGCCGACCGCCGCTGCACCGGTGATCAGGTCACACAATGGAGAGCTGAATCCAGCGCTTTCGTAACATCCCTGCACAATGGTGTTGGTTGTCAGGGTGCCGATGGCATCGTCAATGTTGATGTTGAAGTAATCAACGGTGAAGCCCATGTTGTCTGTCCAGGATGGTGTCCACACCATGCCCAGAGTCCAGCTATCAGATTTCTCAGCTTCCAGGTCCGGGTTGCCGCCGAACAGGCCGGTCGCTTGCGGAGAGACGATCGGGGTACCCGGTGCGATACCGTCCGCGGCGCAGTTTGCCTGAACGTTCGGGTTAAAGCTGCTGTCCCAGCCGTTACAGGGGTCTGCGTATGTCTCAGCTGACACAGTTGGGGTCAGGTAGAGGTCATCCAAACCGGGAGCTCGGAAACCTTGGGAGTAGGTGCCGCGGAAGCGAAGCTCATCCAGTGGTGCATATTCAATAACGGCACCATAAGTGGTATCACTACCGATGGTGTTGTAATCGGAGTAGCGGAAAGAGGCTTCGAAAGCGAGGATTTCAGCCCAAGGGCGACCTTCTAATACAGGTACGCGTACCTCACCGTAGAATTCATCCACGCTGTAGTTGCCACCCCAGGCGTCTCCGTTAACGAAGTAAATTTGGCCAATTTCCGCTGCGCCATCCGGTACGATTTCAGTGCGCTCAGCGCGATGCTCATAGCCGACGGCCCAAGCGGGTGCTTCACCTGTCAGAGCCCAGTCTCCAAAGTCACCTACAAGGTTGGCCTGTAAGCTGCGCAGTGAAGAGCGCTCAACTGGGGAGTTGGTCACCAGGGCGTAGTTTTGCATTTCATCGGTCAGAGTGCCTGCGGCGAATGGATTCCAGGCAGTCACGCCAGTGGCGCCCACGGCAGCAGCACAGTCAGGGTCGGCAGCACAGGCGACGGGATCCAGCAGATTCTCGAAGCGCACGGTATTGCCGCGGCCGCGATCAATTTGAGTGTCTACCCAGCGAGAGTAGTTGTAGGAGAGATCCCAGGTCCACTCGTTGCAGAACTCCCCTTCAAGGCCGACAACGCCACGCCAGGTGTTCAGATCCTGTGAGAAAGAGCGTCCGCCGGTTTCTTCCAGGCGGCGACCAATATTTACCGGTTCCCCGATCGGGTTGTAGGGGTTGGTCACCGGTACTTCTGGTCCCCAGAAGGTACCTTCAGCAGCCATCAGCTGGTCAGAGCGACGGTTTACGAAAGACAGTTCGGTAAAGGCGTTAATGTCGGTAACGTCTTTCCAGTCGTATAGCTCGTAGGTACCGTAGCCATAGATGGAGGCAACTTTTTGCGGCGTAGTCAGGTAACTGGCTGCGGCAAAGTTGTATCCATCGGTGGTGGAGTTGAAGTTACGCACATTACCGGTGACCGGGTCCACGATCAGCTGGCGGTCGTCCGCGGTCGGTGAGAAGCGCGCAGGAATAGTGGTAGGGCTACCGCCGCACACGACATTGCCGCCCGACTCTCCCAGCGGACACGCTGAGAATCGACGGTCGCCTTGCCAGATATCATCGCGCTTTGTGTACTGCGCGTTCAGCATCACATGGCCTTTATCGTTGCCGGTGCCGATGGTCATTGCTGCCAGATACTCGTCACCATCGCCGTGTGTGGACGATCCGTAATCGAATGTTAGCTCGGCGCCCTCAAATCCTTTCTTGGTGATGATGTTGATAACACCTGCGATGGCATCTGACCCGTAAATGGTTGACGCGCCGTCACGCAGAATTTCCACACGCTCAATTACCGAGGTGGGGATGGTGTTAAGGTCTACCACGCCGGTGGCGCCACCGGAGGAGCTGAGGCGGCGTCCATTCATCAAAATCAGGGTGCGGGAAGAGCCGAGGCCGCGCAGAGAGACCGTGGCGAGACCGCCACTGCCGTTGTTGACCGAGGAACCCAGTTGGCCACCAGTCATTGAAGGAATATTTTGCAGGAAGTCTTCCAGTGTTGTCTGACCTGACTGCTCCAGTTGGGCTGCATCAAACACGCTGATTGGCGTGGCGCTATTGGCGTCCGTCGCACGCTGAATGCGAGAACCGGTTACAACAATTTCCTCAACCTGCGCCTGTGCATCCTGAGCAATAGAAACGGTAGAAAAGCTGGATGTAACGGCGGCAGCTGCGATCGCGCCCTTGATTGCCCGAGAAAGACGGGTTTTGTCCATGGTATACCTCTCCTGATACCGGTGATGTTCGCCGAATTGGCCATGCCCTCCCTGACAACTACATACATCTATCAACAAGAGGCTTGCTAACAACCCTAGAACAATTTTTTCAAGTTCAAGGATTTTCGTGAATGAAATTGCGCCTTTGGTACGTTTTCGCCAATTGTGACGTCAAAAGCGGGGCAAAAAACGAACAGTGTGTGCGCTGGTTTTTAAAGGGCGCGTATGAAGTGCGCTTCAAAAACAATGGGCAAACAAACAGGAGGTGTGCGCCGTGGTGTCGGGCGGAAGATGTTCAGGGATCAGAATAGAGGGAAATTTCAGGGGGGGTGAAATAAAATGGCACGCGCTGCTTCACATGTTAAAGCTGAAGGTGGCGTACCAGTAGCGCCCGGTCAATTCGTAGGTGCGGGCATCAAAGTTGTCGTTAAAAGCCGACGCTGCAAATGGTGGGGCCTTGTCCGTCAGGTTGTCGATACCGATGGCAAATCGAAACCCGGTTGGTACAGCGTAAGCCACCTGCAAATCGTGTGTGGCCCAGCTGGGGATGTCGCGGCTCACAGTCGCATCGTTGAGCGTAAAACTTTCCACCAGGTTGCTGACGTAGTGGATGGTGTAACCGCTTTCCCAGCGCCCGCGCTGCCAGTAGAGACCGGTGTTGGCTTTCCATTGGGGCAGGGAGCCAGCGCCCCCGCTGGCAGAGTCGGCAAAGGTGCCGGCCAGGTCTTCAACGGGGCTTCCGGGGGCCAGCTGGTTCAGGTAGCGCACCATATGGCTGCTGTTCATGGACCAGCGAATCAAACCGAGCTCTTTTGATTGGTGCTGGTAGCGCAGCGTGGCGTCGACGCCGCGGACTTCCCTGGCGCCGATATTGAGGCGAGTTGCAACGACGCGGGTGATATCGCCGCGCTCATCTCTCTGTACGCGATCGGCAAACAGGCCATTGTTTGCGTTTTCATTGATCAGGTATTGCGGACTGGTGTCTATGACGTCGTTTTGACGGATGTCGTACAGGTCCAGGCTGGCATGGAAACCGGTGAAGTCCCCGGGCGTCCACACAATACCCAGAGACCGGTTGTCAGAGGTCTCTGGTTGTAGCTCCGGGTTGCCGCCGAATTCGGTGAGGTACTGGATTCGCGCCTGATCCGCGCGGCCACTGCAGCCGGGTAGGCTCTCCGCATTGCTATTGGTGCAGGGGTCGAACAGAAACTCCTGGCTCTGGTATCCGGTCTGGTTCATGTCCACCAGCGTTGGTGCCTTGAACCCGGTCGCGTAACTGGCGCGTACCAGCAGGGTTGGCAACGGGCGCCATCGCAGGGCCAGCTTCGGATTGGCGGTATTGCCAAAATCGCTGTAGTCGGAGTAACGGATCGCGCCATCAAGCCACAAGCGCTCGGCTTTTAATGGCAGAGAGATTTCAGCGAAGGCCTCGCCTATGAGCCGTTGACCCTGTGCCGCGCCCGATGCTACACCACCGATCAAGGAGAATCCGTCGGCATCCGTCGAAGTAAAGTCAATGGCTTCCCTTCGCAGCTCTACACCCGCAGCGGCAAGGATATCGCCCGCGGAATTTTGGCCCAGAGGGCCGTCGGCAATATAGGTAATTGAGGCCATCCGGCTGGCGCCGTCCACATGGTTGGCGCTGCGAATATAGTCCAGCTGGGCCTGGTCGATACTGCCGGTTAGTCCGAGCAGGTTGACCGGCGTGCAACCCACGCTTTCCGTGCAGGTGCTCGGGCCTTTTAGCCCTAGGGAGAGGTGATGGGGGTCTATCAGGTTTGTCAGGGTTTCTTTGGCGCGAGTGTAGTGGGTCGCTGCGGTAAGCTCCCACTGCCAGTCATCCATCAGTCCTTTAAAGCCGGTATTCAGGCGGTAAGTATCGGTGCCGTTGTACTGAACCCTGGGGCCAAGCTCCAGCACTCGCTTGCGCACGTCGGTGATCTCTTCGCCAAACGGGTTGTATATATTGTCGCTGGCAATGGCCAGGTCGCCATTGTCAAACCGGGTAAAGACGGGTGTCGGAGCAAGTGTGGATTCGGAGCGGGTACGCACCGTCATTAACTCCGCAAACCCCTGGGTTTCTTCATTCAGCCGGTGATTGACTGCAATATATATAGATTGGCGCTCCGAGGGCACGCGTGCAGAGGTGTGTTCGCGAAAGTTGTACAGGTCTTCCGGCGTCCAGGCTCTATAGCCATCGGCGGCATTGGCGACCACCCTGTCGGACAGGGCGATATAGCCCTGCGGGGACGCCGAGGAGCGCAGATCGGTGCCGCCCCGGGGGCGGTTGTCTGCGGAGGCGGAAAGATTGCGGTCGCGGCTGAGGATTCCACCCTGGCGGTAGTCCGCAAGGCTGAGCATCAGGTGGGTTTCTTCATTGCCACCGCCCCAAGTGAGACTGTAGGAGCTGGTTTCCTGATCGCCACGCTCTGCCTGCCCGAAATAGGTGTTTATCGAGAGACCGTCGAAATCCCGGCGCAAAATAATATTCACTACGCCGGCGATGGCGTCGGAGCCGTAGACGGCGGAAGCGCCATCTTTCAGCACTTCGATCCGATCCACGGCTGAGAGCGGAATGGTATTCAGGTCTGCGGCTTCACCGCCAAAGCCATTGCTGACGATGCGTCGGCCATTGATTAGTACCAGGGTGTTGCTCGCCGGGAGGCCACGCAGGGTGACGGTGGCCGTGCCGTTTCCGCCGTTGGTGACCGACGTGCTGGTAGAGTTACCCGATACCGCGGGCAGGAATTTCAATAGCTCCGATATGGTCTGGGCGCCGGTAATCTCGAGCTCCGGCTGTGCGAGGACGTCAATCGGAGCGTAGCTGTCGAGTTTCAGGTGGCGCAGGTGACTGCCGGTCAGGCTGCGTCCCGTTACGATCACTTCGTCCTCGGGCAGTAGCGCGCTGTCCGTCGCGTTTTGCTCGGGTTCTTCTTTTTTCGCCACAATAGCGACGGCATTGGTACCGGTATGCCTGAAGGTCAGGTCGGACCGTTCCAGCAGCTGGTGCAGGGCCGGGGCAATGCTGCCGTCTGGTGTTTCAAGGTGTAGCGGGGGAATCTGAATAGAGGAGGCGCTGTCGGCCTGCACCACCAGGGAGACCCGACACTGGCGACCGAGGGAAATCAGCGCGCGAGCCAGGCTGCCGGAAGGAACCTGAACACCGGATTTCGGGCAGGCGGCACTACTACTCTGAGCGAGTAACATCAGCCCTGTCAGTGACAGTGTTGCCCAATGCCGGTTGTTCAATTCTCTCATCCCACCCATGCCCGGCACGATCAGCAACCGGAAAGCACAGCCAATTTCTCGTTCGTTTTGTGGTGTGGGTAACCGACCAGCTTTTGGCTAAAAAAAGTACGGTTACCCGGGGCGAGAGTTATATCTTAGTTACGCTTGGGTGACAAGAGAGTCAGGTTGGGGTCGCTCTGATCCTGATCCAGATCGAGAGCTGCAGCGATCGCTGCCAGGGTGCTTTCCGGGTCTGCCAGCTCGAAGGTGCCAGAGAGTGTTTGCTCCCCTACATTGGGCGCGGCAGCAGCGGGGACTTTCAGGTAGCGGTTGAGTTCTTCAAGGGCTTCGTCGAGCGGGGTGCGGTCGAAGACCAGCTGGCCGCGGGTCCAGTCCAGGGCCTCGTCTGCCGAGGTGTGGCCCACATCGGAGAGGCCGCTGTTGGACACACTGACTTTCTGGTTGCGGGTCAGCTTGACGCTTTCCGGCTGCAAGCCACTGGCAGTACGGGCCTCACTTACCGCGACGGTGCCCCCGGTGACGGAGACGCGGGTGTTGCCGGGATTCCGCTCAACGTTGAACTGAGTACCCAGTACACGAATCTTGGCCTCGCCCGCCGCTACGGTGAATGGGCGGGACGTCTGGCGTGCAACATCAAAATAGGCTTCGCCGCGCAGTAACTGGGTGCGGCGCTCATCGCGACTGAACTTGACGATCAGTTCAGAGTTTGTGTTCAGCTGAACCTCGGAGCCATCAGCCAGGGACACTGTGCGGGTTTCGCCCACCGCTGTGGCATATATCTGTTGCTGGACCGGTGATTGTTGCAGCCACTCATTGCCAACCCAGAGGGCGACGGCCAGGCAGGCGGCAACGGCGCTGCCGCCGAACAACCATTGAGGCAGATTCCATACGGCGGTGTCGGTTGTGTCTTCACGGGAGGCGGCGGGGGTTGCCGGCCGGGAGGTGGTGCAATGGTTGCTGCTGGGCACACTTTCCGGATAGAGCTCATCCAGGGGCATATGTGACAGGGCGCCAAGGTCGCCCCACAGCTCGGTCATCTCGTCAAACGCCTGACGGTTGGCGGTGGAATCAGACATCCAGGCGGCAAAAGCGCGGCGGTCAGCATCGCTGATCGCGTCGGAACGCAGGCGCGCAATCCAGGCGCACGCCTGATCGAGCCTGTCTTCCATTGGTACGTCTTGTACTTCCTGAGGATTCACCGCACTAACACCTTGTTTTCCGATAACCTATCGAGCTGCCTGTCAGAGTTGTCTTTTGATTAAATGGTGAATCTCTAGAACCATTTACGCCTGTCTGCACCAATATGGTGCTATTCAAGGGCGTTCAAATCAACGCTTCTGTTCGTCCTGCGCAATTTATGCAATAAAAGTTCGCAAAATTTAGCACATTATCTATGTGGTTTCCGTTCTTTTTTGTACGGATGCTGCCACTCACAATTAAGACGATCGACTGGCCTCCCCCCTCAATTCTTTTTCAGGTTTTTTGCTGCACTGCGGTGCACCTCTGGCCAGCAATGCGCCAAGCTTGTTCAAAGGTGGTTCGCGAGGCAACAGAAGTGCGCCTGGCTGTCAGGTTTCTGCGGCGAGTGGCGATGTGCGGGGAGGCCATCCAATAGTTCGTTAGGAAGGTGGTGCGTTACGCGGGAGTTCCGACTTTCTGGCGACAGACCTTGAGTGCCTGCAGGATGTATTTCTCAACACTGCTCACGGAAATGTTCATCTCGTGGGCGATTTCAGCGTAGGAGAGGCCGCGGCTGCGGTGTAGCAGGAACGCTTGACGGCACTTCAGCGGCAGGCTGTCCATGGCCTGGTGAATGGCCTGCAGCTGTTGTCGGGCAGCGAGGACGCGCTCAGGGGACTGGTGATAGCCGTGATCGTCATCGCCAGGGGTGGCTCCTTCCGGAGGTAGTTGCTGGCTGACGTACTCAATGTGCAGCTTGCCGCGACGCAGCTGGTCTACCGCCAGGTTGTTGGCGATCTGGAACAGGTAAGCCCTGGGATTCTCGAGATCTTTTTCGTCGCTGAGTTTTTGCAGGCGCAGATAGGCATGCTGGGCAATATCCTCCGCATCCTCGTTGCTGCGCACGATGCGTGCGATAAACCGCACCAGTGCCTGGCCATGATCGGCAAACAGCTTCTCCAGAAGTGACTTCCGGGCTTTACTCATTGGTTGGTGGGATCCCCGTACTGCGCTCGTTGTGTTTGTTATAAGGCGGGCATCGCCAGTTATAACACAGCGACACAGCAATCGACGAGTGGTCGTTTTGACACGATAAGATGACTGAACCTGTCAACTTGTCTTCAAACATTGTGCCTACTCGCGCTGAAAGGTGGAATTTCATGACCGCTGGCGTATCTCTACTCCTGAGCAGCGATGCCGGTATAATGGCCGACTTTTCGAGTTTTGCGACGGGCCAGCCATATCTGGCCCGTGACCAATCATCATATCGTGGCACCTTCATGGCAGTTGCCACTGCGGAGAACGAATGAGTTATCAAGTACTGGCGCGAAAGTGGCGGCCGCGGTTGTTCCGGGAAATGGTCGGGCAGGAGCACGTGCTCCAGGCTCTGATCAACGCCCTGGACAACAACCGTCTGCACCACGCCTACCTGTTTGCCGGTACTCGCGGTGTGGGTAAAACCACCATAGCGCGGATTCTCGCCAAGTGCCTGAACTGTGAGACCGGCGTGAGCTCCGAGCCCTGCGGTCAGTGTTCTGTGTGCATGGAAATCGCCGATGGCCGCTTTGTCGACCTGATTGAGGTGGATGCTGCCTCTCGCACCAAGGTGGAAGATACCCGCGAGCTGCTGGAGAACGTGCAGTACGCGCCGACCCGCGGCCGCTACAAGGTGTACCTGATCGATGAGGTGCACATGCTCTCCAACAGCTCGTTCAACGCGCTGCTGAAAACCCTGGAAGAGCCTCCGCCCCACGTCAAATTTCTGCTGGCCACCACGGACCCGCAAAAACTGCCGGTGACCGTATTGTCCCGCTGCCTGCAGTTCAATCTCAAGAATATGAGCCCGGAGCGGGTGGTCGAGCACCTGCGCTTTGTACTGGAAAAAGAACTGGTACCGTTTGACGAGCAGGCCCTCTGGCACCTCGGCCGTGCCGCTGATGGCAGTATGCGCGATGCCATGAGCCTCACCGACCAGGCCATCGCCTTTGGCGGCGGCAAGATCAGCGAGGCGGAAGTGCGGGCCATGCTGGGTACTCTGGACAGCACCCTGGTGTGGAAGCTGGTGCAGGCCCTGGCCGACGAGAACCCGTCCGCACTGTTTGACGCGGTAGGGGAGCTGTCTGAGCAGGCACCGGACTATAGCGCGGCCCTGGCGGAGCTGGCGTCCATCCTGCACCGCATTGCCATTGCACAGGTATTGCCAGAATCCATCGACAATGCCCTCGGTGATGCGGAACTTCTGCAACACCATGCCGCCTCCATGGCCGGGGAAAACGTTCAGCTGTTTTATCAGATGGCGCTGCTTGCGCGCCGGGACCTGCCGCTGGCGCCGGACCCCCGCGGTGGTTTTGAAATGGCGCTGCTGCGCATGCTTGCGTTCAAACCTCAGGGGGTCGCCCATATTCCCACGGCGCCGCTGGCGGGGGCCGGTGCGTCGGCGCAGGCTGCACCGTCACCACAAGCTGCTCCGGTAGAACAGAGTGCGGCAACGCAACCGGTGGTCGAAGCCCAGCCGGTAGGAACGCAACCTGCGGTGGAACAACCGCGGCCTGCAGCGCCCGAGCAGCAGCCCTCCGGACAACAATCTCCGGTGCAGCAACCGCCAGCGCAACAACGAGCAGAACACGAGGTGCGACCCGAGCCGGAAATGCAGCCGGCCCCGCCAGTAGACGATGCGCCCCCCTGGGATGACGAGCCGCAACTAACTCCTCAAACGGCTCCTCAAACCGGCGAGGTGGCAGCGGACATTGAAAAAAAGCCCGCTCCTGAAGTGGTGCCAGCAGTACCGGAACCAGCAGTACCGGAATTAGAGCCGCAACCAGAACCAGAGCTGGTGGTTCAGTCCGCCACGGTGGAGCCCCGGGATGATCGCGCCGAAATGCGCGAGCGTCTGCGTCAGCAAGTGGCCGAAGTGCAAGCTGCGCCGCCGCAACAATTCGCCGAGCCCGCACCGCAAGCGGCACCGGCTCCCGCTCCGGCCCAGGCTCCTGCACAGGAAGCCCCGGTACCTGCCGCGCGCCTGGAAGCGTTGACCCCGGGCAGCTGGCCGGCCATGTACCCACAAATGGGGGTGACCGGTATCCTGCATTCCATCGCCTCCAACCTGGAGTTACTGGGGCGGCAGAACAATATACTTTCCTTTACCCTGGATCAGACGCGCAGCAGCCTCTACGACGACGGCCACCAGCGGCGTCTAGCGGATGTGCTGGGTGACTTTTTCGGTCAGCCGGTCACCGTTCAGATTCAGGTGGGTGATGTTTACGGCGGAACCCCCGCACAGCTGATCGCCGCAACGCGCGAAGCCCAGCTGCTTTCCGCGCGGGATTCATTGAACAAGGACCCCGTAGTGCAGGAGTTGCAGAGTGAACTAGGCGCACAGCTGGTACCGGACTCTGTCGAATACTTGGGGTGAGAGCCTGGGTTAAGAGTCCGGGTTGAATATCCGGTATGAAGTGAGCCCGAAAAAACGCGTTACTGAATCGAGATTCAGAACCAAGCAGAACTATTTTGAGATTAAGGAAATTGCCATGATGAAAGGTATCGGCGATTTGATGCAACAGGCCCAGAAGATGCAGGCCGACATGCAGGAGCGCATGGAGAAAGTGCAGCAAGAGCTGACCGACTTGCGCGTAACCGGTGAATCCGGTGCGGGCATGATCAAGGTCACCATGAACGGCCGCCACGATGTGGTGGACGTGAATATCGATGCGAGCCTGCTGGGCGAAGACAAGGAAATGCTGGAAGACCTGCTCGCCGCTGCGGTCAACGACACCGTGCGCCGGGTGGAAGAGGCTGCGCAAAAAGTGCAGAAAGAGCAGATGGGTAATCTGGGTGCCGGCATGAATCTGCCGGAAGGCTTCAAATTCCCGTTCGGATGAATGGGACCCGTGGACCCGTCTGTGGTATTCGTCCCTGACAATTTTTCCGGGCCCTGCGTGGGCCCTTTTTACATTTGAACGCAAACTATGTTCAGTCCCCTGATTGAAGACCTGATTCGCGCATTGCGCTGTCTGCCGGGCGTCGGCCCCAAGTCGGCCCAGCGTATGGCCATGTACCTGCTGGAAAAGGATCGCGATGCTGCCGGTCTGCTCGCCAGCTCCCTGCAGCAGGCGGTGGAAAAGGTCGGCCGCTGCAGCCGCTGCCGTACACTCACCGAGCAGGAAGTCTGTGCCCTGTGCAATAACATCCGGCGCGATCATTCCATGCTGTGTGTGGTGGAAACCCCGGCAGATGTGCTCGCCATTGAACAGGCCGGTAATTACCACGGGCTGTACTTTGTATTGCACGGTCACCTGTCGCCTATCGATGGCGTTGGCCCCGCGGATATCGGGCTGGATGTACTGGGTGAGCGCTTGTCTGAAAAAGGCGAGGAGCAGGAAGGCTGCGGGATTCGCGAATTGATCATTGCCACCAACCCCACCGTGGAAGGCGAAGCCACCGCGCAATTTATTGCTGAACGCGCTCGCGCCAAGGGCGTGGCAGTCAGCCGTATCGCCCACGGTGTTCCCATTGGTGGGGAGCTGGAATACATCGACGGCGGCACCCTGGCCCACGCATTCAACAGCCGCACGGTGCTGTAAAAAGGTGAGTTCTATCAATACTTCGGAAAAGCAACTTGTAGACACCACGCCCATCTGGGTGGATAGCGATGCACAACTGGCTGAGCTTTGCAGCCGCTGGCGCACCCAGAGTGCGGTGGCGCTGGATACGGAATTTATGCGCAGTCGCACCTTCTATCCGCAACCGGCTCTGGTGCAGGTAGGGGATGGCAAGCACTGCTACCTGATCGACAATCTCGCGATTGAAAACCTGGAGCCGCTGAAGGAATTACTGCAGGACACCCGCGTGGTAAAAATCATGCACTCCTGTAGTGAGGATCTGGAAACCCTGGACCGCCTGCTCGGCGCGATTCCTGATCCCATTTTCGATACCCAGATCGCCGCTGCCATCACCGGCATGGGTGCGGGTCTGGGCTATGCGGCCACCGTCAGTCAACTGTTGCAGATTGATCTGCCAAAAAGCGAAACCCGCTCAGACTGGCTACAGCGTCCTTTGAGTGATTCACAGAAGAATTACGCCGCGCTCGATGTAGCCTGGCTGCCGTTTGTTTACGGTATTTTGCTCAAGCAACTGCGCGAGCAGGATCGACTGGACTGGCTGTGGGAAGACTGCACGGCGATGGTGGAAGCGGCGCGCCGGCCAGAGCCGCCGGAACAATACTACCTCAAGGTGAAAGGTGCCTGGCGCCTGCGCCAGAATCAGCTGGCCGTATTGCAGGATCTGTGTGCCTGGCGAGAGCAGGAAGCGCGCGCGCGCAATATGCCGCGCAATCACCTGCTGAAAGAAAATGTGTGTATGGCGCTCGCGCAGAATATGCCGAAGTACCTTGCCACACTGGCACAGCCCGGGCTGGAAGGAAAAACACTGCGGCGCTATGGCGAAACCCTGTTGGAGATTATCACCCGCGCTGCCGAGCGCGAGGATCCTCCCGCGCGCCTGCAGCAGCCGTTGAACCGCGAGCAGGGCGAAGTGCTCAAGCTGCTGCGTAAAAAGGTCACCGAACTTGCGGAAGCGGCGGGGCTGCCAGCGGAAATTCTGGTGCGCAAAAAAGAGCTGGAAGTCCTGGTGCAGGCCCAGCAACCGGAATTGGAAGGGCGCCTCACGGGATGGCGTCGCGCAGTAGTGGGCGAACCACTGCTGCAGGAACTGAAAGAATTGAAACGATGAGCAAACAAATCTGTGATATTTACCGCAGCCCGCGGAACGATGAAATGTACCTCTACGTACTCAAGCAAGAAGGCATGGCGCGGGTGCCCGAAAAGTTGCAGGAAATGTTCGGCAAGCCGGTACACGTCACCACCCTGTTGATTACCCCTGAGCGCAAACTGGCGCGCGCGGATGTGGACAAGGTCATCAACGCGTTGCAGGATCAGGGCTATTATCTGCAGATGCCGCCGGTGGTAGACGATGAGATGCGGGCAATTGCCGCGCAGAACAGCAAGCTTTCTCGTGGTTAGTCAGCGGCCTTTCTGGCAGAGGAAAACCTTACAGGAGATGACCGCGCAAGAGTGGGAATCCCTGTGTGACGGTTGCGGACGCTGTTGTCTGCATCGGCTGGAAGATGAGGACTCCGGAGAAATCGCGACCACCTGTGTATCCTGCAAACTGCTGGATACCCACAGCTGTCAGTGCAAGGATTACTCCAATCGCAAGCAGCATGTACCGGACTGTATCCAGCTGACGCCGCAGGGCGCGGCAGATTTTACCTGGCTTCCGGCAACCTGCGCATACCGCATTCTCGCCAGCGGCGGCCGGTTACCCGAGTGGCACCCACTGATAAGTGGTGATCCCGAGTCGGTGCACAAGGCAGGTATATCGGTACGCGACAGTGTCATCAGCGAAACAGAAGTGCAGGCCGATGACTACGAAGAATATATTGTGATCTGGTCTGGCGATGAGCCGGGCTGAAATAGAAAGAGACAAAAGAGCATTCAAATGGCAGAAGAGTTCAAGCTCGCCTGGGCGATTTACGCTGCGGGCGTCGTAGTATTACTGGCGGCCGGCTGGTGGTTTATGCGCAACTGGGGGTGGTCCTGGGTGCGTAACTTGCTGTTGTTGGTTGGCGCCACAGTTTTGCTGGTACCCGCGCGCGGTACCGAGGCCGATGGCCCACTGGTGCCGGTATTACCTCTGTTTGTCTACCAAACCCTGTTTGAAGAAAATGGCGCCACACCGGAGGTCTCCGCGAGTCTGGTATTTGCCGCCGGTGGCGCTATTGCGGTGATGCTGATTATGGGCATCGCTATGTTGATGATGCGCCGTCGCAAGGATCGCCCGATGACCGAGAGTGACCAGTACTGATCGTTCATATCCTCTCTTTCTGCGCCAGGTGGCCTGTTTAGCGGTTACTGGCGCCTTTCCCTACTTCCCTCTCGTCCCGCCTGAGCCGTTCGCGCCGCAAACTGCTATATCTAATTAAGCCCGTCGCAATACAACTGCCCGCAACAGTTGTGCGCAAATGATCAACAAACACAATAAGTGCCTGTCGTGGCGTTTGATGTGCATGGAATGAAGGGACAGGGATGCTCGATCACCTGCTGATTTTGACTGCGGTCATGCTGGTCTCCGGTATTCTCGGGGGCCTGGTCAATTACTACCAGATGCTGTTTACCGAAGAAGATCCGGCGGGCCTGGCGCGCTGCCTGATTATGGGGCTGTGTGGCGCCCTGATGGTGCCCATCTTTCTCAAGTTCACCCAGAGCGACCTGCTGATCGAGATTCAGGGTGACCCCTCGCGCCTGTTGATCTTCACCGGTTACTGCCTGCTCGCGGCCATCGCCTCCCGTATGTTCGTATTCAACGCCGCTCGCCGTCAGCTGCGGGATGCCAGTATCGCCCGTGCGCGGGTAGAAAATCTGGAGCAGGAAATCCGCGCGATGCAGCTGGAGATGATGCCGTTGCTGGAGCACGAGATCGAGGGAGACCCGGAGCAGGGGCCGACGCTCGACTTCAACCAGATCCGCAAGCTGGATGACAATGCGCTGCATGTCTTGAGTTTGCTGAACAACGGTGACTGCGTATTCCGCTCCCTGGCGGGGATGGTGCAGGAGGGTAATATGGAGACCAATTCCGTGGCCCGCGCCCTGAACAGCCTGCTGGTGCTGGAGATGGTGGGCAAGATCCACAGCCATCTGGGTATCCGCTGGTACATTACCGACAAGGGGCGCCAGGTTGTGCGCCGCCGCCGTTCACAGCCTGCGCAATCACTTTCTGACTGATTTTTATTTTCCGGTCGCGCTTAATCGTTATAAAACGAGGCGCGGCCGCTGCCGTCATCCAATCTGACCGATTCCGCCTTTGGCCCACTTGTGGGCTTCCTTTACCATGGATGTTTTCGATTCTCAGGCATTCGGAGCGTCCATGAAATTCACCGGTACCGACAGTTATGTAGCCACAGATGACTTGCAGATGGCGGTAGATGCCGCTGTCACTCTGCAGCGCCCGCTGTTGATCAAGGGGGAGCCGGGCACCGGTAAGACTCTGCTGGCGGAAGAGGTGGCGAGCAGCCTGGGGCTGAAACTGATCCAGTGGCATATCAAGTCCACTACCAAGGCCCAGCAGGGCCTGTACGAGTACGATGCGGTATCGCGCCTGCGGGATTCCCAGTTGGGGGTGGACCGGGTGCACGATATCGGCAATTACATCAAGAAGGGCAAGCTGTGGGAGGCCTTTGCGGCCGACGAGCGGGTGGTGCTGCTGATTGATGAGATCGATAAGGCGGATATCGAATTTCCCAATGATTTGCTGGTGGAAATCGATCGTATGCAATTTTTTGTGTACGAAACTGGCGAGACCATTACTGCCAAGCATCGTCCGATTGTGATCATTACGTCGAACAATGAGAAAGAGCTGCCGGATGCGTTTTTGCGCCGCTGTTTTTTCCACTACATCAGTTTCCCGGACCGCGCGACGATGCAGAAAATCGTGGATGTGCACTACCCGGACATCAAGCAGCAGCTGGTGGCCGAGGCGATGGATGTGTTCTTCCAGATCCGCGAAGTCCCGGGGCTGAAGAAAAAGCCGTCCACATCGGAGCTGATCGATTGGCTGAAGCTGTTGATGGCGGACGATATCTCCGAAGACGTACTGAAAAACCGCGATGGGTCCACTGCGATTCCGCCCCTCTACGGTGCGCTGCTGAAGAACGAGCAGGATGTGCATATGCTTGAGCGCCTTGCCTTTATGGCTCGTCGGGAAGGGCGCTGATTAGAACTGAGTGAGGTGGCGGCGGTGCTGGCGGGTGGAGGTTTGCGAAACACGCCGTGAACCCATCCATGGGGGCTCTTCCACGAGGTCCCTCTCGCGGAAGGTTTCGCAAACCTCCACCCGCCAGCACCACCTTCGCCCGAAACAATTCACTTCGTCGTGCGATTATTATGCTGATCGGATTTTTCCTAAACCTTCGCCGCTACCAGCTCCCGGTATCCATTACCGAACTCCTCTCGTTGCTGGAAGCCCTGCAACAACGCCTGGTTTACGCCAATCTGGACGAGTTCTATTTCCTCGCCCGTACCTGTCTGGTGAAGGACGAAAAACACTTCGACAAATTCGACCGCGCCTTCGCTGCCTATTTCAAAGACCTGGAAACCCTCGACGATATTCTGGAGCAGATGATTCCGGAAGACTGGCTGCGTGCGGAGTTTATGAAGCAGCTGAGCGAGGAAGAGAAGGCAAAGATCGAGTCCATGGGTGGACTGGAAAAGATGCTGGAGGAGTTTAAGAAGCGTCTCGAGGAACAGAAGAAAAAGCACAGTGGCGGCAATAAATGGATCGGTACCGGTGGCACCAGTCCGTTTGGCAACAGCGGCTATCACCCGGGTGGCATTCGTGTCGGTGGCCAGAGCCGCAACAAGTCTGCCTCCAAAGTCTGGGAAAAGCGCCAGTACCGCAACCTCGATGACAGCATCAGCCTCGGCACCCGCAATATTCAGGTGGCCCTGCGCAAACTGCGCAAATTCGCCCGCACCGGCGCTGCCGAAGAGCTGGACCTGAACGATACCATCCGCTCCACCGCCCGCAATGCCGGACTACTGGATATCAAGATGGTGCCGGAGCGGCACAATGCGGTAAAAGTACTGATCTTTTTTGACGTGGGTGGCTCCATGGATCCCTACGTCAAACAGTGCGAAGAACTCTTCTCCGCGTGCCGCAGTGAGTTCAAGCACCTGGAATATTTCTATTTCCACAATTTCATCTACGAACACGTGTGGAAAGACAACCACCGCCGCTACTCCGAAGCAACGCCCCTCGTTGACGTGCTGCGCACCTACGGCAAAGACTACAAGGTAATCTTCGTCGGCGACGCCGCCATGGCTCCCTACGAAATCACCAGCCGCTTTGGCAGTGTCGAACATATGAACGAAGAGCCCGGTGCGGCCTGGATGCAGCGGGTCACCAATACCTACGAGAAACTCGTCTGGCTAAATCCTTCCTCCGAAGAGTACTGGCAATATACCGCCAGTACCGGAATGACCCAGAAACTGGTCAATGGACATATGTACCCCATGACCATCGAAGGGCTGGATAGGGCGATTGCCTACTTGGTGAAAGGGCGTTGAATACTGGGACCGGGCAATAATTTGATCCCCGTCATGCCGGACTTGATCCGGCATCCAGCACTACGTAGCGCTGGATTCCGGCATGCGCCGGAATGACGCTAGTCGTTTATCCACCCTGCGAGCTGACCAGTAAGTAGCGCTCCGTCATGCTGGACTTGATCCGGCATCCAGTACTACGTAGTGCTGGATTCCGGGTCAAGTCCGGAATGACGACAGGGCTTTGAAAATTACTCCCCAAATTTTTTCTGAGGCGCCATATCGTGATCCGCGGTGATGCCAATCTCTTCTTTGGTAGTGTCTTTCACCACCGTGTGTTCTTCCTCCGCACCATGCATCCAGTCCACCAGCTTCTCGCGGATAAAGAACAATATCAGCCCGGCAATAATCGCCGCTGCCGCCACACCACCAAAGGTCGCCAGCGGCCCTGATTCGCCTACCAACTTACCAATCTCCGCCGCACCCTTGTTGGCGATACCGATAAACGCAAACCACAAGCCCATCATCACACTCAAATAACGCAAGGGCGCAAGCTTGGTCACCATCGACAGCCCGATGGGTGACAGGCACAACTCACCAATGGTGTGGAAAATATACGCCACCACCAGCCACCAGGGGCTTGCCTTGGCGGTCTCGGAATCGCCAATCTGCATCGCCGCACCGACCATGGAAAGGAAGCCCAGACCCAGAAAAATCAGACCGAGGCTGAATTTGGCCGGCGACGTCGGCTCCCGCGAGCCGAGCCCAACCCAGATACTCGCCACAATAGGCGCGAGGATGATAATGAACAGCGGGTTCACCATCTGCAGCCAGCTGGCCGGAATCTCGAAGCCGAAAATGTGCAGGTCGGTGTTGTACTTGGCAAACAGGTTCATCGAGCCCGCCGCCTGCTCAAACCCGGCCCAGAAGATCACCGTAAACAGACCGAGGATCAGAATCACCTTGATGCGATCGCGCTCTTCCACGGTCAGGGGGCGCTTTTTCTCCTCACCACTGAGGTTCGGCTTCAGGCCCAGCTTTGCCGATGGTTGGTTGCCGATTTCCCCCAGCAGTTTGTTCGACTGGGTCGCCTGCAGAATCAGGCCCAGCAGCATTCCCAGACCCGCCACCACAAACGCCAGCTGGTAATCCACCTTCTCGCCGATCCAGCCGATCACCAGATAGCCGAGAATCGAACCCAGGTTGATCCCCATATAGAAAATGGTAAATGCGGTATCCCGGCGCTTGTCGCCCTCGTCGTAAAGGTCCCCCACCATGGTGGAGATATTCGGCTTGAAGAAGCCGTTACCGATAATCATCAACGCCAGGCCAATCCACAGACCGTAGATCTGCGTACCATCGGGCATCCACTTGTGTGGGAAGCCCAGGGCAAATTGCCCCAGCATCATCAGTACGCCGCCGAACATGATGCAGCGCCGCTGTCCCCACACGTTGTCCGCCATCCAGCCGCCGAGGATCGGAGTCAGGTACACCAGCATGGCGTAGGTGCCGAGATAACTCAGCGCCTTGGACTGCAATTCGGTGTCAGACAGCGCTTCCCAGCCAAACGCCGCCGCAGCCGCGGCGGAGGTCAGGTAGAACACAAAGATACCGCGCATGCCGTAGTAGCTGAGGCGCTCCCACATCTCGGTGCCGAACAGCAGGAACAATCCTTTCGGGTGTCCCATCATCTCCCCGGCAGAGGCTGGGGGCTTTGGCTTGAGGTCTTGCATGGAGACTCCTGGAAAACGCAGGGCGCGGGGTTGTAACAGGCGCCACTGCCCTGAGTATAGACGGGGCGCATCGGAGGCAAGTTTAGGGACAGGTCTTGCCGGTCCACAGCGGGTATAATTCCCGGCCTCGAACAGCGAGCTCGAACCTCCAGTCACTCAAATAAAGCGGTTTCATGAGTCCCGAATCTCCCAGCAGCGCCGATCCCAAAGCCACTCTCCAGCAGTGTGAGCAGTTACTTCCCCAGTGCATGGGGCGGGATCGCTATGGCCTGAAGCGCAGCCTGAGCAATGCCCGCCGGCGCCTGAAAGAGGGCAAGCCGGCGGACCGGATGCTGGCGCAGGTACAGGGGCAGATTGCGAAGTCTGTGGCGTTGGCCGAGGCGCGCAAGCAGAAACTGCCCAAGGTGGAGTGGCCGGAAGGCCTGCCGGTGGTGGCGCGGCGGGAAGAGATTGCCGAACTGATCGCCAAGCATCAGGTGGTGGTGGTGGCCGGCGAGACCGGCTCGGGCAAGACCACCCAGTTGCCGAAAGTCTGTCTGGAACTGGGGCGCGGTATCTTCGGCCAGATCGGCCATACCCAGCCGCGGCGGATCGCCGCGCGCACGGTGGCCAACCGCATTGCAGAGGAGCTGGGGCAGCCACTCGGTGACTCGGTGGGCTACCAGGTGCGTTTTACCGACCAGAGCACCGAACACACCCATATCAAGCTGATGACCGACGGTATCCTGCTGGCGGAAATCCAGCGGGACCCGCTGCTCAACAGCTACGACACCCTGATTATCGATGAGGCCCACGAACGCAGTCTCAATATCGACTTCCTGCTGGGCTACCTGAAAACCCTGCTGCCCAGGCGCCCGGATCTCAAACTGGTCATCACCTCCGCCACCATCGATCTGGAGAAGTTTTCCAAACACTTCGACGATGCACCGATCATCGAGGTCTCCGGCCGTACCTACCCGGTGGATATTCACTACCGCCCGCCGGCAGACAGCGATGCGGACCTGAACGAGCAGGTGATTGGTGCCGTCGAAGATTTGTTACACGAGGAAAAATCCTCTCCCCGCCGCGGCGGTGACATTCTGGTATTTATGAGTGGCGAGCGGGAAATCCGCGAGTGCGCCAAGGCGCTGCGGGATGCGCAGTTGCCACATATCGAAGTGCTGCCGCTGTACGCACGATTGAGCCTGGCCGAACAGACCAAAGTGTTTGCACCCCACAAAGGCCGCCGGATCGTACTGGCCACCAATGTGGCGGAAACCTCCATTACCGTGCCGGGCATCCGCTATGTGATCGACCCCGGTACCGCACGGATCAGCCGCTACAGCTACCGCAGCAAAATCCAGCGGCTGCCGGTTGAAGCGATTTCCCAGGCCAGCGCCAACCAGCGCGCGGGCCGCTGTGGCCGGGTCAGCGCCGGTGTGTGTATTCGCCTGTATGAGGAATCGGATTTTATTCAGCGCCCGGAATTTACCGATGCGGAAATCCTGCGCACCAACCTGGCGGCAGTAATTCTGCAAATGCTGCAATTGCGCATCGGCGATATCCGCGATTTTCCCTTTGTCGATCCGCCGGACCAGCGCCTGATCAACGACGGTTACAGCCTGCTGCAGGAGCTGAAGGCGGTGGATGGCAAGGGCCATGTCACCAAGACCGGCCGCGCCCTGTCGCGCCTGCCGCTGGACCCGCGCCTCGGCCGCATGCTGCTGGAATCGGGGCCCACCAAAGCGCTGCGGGAACTGTTGATTATTGTCAGTGCGCTGGCGGTACAGGACCCGCGCGAGCGCCCGGCGGAAAAACGCCAGGCGTCCGATGAAAAGCACAAGCAGTGGCAGCACGAGCAGTCGGATTTCCTCACTCTGGTAAACCTGTGGGACGGCTTTGAAGCCCAGCGCCAGGAGCTGAGCCAGAACCAGCTGCGCAAGTGGTGCCAGAAGAACTACCTGTCCTGGCTGCGTCTGAGAGAGTGGCGAGATATCCACCACCAGCTGCGCGTCGCGATTCGCGATCTCGAACTGAAAATGAATCCGGAGCCCGCGGACTACGCCAGTGTGCACAAGGCCATACTGCCCGGGCTGCTGGGCAATATTGGTGTGCGCGATGAGAACAAAGAGTTCCTCGGCTGTCGCAACCGCCGCTTCCATGTATTTCCGGGTTCCGGTCAATTTAAAAAGCCGCCGCGCTGGCTGGTGGCGGCACAGCTACTGGAAACCAGCCGCCTGTTTGCTCACACCGTAGGCAAGATCGAGCCGGACTGGGTACTGGGCTGCTCCGAGCACCTGGTCAAACGCAATTATTTTGAGCCTCACTACAACCCGCGCTCCGGCGCGGTGATGGCGTTCGAAAAGGTCACCTTGTACGGCCTGGTGCTGGTGGACAAGCAGCGCATCCACTTCGGCAAACTCGACCCGGTCACCGCGCGGGAAGTCTTTATCCGCGAGGCGCTGGTGGAACAGCGCTACCGCGGCAAAGGAAAGTTTTTCCAGCATTACAAAAACCTGCTGGAAGAACTGGAAGATCTGGAAGCGAAATCTCGCCGCCGGGATATCGTGGTGGACGACGAGGTGGTGTACCGCTTCTTCGATGAGCGGGTTCCCGAAGATATCGTCAATCTGGCGGGCTTTGAAAAGTGGCGCAAGCAGGCGGAGCAGAAAGATCCCAAGCTGCTGTTTATCCCCCGTGAGTGGATGATGCAGCAGGACGCCGGCCACGTGGGCGAAGCCCAGTTCCCGGATTCCCTCTCCAGTGGCGGCATCGAGTACCCGCTCAGCTATCACTTTGAGCCGGGCAGTGCGGAAGACGGTGTCAGTATTCAGGTGCCGGTCGGCGCGCTGCATCAGGTGCCTGCCGCGCGCCTGCAGTGGCTGGTGCCGGGTATCCTGCGCGACAAATGCATCGCGCTGGTGAAGAACCTGCCCAAGCAATACCGCAAATACTTTGTGCCGGTACCTGCGGCCGTGGATAAAGCGTTGCCGCGCATGCAGCCGGACAATACGCCCCTGTGGCAGGCGCTGGCCCACGAGCTGAAACGCCAGACTGCACAGGACCTTCCGGAGGCCGCCTGGATTACTGCAGAGCAGGGCGTGGAAGACTTCTTCCGTTTCAATATCCAGGTGCTGGACGAAAACGGCCGCCTACTGGACCAGGCCAGAGATCTGCCGGAGTTACAGGCCCGCTATCGTGACCGGGTACAGCAGGAGCTTGCCAGTGCCGGTGATAACTTCGAGCGCGAGGGAATCACCAGTTGGGATTTCGGTGACCTGCCGCATACCCACCAGCTGGATCAGGGCGGCCTCAAGGTGCGCGCTTACCCCGCACTGATCGCCAACAAAGACAGCGTCGATCTCAAGCTGCTGGATAACCCGGATGAAGCGGCCAGCTATACCCGCGCGGGCATCTGCCGCCTGGCGTTACTGCATCTACCGGAGCCAGTGAAATATCTGCGCAAGGAATTGCTGAAAGGCAAAGAGCTGGGGCTGAGCGCCGTGGATCTCGGCCGCCGCGAAGAAGTGGCGGACGATATCCTGATGGCCGCGGTGCGCGAATGCTTCTGGCACGATGAAAACTGGCCGCGCAGCGAACAGGACTTCCTCGCCGCACTGGAAAACCGCGAGCAGTTGATCGCCGTAGCTCAGGAGTTCGGCGATCTGCTGGTCAAGGCGCTGGCCCAGCTGGTGCCGCTGCGCAAAAAAATCAAACAGCAGAAGAACCTCGCCGTTGCCATGGCGGTGGGGGATGTCAATCAGCAGATCGGCGGCCTGTTTTATCGCGGCTTCCTGTTTCACACACCATTGGAGTGGCTGCGTCAGTACGGGCGCTACCTGAAGGGCATTGAGTTGCGTCTGGAAAAGGCGACACTGGATCCGAACCGGGATCGCAAACTCAGCGCGGAATTCCAGGAGGCGGACGAGCCCTATCAGGCCTACGCCAGCAAGCGGGACCCACTGCAGATGTCCGGAAATGCGGATTTGCTGCAATACCGCTGGCTACTGGAAGAATTTCGCGTCTCCCTGTTTGCGCAGACCCTCAAAACACTGATGCCGGTATCCATTAAACGCCTGCGTAAATCCTGGTCCGAGATCCAGAAGTAGGGGCGTTGCGAGAAGTGCAGCACACTTCTGACAGCGCTGTATCGAAAAATCGGTTTTTTGTGTAAGAACTGCCGGAACGGTGCGACTAGTCCTCAGCCGCACAGTTTCGAGCGGTGGGCCTGGTTCACAGTTTCGGGGGTTGTCGGCTATTGGCATTGAACCCGAAAGTTGAACTACTGGTCTGACAGGCACGGCATTGCGCTCTCGAGTCACTATAATCCGGGAGCGGCGGTGTACGCGCCGTAAGCGAAAAGAGCCTTTACTTTTGATATCCAACTGGAGATCCATCATGAACAAGAAGAACCTGCCGATCGCAGCTGCCGTTGGTGCTGCCTTTATCGCTTCCGCCACCCTCAGTACTTCTACTGCGGCCAACCCGTTCACCGCTACCGAGCTTTCTGCCGGTTACAACCTGAAAATGGCTCAGGACAAACCGCAGGAAGGTAAGTGCGGTGAAGGCAAATGTGGTGAGGGGAAAAAGAAAGAAGGTAAGTGCGGCGAAGGCAAGTGTGGCGAAGGCAAAAAGAAAGAAGGTAAATGCGGCGAAGGCAAGTGTGGTGAAGGTAAAAAGAAAGAGGGTAAATGTGGCGAAGGTAAGTGCGGCGGCTGATTAAGCCCGCACATTTCCCACTAAGATCATGAGTGACAAGCAACGGCAATACCCGGTTCAGGGCGCTGGCCTTGGGCTGCGGCGCTCGATGATGGGCGAGACGCTGGATCCGGAAGCGTTGGACTTTCTCGAAGTGGCACCGGAGAACTGGATTGGCGTCGGCGGCCGCTACGGCCGCTGGTTCCGGGAAGTCACCGAGCGTTTTCCGTTCGTAACCCATGGTCTTTCCTTATCCATCGGCGCGCCCGCGCCGCTGGATGAGGCCCTGGTACGTTCCATCAAGGCATTTATCCGTACCTACAATATTCGCTGTTACAGTGAACACCTGAGTTACTGTTCTGACCACGGGCACCTGTACGATTTATTACCCATCCCGTTTACCGAAGAAGCGGTTCGCTATGTGGCGGAGCGGATTCGCCGTGTACAGGACATACTTGAGCAGCGCATCGCGATGGAAAATGTTTCCTATTACGCGGCGCCCGGCCAGGAAATGAGCGAACTGGCATTTATCAACGCCGTGCTGCAGGAGGCGGACTGCGACCTGCTGCTTGATGTCAATAATATTTACGTCAACGCCATAAACCACCGCTACGACGCGGAAGAGTTTTTGCTGGGTCTGCCCGCGGAAAGGATTCGCTATGTGCATGTGGCGGGCCATTATGATGAAGCGGACGACCTCAAGGTGGATACCCATGGCGCGCCGGTAATCGACCCGGTTTGGGATCTTCTGCAGAAAGCCTACGCCGCCTTTGGCCCGATACCGACGCTACTGGAACGGGACTTTAACATTCCGCCGTTGCCAGAGCTTTGTCTTGAGGTGGAGCGTGTACGCCAGTACCAGGCTGCGGCGATTGGCGGTATCGAAAGCCCCCAGATATCGGGGAATTCACGGGAGTTGCTCAATGCGCGATGATTCCGTGGACGAGAAGCCCGGGCAGAAGCAAGCAGCCGGCTTCCAGTTAATGCAACAGTATTTTGCCGCTCACTTGCGGGCACCGGAGCAAGTGGCGGCGCCTGCCGGAATTGAAGATCGTCGCATGGGTATTTATCGCGATCTGATTTACAACAATATCGAATCGTTTATTTCCGGTGGATTTCCTGTACTTCGGAGTATTATCGCCGACGATCATTGGCACGCCATGGTGCGTGACTTTGTGCAGCACCACTGCTCCCACAGTCCGTACTTTTTACAGATCAGCGAAGAGTTCCTGCAATACCTGCAAAATGAGCGTACCAACAGTAACAACAACCCGAGCAACGAGCAGGACCCGCCTTTTATACTGGAGTTGGCGCACTACGAGTGGGTGGAGCTTGCGCTCGATGTGAGCCCGGAAGAATTCCCGAGCGGGCTGAGCGGATTCGACTCGGCGGAAGCCGCGCTGGACAAGGCCCCGGTGGTCTCGCCCCTGGCGTGGAGCCTCAGTTATCAATACCCGGTACACGAGATAGGCCCGGCCTTTCAGCCTGCGGAGCCCGCGACGGAAATCACCTGCCTGGTGGTGTACCGCAACCGCGATGATGATGTGCGCTTTATGGAAGCCAACCCCGCAACCCTTCATCTGCTGCAGTTGATGGAGCAGGCGCAGGAAAAAAATCTGATCAGCGCCCGGGATCTGATTCTGCAGTTGGCGCAGGATATGCAGCATCCGGAACCCCTGCAATTACTGGGTTTTGGCGCAGATCTTCTGCAGAAAATGCACCAGCTGGATATTATCGCCGGCTTCCGCTCCCTCGACCCCCATTGATTTTTTCGGCGCCGAACCCATAGAGAGTGTTTCCTCTCTCAATTCCATTGGCCAAAACCGCCAGCTGCTATGCTGGCAATACGGCCAGTGTTAATATCGTCCAAACGTACACAAAAGATTCTGGTTTGAAGAAACGTCACCTATTTGCGAGGAGCAGGGACTTGCTTGACCGCACCACACTCAATACTCTGGTATTGGCCACATTCCTTTCGGCTCCACTGGCCCTGGCGCAGGATGCGTCGGACCCATTTGCCGAAGTTCCCAATGAATCCCCGGCGGCTCCCCAAGCTCCGGCTCCGGCCCCGGTGGACAGTGCCACAGATGCGGACCCTTTCGCTGAATCTGCAGCGGACACCAGCGGTAGTGCCGGAGCGAGTGCCTCGGACGATGGTTCCAGCTCTGCGCTGGAAGATGAATACGGATTCGACCCGGCGGATGAATTCGCCAGTGCCGAAGAGCCGGAGCAGCGCGACCCTTGGGAAGGGTTCAACCGCGCTATTTTCCGCCTCAACGATACGGCGGACCGCTGGTTTCTCAAGCCTGCGGCTGTCAGTTATCGCCAAATTACGCCGATCTTTATGCAGACCGGTATCTCCAACTTCTTTTCCAATGTGCACGAGTTGAATAATGTTCTGAACGACGTGCTGCAGTGGAAATGGAAGCAGGCGGGTAATGACACCGGCCGATTCCTGATCAACACCACCGTGGGAGTTGCTGGCCTGTTTGATGTGGCCCAGCATATGGGGCTGGAACCCAGTGACGGCGAAGATTTTGGTCAGACCCTGGCTGTCTGGGGAGTACCCTCTGGGCCCTATCTGGTCGTCCCCTTTCTCGGGCCGTTTACCGTGCGAGATGTACCCGGTGACATAGTCATGTGGTACACCAACCCGCTGACTTATTACGTGGACCCGAATTCACTGGAGTACACCATCAAAATGGTAGATGTGGTTCAGACGCGAGCGGGGCTGCTGCAGGCGGAATCGTTGGTGCAAGGGGATCGCGACCGCTACGTACTGATACGCGATGCGTACCTGCAGCGCCGGGAGTTCCTGATCAACGATGGCGAACAGGAAGATGACTTCGGCGGCGATCTGGATGAATACGACTTCTGACGCTACCCAAACCGCCATCTCTGATGATTCCGCTGGTACCAATCGAGTGACCAGCGGGCGCCATAGCCTGCTCCTGATCGAGTCCGATCAACCCTCCCGGGCGCAGGTCCAAAAAGCACTGGAACAGCTTGGCTACGTCGTTACTCTGGTAGAAAACGGGGTAGAGGCGATCGGCTGTTTTGATCCAACCAGACATGACCTCGTGGTAACAGATCTGCACCTGCCGGACATGGGGGGGCTGGAAGTACTGCGCAAGGTCAAACGCGTGTGCCCGGAAACACCTGTGGTGGTTCTGGCGTCCAATAGCGAAGTCAGTGATGTGGTACAGGCCCTGCGCCTGGGCGCAAGTGATTATTTGCTAAAACCCATCGCCGACGAAGATGTGATCACCCATGCCGTAACCCGAGTGACCGAGGCCCAGGACCTGGCGCGGGAAAATCGCGCGTACCGCGAGCAGCTGGAAGATCGTAACCGGGAATTGCACGAGCACATCGAACTCCTGCAGCGCGACCACGAAGCTGGCCGCCAGCTGCAGCAGCACCTGTTACCGCGCAGTCCCTACCACTATCCGGCTGGTATCGAAGCGGCCTATCGCCTGCAACCGTCCCTCTACCTGAGTGGCGACTTTATTGACTACGGGCTGTTTGGCGAGCGCTTTGTCGGCTTTTATCTGGTGGACGTTTCCGGGCACGGTGTCTCTTCCGCACTGGTTACCGCGCTGATCAAACACAGCATCATGCATCTATTGCGCGAGCGTCCGCTGTTCAGTCAGCTCAACACCATCGACAAGGATCTCACCGATATCCTGGAAATGATCAATGCAGAATTGATCGGCACCAGTCTCGATAAACACGCCAGTATGTTTGTAGGGGTAGTGGACAGCCGCGCGCGGCAGCTGCATTACGCGGTGGCAGGCCAGGTGCCGATGCCTGCGCTGGTTACCAGCGAAGGGGCGCACTGGCTGACCGGCAAGGGGCGCCCGCTGGGGTTGTTCCACCGCGGCGGATGGGAAGTGCGCCACTGCAAGCTGCCCGACAGCTGGCGGCTGGTCACCTGTTCCGACGGCGTGCTTGAATTGCTGGATGGTGACCTGCTGCAAAAAGAAGAAAAACTGCTGCAAATGATCGACCGCAGTCGGGGCGATCTCGATAGCCTCTGTGCCGCGCTCAAGGTGGATACCGCCGAGTCCTTTCCCGACGACATTACCATTCTCACACTGCGGCAAGATCTGGCGGCAGACTGACCCTCTCTCCCGGCGAAAGTGTGGCCAGCCGGTCACCAGTCGGCCCGAAAATTGCTGCATACTGTCCGCAAGACCCGCCGGTACCACAGTGGTCTTGTCAGCGCTGTCGGGCAGGAGTAAGCTCCGCCCACTTTAGGGCAATCGTTCCATCGGGTGCACCACAAAGGCACCAGTTCAGGGCCGATATGCAAAGGTATGCACAGGGAAGCGTGCTGCGGTCACAAGCCGCAATTTAACCATCTCGCATCCGCGCTCGGGAACAGGGCAGGGTGTGATTGAGGTCAACTATGCAGTCCGGGCAGATAATGGTTGGTGACCACCAGGGCATTTATGTTGTCAAACTGGTGGGTGATGTACGCCTCAACCTGTGTACATCTTTCGATAGCTTTATCGACAAGATGTTTTCTCACAGCGATTTTCGCAGTGTGGTGTTCGACATGCACGACACCGACGGTGTCGACAGCACTACCCTGGGGCTGATGGCCAAAATCGCCTTCCGCAGTGAAGAGCGGGATGGCGGTAAGCCGCTGGTGCTGTGCGACGACCGCGGTCTTCTGCACCTGCTGGACTCCATGGGGTTCGACGATCTGATGGATTTCTCCAGCGAATCCGATGCCTACCAGGCTGAGCCTACCCCCCTGAAATGTGATACCCCCGATGAGCAGAGCGCCCGTGAAATGGTGCTGGAAGCGCACCGGGTGTTAATGAGCATGAACAAGGAAAACGCGGACACATTCCGCGATCTCGTGCACGCTCTGGAAAGTGAGCAGGGTGGTGGAGCGTCGGAGACCTCCAACCGCATATCTGAAAGTGAGCCGGAGGACCGTGAGACCGGGCGCAATGCCCAAGCTGGGAATCACCAATCTCACGGCCGCGCGCCCCACAACCACGCGTCAGGCAGTCATTCCCGGCACGGTCACAAATCCCTGGTGAATCACTGATCTCCGTCGGGTAGATCGTTATCCCGCGCTTCTGCGCGAGCGCGGGTAAACAGGCCATGGGGCAGATAGATTAGCTCCGCGACCCGCCGTATCAGATGCTCTTCAAATGCATCGATTTCCCCATCCGCAAACGCCACCTGCCACATCTGCTTCACCAGCAGGTACTTGTCCCGCTCGCTGAAGTGATCGTTTACCGTCTGGGTAAACTCGTACAGGGAGGTGGCTTCGTTGCGCTCGGTAAGCGCCCGTTCCACCATCGCCCGGGCGGTGTCTTCGTCCAGTTGGTAATGGCTCTTCAGCAATTGCAGCAGGGTACTGCGCTCACGCTCGTCAACTTTTTGATCTGCCGTTGCGATTTCCGCCATTAGCGCTGCGCTGATCATGCGCAGGTCTTTTTCGGGGCGCACTTCCACGCTCTCGCCGCGGCCAATCTGATCAAACAGTTTACGAATGTGTTGCAGCATAATGTGGCTCTTTCTGCTCTCTCTGGATGGGTATCAGCGCGCGTCTTGTAACAGTTGCTCCAGCTTCAGCTGGTCCGCCACAAAATTACGAATACCTTCTGCCAGTTTTTCCGTGGCCATGGCATCCGCGTTCAGCTGGTAGCGGAACTCGGCTTCTGTCATCGGCGCAGCCGGTTTGGGTTGTGGGGATATGTCACTTTTCAGGCCCGCTGCCAACTCTCCTTTATCATCTTGCAGTTCCTGCAGCAGCTGGGGGCTGATGGTGAGCTTGTCGCAGCCCGCCAGCGCCTCAATCTCACCGGTATTTCGGAAACTGGCACCCATCACGATGGTGGGGTAGCCACGGGATTTGTAGTATTCGTAAATACTGGTGACAGAGAGCACGCCGGGATCGTCTGCAGAGGTGTAGTCGTCGCGTCCTGTGCTGGCCTTGTACCAGTCGAGAATACGGCCCACAAACGGCGAGATCAGAGTCACGCCGGCCTCGGCGCAGGCTACGGCCTGGCACTGGCTGAACAACAGGGTCAGGTTACAGTGGATACCCTCGCGCTCGAGTACCGAAGCGGCGGCGATGCCTTCCCAGGTGGATGCGAGCTTGATCAGTACCCGGTCGCGGGCGACACCATCCTGCTCGTACAGGGCAATCAGCTTGCGCGCATATTCCACGCTGGCGCGGGTATCGAACGACAGGCGCGCGTCCACTTCGGTTGAAACCACACCGGGCACGATTTGCAGAATTTCCTTGCCGATGGCGACCGCCAGCTTCATGGAGGCCATGGCGATGACATCCTCCCCGCTCTGCTCGGCCCAGGCGAGGGCATCTTTCAAGTGTTGCTGGTACTGCGGGAGCTGCGCCGCCTTGTAGAGCAGGGAAGGGTTGGTTGTCGCATCCTGTGGATGGTATCGGCGGATCGCCTCGATATCGCCGGTATCCGCGACCACCAGGCTGCGCTGTTTCAGCTGTTCCAGTTTGTTCATTTCCCCACTTCCTTATTTCCTAAAAAGTAATAATCTTTTCGGCATTATGCGGCGTCTGTGACCATCGCCAGCGCCTGCTCCAATATTTCCGGCCCTGCCCCCGCAGTATGTGCGCGCTCACTCAGGTGTCGGCGGAAGCGGCGTGCACCGGGTACTCCCTGAAAGAGACCCATCATATGCCGGGTAATATGCTTGAGGCTCTGGCCTTTGCTCATCTCTCGCTCGATATACGGCAGCATTTGCCGCACTACCTGTGCCGGAGTTGGCCCGGCTTCGCCGCCGAACAGGGCGGAATCCACGTCCGCCAGTAATGCCGGCGTCTGATAGGCGGCGCGCCCGAGCATAACACCGTCGAGTTGCTGTAGATGCAGCTGACACTCTTCAATGGAATTAATGCCGCCGTTCAGGACAATTTCCAGCTCCGGGTAGTCCCGCTTCAGTTGATACACCATTTCGTACTTGAGCGGTGGTACCTCGCGGTTTTCTTTTGGACTCAGCCCGTTCAGCCAGGCCTTGCGTGCATGCACGATAAATGTGGTGATCCCGGCCTTCGCCTGAGCCTCTACAAAGCGCGTCAACCCCGGGTAATCTTCCATATCGTCGATCCCGATGCGGTGTTTTACCGTCACCGGAATGGAAGCCGCACTGCGCATGGCACCGAGGCATTCCGCCACCAGATCCGGTTCCGTCATCAGGCAAGCGCCAAAGCGGCCCTTTTTGACCCGGTCACTGGGGCAGCCGCAGTTCAGATTTACCTCGCTATAGCCCCATTGCTCGGCAATCTCGGTACAGCGCGCCAGATCACCGGGATCGCTACCGCCCAGTTGCAGTGCTACGGGCTGTTCCTCCAGATTGAAATCCAGATGGCTTTGCTTGTCGCCAAACAGGATCGCACCGGTGGTCACCATTTCCGTATACAGCAGCGCGTGCTTGCTGAACAAGCGCCAGAAATACCTGCAATGTCTGTCGCTCCAGTCCATCAACGGTGCAGTACAAAAACGGTGGGATACCGGTGCGGCACTACCGGAGGTGGGGCGGGTGCTGGGATCGGGCTTCTCGGCAGGCGTGGAAACCGGAGTATTGGCAGGTGCGGCGTCGGACATAAACAGCAAATCAGGCGGAAAAACTGCCCGCAGTATAACAGGGGCGGACCCAACCCTGCGCGTCGAGCGCAAGGTTAAGCTGATGGCTTACAGGTTGCGCTCTTTCGCACCTTCCTGGTTGCTCTCTTCTGCGGCTGCTGACGCCTGAGGCCAGGGGCGGCGGGCTTCCAGTTGTGGCCGGAGCTTTTTCACCACGCTGCGCGCTGTTGCCCGGTAGCTGGTGAGTTTGCCACCGGCGACCGCGACGATGCGCGGCAGTTTGTCGTTGTCGCAACAGATCATGGTCTCGCGGCTGCGCGAAAATGGGTTGTTGTTGGCGTGGGGCAATACCCGCAGGCCGGCAAAACTGTCACTCAGTTCGCTCAACTGCAGGGGGCGCGTCTCTGGGAAATACTGTTTAAGAGTCCGCAGCAAATAGGCCTTCTCCTCCAGCGTCGGAGCCACCTCAGATGGATCGCCGTGGTAGGGGCGCTCGGTGGTGCCAACCAGTGTTTCCCCTTGCCAGGGCATCACGAAGACGGCACGCCCGTCTTCCGCTTCCACATAAAAGATTTTGTTGGCCAATTTCAGGGGCACCTGGATATGAGTGCCGGCCACCAGTTCCAGGGGGGGCAATTTCGCCCCCGGAGAGCATTTGCTGTTGGTATCGTCGATCCACGGACCAGTGCAGTTCACCAGCGCCCGACAGTGCAGGGTGTTTAACTGTCCCTGGTGGAAGTAGTCTGCGCGCACAAACCGGTCGGTGACCTCGGCGCCGACCAGACTGCCCGGACAGATCAGTTCCGCACCTCCACGCACCGCAGTGCGAATGACTTCCTGGGTGAGGGCGGCGTCGTCGGTTTGCGCGTCAAAATAGCGGTAGACCGCAATCAGGTCGTCGCTGTTGAGGCCGCACAGGGCCTCGTAGTCGTGAATATCAACTTTGCGAAAACGGGATTGTGAGGAAAACAGGCCTGCCAACAGTGCGTACAGGCTGAGCCCCAGGCGAATTTTCCAGGGTGCGCGGCGGCTGTGGCGGTACACCGGAATCAGAAACGGCACCATATGCACCAGGTCCGGCTTGTGGGAAAGCAGCCAGCGACGCTCATTCAGGCATTCCCGCACCAGGGAAAGCTGCCCGCTCTCCAGGTAGCGCAGACCGCCGTGGATCAGTTTGGATGAGCGCGACGAGGTGCCGTGCGCAACCGCCTCCTGCTCCAGGATCGCAACCCGGTAGCCCGCCGCGGTCAGTGCCTCGGCTACGCCGGCGCCCTGTATGCCCGCACCAACAACAAGAACATCATATTCCGTAGACATTGCTTGCCTCTCGCGAGCGCATTAACAGTGGCAGATTGCCGGTAAGAATGTGGTGCGCCCCCCTGTGGCGCCAGTGCACGGCGCCCTGGGTGGTATTGATTTCGTGGACCACCCACTGCCAGGGTCCCGGTGGGAGCTCCTGGCAATCTACCGCCGCGTGGTCAATCAACAGGTAGTCTGGCGCCAGCGTCACCACATCCGCAGAAAGGCAGCGGGCTACATTCGGTACCCGCAGCGCCACAAGATCGAATCCCATATTTCGGGCCAGGCGCAGGCTGCGCAGATCAGAAGTAAGCAGCACGAAATTGTCCGTGGAGCCCGGAATTTCATCCAGCAGACGTTGAATGGCAATGTCCGCCGAGGTCAGCGCCAGGGTTTCCGGGCTCAACTCCACAAACCACTCCAGATGGCGATGACGTCCGGCCCAATCCACCAGTTGCTGAAAGTTGCTGAGCGGCAGCGTCCGCAGATCCTTGTCTTTCAGTCTGCGCAGTGGGGCAGAAATTGCTGCCTGTGGAATCTCCAGCCCGTCACCGGCACAACACCAGGGGGTCTGGTCCTTGCTGAATTGCACTTCCGTGGCAATTGCACAGGCGCCGAGACCATGCGCCGCCTCAAAGGCCGCAAGGGTGTTTTCCGGGTGGTGAATTTTGTCGCCTAAATGCGCAATAAGCATCGATGTGGGTTCCCGCCGGGCGTGGCCTTATTGTGTGGAAGGGGTGGGAGATACCGCAAAATCTCTTATTGAAAAATAGTTGGTGTGGGAGGGGTTGCAAGAAAGGATTGGCGCGAGCGCAAACCTGAACCGCGAGAGATTCACTAGAAGGATTGGCGCGCCAATCGCGGCCACCTCCTAGACTGAAAATATCGGTATGCACTGTGTTATGAGGTATTGCAGTTGGCACGGCTATCGGCAGCGTTATTGGGCCCTGGTGGGAAGAAGCTGAGAGGATTCCTGCTGATACTCCTGGGAATAGCCTTAGCGGGGCCCGCACCGGAAGGTTTTGGGGAAGCCATCGAGTCTGGCAGAGTTGCCAGTGGCACCATACGGATTACGCTCACGATTCCATCTCGAGTGGACCTCGAGATGTCAAATCAGGGTGGGCATGATGTCTGTCTGAGAGGCGTTCCCGCATCCCGAGTCAGTCTGGTATGGACACTGGGTGTGGTCCGGTCTGCACCGAAAGCCTTGCAGAACCGCTACATGCTGACTGCTCGCCGAGAAGTGGGGCGCATCATCAATCAATGCTTGCCGCTGGAGTATCAGGCTATCCGGCTACGGAAGGGAGAAGTGCGGCGGTTACTCATTGCTGCAGAGTGATTTAAAAAACCGGCTGGCAGCAGCTTCGGAGAGTGGTTGTTTATCCTTCGTATCCGCTTAGAATGATGCCATTGTGTAAACAGGCCCAATCGCGGACGAACATGAAAAAAATCCTGCCTCTTCTTCTGGCACTTGCCGCAAGTCCCGCTTTTGCAGCGATGTCACTGGATAAAATCATTCTATATCTTCAGGACAAACCGAACTCTCGGGAAGATATTGTAGTGACAAACCCGGATCAGGAAACACTTTACCTGCAAACCGAGATTTACAGGGTGGATAACCCCGGTCGCACTGATGAAAAACGTATTCGGGTAATAGACCCTAAAGACTTCAAATTACTGGTGAGCCCGTCAAAAGCGGTGATTCCAGCGGGTGAACAAAAACGCTTTCGTTTGATGTCGCTGGAGCAAAATCTGGACAGTGAAAAAGTCTATCGGGTGACCTTCAAACCTGTTGTGGGTGATATTAAATCGGATCGAACAGCATTAAAAATTCTGGTGGCCTACCAGGCTCTGATTTTTGTTCAGCCTGAGTCAGGTAGTTATAAATTGTCGCTGGATAAGTCTGGAAACGGTAAACTTTCTATTGCCAACACCGGAAACATCAATGTTGAAGTCACTGGTATCCGGTATTGTCCCGATTCTGGTCAGTGCGCGGCGATCGATCAGGGAGGGAGAGTATACGGAGGCGCGGAGCTGGCACTGGAAGGGGACTTTTCCCGTGGTGGATACCTGGAGTTTATTGCTCGCAGTGGCAAAGATTCAGAAAAACTCAAGCTGAGTCTTTGATACTTTCCTCATCAATTCATCTCTACTGTCAGGGTCAGGATATCTGTGTATCGATAGTCCTGAGGGTTAGCCAAATTGCTCGCGGGAATGGTTAATTCCAGTCGCATGTTCTCATCGCTATAGCCCTGGCAGTCAATGGATGAGTGGCCTTTCCAGTCCTTCTTTGTGTATACCCCCTCCTGAATCCTGCTCTTCTTTTTCGGGGGGAGCTCACTGGCAATTTTGACTTCATATTCAATGGTGTCTGCACTGGACGCACCGCCCAATAAAAATTGACCATTCCCGATAGCGCTATCCGCCAAGAGTCTGAAGTCTGTCCCGGCAGTGGTGTACACGCAAAAATTTTGCTGTGCGGTGATGTCCGCAACGGGGTTGGGCATTTGCAGCGTCATATCTTCAAGCCCGCTGATTCGGATACTGGCACCAACTACCATAACAATATCTACCGAAAGTGGCGGTGACAGTTCCGTGCGATTGTCTGATGCCGTCGAGCCTTTGCAGATGATCGGGTTGTACGGGTTGTCAGGATCTCCCCAGGGATTGCACTGGTACAGGTAGAATTGCAGAGTCGCGCGGTACAAGCCGGGTGCCGGGGAAGTTGCGGTATTCGGTGTCAAGGATAACGATACAGGCGTTTGCTGGCCGTTAGCAGCACCGGCAAAGCGGGTATTGGTTACCTGGCCAGGTGTAATCGTTTTTGCTGTTGTCGCCGGGTGATGAAACTTTAACGTGACTGGGATATCGCCCTCGGGTCCACTAAACAGGAACTCTTGCCCTTGAGCCGGGCCGGTAATCTCAATGGTGTAGTCTCGAGAGGCCGTACAATAGGCGGCGTTCCACTCGTTACCTTCCCAATCTGCCCAACAACTACGGATACTAAATGGAATAGACAGGTCGCCGTTGTATACAACGGCCTGCTCGGTGTCATCAAGCCCGCACACACCCAGAGATTTTTCTGGCACAGGCATTATCGCAGAGCCATCGCCGCAGGGGTCCTGATTAGTGCTTTGCGCCAGTGCCTGGTTACTGGTAATGGCCCCTGCCAATGACAGGATCAGTATCAAAAAACGACAGCGGGGCGGGTTACCAGGTTTAATTGGCGGCATAGACTCCTCCCTTGGCTGGGCACTTTGCTTGGGCCAAGTCCACGATGCCAATGTTTATCCAGTCATCGGCTCCAGACTGTTCTGGGATCTCGACCTTGCAATCCCCCCATTGTACGGGCGGTACTCGTAAAGCTTCGGGTTTTCCATGTATTTCAATCTGGAATACGCCGTAATCGTCAGTAACCGCAGAGAACTCCCCGATGGAAATCTTCGTGTTGCGCAGAGGCCGATCACCATGAACCAGCCTGCCGAGTACGACGATTATCGTCTGAACTTCATAATCGGTGGTGGCGACATTACCGGGGTATAGCGTGATGGTATCACGGGAATCCCGGTAATCATGGAAACCATCGGCCAGGGGACGTAAAGACAGTTCATAGGTACGAAACGAGGGCAGGCTGATTACTGATTGGCTGCCCCCCCGGGCATAGCCTCGGCGGGTGCCGTCGATCAGAATTTCGAAATCCTGATCCTCGGAACCTTCAATATCGACGATGACCGCGCTGTTGAGCGTTCGCTCCCCACCCCAGGAAAAAGTATCTCCAGTTGTCATCAAGGAAGTACTAAAGCTTCCAAGATAATTGGTCGTTCGCGAGCCGGATACACGACTATTATTGCGATGGCTTAATGTGGACGTGAGATAGCCCCGCCTGCCTGCCAAGCGTGTCTGGCTGCCCAGGTAATAATCATCTTCCGAGGTTTCGGCAGAAAATTGCTGTGAAACATCATGGGCCCACAGGTCTCTGTCATTCCAGTTGCTGCTGACTCCGGCGCGGGCGAAGCCGTTTCCTGATTGGTCCCGATCGTACCGGAATGTGCCACCGCTACTCCATCGGTTGCCTCTGTAGCGAAACTGAAAATTAATCGCGGTCAGCTGTTCACTTCCTTCTGCGACGCTATGAGAAAGTCGGAAGTCACCGTACCAATATCGAGAACGTAACAGCCCGCGCTGAAACTCGAAGGTGGTCAGTTTCTCAGTTCCACCAAACTCACCGTCCAGAATAATTCCCGGTGTTTCGAATTGTTGAAGTCGGTCGCTTTCGCTATACCGAATGGAGGCTCTCCCGCCGAACACGGAGCTGCTAGCCGATAAATTTCGATTGAATGAACTGCGGCTTAAAATACTGAAACCGGCTGTGTCAGCACTAGAATCTGGCTCGCCGCTGATGCGGGTCTCACTCGCACCTATGTCAATATATGGGGTGTGCAGCAGCGCCGACAGGCGATACCCATGGCTACCTTCACTGCTGTAAATAAGGCTCGGGGATAGCTCAAAGTTTTCCTGAACCCATCGCGATCCAACTTCCAGTACCTGCTCTTTTTCGGTAGTCGCCGCGGTTGTAAAAATGCCTGCGCTGTCAGAGATTCTCCGGGCGAGACTCCCTTTCAGGTAGTAGCTATCGGTTTGCGAAGGTAGGGTTCTGTTATCGGCTTCTCGTGCAGGCTTACCGGCGAGGAGTTCCCAGTTCCACTCCCCGGACGGGGGGAGCAACCCATCTTTGGCAAAGAACTGAGTGAATCGGTTTAGCGGGCGACCACTCTCATCAAATGTGAGGACCTCTATCTCGTAGGCCCCACCCGGCAGATTGCTAGTATCAAGGAGCTGGTTACCTGCTTCAATCAGGGTGCTGAAAATCAACCGGTTATCGCGGTGAATTTCCACTCGTCCGCGAGTGGGCATGTTTACTTCCAGAGGTGTGCCCTCTCGGTAGTAATTGTCTGTTCGGCTATTGTTTGAGCTACGGTATTCAACGCCGTAGATGAAAGGCGATGGGATAAAACTGCTGAAATAGCTTTCGGGCTGCAGTAACCCGATGGAATATGCCTTGCCCTGGTAGTCGCGGCTCCAGTGGAGTTCGTGAATAAGTGGATCACCTTCATCAGTAGCAGACCAATGACTGTGCAGCGCGCTTTCCCCAAAGCTCAGAATTGAGGCACCAAACAGCGAGGCGCTTTGTGTCGCGGTTCCTTGGTTGGTGTCCACGCCGGACCAGGTACCGGTTAAATTCTGTATAAATGAGAACTTGCTGGTCGCTTCCGGGAGGTAAGGTGAGTCAATCGCGGCCTGTTTTGGGAGGTATTCTGGCGCGATGAATATGTCCACACGAAAGCGGCGCTCATCGTAAATAAGGCCGACAATTTCCGGAACTAAAAACCCGCAATCGCGCTGATTTTCAAGGCGGCACGTGCGGTGTGAATTGCGTGGCTGAGGCGCGCTTAGCGCGGAGAGTACGGCGTCCGGCTGCAGTGATTCCGGTAGTAGTTCAAGAACGGCATGGGGGTTTGAAAACTGAACCGACTGCAGATCTACCTTGACCTGGGCGGTGCCAACAGGTCGGCCGCCGAAATAAACATCGGCTACCAGACTTTCCGGCTCGGTGAGATCTCCAAATCCCGCAGGGGCTGAAGTTTCGAGAGTGAACGCGGCGGCTGCTGCACCCAATGCGAATTTGCAATGGGCGGCGAACACCAGCGCACACAAAATCCGAGCTACCGCGCTATTCATTTCGGGAATGAGATGTGCCGGCGATTACCGGCACATTGTCTTGTCTTACTGGCCAGTTACGGTAATCGTGAGAACATCCGTGTAAGAGGAGTCCAGAGCAGATTCCCACTGGCTGGCTGGAACCGACACAATAACCTGCGCATTGTTATCGGCAACTGCACACTCAACACCGTCGCTCAAGTCGAAAGTGCCAGCCATTTGACCGGTAGAGTTATCCACAGCGGAGCCTGCTGCGGTCGGGGCGATATCAGAGGTGAACGCGACGTTATACGTCAGGTCGTGACTGCTACCGTCGAGCAGAAAGCCAGTGGCGGAGTTCGCGGTTGCCGTTGCACTTTCAAATTCGATTGCGTAGGCACTATTGGCAAAACCAAAGCCGCCAACACAGAAGGCATCGCGGCCTTCCAGGGCAGTATTGGCGGGGGTGGTGCCGTCTGCAGTCATCGGAATACTGTCCAGGTTGGCAACAACAATTGCCGAGGTAATATTCAACGTGATGTCGACCGTTCCGGTAGAGGCGGTTTCATCCACATCTCCGTCTTGGGTAACGGCAACCGCCGACATTGCGGCCAAGGTGAAAAGAGCTGCACCGAGGGAGCGGGCTACATTCTTCATCATTTAATCCCTAAATACCTGAAAGTGTTTGTTGTTCTGGGGTGGTCATTTATTAGCCTGCCCCTGGCGTCTACTGCATCAAATTGGCGGTTTTTCCCCCAATTTCGTCGACTACGTGGCAATAATACCTGTTCTGTGACGTCAGTCACGGATTTTTTGTTGGGGTGATGTTTTTTGGGCGTTCGTATGCCGATACAGGGCGATTGGGCAGCTCGACGGGCCGCGTTTGTTCCCCTGTGCGCATGCAAACCTCGGCGATATAATGCCGCGCCTCAAAAGTCTTTCTTCCTTTATAAGTAATTAGTCACTAGTCCAACATCAGGTTAACAATGACCGTAAGAACCCGTATTGCTCCTTCCCCCACCGGCGATCCCCACGTAGGTACCGCCTATATCGCGCTGTTCAACCAGTGCTTTGCCCAGGCCCAGGGTGGCCAGTTTGTGCTGCGTATTGAGGATACCGATCAGGCGCGCAGTACCCCGGAGTCGGAACAGGCCATTCTCGACAGCCTGCGCTGGCTGGGGCTTGATTGGCAGGAAGGCCCGGATGTGGGGGGGCCTCACGGTCCCTATCGCCAGAGCGAGCGCGGCGATATCTACAAGAAGTACTGTGACGAGCTGGTCGCCAAGGGACATGCCTTCCATTGTTATCGCACCGCGGAAGAACTGGATCAGTTGCGCGCACAGTTGCAGGAGTCAGGCAAAGCGACGCTGAAGCCCAGCGATCTGGCGCTGCCGGCGGAAGAGGTGGAAAAGCGCAAAGCCGCCGGCGAGCCCTATGTTGTGCGTATGAACGTGCCAGAGTCCGGTACCTGTGTGGTGGAAGACCTGCTGCGCGGCACCATCGAGATCGACTGGGCCCAGGTGGACGCTCAGGTACTGCTAAAGTCTGACGGCATGCCCACCTACCATCTGGCCAACGTGGTGGACGACCACCTGATGGAGATCACCCACGTACTGCGCGGTGAGGAGTGGATCAACTCCGCTCCCAAGCACAAGCTGCTGTACGAATACTTCGGCTGGGAAATGCCGGTGCTCTGCCACCTGCCGCTGCTGCGCAACCCGGACAAAACCAAGTTGTCCAAGCGCAAGAACCCCACCTCTATCCTGTATTACCAGCGCGCCGGTTTTATGCCGGAAGCTCTGCTGAACTATCTCGGTCGCATGGGCTGGTCCATGCCGGACGAGAGCGAGAAGTTCACCCTGGACGAAATGCTCAAGCACTTCGATATCCAGCGTGTGTCCCTCGGCGGCCCGGTGTTTGATGTGGAGAAACTGAGCTGGCTGAATGGCCTGTGGATTCGCGAGCTGGAAGACGCGCAGCTGGCAGATCGTCTACAGCAGTGGCTGCTCAATCGCGAAAATCTGCTCAAGGTTCTGCCGCACGCCAAAGGCCGCATGGAAACCTTCGGCGATTTCGCCCCTCTGGTCGGCTTCCTTGCCTCCGGCAAACTGCCGCTGACCGAAGAGAGCTTCGCCAGCAATAAGATGGAGCTGGACGAGCAGAAGAAACTGCTGCAGTTCGCCCTTTGGCGCCTGGAGGCCCTGCGCAGCTGGAGCAAAGACAACATCTTTGCCACGGTGAAAGAGCTGTCTACCCAGATGGACGTAAAGCTGAAGGACTTCAACGCGCCGCTGTTTGTCGCCATCAGTGGAACTACCGCGTCATTTTCGGTTATGGATGCGATGGATCTCCTGGGACCAGACCTCAGCCGCGCCCGCCTGCGCCAGGCAATTGACGTGCTGGGCGGCGCCGGTAAGAAGGTGCTGAAGCGCTGGGAGAAGGAATACGCTGCACTGGGTTAAGCCCCACCGTATTCCGTGCGTCATCCCGGGCGGCTCACTGCGTCATTCCGGGCGGCATAATGCGTCATCCCGGGCTCGACCCGGGATCCAGCGCCACGGAATCTGGACCCCGGCTTGCGCCGGGGTGACCCAGAACGTCAGTGACGGCCCGGTTCCTAACTAATTGATTAAAAAGTTATTTTTCTTGTTGACAGTGGCCCGCGCATTGTTAAAATGCGCCCCGCTTTCGACGGAAACGTCATCTGAAAGCCACCCAATTTGGGGCCTTAGCTCAGCTGGGAGAGCGCAACACTGGCAGTGTTGAGGTCAGCGGTTCGATCCCGCTAGGCTCCACCAAATACAAAAAGGCCGCATCCGGAAGGATGCGGCCTTTTTGTATTTGGCGTTCCGTCATTCCGGCGTAGGCCGGAATCCAGAGTTTCGGAGTGCTGGATCCCGGGTCAAGCCCGGGATGACGGAGGCGGGCCGTGCTGGCTATCGCCGTCGCTCACTCTGCATAAATCGCGCCTTCCACGCCAGCCCCAGCATCATCAGAAAGTACACCGCCGTCGCCGGTGCCTGAAGATGAAAATCCGTGGTCAACATGATCAGCTCCGCCACAATTGCCATCAGGGTAGCGAATGCCAGGCCCTGCATCAGGCTGTCCCGCCGGGTGCGCAGTGCGGTAAAGGCGTGAAACAAACTCCACAGCACCGCCGCCCCCAGCAACAGAGTCGCGGGCAGTCCGAACTCGATGCTGAACTGCAGGTAATCATTGTGGGCGAGATCGTAAAAGGTATTGATGCCCGGTCCCTTCACACTGGGGAACGACGAATAAAAGCTGCCGCCCCCGGTGCCACTGAGCGGGTGTTGCTCGATCAGTGACAGCCCGTACTGATTCACTTCATCGCGGGTTTCTTTGGTGAATGTCGTTTCTTCGATTTCCTGGCGCAGGCGATCCATCCCAAACCAGCTGCCCACAATCATCAGGTCAATCACCATCAGGCTGGCCAGCAGAATGGTCAGGCTTTTACTGCGGTTGCGGATCAGCAGCAGGCCCAGTGCACCCACAATGGAAAGGCTGGCAAAAAATGCCGTGTTGGCCATGCGCGAGTGGGACATCACCAGGCCGATTACCATCATCGCAAGGCAGATACGCAAAACCGCCTTTCCGCCCAGCAACATATTGATGGCGCGCTTCAGGCGGTCCTTCAGTTTGCCGCCACTGTTACCGCTCAGGCTCGCAATCAGCAGGCCGATACCCAGACAAAGACACATCACCAGAAAATTGCCGAAATGGTTTTTATAGCGGAAGCCGCCGGTGGCAATACCGGAGTTTTTGAAACCGAGAATCCAAGTGGTTTCCGCACCGGAGAGTGCCAGCAGCACGCCATAAAATGCCTGGAAAGTGCCCGCCAGTACCACAACCATCGCCAGCAGGCGCAGCCGTTTGGCGCTGGTTACCAGGGCAAGTAGCAACAGCAACATGCACCAGTAACTCAGGCCTTTTATCAGCGCGACATGTGTCTGGTTCGGGTCGAGAGACAGTGTGGCTGTCGAGAGTCCCGGGGCCGCGCGCAGGTGTGCCTCGGCAATTGTGGGGGCAAGTGTTTCCAGCAGGCCAATGGGAAGTGGCAGCTGCTGAATAAAAACCCAAACCTGAAACAGGCCGAAGATCACCAGTAACGGCCAGTAAGGGCGGAGTGCCTGGAGGCCCGGGCGGAACAGGTTCAGCAGTAGCCAGCCCGCGGTCAGGGCAAATACCCACACCTCCATCAGCGACCAGGCCCAGGGGCGGTGAGAGCCCAGGGGAATAGGCAGCCAGAACAGCAGGGCAAGCAGCCCGTAGAACAGCCCGATTTCCAGGCGCGCACTGCCAGAGAGGGCAGGTGCCGGTTGTGAAAGTTCGGGGAAAGGCGCGTGACCAATCGCAGACATTGTTAAATCGTTCTATTTATCTGTTGAAGCCAGGGAAGCTGTTCCCAAACCAAAGCGTTTCAGGTTTTGAAATCAAAAAAGGCCCTTGCGGGCCTTTTCTGTTTGCGTGATTTGCACGTACGGTGCACGCCTTGCAATTAGTTCGGGGAAGCTGCGGTGCCACCACCGCCGCCACCAGCGCCGGCGCCACTGATCACCGGAGGTGCCGGAGGAATCGGAGTGGTTGGGGTAGAAGTGCTGCTCGCCAGGGAGGAGCTGCCAGCCGGAGGCGCTGCCGCTGCAGTTGCCTGAGAGACCACGGAAGCGTCGGCACCGGCAGCAATTGCAGTGGCGGCAATAGACTGCGGGTTAGCACCGGCAGCCACGGCTGCGGTTACAACCGCTTCGGCAGAGGCCGGGTTTGCGGCAACGGCGGCGGCAACCACCGCTTCCGCGTTGGCGCCAGCCTTGATGGCGGCAGTTGCGATTTCTGCCGCTTTTTCAGGGGCTGCTGCCAGCGCCTGCTCCAGGGCTTCCTCGGTGCTCAGGCCTTCACTTTGTGCCAGAGCAATAACCTGATCCATGCTGTATCCAGCTTCGATGTATTGTGCAACATCGGCCATGGCTACAGCGCTCAGCAAGCTCGCACCCAGTGCGATCCCCAGTGCTGACTTTTTCATGCGTCCCCCTAATAAAGAACATTGTTTTACAGTGGATTCCATTCAATCTGCGGCCGATTGTAGCGCCCATACAGTAAATGGGAAGGCTATGCCACAGATAAAGTCGAAAAAAATTATTGTCCAGTGGTAACTGGTACGCAAAACAGAAAATTATTAGCTATTAATAGCTAGTGCATCCCTGGTATGCGATCAGGCTTCCGTATGTTTTTTATGCGGGCGCTTCTCGCCGGCAATATCTTCTTCCGTTTCCTCGGAAAATATATTCCCGGCCAGGTGCAAATTCAGCTTGCGGGAAAGTGCCTGAAACTCTTCCTGTTCCCGTTCGGCGGATGTCAGTAGCGCGTCAACTTCACGTCTGTATTGCATCAGTGTTTTATGAGACAGCCAAAGCACCATCGCCATCAGCGCAACTCCCGCGCCGCACAGGCCAACCGCCAGGCGCCAGAGTAATTGCAGTGCAGGCCCCGGGTGCCGGCTGACTGCAACCTGTCCTGCAATTTCCCAGCCACTTGTCACGTCAAGGGTGGCAATTGGCGGCTGTATCCGCACAAGTGCCGCAAACCAGTCCGGCACACCGGCAAAGTAATCCGGGATTGAAACAGAAGCCGGAGCCATCGAAGCACGAGTTTGTTGCGTGCTTGTGACCGTCGAAGAGGGATCTGCCGAATCGGCGTGGAATTCCCGTGCCGGTGAAAAGGTCACCTTTGAATAAGCACCACTATGGGTCACACCCTGCAGCAGGGTTTGAATGTAAAGCTCGGGAGACGCGCGCTCGCGCAAAGCGCTACCTAACTGCGCGGCCAGCAACGCCGCGCTATCGCGGGCCTGATGTGCCAGTAATTGTTGCGACTGCTCGCGGGCGATGAACAGGCCAATGGCGATCGCCGCGCAGAGCCCCAGTAACCACAGCAGCGCCTGCCGTACCAGCAGGATACTGGTATGCCATGGGTTAAAACCGTAGCGACGGTCCGCTCGGGCTCGGGGATAGCTCACTCGAATCTCCTTGTCTCGGGCAATACCGGACTAATCGAATACGCCTTCATGTTTCATGCGCGCCAGCAGCTCGGTCCACAGTGCCGAACCCGGCTGATTGCGCACTTTCGTGGCGGTCGCCAAAGAGGCGTTCAGCCACAGTCCCTGTGCGTTAAAACTGTACACCGGTTCCAGGTCGGTACGCTCCCGCGCGGGGAGAACATCACCGGTCATATTATCCAGCACCAGTGGGTGCTCTCCCGGGTTGGCGGAGTACAGCAGTACCATATGAGGCTGCCCGGCCTGCGCCGCCACCACATAAGTAAGACGGATTTTTTCCGGTGAAATACCGGCACTCGTCAGGCTGAACAGCTTGGCGATGGCGTAGTCCTCGCAATCGCCGCCGTTGGACGCCAGAAACTGAACCGGCGTTGCCCAGAAGTCCTCCTGCCCCCAGTGGGCCAGATCTTCCGCATACGGCACCCGGTTCAGGAAATGGTTAATACGCAACAGGCGGTGCCACTCCAGCGCCCGGGATTGCTCTGTGATCAGCTGCTGCCAGCGCACCAGGCGCCCGTGGGCAAGGGCACCGTATTCCGCATGTACCTCTTCTAAAAGAGGCCGGGACAATTTGGGCGCCTGGCCGGGGGTAAAGGCGCTCGCGGTGATCATACAGCCGGCCGCAAACAACCCAAGTAACGCGCAATTGACCAGCGCGCGATAGCACCTGCCACCACCTGTGTGCGCCTTATGTTGATGGGTTGCCCGACGGCTCCAGAAACAAAAGCTGCTACTACCAAACATCAGCAGACCTGTATCGTTGCGATCAAAATTCGATCAACCTCAATACAGTCTGGCACCGCTGGCGCGAACCCTTCGGTTCTGGCTCAAATTCACGTTGCCACAGGCGCCGCGACAAATTGATACAAATTCGTGCTCACGCAACGGAGGCGCGGGCTGCAGCAGGCAGAGCTATTCCCGCAGTGTTTCAGATAGCCCTTTGAGGCTATTTTCTAACCGCAATACCGCGCCTTAAGATGAATAAATAGGCGAAAGTGCCAGTTGGTATGCAAATTGCCAAAGAAAGGAAGAGAGATAGAGAAAGCTTCACGCGTCTTCGAGATAGCAGTGGATTATCGGTCTCCGGCACCCACTGGCTAGGCGCTCGCACTTAATCTTGAACTGTCATAATTAAGTGCTAAAGTGTGACGCCTTTCACATTGGCAGGTGGGATATCGGTGGCACCCCGAAGCTTTCAGGGAGTGAAGCAGCATTCCGCATTTGCGAGAAAAAGTATTTAGACGTTAAGGAAATAAACCATGCAGCAAGTGAAAAAAGCCGTTATCCCCGTGGCCGGCCTGGGGACGCGTATGCTCCCGGCAACCAAAGCGATCCCCAAGGAAATGCTGCCCATCGTCGACAAACCGCTGATCCAGTATGTGGTCAACGAAGCCGTCGCCGCAGGAATCAAAGAAATCGTACTGGTTACCCACGCCAGTAAAAACGCCATCGAAAACCACTTCGATACCTCCTTTGAGCTGGAAGCCCAACTGGAAAATCGCCTCAAGCGCCAGTTGCTGGATGAAGTCCGCTCCATCGTTCCGAAAGATGTCACCGTAATTTCTGTGCGCCAGGCCGAAGCCAAAGGCCTGGGCCACGCCATCAGCTGTGCGCGCCCGGTGGTCGGCGACAACCCCTTCGCGGTACTGCTGCCCGACGTACTGATTGATCAGTACGCTTCCGACCTTACCGCCAGCAATCTTGCCGATATGGTGAAAAACTTTGAAGCGAACAGTGCCAGCCAGATCATGGTCGAGCGCGTCGAGTGGGAAGAAGTGAGTAAATACGGCGTGGTGGACTGCCTGGGTGCAGATCTGCAAACCGGCGGCACCGCCAAAATTGACGGCATGGTAGAAAAACCGGAAGTCGACGCCGCGCCATCCAATATGGCCGTAGTGGGGCGTTATGTGCTGCCCGCCCAAATCTGGAACCTGCTGGAAAACACCGCTCCCGGTGCCGGCGGCGAAATTCAGCTTACCGATGCCATCGACGAACTGCTCAAACAGCAATCCGTTGAAGCCTACCGCATCGTTGGCCACAGCCACGACTGCGGCAACAAGCTCGGCTACATGAAAGCCCAGTTCGAATACGGCCTGCACCACGCCGAAATCGGCAGCAGCCTGAAAGAGTTCCTTGGCTCCCAGAAAGCCAAAACCACCGAACCCGCCTAGAGACGTCGCTAGTATTTCACTTCCCCAGCTCTTCATCCCGGCGCCAGCCGGGATCCAGCGATCGCAAAAAGCAGACCCGCCTGTGTGCAGTCCATTGACGATTTCGAGCGCGAGCGCTTTTGTTAATTGAAAAACAGCGCTCAATTTAGCCCCTCGGGGCTATTTATGGGGTGTTTGAGTTGGTGGTAGAAATGACATGTCTGCAATACGCGGCCAGTTCTCTGATTTCGGTCGAACAATAGGTGATATTGTGACTTTTGTTCGTCGTGTGGAGTTTTCTGTGGGTAGAGACACGTATTACTTGTGATGCACTTGCGGATGGCGTGTGATGTGTGTCACATGGTAGGATTCGCGAGCTTTTGCTCTCCTGGCCCTGTTGGGGAGGTCTTGGGGAGCGGTTGGGGTCGTAATTTCTAGAATTAAATCGAAATGAAAAAAGAGTCTCAGGCGCTGCGAATTGACAAAGCATCGGCTTGAGACAAAGTTGGGGGTTGGGGTGAATAGCACAAAAAAAGTACTGCTAGTGGTTACCGTCGCATTGGTTGTATCCGTGGCGACAAATATTTACGGCGCGATCCAGCACCGAAAAATCTCCAGTGAAGCCTCAGACGCGCAGGCGCAACTGGTTACCCTCCAAAAGAAAATTGCTGAGCTTGAAATGCACAGCAGTTCTACTTCCGGGCCGAATGCCAGGCCCAGTCGCGAAGAGTATATGGAGCGTCGCAACGCTCAATTGCGCAAGCAAAACTCTCTCGCACGCATGTCTACCCAGAAGCGTGAATCTCTTTCACGTAGCGAACAGCTCAGCCGCGAAGCAGTACAGCGCCGGCAGCAGGGTTCCGCGCAAACCATTCAATAATTCGGTCTTTCACGCCGGAAACAAATAACGCACCGAGTTGGCTGGTATTGACTCGTAGACGGGAAATCACGAGGAGCCCTGTCATGGATCAGCAGTACCCAAAATCTGAAAAAATGAACAAAAAGAACACCATGGACACTTTAAAGCAGCTGCTTCTTCCTTTCGCCATTACCGCTTCACTCTTTAGTACCGCGGCTCAGGCAACCGAAATCACCGATCTCGAATTCGCCGACGCCAGCCTCGAGTCTTGTATTGACCAGGTGGCGGCCAGTGAAGGTTGGACGCAAATTAGTGAATTCCAGTGGTTAGATTGCTCCGAACCGGATATCCAGGACCTGAGCGGCATCGAGCAGCTCACCGCGTTAACCAGGGTTTCGCTGCATTGGAACTCATTGCACAACTATTCGGCACTCGGTGCGCTCACAGCCTTGGTTGATCTTGATCTGGCGGGCGTTGAAGACTTCGATGTCTCCGTTTTGTCCGGGCTGAATAACCTCCGTGGCCTGGGACTCAGTGTCTCAAATATTGGGGATGACGATTTCGCTGCGCTTTCAGGCTACGCGTTTTTCCCGAGTCTTGAATGGTTGAGCATTTGGGATAACCAGGTTACCGATATCAGTGCTCTGAGTGCCGCGTCTGGTCTTCATGGCCTGGATGTAGGCGGAAACCCGGTTTCGGATATTTCACCTCTGACGGGCTTTTCCCTGGAATGGATCAGCATGTGGGGCTCTCGGGTAGCGGATCTGAGCCCGCTGATGGGGATGCCCAACCTCAATCACATAAACGCCGATAGTTCCTGGGTCAAGGACCTGCCGGACGCAGTCGGTGCCGGTTTTAGCGATCTCGGTGCAGCGTTTCCTGCACTGACTGAGTTGTCGCTAGCGCAAAATGGGCTTGAAGACGACGACCTTGCGCAACTTGCTCAGATTACCACGCTGCAAATGCTCAACATCGAGTGGAACCTGTTCACTCCAGGGAGCGCTGAAGAGAATGCGCTGATTGCCGCGGTACCGAGCTACAGCGGCTCAGTACTTCCCGTACGGTTCGATCAAGCCTCTTTCTCTCCAACCGGCTATATCAATGCCGATGACGGCGACCACGAAATCTTTTTCACCGTTTCCGGCAGTGCGCTGGACGGTTCACCAATATGGGAATCTTGCCTGGACCTGAGAAGCCCAAGTGGCGCAGGCGCCGGCTATTGCGACAGCTGGAACGGCAGCCCCGATGGTAGTGCATGGATCAGCACCTACGCAGAGCGTGGTGACTGGGCGCTGTACGGCAACGTGTGTATTGATGGCGGTGATTGCTGGGAAGTGACAAAACCGCAGCTGGAAGTGATGGGTTTCAGCGACACGGTATTAACCGTCGACGGCACTGGCCCCGGAGATCTGGAAGCGCCATACGTTGACCAGCTGAGCTTCTCGGAAACCAACATCGATTTGGATGCGGCGCCAAACGGCTACGTTGCCGTAACTGTCGACCTCGTACTCGAAGATGGCAATGGCTCCGGTGTCCAGAGCGGCTGGATCGAGATTCATCATGAAAACTGGGAGTCTGATAGCAAGTTCGTCAACTTCAGTGCTGGTCAGACTCAGGCGACATTCTTCTTCCACTCCGCTGACGCGGCTGGCAAGTGGTTGATTAACTACATTGCTGCAGATGACTATGCCAACAACCACTTGCATATTGATGGCTGGCAGCTGCAAGCACAGGGCTTTCCGATTGAATTTAATGTGGCCAACGGAAACCCGGGTCCGATTGATATCTACAGCCTGAATTTCGCTGATTCGGATTTAACCACTTGTGTTCAGGGTGTAGCGAGCGACAGCGGTATTTCCTATGTTCACGAGTTCACAGGTTTCTGGTGTCACGAACTGATCGACGATCTGTCAGGTATCGAACAACTGTTCATGCTGGATTACCTGGACCTTTCCACCACTGGCGACCAGCACGACCCGAATCGCAGTTCCTATTCCGACCTCTCGCCGATCGGCCAGCTGTCGAGAATGCAGAGCCTGCACCTCACCAATGCGAACATTACCGATATCAGTCCGCTGGCTGGTCTGCCGCTGCGCGAACTCAATCTGAACCGCAATCATCTGACAGACATCAGTGCTATTTCATCGATGCCTTCACTGGAGTGGTTTGATGCTGGTGAAAACGCAATAACCGCGATTCCGGATATTTCCGGTCTGCCGAGTCTTCACAGCATTTACATGGCGCACAACGCAGTCACCGATATATCCCCCCTCATCGGGCAGGAGCACGTTTGGGATGTTGATATCTGGGGTAACGCCATACCGGACAGTGACCTGGGTCTGATTAGTCCGAACGGCTGGTATAACGCCGACTGGGGCCGCCCCGAGATCACCGAGCTGACGATAGACCCGAGCACCATCGACCTCACCAATGGCAGCGTCGATGCAATGGTTACATTCAGTACTGCAGATCAGGAAAACGTCTACAGCAGCCAGGTATCTATTCATCTCGCACCCGAAGACACCGAAGCGCATTATGCATGGCTGGACGGCTCCGCTACCGAGGGCTACTTGCACGTGCCCGACTGGGTACAGCCTGGTGAGTGGGATGTTTGGGCTGAAATCGATCACCCCAATGGCTACTTCGATGTCCGCGCACCCGCCTTGGCTGCCATGGGCTTTAACACCCGGGTAACGACGACCGTTACCTATATCGACCCGACTATCGATACCGATGGCGATGGCCTGACTGACGAATTCGAACTTCAAAATGGCCTCGACCCTGAATACGCAGGTGACGCTGGAGAAGACGACGACAACGACGGCTTCACCAACCTGCACGAAATCATGGCGGGCACCGATCGCGGCGACGAGTACTCCGTCCCGAACGCAATGAACAACCCCGGCGAAGGCCGTTACCTGCTGGGTGAATTCGGTAACTTTGCTGCCAACGCATACGTTCTTGACCTGGCTGGCGATGGCGTCGGCGGTGATGATGAAGGTCGATTTGCCAAGCACAATGGCAGTGCGCACTTCATCTGGAACTACGATGGCAACGCGATTACCGGTGCAAACAATGGCTCTTATGTAAACCGCGATGACTGGTTTGTGCAGGAGCTGGGCTACGGCACCAAAGTTGAGGAATGGGTAGACAGCCTCTCAATTTTTGAGATCCAAGGCGGTGCTTCGCCTATATGGAAAATCGTAATGTCCGGTCGCAAAGTCTACCCGGATGAAGCGATTGATCCTGATGCGTTCACTTACATTTATGAATATCAGGTAATTGGAACCGGCTCTACCGCTGCACCTGCAATCACTTCTGGCATCTTTACCACACGTGTTGGTCTCGGTACCGATTACTTGCTGGACCCCACCTGGGTTACCCATCCCACAGAAGTTGTGTTGAATGGTGATGCTTCTGGCCATGTTGTGATCCCGTCCGAAGTCGGGGGCAGCGGCAACCAGCCCGTAACCTGGTCGACAGAAGGCGACGGCACACTGGTACTCGATTACCTGGGTGATAGTGCTCGTATCACCAACTATTTTGTCGAAGCCTTTGGTAAGGGTATCAAGACTGTCGTCGTGCACGAGTTCGACAGCGCCGCACCTGGCCTTTCAGGTTCGGCGGCAGCCGAACAGTCCATGTGGGAAGAGGTCACAATTACCTCTCTGGATACGGCGGATGTTGTTGGTCGCCTGGAGAACGCACCGGAAGGCGATCCTTCCGGTATGTCGACCTTTGCCTTGGTATTCAATGAAGACGGGTTGGGGCACCAGGAATTCTTGTCGGAAGGGCAGTGGTACCAGTCGGCACCATTTGGCTGGGAGATTAACGGCAACACCGTCATCGCACGCTATTACCGCGATGAAAACTGGAACTCCTACGGCGAGTCAGACTGCCAGGGGGCCGCTGAGTGTTACGAGCATCGTCAGCGACATGTCATCTTTAACGATGCGGAAGATACTTCCGGTGATGGCGAACTCGACCGTTTCTACATCACCATTCGCCAGGGTTTTGCAAATTACTGCGGCGAGCAGGTTTGCGACTGGCAGGGCTATGTCGGCCAGTTTGTGCGTGGTGTGCAAGACAGTGATGGCGACGGCATTCCGGATGAGTGGGAAATCGCCAATGGCCTGGACCCCTACAACGGTAACGATGCCTCCGAAGACCGTGATGGCGATGGCGCTGACAACTGGACCGAATACGCAATCGGCACAAATATCAATGTGTCCGATACGGATGCCGACGGTATCTCCGACGGCGAAGAATGGAACAGTGGTCTCGATCCGCTAACCTCTAACCTCAATGCAGACCAGGATGGCGATGGCTATCTGGACCTGCACGAAGTGAAGGTTGGCACAGACCCGCATTATGACGGCAGCACCCCCGCACCTCTGGCAGACCCCGGTACCGGCGAATTCATGTTTGCCAACTACGGCGGCTTCCAGGGCTCAAACTATGGCGCGCTGCTGAATCTGGAACCCGACACATCGAGCCGTTTGAGCACGCAGCAGCACGATATCGCCGGCACCTGGAACTACACCGGAACCTATCTGGAAATCGACCTGGGCAGCTACGTCGCGTCTGAAGAAACATCCTGGAATGCACTCGCGCAACAGGACGTGCTGCAGCAGGTTCTTTATGACAAGGTCTACTACTTCGAATTCGACCAGGGCGATGGCAACACTACCTGGAAACAGGTGATTGTTGGCCGCCACCACTACCCGAACGGCGAGCTCGCGGACGCGGGTTACACACAGGAGTGGGATCACAACGTCGTTGGCAGTAGCGACCTCTTCAATGCAGGAATAGGCGAGGGCGAGTACGCGACCATTGTTTACGATACCGTCGGCAATGAAGATCCGGTGCTAAACGTTGGCCCGACGATTCTCGCGCTGAATGACAACCCGGGAACCAGCAGTGACGCGCTGAACCAGCGCAGCGATCTTAACTGGAACTATAACGGCAGCGGTGTCCTCACTGTGGCCTACGGCAACGGTAATACCACGCAATATCGTTTTATCGACAGTATTGGTGATACGCGCAATGCGTTGGCTGTTTACAACTTTGACGGTCAGCGGTTCGCCACCAGCGTCCTGTTCCATGATCACGTGGACCTCGGTCTGACCGAGCAAGACGTCGTTGGGCAATATGTTTCGGATGGTCGAGATGACATGTCTGGTGAACCCGGCTTTGGCCTCGAGTTTGCCGACGACGGCCAGGCATACCACCTTTCCTGGGATGGCAGTCAGTGGAACCGGGCAGGTTGGTCTTACGGCTGGTACCTGCAGGGGCAAACCATCTTTGCACGTGCCTGGATGGACACAGACAACTGGCAGATCTACAACGAGTCCACCTGTGGCAATACCGGGGTCAACTGTGTGTTCTGGCGGGAACGCCAGTTCACCATCAACGATATTTCTGGTGAGGAAATCTATTTCACCAACCACCAGATCTTCGATTGGGATTATGACGGTACCTTCGATAACGACTACTGGAATGGCTATGTCAGCATCTTCCAGAAAGTCGTACCGCCCGGGGACTTCGATAACGATGGCATCATCGATGACGAAGACCTGGACGACGACAACGACGGCCTCACCGACCAGTTCGAAATCGACAACGGCCTGAATCCGCAAGACGCCAACGACGCCTTCGGCGATAACGATGGCGACGGTTTCAGCAACCTGCACGAAGCAGTGGTTGGTTCTGACATGAACGCAGATGGCTCCATGCCACTGAGCCTGAGCAACCCCGGTGCCGGTCGCTTCCTTCTGACCAACGAAGGCGCCTTCTTTAATGGCTCCGGTGGTTATGTCATCGACCTCGAAGGCGATGGCGCAGGCTTTGACGACAATGGACGGATCGCCCTCTGGAATGGCAGTGCCCACTTCACCTGGGAGCACTCCGGCAACGCGATCTCAGCGACAACCGATGGCAACTACGTAAACCGAGACTGGTGGTGGGTCGATGCCATCGGCCAGTCGGATGAAATCGAGCGCTATGTCGAGCAGTTGTACATCTATCTGCAAGACGACGCGGGCGATTACCCGACCTGGAAAGTGGTTGCGATTGGCTACAACCGTTATGTCAGCGGCATGTTGGCCGATGAACCCTTCGTCGACGTGTATGAAGCGCAAATGATTGGTGCCGGCAGTGTCGCTAGTGATGTTCCATTAATCGCGGCCGGCACTTTCGCGACCGAAATTGCGATTTCCGAACATGACAATATCACTCCGTCCAACCTGTTCACCCCGACCGCGGTCGAGCTGAACGGCGACCAGACCGGTGTGGTATTCATCGATCCGGAAGTCAGTGGTAGCGGCGATGTCAGCGTAGACTGGAACCAGGATGCCGATGGCAGCCTGCAGCTATTCGATATCAACAGCGATGCCAAAACGACCGTCTACTTCGTGGAAACCTTCGGCAAAGGCGTTAAGACCATTGTGCTGCAGGAATACGAATCCACGTCTGGTGTATACGGTCGTGCAGCTGCCAATGACTCCATGTGGCAACAGGAAAACGTCAGTGAACTGAGCGAAGCCGATGTACTGGGTACTTTCGTCGATACACCAGAAAGTGCCTATGAAGGTAACAACAGCTTCGGCCTGCAGTTTACTGCCGGAGGTGTCGGTAGCCAGGGTGCCTGGGATAACAGCGACGGCTTTACCGGCTACGTCCCGTTCACCTGGTACATCGATGGCAATGCCGTAATCATCGAATACTTCCAGGATGAATACGGAAACTACTACGACGACCAGAATTGCTACGGCGAGTGGAGTTGTTACAAGGCCCGCGAACGTCAATTCATCATCAACGACACCGAAGATCAGGACGAAAACGGTTACACCGACCGTCACTACGTCACCATCCGCCAGGCCTTTAACTACTGCGGCACCGGCGAATTGTGTGACTGGCAGGGATACGTATCCCAGTTCGATCGTATCTTCGATGCGGACAATGATGGGCTGCCCGACGCCTGGGAAGCCGCTCATGGTCTGAACCCCAACGACAGTGGTGACGCCTTTGGTGATAACGACGGCGACGGCCTCGACAACACCGCCGAGTTTGCTCAGGGCACATCACCTTCTTCTTCAGACTCTGATGATGACGGTATCGACGACGGCTTCGAAGTGAATGCCGGCCTCAACCCGCTGGATCCGGCAGACGCACTGGTCGACGCCGACGGTGACGGTTACACCAACTTCGAAGAAGTGATGGCGGGTACCGATTTCAATGAAATCAGTGACTTCCCGGCGGGTGACCTCTACTACACCATGGGGATCGAATCCGACATCGTCTGGGGGGCTGGCGTAAGCTGGGCCGACCAAGGCAGCGGCCAGGATTGGAACTACCGTAGCTTTGCCGCCTTCGGCAATAGCCCGCTGTTTATCGACGCAAATGGCACACAAACCATGCGCGCCGATACCCAGGGTAAATTCGATGTGGCAGAGCGCTTTATTGATGTCACCGGCACCAATGATCCGTTCGTATCCACGTTCTACGGCACCAGCGGTTGCCCGGCAGGGGAAGACTGTGTTTCCCAGATCAACTTCGACGGCAATTTCTGGAGCCGTAGCGATGGCTCAGAAGGTATGGCCACCAGCGACCGCAGCCTGATCATCAACTCGGAACTGGTCGAAGCCGGTGAGCAAACCCGCTACACCTGGACCACCTTCCGCGTGAAGAAACCGGATACGCTCACCCTGGCCGATATCAACGGCGTGTGGCACCTCAGTAACTGGGGCCGTGAGTTCGAGCGCGACGGCAGCCTTACCGAAGGCCACTACGTAGGGAACGCAGACTGGCGGTTCAATGGCGATGGCACCTGTGAAGCGGTAACCGCATTTGAATATCACGATGCCTGGGCGCCCTTCGACGGCCAGAATTTGGCACCAGAAGGTGTTGATGAAGAATCTGGCCAGGACAACCTGGAAAGCTGCAGTTACACAGTGGACCCAATCCAGGGCCGTGTCCTCGTTGACCTGAAGCTCGGTGGCGACGACGAAAACAGCGTTGTTGAGTTCAAAGTCGATGCCGCAAAGCAGCGCATGGTCAGCATCTACATGGATGATGAAGACTGGGGTGCAGGCGTTGGTATGGTAATGCTCATCAAAAAAGGTGACGCAGCGACCTACGCTGACAACAGCGCACTGAATGGCACCGTGTTTATGGCCGGCAACCTGAGCTTCCTCGACTGGGGCAACGGTGTTGACTACCGCTCTACCGGTGCCCGAATTGCACGCTCCATTATCGACTTCGATGGCAACGGTCCTACCGACGGCGAAGGCTACAACGCCTGTACCCTGCAGCGGATCGAGAAGTTCCAGGGCCACGCCTTCTGGGGCTTTATCGGCGCCGATGCCGGGCAAAACCCCTGGCAGTCCGCAACCGCGTCCTACCCAAGTCAGTGTCGTTACCGTGTGAATTCCGACGGTAGCGTCGACCTGGAGCAGGGCGAAGAAGGGGCAATGGCGTATACCCAGTTCCACCTGGATGCCAATACTGAAATGCTCACCGCCACCTATATTGGCAACGGGTATTCCGAGCAGCTGATCGGTATGGTGCTGGATAACGTTGCCGACCCGCTAACCGCCTCAGTGCGTTTCACCGACTTCGGTTTCTACGATACCGACGGTGACGGCATGGCAGATACCTTCGAGATTGCCTACGGCCTGGACCTGAACAGTGACGACAGCGGCATCGACCTGGACGGAGATGGCCTCAGCAACCTCGAAGAGTTTGAAGCGGCTACCAATCCTCTGGAGGGTGACACCGACGGTGATGGTATGGGTGATGCGTATGAAGTAGCCAACAACCTCGACCCAAATGTGGACGACGCCGCGGCTGACGCTGATGGCGATGGCGCGACCAATCTGGAAGAGTTTGAGGCTGGTACGGATCCTTGGGATGCGGGTTCCGTACCTGGTAGTGGCCAGACTGCGGTCCGAGATGACTTCGATGGCGATGGCAAGTCCGATATTTTCTGGCTGAATAGCGCCAACCTCTGGACCATGATCTGGGAGATGGATGGCACCAGTGTTACCAGCTCACCTTGGGTAAAACAGTTCGCCAACGGTTGGGAAGTTGTTGCTAAGGCCGACTTTAATGGGGATCGCAAAACGGACATTCTGTGGCGCAACCCTTCCAGCATGTGGACAATGATCTGGGAAATGGACGGCACTACGGTCACCAACGCCCAGTGGGTTAAGTCCTACGGTAGTGATTGGGATATTGCCTCGGTCGAGGATTTCAATGCTGACGGCAAGGCCGATATCCTATGGAAGAATGACTCCCTGAGGATGACGATGATTTGGCAGATGGATGGCACTTCAGTGACCGCCTCTCCATGGGTGAAGTCTTTCGCTGCTGGATGGGAGATCGCCGCGGTAGCTGACTTCAACGGTGATAGGAAGGCCGACATACTGTGGCAGAGCCCAGCGCAACAGCAGACCATGATTTGGGAAATGGATGGTACGTTTGTAAGCCAGTCTCGTTGGGTCAAGCAATACTCTTCCGGTTGGGAAATTGCAGCAGTAGCTGACTTTAATGGTGATGAAAATGCCGACATTCTGTGGAAAAATAGTACGCTACAGATGACCATGATCTGGGAGATGGACGGTAGTACCGTAACCAGCTCTCCGTGGGTCAAGCAGTTCGCTATGGGCTGGGATGTGGCTGCTGTTGCCGATTTTAATGGCGACGGAAAGTCCGATATTCTGTGGCAGCATACCGACTCCCGAAATACCATGATCTGGGAAATGGACGGTACTAATGTAGTGGCTTCGCCCTGGGTCAAGCAGTACGCCGCTGACTGGGAAATAGTCAAAGTTGTTGATTTCAATGGCGACGGCAAGGCGGACATTCTTTGGCAGAACCCACAGAATATGTGGACTATGATCTGGGAGATGGACGGGACTTCAGTGTCCAGTTCGCCTTGGATCAAACAATACGCCAGTGGCTGGCAAGCAATGTAAAAAGAGACAATTAGAGTCCGAATCAGGGGCGCTTCGCGCCCCTTTTTTGTTGAGGCCGGGGCTAAATGCGCTTAGTAAAAAAGCTGAAAAAAACCTATAGAGCGCTTTCTGATGAGAATAAAATTCTCATCTATCAAATGGGCAAAGTAGGTTCCACATCATTAGAGAGGTCTATTCCTGGGGCCGTGCAGCTCCACAGTTTGTATGGACGTCCTCCCTGTCACCTTCATGAGAGAAAATTACGTGGCAACATCGCTGGAAGCGTATGGATAAGATTTCGTGACGCGTTTAGTCGTTTTGCAATTAAACGACGTCCGACAGTTCGAATAATTACGCTAATTCGTAACCCACTTGAGCGAAATGTCTCTATGTTTTTTCAAGATCTAGTGTTTTGGGTCGGCGAATACATAGAAAAATACGAGCCCGATACTAGACAAGAAGGCGATGAATTCCTGATCGAGGCTTTTCACAAAGCGTTTGACCACTATTACTTTGCTAATTGGTTTGACAGTGAATTGAAAAAATTCACGGGTATAGATCTTCTTGCTATAGCTTGTGATCAACCCGAAGTATTTAGGATTCAGAAAGGAAAGTTTGACATCTTATTTTTGCGGATGGAATCTCTCACTAGTGAAGCAAGTGAAGCTCTACTGGAGGAGTTCTGTGGTCAGAAAATACAATTAACGAATGATAATGCGGGTGAGAACAAGTGGTATTCTGACGTATATCGAAGAGTTAAAACTTCTATTTGCTCCGATACGGCATATCAGGCTGACCTGAAAAAAACGCATTTTTTTCAGGTGCTTTACGAAAAGTAATAAGCGATGCTTCCTCCAATCTTCAGTATTGTAATACCAACCTATAATCGGGATTCGCAAACGCGCAGGGCCATATGTTCTTGCCTTGCGCAATCGGAGCAATCGCTCGAAGTAATTGTGGTTGACGATGGTTCAACACTCACAAATTATGATATGTCAAAGTCAATTGACGATTCTAGAGTGCGTTGGTTTCACACGGAAAATCGAGGAGCGAATTCGGCAAGGAACTATGGAGTACAGAAAGCTAAAGGAAAATATATAGCTTTCCTGGATTCTGATGACGAATTTTGCTCTGATAAGTTGAGTGTTGCACTGGGGTATATGCGTGACGGTTGCGATGTATTTTTCTCTCGAGTGAACCTTCAGGGGCGAGGATATTCTGCGGTTAGACCTGATCTACTATATGTTCCCGGGACTAGCCTCCCCGATTACCTATTGCATAAATGTAATAGCGTGAGGACATCATCTATTGTCGTCAAAAGACAGCTTGCGATTACCGTAAAGTGGCAAGAAGGGCTGCGTTATGGAGACGACACGGATTTTTTGATCAGAGCTTCTTCGGCTTCCAGAAATGTACAAATGTCACCCAAAATTCTGGTTGATTACTCAGATTCAATTTGCCCAGACCGTTTATCTCTCGGAGCTACCAGAGCGGACATATCTAAACTCGAGAAAAGCATATCGACATTCTGTGATGAAAGCTTAATGTCTTCCTTTAGAGTAACTCATTATTCTTCAGTTGGGTTTTGGGGGGCGCCTAAGGGAGTAATTTTTGACTTCTTATGCTGCTTGGTTACCGGGAATATTCCGAAGCGAAAGCTATTGGTTTGTTTTGCTAGGTATATATTACCATTTGGTGTGTATGCGAGATTAAAGCGTGGAGTACTCGGGGCGCCAGGATGAATTTACCAAACGGGATTCTGGAGCGCTCATTACTAGCATTCCCCTTTGTTTGGCTGATAGGGCTAAGTGCAGTCTATATTCAGGCCGTTGCAGTGTTTATAGCCCTTTCCGGCGGTGTTAAATACTACCGTGTTCATTGGGTTTTGGCTCCTCTGTTATTGTATGTATTTGTATACTTTCTGTCGGTATTGATGAATTTTCAGACCTCCGGTCTAGACAGAATTGTGGGGTCAATTTACAACTTATCGTACTGGGTCTCTGGTGTTCTGATTGCTCAGCATGCTTTGCAGCGCCGGTGTCAGAATAAATTAGATTTCAATGAAAGTTTCTCTGGTACGCTACTTATAATTGCTTTTGCGCTTATGGTCTTCTTGAATGTATTTGGTGAGGCACCAATAACATTCCCTACGCTCGTTTCTTTCGTGATTGATCCAGGTTCAGTTCCTGAATTGATTGCTGATACTTTAAGTCTACCGCTGCTTAATAAGGAGTGGTATTTCGGCGAAATATCCACACGATTCTCTATTCTTTCGCCGTATGCCAATGCCTGTGCTTCAGCGATATATTTGCTATTTATATTTGCAACGAGAAACGAAAGTAAAATTTCAACGAGATTTGTTGTTTTACTGGTTGTGGCGTTTTCTGTGGTGTTTGCTACAAATTCCAGGTCTGTAATTGCCATTTTTTCCGTGTACCTATTGTCTATAGGGTTTTTGAGGGTGAGTCGAGGGGCCGGCTTGGTTCCTGTCATCGCCTTTAGCCTGAGTTTGGTGAGTTGTTTCGCGTTGGCTTTTGGTCAAGTCGTTTTAGAATTTGTAGAGGAGATATTTTCTTCTAGAGCCGGCTCCAATTCATTAAGATTTCAGTCGTATATCCAAGCTATAAATCTAACAATAAGCACTAACCCAGTTCTCGGGATAGGGGTTAAACCAAACGATGGACTCGGTATTCCGCTGGGTTCTCATTCAACACTAATCGGTGTGTTCGTAAAGACAGGTTTGATTGGCGTATTTTGTATTTTAGGATACTTCTTTGCATTGGCATTGCTATGGGTGCGGTCTCGGGGGTGTTCATTCGCTGAACGAAAATTTATTACTGGCATTATGGTATTTGGCTTGTATTTTATCTTTGAAGATATTGATGCGCCTCAGTTTACTTGTTTTTTATACTTCCTTGGTCTGGGGGAGATGTTGCGCACCTGCTTAAGGCCTGGCTCGGTACGCACAGATAATGATGGAAAAATGTTATCTCTAGGGTATTAAAGATTTTTGTTTTAGTGTTCTATTATATATTAGGTGGGCTCTGTGGCAGGAATTATCCCCAAGATTCTAAATAAATACTCCTCGACGATGAAATATTTCCGCAATCGTTTTTTTGATGATTTTGTATTTATACACATCAATAAAACAGGAGGGAGCAGTATCGAGGCTGCACTCAAACTACCTTTGGAGCACAAAACGGCCTTAAGTAAGAAGCGGGAGCTCGGAGAGAAAAGGTGGGCTTCGAGTTATAAGTTTTGTGTGGTAAGGAATCCCTGGGATAAGGTGGTTTCTCATTTTCACTACAGAGTGCAAACCAACCAGACAAATCTAAAGAATCGAAATTTGGATTTCAATAGTTGGGTCTTAGAGACCTACGGGAGAAAAAATCCAATTTACTATGACAAGCCGCTAATGTTTATGCCGCAAATTGACTGGATATCTGATGAAGACGGAAAAATTATTGTGGACTACATTTGTAGGTTTGAATCATTGGCGTGTGACTTTGACCGCGTGTGCGAAAGCCTTGGAGTGAAACTTGAGTTGCCGCACAAAAAGTCATCAAGAAGAGCGGGATACAGGGAATACTACTCGCCAGAATCTGTTGAGATTGTGCGCAAGTGGTTTGAAAGGGATATCAATGCGTTCGGATATGAATTTTAACTTTTGACCAAGCATGATTATTCGAGCTGAAAAGATATGAAGATCGATTTCAATGTGGTAGCGGGGGACTTCAATAAGTTATTGCGGGATGGAGTTGACGTGTCGTTCCTTAATTTTAACTCGCTTGGCGAGATGGCGCGGTTTTCCGGTAATGAATTGAGTAAATTCGTCTTCTGTCTTGATGGGGGACTATTATGCCTGTTCGCACGAGCCAAGGGCCTATGGGTGAGCCGTGTAAGCTTCGATTTCACATCTATAGCAAATGTCGTTTTCCAGTATTGCGAACGAGAAGAGCGGAGAGTATTCATTATTGGCGGTACTCAAGAAGAGGCCGAGCGATTTGAGGCGAAGGTAAAGTCACTTTTTTCTGGTTTGAAGGTGGCTGGTGTGAGTGGAGGCTACCTAAGTGATCCGGAGAGAAATCGACTAATCTGTTCAGGCCAACTTCGTAGTGCCGATGTACTAATTGTGGGCCTCGGAGCGGGGAGGCAGGAACAGTTCATGCTCGATGCTAGGTCAGCAGGCTTCAAGGGTTTCGGAATTAGTTGTGGAGCATTTATATCCCAGACCGCTGGTGCACGGGGAGTACATTACTATCCGCAGCTAATCAATAAACTTAGATTGCGTTTTCTATATCGTATGTACCGCGAACCGCATACTATCCGTCGTTACCTTGTGAATTATCCGCTTAATATGATTCGGTTCATGATAGGAAATTACAGTTTTATTCGGTGTTGATTTATTTGATAGGGGCGAGTTTTTCGCAACTTTTTGGTCGACCGAGAAATATTGTGTGCACGGAGGCCTAGGTCATAGCAACTATTCTGGAAAAAAGATCCGAGTTCTTCTGGCAAACCTTGTTGAGCTTTATCGTACGGGGTCTTGGGGTCGTTGCCTCATTTATCGCCAGCCTTGCAATTGGGCGGATGTTGGGCGCGCAGGAGGCCGGGATTTACTTTCTGGCTTTCAGTATTGTTACCTTTCTGGCTGCCTTTTCCCGGGTGGGATTAGATAACTCGGTACTGCGTTTTGTAGGGGCGGCTTATGGCGAAGGTAATTGGGGGCTAGTACGCAGTGTACTTGCTAAGAGCGTTCTGCTGACGGCTATGATGAGCGTAGTTGTGGTATCGCTCATTGTGGGGACAAGTAACTACCTGGCAAGCAATGTCTTTGAAAGCGCCGGCCTAGAGCGCGTGCTATTGGCAATGTCCCCGACAATCGTTGCTATATCGCTTTTTACCATCTTCGCTTTGGGCTTACAGGCACTGCGAAAAATCGTGCTGTCTATCCTTGTTCTCAATATCTTTGTGAATGGATTGCTGGTGGTCGCTCTTCTGGTGTGGGGTATAGGTGATGCACGGTCTGCCGCTCTCGCCTTCTCAGGCTCCGCATGTATAGCGGCGGGCATTGGCGGTTATTCCATTTGGCGTAGCCTCAAGCCAGGTGCTGGCGATATTGACTGGAGAGAGTTGGCCAAGAGTTGCCTCCCTCTGTGGGTCGTAGTGCTCATGGGGCAGCTAACCCAGTGGTCCGGGCAATTTATAGCCGGTGCATGGGTAGATATGCAGTCAGTGGCCCAGCTCGCAGTGGCTCAACGCACAGCTCTATTAACCAGTTTCATTCTTATGGCCGTGAACATGGTAGCGGCACCGCGCTTTGCGGCCCTGTACAAGCAGGGTAAGCAGGCTGAACTCCAAAGTCTCGCTCTCAAATCCGTCAAATTCATGGTGATCATTGCCCTGCCTGTGTTGGCAGTCATGTTGATCTTTCCGAGCGAGTTGATGTCCCTGTTTGGGGATGGGTTCGATAAGGGGGCGCATCTCCTGCAGATACTCGCCCTTGGCCAGTTCGTTAGTGTGGTAACTGGCTCCGTCGGGTACCTGCTCACCATGTCCGGCCACGAGAAAGACTTCCGTAATTCCGTATTGGTCTCCGGCCCCCTGGCAGTAGGCTTTGCGTTATTGTTAGTCCCATTTTTAGGTGCCACCGGCAGTGCCATTGCCACGGCTATTGCCGTTGGGACTCAGAACCTGATTGCCGTATGGCTGGTGCGCAAGCGACTCGGTTTTAGCACTTTGTCGGTCTGGCGGCGCTAGCTTTTACAGCTCAAGAAATCGCACTCTGGTATGCATATTGCTGGGTGAAGGGTACCTAAAATAGCATCCTTGAAATGTTATCAATTGATGATAAAGTGTGACGCCTATCACAGTACGATCGTCTACCGTCTCAGGAAGAGTGGGGGGTTGATTGATTGGAGTTGATCAATAATTGATCGCCTTGGTGAGCGGTAATAGCACTGTAGCTATGGCCGTATATAAAAGAAGGGATAGATCTGTGGGGGGGCGTAGTAGCCAGTAGGCTGCTGCACTCGCGGGGGCGAGTTCTCGATAACTACCACTGTACTTATCTGCTAGCGGGCAGAGTCACTCTGGCTCCCGCGGGGCTTGTGATTCCTGCTGACCGGTGATCACGGCGGAAATCGAAACTTTAAGAACAACAATCGCAGCAAGGAATTGCCGCAATAGAACACAGGGATCTTGGGGGCCATGACAGTTAGGGGAGCCATCAATAGCAGTAAGCGCACAGCGGAATGTGCGGGCACAGCTGCGGGCAACAAAAAGCCCCCTCATGATGCATTTGGTGAGATTCGCCACCACGGCGCCGTCGACGGTGTAACCGGCTCCTGCCACCAGCTTTACCTGGATGAAGACAACTCCATCCTGATCGACTGCGGCCTGTTCCAGGGTGCAGAAACCTCACCCGGCGGCAGTAAACACGACAAACTGGAAATCGAATTTCCAATCGACACCGTAAAAACGCTGGTGGTCACGCACGTCCATATAGATCACTGCGGCCGCATACCCTATCTGATCGCTGCCGGCTTTCGTGGTCCAATCTATTGCAGTGAGCCCAGTGCCGAACTCCTACCCCTGGTACTGGAAGACGCCCTCAAAATCGGCGTAACCCGCAATAAAGACCTGATCGACAAATTCCTCGGCCTCATCAAAGCCCAGCTGCGCCCACTACCCTACAACCAGTGGCAATCAGTAATCGAGAACGGTGAAAGCAAACTAAGCATCCGCCTCCAACGCGCTGGCCATATCCTTGGCTCCGCATACGTGGAGTGCGATCTGAAACATGGCGAACCGGGTGTAGGTGAGAAAAAGCACCGCACCATTTTCTCCGGCGACCTTGGCGCGCCGAATACGCCACTACTCTACGGTCCGACCCCAAGTGAAGGCTGCGACGAACTCGTCATAGAAAGCACCTACGGCGACCGCATTCACGAAAACCGCGAACAACGTGCAGAAACCCTGCGTAAAGCCATAGAGCGCGCACTGCAAGACGGCGGCAGCGTACTCATCCCCGCCTTCAGCATCGGCCGCACCCAGGAACTGTTGTACGAGCTGGAAAACATCATCTTCCAGCAACAACAAAAGCACGGCGAAAACAGCTCCTGGCACAACCTCCCGGTAATCGTAGATTCCCCACTGGCCAGCCGCTTTACAGAGGTCTACCGCCGCCTGGAGAAATACTGGGATGAAGAAGCCAAAGAAGTCGTCGCTCAAGGCCGCCACCCGCTGAGCTTTGAACAGCTAATTACCGTAAATGACCATGCAACCCATCAAAAGCTGGCAAACCGCCTGGCGCATACCAAGCAGCCGGCAATCATTATTGCTGCCAGCGGTATGTGTGCGGGTGGGCGGATTGTGAATTACCTGAAGGCCATGCTAGAGGAAGAACGGCACAACATTATTTTTGTGGGTTTCCAGGCTAAGGGGACTCCGGGGCGGGATATTCAGAAGTATGGGCCGAGACAAGGCTACGCGGAGCTGGATGGAGAAAGGTTAAATATTAAAGCGGGTGTTGAAACCATTGGTGGATACAGCGCGCACGCTGACAAGAGTGGCCTAGTGGACTTTATCTCCATCATGAAAAACAAGCCCAAGGTAATCCGAATCGTCCATGGTGACGAGAAAAGCAAGCTAGCGTTAAAGAAAATATTAGATTCTATGAAAATCGCAAAAAAAATCTATTGCCCAGCCTGAAGTTTGGCTAAAGATTGTAGTTGGCCGAACGTTGAGAAGAAAATAAAGTGAGCAGCTTCCCTTGGTTCTTATTGATATGGCTCACTACCAGTAAGTTTTTATACGTATGATTATGCAAAGTTATGAGCATGAAGAAAATACTCCTATTTCTATACTATCTAATACTCCGACATCTGCCCGGGAAGCCCATGCCAGGTTGGCGCATGGGATATTTCTTACGGAGACTGGTTGTAGAAAAATTGTTCTTAAAATGTGGTCGCAAGGTCGAGATTAGAGAGGGGGCCTATTTTGGGGATGGAAGTCGCCTTTCATTAGGTGATTTTTCTCAGATTGGGCCTAATTGTAGAGTTTTGGGGAAAGTTTCAATCGGTCAAAATGTTTTGATGGGGCCGGATTGCTTTATTGATTCTACATCCCATGAATTCGACAGAGTTGATATCCCGATTAAATATCAAGGTGCGAGAAGTGATGCCGAAATTTGCATTGAAGATAATGTGTGGGTGGGCACTAAAGTAGTAATTTTACCTGGGTCAAAAATAGGCCGCGATTCTATATTGGGTGCTGGAACCGTTGTAAAGGGAAATATTGCACCGTTCTCCATCGTTATAGGTAACCCGGGAAAAGTAGTCAAGTCTAGAGAAATGATTTAGTGGTTTGAGATAATGAGTGCTTACTCTCATTTAGAGAAAAAATTTAATCAAGCTAAATGTAGGATTGATCAGCAGTCGATACAGAAATTATGAATGATAACTTTAAAGTGAGTTTTTTTATCGTAGGGGCACCTAGAAGTGGGACTACGAACCTGCATTATATGCTGTCTCGTCACCCTGAGGTTAGTCTTCCTTCAAATAAGGAGCCTAAGTATTTTGCTTTTAAAGCTCCAATAAAAAAATATTTTGGAAAAGGCGATGATCGTAGAGTTGAGCAAGTTGTCACTGACTTCAGTGATTATAAGGCTCTATTTCAAGATCGTGATATTAAAGGTGAAGTAAGCCCAATATATTTAGCATCGGACTGCGCAAAAGAAAATATTAGATCGCATAACGATAATGCCAAGATAGTTATTATTCTGAGAGACCCTGTGCAAAGGGCGTATTCCCATTATATGCAGTTTGTGAAGTCTGGCGACGAAACTCTCGGCTTCGAAAATTCACTGAAAGAGGGCGGGCGGCGCGTTTTAAATGGATGGTTTCCTGATTGGGATTATGTCCGATTCAGCACTTACTGTAATGATGTTTCAGAATATTTTGAGAAGTTTGGGCGTGAAAATGTCAAAGTTTTCATATACGAAGAATTTAAAGATGATTTTTTGCCAGTATATTGTGAATTGATTGAGTTCATAGGCGCCGCACCATTCCAAGCCCGGTCTCAAAAAAGTATAAACTCTAGCGGTCAAGCGAGATCTGAGCTGGTAGAGCGGTTCTTTAATAAAGCGAAGCTCTTTCGACGTAGTATAAGGAAAGTATTGGGGGAGCGATGCTATCAGCAGGGGCTTCAATATTGGCATAGATTGAGAACAATAAATACAAAAAAAGTTGAAGGTCTTAGCGCGCAAGAGTGTGCAAAAATTAGAGAGATTTATTTTAAAAAAGACATAGAGAAACTCGAAAAATTGCTGGGTAGAGAATTATTCGTATGGCGTTGACTGAAGGTCGAGGACAGCTGGTCGTTGCGTCAGTTTATGAGCAGGGTGTCATGGCGGGGTGTAACTTTCTAATGTCAGTTCTGTTGGCTAGACAATTATCCCTCGATGAATTTGGCGCGTTTGCTACATTGCAAGCCTTATCTAGGTTGTATCAAACATTTCACAATGGGGCAGTTGGTGAGCCACTTGTGGCTATGAGGTTGTCAAGTAGAAAAATAGCGTTAATTTCTACAGTGTTTTTTTGGTTCATATTTTCAATTGTAGGTTTGCTTTTGATGCATAATCTACAGTTGGCAATGAAAGAGATTTTATTATTTATTATTTTAGGTGTATCTATTCCACTTATGTGGCTATTGCGGAGGATCTTGTTATCAGTGTCTGATAGGTTAAGATTAATAAAGTTGTCTTCGGTGTACCTCTTGTCGACCATTATTATCGTTTGGCTTGCTATATATTACAACATTTCTAACTTATCATCTGCTATTGCATTGATTTCAATTCCTCCTGCTATTTGCTTTTTCATTTATTGCCGTTCTTTAATCGATTTTCAGGAAAAAGTGGAATATAGAGGTGTTGTAAATTTGCTGGCGAACAGCAAGCATTACATCTTGCTGTCGGTTTGCATCTGGCTACCGGCAAACGCTATCTACATAGTGGCGCCATACTTTGGCATGGTTGGAGAATTGGGTGCATTTCGCGCCATTTTTAACCTATTTCTGCCTCTAGCGAATGTTAATTCTGCGTTTGCGATTGTATTGCTTAAATTCTGGTCGGGAAGTTCTCGCAGGGTAAAAACTCTCCTCTTCGATAAATTTCTCGCCCTATTGGTTTCAGGGAATTTATTTTATCTGTTGTTAGCGCAGTTTTATGGCAGTGAAATTTTACTGAAGCTTTATGGTGAAGGCTTCGCTTTTCAAGCAGAGTTTATTCAACTTTGCTGTGTTATTGCATTTCTTTCAATGGTTAACACGGTTTTGATCACTTATTCAAAAAGTAGGGCGGATGAAACTAGGCCTTTGAAAAGTATTTTTATTTTTTCCGTGATTTCACTTGTTTGTACCGTCGGCTCAATTCTCTATTTTAATGAGATGGGCATATACTTGGCGGTTATCACTTGCTTGCTAACATCTATTTTATTCCAGGTTTTGAGCCTCATTCGAGTAGAGCTTGTTGATGGTAGGCGCACGGCGGGTGAGTAAGTTTGTCGAAAAGTTTTGGGGTGGGGTTTTTCAGTGTATCAGTGTATGGCAGTAGTTGTTAATGATTTCAGATAAATTTACTGTGCTATTGAGTGCATATGCGTGTTTTGGGAATTTTGGTTCTGAGCCAGGAGTGGGAATCCGGTGGCTCTATGCATTGTTGGATGAGGGTGCGAAAGTTGATCTTGCAACTAGCGGATGGAGTTATGAGCAGTTAAAAAAAAATAATCCCGATGTGCTGGGGCACGATAACCTAAATCTGATCGTGATTGGCTCGAAAGACAATGATAAAAGGTTTCGCCGGAATAGGGCCGTTTATCAATTATATATATTGATTTGGCAAATTAGATTGTATTTATATTTGCGTAGGGGAAGGTCGCGTTACGACTATGTTCAACATTTGACGTTCGGTGGGGTTTTGGTTCCCTCGTTAATCGCAAGTTTTGGTAGGAAAAGTATTTACGGACCCGTTGGTGGTGCTGAAAAGGCACCCTTTCATTTGGCTATGCATTCTGGCTGGAAAGGTATGCTTAAAGAGAGCTTTAAGCGAGGAGCACTTAGGCTTTGCAAAATTGATCCATTTTTGTTCTACACGAAAAAGAGCTTTGACAAGGTTTTACTGAAAAATAAAGATAACCTGTCTTTCTATTCCTCACAGAGCAAGAAATGCTTCGTCAAATCGGAGTTGGCGCTTGATGTGCCTGTAGAGCTTTCTAGCCCAGATCAAACTTCTAAAAAAATTATTTTTTCCGGCCGCGGGCTTTATTGGAAGGGAGGGGAAATAGCTATCCTCGCTGTCAAACATATCCATGAGGTTTTAGGCAGAAAAGAGCTAGTGTTAGAGTTTTTTGGTGAAGGGCCTGAGTATAGCCGTTGGAAGCGGGTTGCAATTGGTTGTGACTATATATCGTTCAAAGGGCGATTGAATCAGTCTGAATACCTTAGTGAGGTTGGCTCTGCGGGTTGTGTAATTTTCCCAAGTTACCATGATTCAAGTGGAAATGTCGTTCTTGAAGCATTAGCTAAAGGAATTCCTGTGGTCGCATTTGACCTAGGCGGACCGTCATCGATTGTTTCTCATAATAAATTTTTGGTAAATCCGAATCTAAAGCGGAATGACCTGATAAGTGAGATAGCAAGTAAGATTATTACGGCGATAGATCTAACAAGTAGCCAGCGTATCGAAATATCAGATTTTTATAAAAATATGTTTTCACGAGAAAATCTTCTTAAGGGGGTTTACCAATGAGATGGTGGAATCTTAACCCGAAATTAAAAAAGTGTGCCGCTTATGCTAGCTATTTAGGGTATTCGACGACTAAGGAACCTATTGTCGTCGCAAGTAGTGGCCGTAGTGGTTCTACGATGCTGGCCAAAACTATTATGTCAAGCTCTTTCCGAGAGAAGCTTCCACACTTGCGAGCACCCAGAATGGTTTTTTTCCCGGGGTTTAAATCGCAAGACTTCGAAGGTGCTGTATATGATGGTGGAGTCTATAAGACACATTTGCTTTCTGGACGGATACCTGTTTCGTGCAAAACAGTTTTCATTTTTGATCGTCCAGATATTACATACTCTTCATTTTTTGGCTGTGTCGACAGGTATGGGAAGGACTGGGCTCGTCAACACTTAATTAATCTAGAAAGTCCTAAAAGTTTCAATGAAATTAGTTCTGGTACTGACTTCTTGAATTTTGAAGCTCAGCTTTCTAGTTGGTTGTCTCGTCCCAGCGGAGCTGTTGTTAAATTTGATTCTCTTTGGGACGTCCAAGATGAGCTTTCAAGTTATCTCGGGATAAAGCTGAATTTTCCGCCTAAAGTTCAACGTCGCTCTAAGGCGGTAACTCCTAAGGGTTTCGAAGAGGTGTTTAAGAAGCTATGGGATCAGTATGAAGCTGCTCCAAGTTTCCAAGTGAAGTCGCTATGCTAATCTCGAAAAATTCCAGGCTGTATGGTTTTTTTCTGTCTCTCCCTATCTTCCTTATCTGTTTTTTCGGGCGGGAATACAGGGGGCTGGGGATCCCCACTTTTTTAATTACAATGGCCTTGGCTGTGTCAATTTTTTTTGCTTGGGCGCGGATTAGGCAACTTTTTAGTGTTGGGTTTCTATTTTTCTTTGCACTATTTTCATTATACGTGATTCTGAATGTTTTCTGGCAGAGGTCGTATTTGTATGAATTTGATTTTGTAAATTTTTTAGAGGATGTGTATTCGGTATTTATTGTGGTTTTATTTTTTGGTTTGGGGAAATATGTCTTTTCTCTTGATGGTGAGGGGCGGAAGCTTTTAAATTTAAGTATATTGTTGGGTGTTGCTCTTAATGTAGTAGTTTGTGTGGTTTACGCAGGTTCGCAGTGGGGGGATACATATTTTCAGCGATTATGGAATCCATACCTTTTGTTTTTTATTCCATTCGTAACCTTCGTCGGTTCCAGTCGAAGCAATTCTTTATTGGCTATTGTGCTGTTAATGGTGGTCGGTTTTTTCGCAATTTCGCTTCAGATTTTGCTGTGCGCTTTTGTTGTTCTCCTTATAGTGCTTGTCCCCCAGAAGGTGTTTGACTTGGTAGCACCCAAGTTTTCTGTTTTACTAATTTTGGTCGTAGTGGTTGCCTTACAAGTATCGATTTTTTGGGTGGACCCATATCTGATCGCTCAAATTGATCACAACGCGGGGGTAAGGGCCGTATTTTGGCATGAAGCGCTTGAATACTTTATTTCTGAACCTTTCGGTATGGGGTTTGGAGTTTCAGTGGTTTCTGGGGATATGTCGCTGATCGGTAAGTCGATGTTTCATGGAAATAGTGGCGGATTTGAAGACTTGGGTGTCCATTCTGGACTCATTTCTTTTTTTTATAAGTTTGGTTTTTTTTCGTTACTTGGGTTTTACTTTCTGGCAAGAGTTTGTGTCAACTCTGTCGCGGTTGATTTCCAGAAAAATATAGTGCTTGTGTTTTTGGTTTTAATGACCCTTTTTGTTAATGATTCATTTTTTACCCCACATTTCTCTGCCGCTGTGGGTTTGGTTCTGGGGCTGCTTTCGGGTGCAAGGGGGCAGTCCTATCAAAATACATACCCCCCAAGTAGTTGCTTTCAGGAGGCGACTCGATGAATTCGAAGCGAGTAGAAGTAATATCTATGCAGGTGAACTTGATTGATCTTCGGGAGGCTGTTTCTGATGTGATATCTCTTGCGCTGAAAAAAAATGGTGCGTACGTTTGTGTTTCTAACGTCCATATGTGTATGGAGTCTTATGACTGCCAGGACTTTCGTAAGGTGGTTAATCAGGCGGATTTAGTTATTCCTGATGGTCGTCCAATTTCCTGGGCGCAGCGGTTGTTGGGGAATAGGCTGGCGTCTCAGGTGCGGGGTCAAGATATCATGAGTGCACTTTGTGAAAAGTGTGCGGAAAATGGTTTAAAGGTTGGCTTATATGGCGGCGCCTCTGAGGAGCTGGTGGCCCAGGTGGCAGATCGATTAGAAAATGAATATCCAGGCTTGAATATAGTTTATAGGTATTCTCCACCATTTAGACCATTGACAATCGAAGAGGATGGACGTGTCATAGAAGAGATTAATGGGTTAGAAGTTGACATCTTATTTGTTGGTATTGGGTGCCCGAAGCAAGAAATCTGGATGGCAGATCATAAACCGGCCTTGAAGTGTGTGATGCTAGGTGTAGGGGCAGCTTTTGATTTTATTGCCGGCTCAAAATCACACGCACCTAGATGGATGCAGTCTATTGGGTTGGAATGGGCGTTTCGCCTTTTTTCTGAGCCGAGGCGCTTGTGGAGGCGTTATTCAAAACAGAATCCGAGATTCATATATCATTTCCTAATTCAAATTATTAGGGTTAAATTCGTAAATAGAAGAAGTAGTTATGTCAAATAAAGTTGCACTTATTACTGGTATCACTGGTCAGGACGGTTCTTATCTCGCAGAATTTCTGCTGGAGAAAGGTTATGAAGTTCACGGTATCAAGCGTCGCGCTTCTTCCTTCAATACCGACCGTATCGACCACATTTACCAGGACCCGCACGAATCAAATCCGCGCCTTAAGCTACATTACGGAGACTTGTCTGATACCTCTAACCTCACTCGCATCCTACGTGAAGTACAACCGGACGAGGTGTATAACCTCGGCGCCCAGAGCCATGTAGCGGTTTCTTTTGAGGCTCCGGAATACACTGCAGATGTGGATGCCATGGGTACCCTTCGCCTGTTGGAGGCTATTCGCTTCCTGGGGCTGGAAAAGAAGACCCGTTTTTACCAGGCGTCCACTTCCGAGTTGTATGGTGAGGTTCAGGAAATTCCCCAGAAGGAAACTACGCCTTTCCACCCGCGTTCTCCCTATGCGGTAGCGAAAATGTACGCCTACTGGATCACGGTCAATTACCGCGAGTCCTACGGTATGTATGCCTGTAACGGTATTCTGTTCAACCACGAGTCTCCCCGCCGCGGTGAAACCTTTGTAACCCGCAAAATTACCCGTGGCCTTGCGAATATTTCTCAGGGCCTGGAGAAGTGCCTGTTTATGGGCAATATGGACGCACTGCGCGATTGGGGTCATGCGAAAGACTATGTGCGTATGCAGTGGATGATGCTGCAGCAGGAGCAGGCGGAAGATTTCGTAATTGCTACCGGCAAGCAGATTTCCGTACGTGAGTTCATTCGTATGAGTGCGGCAGAGCTCGGTATCAAGCTGGCGTTTACCGGTAAAGGCGAAGCCGAAGTGGCTACCGTGGTTGAGATCGAAGGTGACAAGGCGCCGGGTGTTAGCGTTGGTGACGTGATCGTTAAGGTTGATCCGCGCTACTTCCGCCCTGCGGAAGTGGAAACACTGCTTGGCGACCCTTCCAAGGCAAAAGAAAAGTTGGGTTGGGTGCCTGAAATTACCGTTGAAGAAATGTGTTCCGAAATGGTCGCACACGATTTGGATCAGGCTAAGCGCCATGCGCTGCTGAAAGAGCATGGCTTTGATATTAGCGTGGCGATGGAGTGATGCCCGAAATGGCGGATAAGAAAAGAGTATTTGTCGCCGGCCACCGGGGGATGGTGGGTTCGGCGATTGTGCGACAGTTGGAGAATGATCCTTCTGTTGAGGTGGTTGTGCGTACCCGCGCGGAATTGGATCTGGTGAGGCAGCAGGCTGTCGCAGATTTCTTTGCACTGGAGCGTATCGATCAGGTTTACCTGGCGGCAGCTAAGGTGGGTGGTATTGTGGCGAACAATACCTATCCGGCGGATTTCATTTATGAAAACCTAATGATCGAGTGCAACATCATTCACGCTGCACACACGGCGGGCGTGCAGGAATTGTTGTTCCTTGGCTCCTCTTGTATTTATCCGAAGCTGGCTGAGCAGCCCATGAGCGAGGCTGCGCTACTTACCGGTGTATTGGAGTCTACCAACGAGCCCTACGCGATCGCGAAAATTGCCGGTATCAAGTTGTGCGAATCCTATAACCGCCAGTATGGACGGGATTACCGCAGTGTAATGCCCACCAACCTGTACGGTGAGAATGACAACTTCCACCCACAGAACTCCCATGTGATTCCGGCCCTGATGCGCCGTTTCCACGAAGCCAAGCTGGCCGGTGATGGCGAAGTGGTTGTGTGGGGCAGCGGTAAGCCCATGCGGGAGTTCCTGCATGTAAATGACATGGCGGCAGCCAGTGTGCATGTGATGAATTTGCCGCAAGCCCAATACCTGTCATGTACGGAACCTATGCTGTCGCATATCAATGTGGGTACCGGGGAAGACTGCACCATCCGGGAGCTGGCGGAGACCATGGCAAAAGTGGTGGGTTTTGAAGGACAAATTTCCTTTGATGCAACCAAGCCTGATGGCACGCCGCGCAAACTGATGAATGTCAGCCGCCTGGCGGATCTTGGCTGGCGCTACTCCGTCACCCTCGAGCAGGGCTTGGCAGACACCTACCAATGGTTCCTGGCGCACCAGGCCGATTTTCGGGGCTGATGCCGTTATGGCAAAGAAATTGCCTCAGGATACCTTTAAGACGGTGGTGTCTTCCACACCACTGGTTTCCATCGATTTGGTGGTGCGTAATGCCAGCGGGGAAGTCCTGCTCGGTGAGCGCCTGAACCGGCCGGCACAAGGATACTGGTTTGTGCCCGGTGGGCGCATTGTCAAAAATGAGTCGCTGGCCGATGCCTTCCTCCGCTTAACAGAAGAGGAACTGGGTGTCGCCGTGCCGATAGAAAAAGCGGAATTTATAGGGCCATTCGAGCACTTTTATTCCGATAGCGTCTTTGGGGCAGCGGAAAGTGAAGGCGTTTCCACCCATTACGTGGTCTTGGGTTATGCGATACCGCTGGATCTTGATCTTGCGGCGCTACCCAACCAGCAGCATGGTCACTATCGCTGGTGGTCGGTGGATTCCCTGCTGGCAGATCCTTCAGTACATAAACATTCCAAGTGGTATCTCGATCGAAATGCAGAGTGATCTGTAGGTGCCGCACTCGAAACAGAAAGAATGACGAGATGATTTTACCCGTAATTATGGCCGGTGGTTCCGGCACACGTCTTTGGCCGCTGTCCCGGAAGCTATTCCCGAAGCAGTTTCTCCCCTTAACCGAAGAGGCGAGTATGCTTCAGAGCACCTGTGCGCGTCTTGCGGGTATTGATGCGCAACCGCCCTTGCTGATCTGTGGCGATGACCACCGCTTTATCGTTGCCGAGCAATTGCGTGAGGCGGGTGAGGCTCACAGCGGTATTTTACTTGAGCCTGCCGGCCGCAATACGGCCCCGGCAGTGGCACTTGCGGCACTGCGCGCAACCGTGGGCCGCGGTGAGGATCCTCTGTTGCTGGTGCTGGCTGCAGATCATGTAATCAAGGATGTGGAAGCCTTCCAGGCCGCCGTCCACCGCGCGATTCCCCAGGCGGAAGCGGGCAAGTTGGTGACCTTCGGCATCGTGCCCACCGCGCCGGAGACCGGATACGGCTATATCCGCAAGGCGGATCCGCTGGATGACGCGGCAAGTGCATTCGCCGTCGAGCAGTTTGTGGAAAAGCCGGATCAGGAAACTGCAGAAGAATATCTGCGCAGTGGTGATTTCTACTGGAACAGTGGCCTGTTCCTATTTCGTGCCAGCCGTTACCTGGAAGAGCTGGCCAGGTTCCGCCCGGATATTCTCGCCGCTTGTGAAAAGGCGATGCAGGGCGCCACCTTTGATGTGGACTTTGTTCGCCCCGCCAGCGAGGCGTTCCTTGCCAGCCCGGATGACTCCATTGATTACGCGGTTATGGAGCATACGCGCGATGCGGTAGTGGTGCCCATGGACTGCGGTTGGAGCGATGTGGGCTCCTGGTCTGCCCTTTGGGATGTGTCTGAGAAAGACGAGAACGGAAACACCGCCAAGGGCGACGTTATCTTGCACGATAGTCGCAATTGCTATGTGCAGAGTGACGGTAAGTTGATTGCCACCGTTGGCCTGGACGACGTGGTGATTGTGGAGAGCGACGATGCACTGTTGGTAGCTGCGAAAGACCGTGTGCAAGACATCAAAAAAGTCGTGGAAAAACTGAAGGCCGAGAACCGCTCGGAAGCGCAGTTACACCGCAAGGTGTACCGCCCCTGGGGCTACTACGATTCGGTGGATTACGGTGATCGTTTTCAGGTTAAGCGCATCGTGGTCAATCCGGGTGCACAGTTGAGTCTGCAAATGCACCACCACAGAGCGGAGCATTGGATCGTGGTTTCTGGTACCGCTAATGTAACCTGTGGCGAGAAGCAGTTTCTGGTGACGGAAAATCAGAGTACTTATATTCCTCTGGGAGAAGTTCACCGTCTGGAAAACCCGGGTAGTATTCCGCTGGAGCTGATCGAGGTTCAGTCGGGCTCTTATCTTGGGGAGGACGATATCGTTCGCCTACAGGATAAATACGCGCGGGTATAACCCGGTACTATTAAATTACGGTGGTGTATTTATGTCTGCCCGGTGAAAGTCGGGCAGACCCTTTCAATTTGGCCCGTTCGGGCTATACGTAATGACATTTTATTGTGATACATATACGCCGTATTAAGATTGTTGCGCGGTTACTGTTTTTGACAGTGCTTGGTGTGGCTTTATTTGCGGGCATGAAGTCTGAGCCTGTACCTCAGGTGGTACCTCATTTTGACCTGATGTTGCACTGCGGAGTATTTGCGGTGCTGGCAATCTTATTTTTATTTAGTGCCGCGCCTCGTTTTTGGCCATTGGGTTTCCTGGGGCTGCTTGTTCTTGGGGCTGGGATTGAACTGTGGCAGGGCTGGTTGATGCCCGCGCGCACGGCTTCACTGGTAGATATGGCCGCAAATGGCGCGGGTGTTTTCGTGGGTGGGTTGTTTGCAATTTTATTGGCCCGCTTCTTGCGTTTCTTGAGTGACGGTTTGAGCAAAAACGATTGATTTCAAATTGATCGCTCTGTGTGTTTGTTGTGCGTTTTGTCGGTTTTTCTGCTGTTGGGTCACATTGATTATTTGACCTTCGTCACACTTGTGGCATGATTCTGCTCCATAGATAGAGGCCCGGATCTGGGTCCGTTTTAGGGGTTGGTGGCGCATTGCAGGCGCTGCTGTGCCGACCGAGGAATGGTTGGCTGGGGGTCATTCAGGGAAGGCTTCAAATGAAGCATTAAGGGAATAGTTTCCATGGGGGATGGAGTCGTGAAACAGGGATGGATTCGCAGCCACCAGTCTGGGTTGGCTGCTGTTTACCGCTTGCTGGATGCACTATTAATCCTTGGTACGCTGATTGTCAGTTGCCATTATTTCGGGATCGCCGTCAGTAAAGACTGGATGATCGCGGGGCTGGTGGCTTCGGTGAGCTTCGCGTTTATGGCGGAGTCGCTCAATCTCTATCGCTCCTGGCGTGCCGACAGCTACCTGCATATGTTTGGCATCACCGCTATTTCCTGGTTGGCGGTGTGTGTATTGCTGGTGCTGGTTTCCTATTTTTCCAAAACCGGCCATACCTTTTCCCGCCTGGTGGTGGGGTTCTGGTTTTTGGGTACCTTCGTACTACTGAGCAGCTGGCGCTACCTGTTCCGGCAGTTTCTGTTTTATCTCCGCGCCCACGACCACAATACCCGCTCGGCAGTAATTGTCGGTATGACGGATTCCGGTATTCGCCTGGCTCGCGACCTGGCCCGGGAGCCGCACCTGGGGATTCGCGTAAAAGGCTTTTACCGGGTGCCGGATTCCACCGCCTGTGGCGAGATATCTGCAGCCAGCAGCCCGGTGCCTGTATTGGGCGATCTGGATGAGGCGGTGGCGGCGGCGAAGGCCGGCGAGCTGGACCTGGTCTATATCACCCTGCCCATGCGTGAAGAGTTGCGTATTGCAGAAATCCTGCACGCCTTTGCCGACAGCACCGTTACCGTGCATGTGGCGACAGACCTCTTTGTAAATAACCTGCTGCACGCACGCTTTTATCAGGTCGGTGGTACCAGCCTGCTCAGCGTGCACGATACTCCCATCGAGGGTATCAACAGCTGGTTGAAGCGAATGGAAGATCTGGTTCTGTCTTCATTGATTCTGTTGCTGATCTCACCGTTGATGCTGGTGATCGCCGCGGCGGTAAAGCTTACTTCCAAAGGGCCGGTGATTTTCAAGCAGCACCGCTACGGCCTGGATGGGCGGCCGATCAAGGTGTGGAAGTTCCGCTCCATGACCACGCAGGACAATGGCGACAAGGTGGTACAGGCGAAGAAAGGGGATGCCCGTATTACGCCGGTGGGCGCCTTCCTGCGTCGCACGTCACTGGATGAGCTGCCTCAATTTATCAATGTGTTGCAGGGCCGCATGAGTATTGTGGGCCCACGCCCGCACGCGGTTGCCCATAACGAGCAGTACCGCGCCGTAGTAAATGGTTACATGCTGCGCCACAAAGTGAAGCCGGGCATTACCGGTTGGGCCCAGGTAAATGGCTGGCGTGGCGAGACTGATACCGTTGAAAAAATGAGCAAGCGTGTGGAGCACGACCTGCAGTACATCCGCAACTGGTCGCTCTGGCTGGATATCCGGATTGTATGGATGACCTTGTTTAAGGGCTTTGTGAGTAGCAATGCCTATTAATGCGGTGCGCCACGTTTGGGCTGCATATACATAGTGGATTTCATTCTTTTGTGATATTGTTCGGCGCTTTATGTGATGCGTGTCACATTGCGTCGCGAGCCGGAGTTGCTCGAAAGGGGAGCGAAGCCTGTTGGGGGAAAGGATATGGGCTTCAAAAATAATTTCAGACCATTGGAAAGGAAACATGACCAAGCTTAATTTGTCTGCGGCTGTATTTATGATCACCAGCCTGGGTGCGGGCACTGCATTGGCACAAACGGAGGCCGCTGCGGTAAAGCTGGGCAGCGGGGTGAACTTTACTCCGACCCTGAACTTCGACCTGCAACAGGACGACAACGTCACCAGCGTCGAAGAAGGCGAGATTGAAAGCCTGGTGGCAGTCATCAACCCTAACTTCCTGCTGTCTGCAGACGACGGCGTTTCCGTGTATATGGTCAACTACTCACTGCTGCGTGGCGAGTACTTCGACAGCGAAGAAGATAACTACACCGATCACTTTCTCTCCGGCGAAGCCGCCTGGGAGCTGAATGCGCGCAACCGCCTGGCATTGGCGGCCAGCTTTACCGATGGCCACGAGCCTCGCGGTACCGGTTTTTCTCAGGGTGCTGGCAACGCACAAAACGAGCCGGACCGCTTCCAGAGTAATGACGTAAACGCGACCTATGTGTTTGGTGCGGCCACTGCCAAGGGGCAGCTGGAGTTGCAACTGGGCACCGCGGACACAGATTACGAAGGTGGCATGCGCACCGCCGGCCGCGATCGCGGTACCGATTACGGTTCCATCGCGTTCAACTATAACGCCGGTGGTAAAACCAAGTTGCTGGCCGAAGTTGGCCGTCGCGAGCTGGGTTACGAGTACACCGCGGTAGGCAACGAGACGCTGGACAGTGCGGAAATGCGCTACCAGGTGGGTGTAACCTGGGAAGGTACTGCCAAGACCACCGGTACTGCGAAAGTCGGTCTGCGCACCAAAGATTTCGTGAGCCCCGAGCGTAAAGACTACACCGGTCCGGCCTGGGAAGTGGGTGTTCGCTGGACCCCGAAAGAGTACAGCGCCTTTGACTTCAACACCGCGCGCCGCAGTGATGAAACCAGCGGTGTGGGCAACTTTATTGATGTGGAAAGCTATACCCTGAGCTGGCACCACGCCTGGGCGGATCGCCTGTCCAGCCAGGTAACGCTGGATCACTCCATCAATGATTATCAGGGTGCGAATGTTGAGCGTGTGGAGGATATCAATACCGGTACCCTGCGCTTCAACTACCAGATGCAGCGCTGGTTGGCCTTCAACGCGGGCTTTGTTGTATCCGACAAAGAGTCCACAGCGGACGGCTTCAGCTACGACAAAAACGTAACCTTTATTGGCCTGCAGGCGTCTCTGTAATCGGTAATAAAGTAGAAAAAACGACTATTTGATCGGTAATTTTATGGGTATTTTTACCTCATTCCTGCAGCGCGTTTTACGCGCTGCTGTTGTGTTGGTGGTTTGTGCTTTTTCCGCTGCGGTATTTGCGCAAAGTAATCTGAAAGCGGTGGGAGACTATCAGCTGGGTTCTGGGGATAAGATCCAGATCAGTGTGTATGGGGAAGAGGATCTGACCCTGGAAACCACCCTGAGTGATAGCGGCGTAATCAATTATCCGTTTCTGGGTGAATTGAAAGTGGTTGGCCTGACGGTATCCAGCCTTGAAGCGGTGATCGTGAATGGTTTGAAGCCGGATTACCTGATCAATCCGAATGTGCACGTTTCCATTCTGGAGTACCGCCCCTTCTTTATTAATGGAGAGGTGGAAAAGCCGGGCGGCTACCCGTTCCAGCCGGGGCTGACCATCAGTAAAGCGGCGGCACTGGCCCAGGGCTTCACCGAGCGGGCTTCCCATAACAAGATTTTTATTATCCGTGGCGACGACGCAAGTCAATCCCGGGAGAAGGCGGAGCTGAATACGCTGCTGCGCCCTGGGGATATTGTCACTGTCGAACAGAGTTTCTTCTGAGGTAGTCGTAGCCATGAATGCACAGACCAATATGGGTAACCTGAACAATCAGGAGCGACTGCTTCAGGAAGAAGTCATCGACCTGCGCCAGTACTGGCGCATTGTGGACCGCTTCAAGTGGCGCATTGCTGCGCTGTCGATCGCGGTGACCATGCTTACCGCCATGATAGTGTTTTCCATGACCCCCAAGTATCAGGCCACGGCGACCCTGATGATCGAGGCGGAGCAGGCCAAGGCGCTGTCGATTGAAGAAGTGTACGGGCTGGACTCCAGCCGCAAGGAATACTTCCTCACCCAGTTTGAGATCCTGAAATCCAAGCGCATCGCCGAGCGCGTGGTGGAACAGATGGGGCTTACCACCCATCCGGAATTTGATCCGGAACAGCAGGAAGGCGGTTTTAGCCTGCGCTCTCTGCTGCCCTTTCTTTCCCAGGCGGAACCACTGAGCGAAGAGGAAGCGGCCCAGCTGAAAGTGCAGCAGGTGACCGATGCTTTTATTGAGCGTTTGAGCATCTCGCCGGTGCGCAATACCCAGCTGGTTAAAATCAGCTTTGAATCGGAATCCCCCAAGCTTGCAGCAAATATTGCCAACAAGGTGGCTGAGGTTTATATCAACAGTCACCTGGAAGCCAAACTGGAAATGACCCAGCAGGCCACCAGCTGGCTGAACAGCCGCCTGGATGGATTGCGGGTAAAGCTGGAAGAATCTGAAGCGCGCCTGCAAGCATTCCAGGAGGCCGAAGGCCTGGTGGATGTGGAAGGTGTGCGCGGTCTGGCGCGGCAGGAACTGAACGAAATTACCGAGCAGCTGCTGGCCGCGCGGAAAGAACTGAAGCAGGCCGCAAGTATCCGCGAACTGGTGACCGTGCGAGGCTCCGATGTGAATGCCCTGGCGAGCCTGCCGGAAGTGCTGAATCACAGCGTGATTCAGGATGTGAAGCGCGCGGAAGTGGAAGCTTCCCGCAAGGTTTCTGAGCTCGCCCGCCGTTACGGCCCCAAGCACCCGAAAATGATTGCCGCCAACGATCAGTTGGCGTCTGTGGAATCCAAGCTACAGAGCGAAGTTCGCCAGCTGGTGGCCGGTATTGAAAGTGAGTACCAGGCGGCACTGTCGAACGAGCGCGCGTTGCAACTGGAACTGAACGATGCCAAGGCCGAGTTTCAGGTGGTTTCTCGCAAGGAGACCCGATACCAGGAACTGAAGCGCGACGCGGATGTAAACCGCCAGCTGTACAACGCTTTCCTGACGCGTTTTAAAGAAACCAGCGAAACGTCCAGTTTCGAAGCGGCAAACGCGCGTGTTGTCGATCCGGCGGTTGCGCCGCGCCAGCCGTCCAAGCCGAAGAAGAGTTTGATCGTGGCCCTGGCCATGGTTGTCAGCGCCATGATGGGTGTCATGCTGGCTTTCCTGTTTGAAGCGCTGAACGACGGCGTGCGCAACCCCGACGATGTGGAAAACAAACTGTCTCAGCGCATGATCGGTCTGTTGCCCTGGGTCGATCATGAAAAAGGTGAGCGCCTGGGGCTGCGCACCTTCTTTGAGAGTGGTCGGCATCAGTTCTCCGAAGCGGTGCGCACACTGCGGACCAGTCTGGTGCTTTCGCATCTGGAAAAGCCGGCCAAGATCATCTCTGTGACGTCATCGGTTCCCGGCGAAGGTAAAACTACGGTTTCTGAAAACCTGGCGTTCTCTCTGGTTCAGATGGAAAGGGTACTGCTGATTGATGCGGACATGCGTCGCCCGTCGGTGGGTAAGGATTTTGGCTTGCCGGTTTACCAGCCGGGCCTTTCCAACCTGATCGCCGGCAGCGCGACAGTGGATGAATGTGTTTTTCACGATGAGCAGAGTGGCCTGGACGTTATTCCCGCTGGTGCCGTGCCGCCCAATCCGCAAGAACTGCTGGCTTCGCCGCGCTTTGCGCAGGTGTTGGAGTCCCTCAGCGAAACCTACGATCGGATCATTCTGGACACCGCGCCTTCGCAGGTTGTGAGTGACGCTCTGGTGGTTTCCCGCGTTGCAGATTCCATGTTGTATGTGGTGAAGTCTGACAGTACGCGCCAGAAAATTATTACCGACGGTATCGGTCGCCTGCTGCAAGTGGGCGCCAAGCTCGATGGCGTGGTGCTGAACCAGGTGGACACGACTTCCAAAGCCAGTGGCTACGGTGAATATTACGGCTACTACGGCGGTCGTTATGGCTATGGCGCGGACGAAAGCGCTGCGCCTGAATCCGTATCTGCGACGGCCAGTAAATCGTCGAAAGAGAAAAACCTCGAGCCGGCATGATCGACCTGCATTGCCATTTGCTACCGGGCATCGACGACGGTGCCCGGGACCTGGATCAGTCACTGATCCTGGCCCGCGCCGCGGTGGCCGATGGCATCACTCATGTGGTTGCTACCCCCCATATTCACCCCGGCCGCTTTCCCAATACCCTCGCCACCATCACCAAAGCTTTCCGCACGCTGCAAGCGGCGCTGGAGGAGCAGGGCATTCCTCTGAAGCTGGGGATGGCCGCAGAGATTCGCCTTTCCGAAGAAATCCTGAATATGGTGATGCTGAAGCAGGTGCCGTTTTTGGGTGAGTGGGAAGGGGACCGGGTCCTGTTGCTGGAATTGCCCCATAGCCATATCCCCCCGGGAACCGAGCAGCTGATCCGCTGGCTGATCAAACAGAAAATCCGCCCGATGATTGCACACCCGGAACGCAACAAAGATGTGATTCGGGATTTCAGCAAGGTTCTGCCGCTGGTGCGAGAGGGGTGTTTGTTTCAAGTGACTTCCGGTGCGGTCATTGGTCAGTTTGGTGAGCCCGCACAGCAGCGGGCCATCGAGTTACTGGAACAGAACCTGGTCACCATCCTTGCCACAGACGCCCACCACGAAGTGCGCCGACCACCAATCTTAAAAGCTGGCCGGCAGGCCGCTGCAGAAGTTGTTGGTGAGGAGAAGTCCTGGCAACTGGTGCGGGATAATCCGGGTAAAATAGCGGGTGTTCACTTCGCCTAACGGAAGTGAATTCTTACTAACTGCCAGCTTTCAAGAGCCGGGTGCCATGAATCAGACAAGTTACGTGGATCAGACGCTATCGAGCCAAACCGAACCCAGCACGCGCCGGCGTCGGCGTCGATCCCGCCGGCGTTCAGGTCTGGCGTCGCGCATAGTGTCCACCGTCTGGCCTGCAGAACGCAGCCTCACGGTGCGAACTGCCTCCTGGCTGGCCATCATTATTCTGTTATCGCTCAGTTTTTTTGCTGCCCGTTATGGTCTGGCGCACCTGGAAGTACTACGGGTGGAAAATCAGCTGCGCTACTGGCAGAAGCTGGGCAAGGTCCCATCGCCGGCTTCTCTGAATACCACCCTGGCGGCCATCGAGCGCGCCAACGGATTGCATCCGGACAACCCCTATCAGATTACCCTGCAAGCCAGAATTCTGGAGTGGCGCGCGTACAACAATGGCCAGGTCATCGAGGAAGATTACCGCCAGGCACTCGCACTCTATAAAGAAGCCACAACCCTGCGCCCCCTGTGGCCAGAGTCCTGGGCAGAAATGGCCCAGGTAAAGGTGCGCCTGAACGAGTTCGACGCCGAACTGGATCAGATCCTGGCCCGCGCCGATCAACTGGGCCCATACACGCCGGCAGTACATCTGGCGGTGGTGCAAGCGGGCGTGCCGCGCTGGCAGGGGCTTAGCGGCGAGCAGCGCACACTGTTCGAGCGCCACGCAGAGCGTGGACTCGGAGACCACCGGGTCCGCAAGCAGATTGCGGAGCTATTTACCCGCTACGGTCTAGAAGACCGCCTGCCGGTCAAAAAATAAACTGGCAGTCTGCTGCCAAACTGGTAGACTGCGCAGCCTTTTGTCCCCACCGCCCAAGTGCGGTCACGATCGGGACATCAGACGCAATGGGTAGCAGACCTCCTCGCCACAGGCCCCTGTCTCAGAGTTGAAAAAGCTTGAAATAGCCGGTGCTATTAATGGGCTTCTTCGCCTTGCCCAGCAATCCTCAGCCGTGCGCTATGGTTACCCTTGACGGGTCCTGTGGCCCGGCCCGGCCTTATGTACATTCAAGTGAACTCCAATATGACCGATACCCCTACGGCCACTGGTTTTGACCAGTTGGGCCTGCCCGCTGAAATTCTCGACGCTGTCACCAAACTTGGCTACGAAACCCCGTCCCCCATCCAGGCACAGACTATTCCGTCACTGCTGGAAGGCCGCGACGTATTGGGCCAGGCTCAGACAGGAACGGGCAAAACAGCGGCCTTTGCGCTCCCGTTGCTGGCGAGCCTCGACCTGAAGAAAAAGCGCCCCCAGGCGCTGGTACTGGCGCCAACCCGTGAACTGGCCATCCAGGTGGCGGAAGCCTGCCAGTCCTACGCGGCCAATCTGAAAGGTTTCCACGTTGCCCCGATTTACGGCGGCGCGGATTACCGCGGCCAGATCCAGCAGCTGAAGCGCGGCGTGCAACTGGTTGTGGGCACCCCCGGCCGGGTGATGGACCATATGCGCAAGGGCACCCTGGACCTGTCCAACCTGAAAACCCTGGTACTCGACGAAGCCGACGAAATGCTGCGTATGGGCTTTATTGACGACGTGGAATGGGTACTGGAGCAGATCCCGGACGAGCGCCAGATTGCGCTGTTCTCCGCCACCATGCCCCGCGAGATCGCCAAAATCGCCCGCGACCACCTGGACAATCCGGTGGACGTAAAGATCAAGGTGAAAACCGAGACTGCCGATACTATCCGCCAGCGCTACTGGCCGGTGGGTGGCCTGCACAAGATGGATGCGCTGACCCGGATTCTGGAAGCCGAGCCGGTAGATGGCACCATCATTTTTGTGCGTACCAAGAACGCCACCGTAGAGATTGCCGACAAGCTCGCCGCCCGTGGCTTTGCCAGCGCGGCCCTGAACGGCGATATGGCGCAGAATCTGCGTGAGCAGGTGATCGACAAACTGAAAAAAGGTCGTCTCGATATCGTGGTCGCCACCGACGTTGCCGCCCGTGGCCTCGATGTAAAACGCATCAGTCACGTGATCAATTACGATATTCCCTACGATACCGAAGCCTATATTCACCGCATCGGCCGTACCGGTCGTGCCGGGCGTGAGGGTGATGCCATTCTGTTTGTGGCCCCTCGCGAGCGCCGCATGCTGCGCGTGATTGAAAAGGCGACCAAGAAGCCCATCGAGCGTCTGGAGCTGCCTACTGCGAAAGCGGTAAACGCCTCGCGAATGGAAAAATTCCGTCAGCGTATTTCCGACACGCTGCAGGGGGATGGCGACCTGGCGCCGTTCCGTGATCTGGTGGATCAGTTCCTCTCAGATAACGAAGTGGATCCGCTGGACGTGGCCGCAGCCCTCGCCGCCATGGCCCAGGGCGATCAGCCACTGTTACTGGACGAGCGCGAACCCAAGCAGCGCGACTTTAATGATCGCGACCGTGATGACCGCCGCGGTGACCGCGACGATCGCAAACGCAACAAGCGCGATAAAAAGCCGTTTGATAAGGAAAAGCACGTAGGTCCGCCGGATGAAGGCAAAGAGCGTTTCCGCATCGAAGTCGGCCGCGAACACGGCGTGCGTCCCGGCAGCGTGGTGGGTGCCATCGCCAACGAAGTGGATCTCGACAGCTCCTACATCGGCCGCATTGAGATCTATCCGGACTACACCACCGTGGACCTGCCGGAAGGCATGCCCAAAGAGATCTTCCAGCACCTGAAAAAAGTGCGCGTGAACGGACGCCCGATGAACATCACCAAGTTCGCCGAGCAGGGCGGCAGCGGTAAGGGCGGCAAGCCACCGTTCGAGGCCAAGAAACGCAAGCCGAAAAAACCGCGGGATTAAGCCCCCGCGTCATGGCGCAGACTCCCGTCATACCGGCGAAGGCCGGTATCCAGGGAAGCGAAGCTCCGCACTCCGAGCCATCTGGATCCCGGATCAAGTCCGGGATGACACGCTCCC